>CAZDQW010000007.1:0-73672 GCA_964507845.1 uncultured Megasphaera sp.
GATTGATATAGACAAATATGTTCAATCTGATATAGGGCATACGGCGGTTACATTGGCAGCGGAACGATCATTTCCGCAAATGGATCAAGATGTGCTGAATATTGTACTGGAAGGCAAGGTATATTTTACTTCATCCATACAGTTTAACTGTAAGATTTATTTTAGTGACCGTGCTTATGAAAGAGAAAAAGAGTCCATAAAGATCATTCATTTTACTGGAAAGAATAAACCGTGGAAGATGTATACGACTTTTTGGAAAGACGGGTATAGAGAAAAAGGACAGAGAAATTCCTGGAAGTATGCGTATTATGAAGCATGGAGGCAATATGCTGCTGAATCTCCCTGGAAGGACGTGCCTTATGTCATGCCGCAGACATATACAGACTGGCGTTTTTTGGCCAAAGCGTATTATAATAGTAAAGACTATAAAAAAGCAGCAGGCGCCTATTTGCAATATCTGAGGAAGAAATTATGGAACGCGTAGATTGCGCGGAAGAGGGGCTCCTGCAGTAAATTAAGTAACGAGGTAGATGAAGACTTATGAAAATAGCTATTGCCGGGACAGGGTATGTAGGGTTGTCGAACGCGTTGCTGCTGGCGCAGCATCATGACGTGACGGCGCTGGATATTGTTCCGGAAAAAGTGCAGCTGCTCAATGAAGGCAAATCGCCGATTGCCGATACGGATATTGCTTCTTTCCTGCAGCGGGATGACCTGCATTTCAAGGCGACGCTGGATGCCGGAGAAGCTTTCGGCGGCGCTGATTTCATCATCATTTCGACGCCGACGAATTATGATCCGTCGCTGAATTTTTTTGATACTTCTTCCGTTGAGTCGGTTATTGAAGAAGTCCTTGCCGTCAATCCGGCGGCCGTCATGGTCATCAAGTCGACGGTTCCCGTGGGATATACGGAACAAGTCAAGAAAAAATACCATACGGAACAGATTATGTTTTCTCCGGAATTTCTCCGTGAAGGCAAGGCGCTTTATGACAACTTGTATCCTTCACGCATCGTCGTCGGCGAAGATTCGCCGCGGGCCCGCGTATTTGCCGGGTTAATGGCCGAAGGAGCGGTGAAAAAAGACGTGCCCATGCTGTTTACAGGTTCGACGGAAGCGGAAGCCATCAAGTTGTTTGCCAATACATATTTGGCTCTGCGCGTCGCATATTTCAATGAGTTGGATTCGTATGCCGAAATGCGGGGACTCAATACGGAACAGATTATCCGCGGCGTGTGCCTCGACCCGCGCATCGGTGATTTTTACAATAACCCCTCCTTCGGGTACGGAGGATACTGCCTGCCGAAGGATACGAAACAGCTGCTGGCCAATTACCGCGACGTGCCGCAGAACCTGATTACGGCCATCGTTGCGGCGAACCGCACGAGAAAAGACCATATTGCCGACAGGATCATCGCCCAAAATCCCGGCGTCGTCGGTGTCTACCGCCTGACTATGAAGACAGCTTCCGACAATTTCCGCGCCTCGGCGATTCAGGGGATTATGAAGCGCGTCAAGGCCAAAGGGATTCCCGTCATCGTCTATGAACCGACGCTGCGGAGCGGCGACTTTTTCCGTTCGCCCGTCATTGCCGATTTGGAGGAATTCAAGCGGCGGAGCGACGTCATCGTGGCCAACCGGTGGTCCGACGACCTGCTCGACGTGAAGGATAAAGTATATACGAGAGATTTGTTTGACCGTGACTAATACGAGGTGATGGATATGGCGGAATATCGTGCGTTTGACCCGAAAAAGCGCGTTCTGATTACAGGCGCTGCCGGATTTATCGGCTTTCATCTGGCGGTCCGGCTGCTGGAGCAGGGGGCGGAAGTAGCCGGATTTGACAATATGAACGAGTATTACGACGTATCGCTGAAGGAAAGCCGCCTTGCCGTATTGCGGAAATATGAGAAATTTTCGTTTGTCAAAGGCGATTTGGCCGATGAACAGGCTGTTTTCCAGGTTTTTGAGGAATTTAGGCCCCATATTGTCGTTAACCTGGCGGCTCAGGCCGGCGTGCGCTACAGTATTGACCATCCGCAGGCGTATATTGAATCGAATATCGTCGGATTTTTCCATATACTGGAAGCGTGCCGCCGGTATCCCGTTCTGCATCTGCTTTTTGCGTCGAGCTCGTCCGTATACGGCAATCAGGACAAAGTGCCCTTTTCCACGGCCGATAATGTCGATCATCCCGTCAGCTTGTATGCGGCGACGAAAAAATCAAACGAGCTGATGGCCTATACGTACAGCCATTTATACGGCATTCCGGCGACGGGGCTGCGGTTTTTCACCGTCTACGGACCGTACGGGCGGCCTGATATGGCGTATTTCAAGTTTACGGACAAAATATACTGCGGCGAAGTGATTGAGGTTTATAATCATGGCGATATGTACCGCGACTTTACGTATATCGACGATATTGTCGGCGGCATGGAGCATATGCTGTGCAATCCGCCGAAGGCCAATGAAAAGGGCGACCCCTATGTGATATATAATATCGGAAACAATCATCCGGAAAAGCTGATGCATTTCATAGATGTGCTGGAACAAGTCCTGGGAAAAAAGGCGGAGAAAAAATTCCTGCCCATGCAGCTCGGCGACGTCTATCAGACCTATGCCGATGTCACCGATTTAATCAGGGATTTTGACTTCAAGCCGAATACGAGCATTGAAGAAGGGCTGCAAGCTTTTGCTTCGTGGTACAAGGCGTACTATCAAAAAGGATAATCGATTGCCGGGAGAGACGTTCATTTGAAAAAACGTCTCTCTCTTCTTTTTTCGAAACAGTGGTATAATAAGAGCGGCGATCTGAAAAGATATATATTTTTCTAACTGTGAGGCTTACAGTGTTTATACAATATTTTTTATCTATTCAGCAGGATATTAAGTTATTTCTCTTTTTTCCGATTTTATGCGCTGTGTTCAGAGCCGTTTTCATCAAGGTGTATTGCCCGTATGATACGTTGCAGGGGAGATGGCGCGTCGTATGGCATTGCTTCCGCTATGGATTCTGGTGGGGCATGGACTTTAATGCCTACGTGTTTCTGCTGTCCATGATAGGTATTTCCCTGCCGGGACTTTTCGTTCCTTTCTACGAGGCTGCCGGAAATGCCGTCCGGCTGGGCGCCGGCCTAATGTATGCCACGGTATTGTATGCGGCCTTTGCCGGCAAGATGATATTTTATAAACATTTCCACGATATATACAATCACGTCCTGCGGCTGGGAGTTCGTGCGGAAAAGCATAATCTGGCCGATATTTTTTTCAATCAGGATCACGGTGCGCTGATTCTGCTGGGGCTGATTCCCTTTTGGATTGTTTCCCTCGGTTGTATGTTGTTCTTGCTGTCCCTGCCCAGCGTTCCCTATCCGCTGATGCTATCCGGCGTATGGGAATATGTCTTTAATACGGCTGTTGTGCTGGCAGTCATAATCGGATTTTACTGGTTCCGATACGGCGGGACATTGAGCCATGACGATAAGCCGGAGTGGGATACGATTCCAAGTATTGTCAAAAGAGATATTTTCTTTGCCAAAGCGGCGGCAGATGATCTGGTTTCCTTGGAACAAGTCATGAAACGAAAGCTGAACGATGCGTACCGCCGCAGCGACGAGGAGGATCTGCAGTCTATTCGTACGGTACAGTTGGATGGCAGGAATATAGAAACGTATCCCAATCCGGTGTACGCCTTTTTGCGGAAAGCAAAAGGGCCCAGAATCTCAGCTCCTCCGTCGCGGATTTTCTTGATCGTAGGCGAAAGCTATTTGCAGCAGTTTTTTGATCCTGCCTTTGCGTGCCTGAATCTCGTGTCCGGCGGGAGAAAACTCATGAATGACAGTCACACGGCGTTTTTGCCGAATGCCTTGTCGGCAGGGGTCATTTCCCGCCCGTCTATTGTCAGCCTCATGAGCGGTATTTTTGACTCCGGCCTTGAATTGAATGAAAATGAAGCTTTTTGGAAGGGAACGGTGCCGACGGCGTTCCCGCTGCAGCTGAAACGGCTGGGTTATCATTCGACGTACTGGTACGGCGGAAATGTGACGTACGGCAATTTCAACCAGTTTGCGCCGGCCTGCGGGTTTGACCGAGTCATGACGGCGACCGATTTCTGCGGGCCGAAGGCGCCGAAAACATGGGTCGGCGTATATGATAATGTATTCCTGGAAAAAACGGCGGAGCTGATGCAGCAGTCCGGGACAGGTCGGCGGGAATTCCACATGGTCTATACGACGTCGTACCACGGGCCTTTTAAAATTCCGCTGAAACAATACGGGTACTGCACGGAAGACGTGATGCCCGAAGCTCCGGCCGATATCCGGCATGATAAGGCGCTGCAGAAAAATCTGGGGACCTTCTGGTTTGCCGACCGGGCGCTGGGAACCTTTATAGAAACGCTGCGCTGCGCCTATCCCGACGCGCTGATCATCGTGACGGGAGACCATGCCGTTGCCATGACGGAGCTGGAAAAAACGTCCCTCATGAAACGGGCCTGCACGATTCGGGAACGGCACAGTCCCGTGCTGATGATGAACCACCGTGAAATAGACCAGCGCCTTTTCTCCGGCAATACGATCGGCAGCCACATGAACATCATGCCGACGGTACTGGAACTTATTGCGCCGGCAGGGTTTTCCTACTATTCGCTGTTTCCGCCGCTGACCGAAAAACTGGATCACGTCGTTACGCCGTATCACTGGCTGAGACCTGATGCGTACGGGACGTATGAAAACGACTTTTACCAGCCCCTGGGGCAAATTGCAGATGTACAGGACGTCATGGAAGGGCCGCAGCCGTATCGGGATGAACGGCAGGCGTGGCAGGATCTGACTGGTTATATGGTGCGCCATCCCGAATTGCTCGAGCCTGCCGCTGCGCTGCTGGAAAAGCTGTGCTGATGTGGCGGCTGTATGATGGGGCGGCGCGCTGCCGTTTTGTTTCCGGACAATGGACGGCGTGAACTATATTGCACATAGGAACGTATTATGACTGAAAGAGGAGGGCGGGCTTTCAGTCTTTTTTTGTAATCGAACTGACAGCTCGGAATTTATCGGCGGCAAGGTTTTACTTTTTATCGTATTTTTATTACAATAGATGAAGATATGTTGTCATCATGGGGAGCAAGGGATATGAAAATTTCTGATGTCGGCGAATTTGGATTTATTGACGCCATAAAAGAAGGAACGCTTTTCCGCCCCGGTCCGGTCGTTGTCGGTATCGGCGACGACGGAGCCGTCTACAGGGCGACGGAGAAGAGGGATCAGATTGCCGTTATCGATACGATGGTGGAAGGGAGCCACTTTATCATCGGCAGGACGGCGTCTTGGCATGATGTGGGGTACAAAGCCGTCGCTTCCAATCTCAGCGATATTGCGGCCATGGGCGGTATTCCGACGCATATCGTTTTATCTGCGGCTGTTGCGCCGCAGATGGATATGGCCGATCTGCAGGATCTGTATGACGGCATAAAAGAGATATGCAGGGCATACGAAGTGAATATTATCGGCGGCGACACGGTGCTGTCGCACGGCGGCATGGTTCTTACCGTCGCGGCTTTCGGTGAAGTGGAACGCGGAAAGGCTATCTGCCGGAGCGGGGCAGTGCCCGGCGATATCGTTGCCGTTTCCCATACGATCGGCGATTCCGCCGGCGGACTGGACGTGCTCCTCTGCGGCGCCGGCGGATATAAGGAACTGAAAAAAGCCCACCGCCGGCCGTCGCCGCAGATCGAACTGGGGCGCCTGCTGGTGAAGCATCACGGCCATAGCCTGAATGATATCAGCGACGGCCTGGCCAGCGAAGCAAATGAAATTGCCAAAGCCAGCCGCGCCGATCTGGTGCTGGACAGGGCGGCGGTTCCGACGAGTCCGGCGTTGCGGCAGTGGGCGGAAGCGGCGAAGAAAGATATCGATACGTTTGTTTTCTGCGGCGGCGAAGACTACGAGCTCATATTTACGATGGCGCCGGCTGATTTTGCGGCGCTGCAGGCAGAGTGCCCGTATGTAACGCCTGTCGGCTTCGTGCGGCAGGGACCCGGGCAGGTATATGTGATGCGGGACGGCGTCGAAACGCTGCTGCCGCCGGCAGGATGGAATCATTTTCACAGCGGAGAGGAGGCTGTACATGATTGAAATAGAAACGCACTCCGAACAGGAGACGAAGGAGCTGGGCGCGGCCTTTGGCGGCGTACTGGCCGACGGCGACGTCGTGGCGCTGCATGGTGATCTGGGCGCTGGGAAAACCCATTTCGTGCAGGGAATTGCCGTGGGAATGGGGGTTCAGGATGTCGTTGCCAGCCCTACGTTTACGATATTAAATTACTACGAAGGCGGGATTCCGCTGCAGCATTTTGATTTTTACCGGCTCGAAGAGGAAGAAGAGCTCGATAATCTGGGATTTGATGAGTACCTGCGCGGCGGCGTGACGGTCATTGAATGGTCGGAGAAATTTCCCGGCCGCCTGCCGGAATCGGCGGCGCATATTACGATTGAAAAGACGGGGCCGGAAGACCGGCTCGTCCGTTTTGTATTTTCCGGCAGCCGGTGGCGGCGCGCAGAAAACGAGGTAAAAGCATATGTTGTTAGCCATTGAAACATCCAGCCTGGTATCGAGCGTCGCACTGCTTCAGGAGGACGTCCTGCGGGCGGAATTGACCGTGCAGGCCCGGCTGACGCACTCCGAGCAGCTGATGCCTCATATTGCGGACATGCTGGAAAAAGCGTCCGTGAAAAAACAGCAGATTGACTGCGTGGCCGTATCGGTCGGCCCCGGATCGTTTACGGGGCTCCGCATCGGCATGGCGACGGCAAAGGGGCTGGCGTTCGCTTGGGACGTGCCGATTATCGGCGTCGGTACGGCGGAGGGGCTGGCATGGAATTTTGCCGGCCACAGGGATCTTATCTGCCCGCTCATTGACGCACAGAAAGGCAATGTGTACGCGGCCCTGTACCGGTGGGACGGCGCAGCGTTAGACGTCGTGCAGGATGTATCCGTTATGGCGCTGGACGATGTGCTGGCGCAGCTGCGCGAAAGAAATTGCCGCGTCGTATTCTGCGGCGACGGATCTGCCCTGTACCGGCAGCAGATAACGGAAAGCAGCGCCCTGTTTTCCCTGGCTCTGCCGACGGCGGCGATTCCTAGGGCAGGCAGTATTGCCGCGGCGGCGATGCAGCGGTGGAAAGCCGGCGACGTCGATGACTGCATGACGCTGACGCCGGCTTATAAGCGGCGCAGCGAAGCCGAAGTGCTATGGGAAAAACGCCACGGAGGCAGCTTATGCCGATGACAGTGAGACAGGCCGTGATGGGCGACGTTGATGGAATTTGCTCCGTCGAGGAAGAAGCTTTTTCGCATCCGCGGTCCCGCAGAGCTGTGGAACGGGAATTGGCGAATACATCTCTGGCCAGCTATTATGTGCTGACGGATCGGGACGGACATGTTGCCGGATATGCCGGACTGTGGCGCGTTCTGGACGAGGGGCAGATCATCGACATTGCCGTAAACGAAGCCTTTCGGGGACGCGGATACGGCGAACAGCTGCTGCGGGCCTTGATGGAAAAGGCATGGCAGGACGGATGCAGCCACATTTTTTTGGAAGCCCGGGTGTCCAACGCAGCGGCTGCCGGACTGTACCGCAAAGTCGGGTACGAAGTCATATCCGTGCGGAAGCAGTACTACTCCGCGCCGGAAGAAGACGCCTATGTCATGGAATGTACAAAAGAACAGTATCAGGAAACTGATCATTCAGCAAAAAAGGATGAATAAATGTATGTATACGTTGGCTTTAGAAACCAGCTGCGATGAAACGTCGGCAGCTGTTATTCAGGACGGACGGACTATTTTATCGAATATTATTTCCACGCAGGTGCCGGTTCACCGGAAATTCGGCGGCGTCGTGCCGGAAATAGCGTCGCGTCAGCATATAGAATATGTGATTCCCGTCGTTCGGGAAGCCCTTGATGCGGCAGGGATACGCTTTCAGGACGTCGGCCATATCGGGGTGACGTACGGGCCGGGGCTGGTCGGCGCGCTCCTCGTCGGCGTGGCGGCGGCCAAGGCGCTCAGTTTTGCCTTGGATAAACCGCTTGTCGGCGTCAACCATATGGAGGGTCATATATTCGCCAATTTTCTCAGCCATCCGGAACTGGAACCGCCGTTTTTGACACTTGTCGTTTCGGGAGGGCATACGCAGCTTGTCGCCATTCACGGATATAACTCCTTTGAATTGCTGGGACAGACGAGAGATGATGCGGCCGGCGAAGCCTTTGACAAAATCGCCCGCGTCATGGGGTATCCCTATCCCGGCGGCCCGCAGATCGACAAACTGGCGCAGAAGGGCAATGCCGATGCCATTGTATTTCCCAAGGCGCTTCACGAAAAGCATAATTTTGAATTCAGCTTCAGCGGCCTGAAGTCGGCAGTCCTGAACTACCTGCATACGCAGGAGCAGCGGAAGCAGTCCTACGATCCTCATGACGTGGCGGCGAGCTTTCAAAAGACCGTTGTCGAAACGCTGGTGGAAAAGACGATGGATGCTGCCGCGTGGTGCGGCATGACGACCATAGCCGCCGCCGGCGGCGTTTCCGCCAACAGCGCTCTTGCCGCTGCGATGGAGCAGGCCTGCCGCGAGCGGGGGTACCGCTTTTACCGGCCCGAACCGGTTTTGTGCACGGACAACGGCGCTATGATCGGCTGCCGGGCGTATTATATGGCAAGGGAGGGGCTGTTTGCCGATTTGACGCTCAATGCCAAACCGGCGCTGGCCATCTCTTCCGGTGCGAAGCGAGGTGACGGCTGCCGATGATGCTGATGGAAACGATATGCCGCAGCCAGAGCGCCTTATCGGAGGTGCAGATCCACATATTGCGGCACAGTGAGGAACTGCTGCAGTTTGCCAGCGACTTGTCGCACCGGGAAGTGCAGGTTTTCGTGCCGGGAAAGAAGGAAGGAACGGTAGTGCTGGCGGCGTTCCGGCTGCCCCTGCTGTCGCCTGTTGAAAACAAAGAATGGAAAGAACGGGCCGGAGCTGAATTTTCCGGCTATGAAGAGCCGATTGTGCTGAAGGTGCTGCAGACGGGAGAGATGGTGCAGGGATGCAAGGAAGTCGATTACGGCAGGGTGGAGCCCCTGGTTGCCTATCCCTTTGTAGATAACGGCGGCGAGACGATTGCCGTCATCGTCTTTGTCGGGACGGTGGAACCGAGCCGCGACATACTGACGGAAACGGCGTTTCTGGCGCTGCAAGTGCCGATCGAGCGGGATTCGCGCAAGCTGTACCGCCGCCTGTCTGTTCAGGACGGCATTGTCCTGATAAATTGCAACGGCATTGTCATTTATGCCGATGAAATGGCCGAAAGCATCCTGCACATGCGCAGCCGGTCAAACGTGCTCGTCGGGGCGAATATTTACAACAGCCAGATCAATCTGACCGGGGCAAAGCAGGCATTGGCGACGAGGGAAGGTTTTGTCGAAGATGTGACTTTCGGCGAGATGGTCGTTACCAGGAGGGTAATTCCCCTGCTGCGGCGCGGCAAAGTATACCGCGTCATTGCCGTATTGACGGAGCGGACGGAATTATACCGCAAGGAAGAAGAACTCCTGATAAAAATGTCGGTCATCAAGGAAATTCACCACCGCGTGAAAAACAACCTCCAGACGATCGCCAGCCTGCTTCGGATGCAGATGCGCCGCACGGAGAGCAAAGAAGCAAAAGACGTATTGCAGGAAAGCGTCAACCGTATTTTGAGCATATCGCTGGTCCACGAAATACTATCCCATCACGATGAGGAATGCATCGATATTTCCGCCGTCGCCAGGCAGCTGCTGGTGCTGCTGTCCCACGGCATGGCCGGGGCGGACTGCCGCATCAGGACGAATTTTTCCGGCGACGCCTTGTACCTGCCGTCCGATATGGCCACGTCCATGGCGCTGACGCTGAACGAACTGATTACAAATGCCATTATCCACGGCTTTGAAGGCCGGTCGGAGGGACAGGTGAGCATTACGGTAAGAAAAGAAGAAGATCTGTGCGTCGTCACTGTTGCCGACGACGGGATCGGCATGGGAACTGTCGCTGTCGAACCGCCGCAGCGGAAGCATTTGGGGCTGGCCATCGTCCGGACGCTTGTGGAAAAAGATTTGAAGGGAGAGCTGGCGTTCCTGCCGGCCATTCCCCGGGGAACCAGTATAAGTATACGTTTTCAGGTGTAGAGAGGGGAACCATATATGGGTTATCGTGTTGTGATTGGAGATGACGAATCGATTATCCGCATGGATTTATGCGAAATGCTGGAAGATGCGGGTCATTGCGTTGTCGGCGAGGCTGCGGACGGCGTGGAAGCGCTGGCACTCGTGCGGAGGGAAAAACCGGATATTGTGCTCATGGATATCAAAATGCCGCGCCTTGACGGCATCCATGCCGCAAAGATGATTGCCCGCGAACACATTGCGCCCGTGCTGCTGCTGACGGCGTACAGCCAACATGATATCGTCGATAAAGCCAAAGATTCCGGCGTCCTGGGGTATCTGGTAAAGCCGGTCAGTCCGGTCAATTTGTTTCCGGCCATGGAAATAGCCATCTCCCAATTTAAGCGGCAGGAAGAAACGGCCCGCCGGCTGGAAGAAATGAACGAACGCATCGAGACAAGGAAAGCCGTGGAAAAAGCAAAAGGGTATTTGATGGAGCTGTACCATATTCCGGAAAATGAAGCGTACCGCCGTATTCAGCAGTACAGCATGAAAAAGAGAAAATCCCTGAAAAGCGTGGCGGAGGCGATTATTGCCGGCGCCGAACAGCTTCAGCAGGGAAAGAGAAAAGAATAAAAAAATAAGGATCGAGGTATTGACTTTTTCACCTTTAAACGGTAATATATATGGTGTGGTTAGCACTCGAACCAAGAGAGTGCTAACAAGAGACGTTGTTTATCATCGAGGAGGAATATAAAATGTTAAAACCGTTAGGAGATCGCGTAGTAATTCGTGTGCTGGAACAGGAAGAAAAGACTGCCAGCGGCATTTTCCTGCCGGACACGGCAAAAGAAAAACCGAGCCAGGGCGAAGTTATTGCCGTAGGGCCGGGCAAACTGCTTGACGACGGCAAACGCGCCGCTTTGGACGTCAATGTGGGAGACAAGATTATTTTCTCCAAATACGCCGGAACGGAAGTTAAATTTGAAGGCGCTGAATACCTGATCGTCAGCGAACGCGATATTTTGGCGATTTGCTAAAAGAATAATACCTGATCATACATATATAGGAGAGTGTTTACCATGGCAAAACAGATTTTGTTTAATGAAGACGCACGCCGCGCTTTGGGCAAAGGCGTAGACGCGCTGGCAAATGCAGTAAAAGTAACGCTGGGGCCCAAAGGCCGCAATGTCGTTTTGGATAAAAAATTCGGCGCGCCGACGATTACGAACGACGGCGTCACCATCGCCCGCGATATCGAGCTGGAAGATCCTTTTGAAAACATGGGCGCCCAGCTCGTCAAAGAAGTTGCGACGAAAACCAACGACGTAGCCGGCGACGGCACGACGACGGCTACGCTGCTGGCTCAGGCAATGATCCAGGAAGGTATGCGCAACGTGGCAGCCGGCGCTAACCCGATGATTTTGAAACGGGGCATTGAAAAAGCCGTTGCCAAATTAGTAGAAGAAATCAAGACCCGTTCTATTTCCGTTTCCGATAAAGCGGCGATCGCCCAGGTTGCTTCCATTTCCGCCGGCGACGAAGAAATCGGCGGCCTCATTGCCGACGCCATGGAAAAAGTCGGCAAAGACGGCGTTATTACGGTGGAAGAATCGAAAACCATGGGCACGCAGCTGTCCGTCGTTGAAGGCATGCAGTTCGACCGCGGCTACATTTCGCCGTACATGGTAACCGATCCGGATAAAATGGAAGCCGTCATGAGCGAACCGTACATCCTCATTACGGACCGCAAGATTGCTTCGATCCAGGAAATGCTCCCGGTTCTTGAAAAAGTAGTACAGTCCGGCAAGGAACTGCTCATCATTGCCGAAGACGTTGAAGGCGAAGCCTTGGCTACGCTGGTTGTCAACAAACTCCGCGGCACCTTTAAAGCCGTTGCCGTAAAAGCTCCGGGCTTCGGCGACCGCCGCAAAGCTATGCTCCAGGATATTGCGATCCTTACGGGCGCTGCGGTCATCACGGAAGACATGGGCCGCAAACTGGACAGCATTACGATGGAAGATCTCGGTACGGCCCGTCAGGTCCGCGTGACGAAAGACGAAACGACGATCGTGGAAGGCCACGGCAATTCCGAAGAAATCAAGAACCGTGTCGCTCAGATTAAAGCCCAGATTGCAGAAACGACGTCTGATTTCGACAAAGAAAAACTGCAGGAACGTCTGGCTAAAATGTCCGGCGGCGTAGCCGTTATTGAAGTCGGCGCCGCAACGGAAGTCGAACTGAAAGAAAAGAAACTCCGTCTGGAAGACGCATTGAACGCTACGCGCGCAGCTGTCGAAGAAGGCATCGTAGCCGGCGGCGGCACGACGTTCATCGATATTCTCCCCGTATTGGATGAATTCCATGAAGAAGGCGACGTACAGACCGGCATCAACCTCGTAAAACGGGCTGTCGAAGAACCGGTTCGTCAAATTGCCGCTAACGCTGGTCTGGAAGGCTCCGTTATTGTAGCAAAAGTAAAATCCACCGAAGCCGGCGTCGGCTTCAACGCACTGACGGAAGAATATGTCGACATGATCGAAGCCGGCATCGTCGATCCTGCGAAAGTAACGCGGACGGCTTTGCAGAACGCCGCCTCTATCGCCGCCTTGGTATTGACGACGGAAACCCTTGTTGCCGATAAACCGGAACCGGCTCCGGCAGCTCCGGCAGCTCCCGGCATGGGCGGAATGCCTGGCATGATGTAATATCATCGCTAAAGCATAACGCGTGATAATATACATAGCTCATAAAAAACCTCCTGCAGTAATGCAGGAGGTTTTTTGCAGTTCAATAGTTTTATCTTTGCCTGAAACACTTTTTTGTATTATAATGTACTATCAAGGAGGAGATGCGGAAATACGCATGATCATTGCTGTTTGCCTGTCGGGGAAATATGCAGAATGACAGGGCATCAGCGTTTCAGAGAATAGCAGACGGAGATACGCATACTGCGCGGAGCGATGTCGATATTGTTGTATACGGCGGAGACTTCGATTTAAATTTTGCGGAAGGCGGACTCGGTTTCCCATAAAACAGAGTCCTTTTACAGTAAAAAATGTCTGGGGGGGGGGGCATCGAAGCGGCGAAATATGTGGCAAAATAGCAGATGCCGCAGGCAGGGGATATGGACAGAGATAGACGAAATAGATATAATATTTGGTGAAAGAGAGGAGTAGAAAGCAATCGCGATGAAACAGGCAGGGAGTACAATTTCGATCAGAAATAAATACAGCACGTTCCTGATGCCCCTATTGCTGCTTGTTGTGGATTATGCTGCTGTTTTGGCGGCGGAATACTTGGCCTGCGCTCTGCGGAACTGGCTGATGGAAAATACCTATTTCCGCCTTTCGTGGCTCAGCATCCACGTGATTGTGCCTGCCGTGTATATGATTTTTATGCAGACCCACGAGCTGTATACGAGGCGCATACAGTTCTGGCGGCTTATATCGCAGATCTTTCAGGTCAACCTCTATTCCATGGCCGTGCTGATTTTTATTATGTACCTGGCTCAGACGGCGGCAAGCACGTCCCGGTTATTTACGGCGCTGCTGGGGCTGTTGGCCTTTGTTTTTCTGGTAGCCGGCCGCTATGCCGTAAAACATATTTTGGGCCGGGCTCATATGCTTCAAATCCCCGTCCTCATTATGGGAGCCGGAAAGACGGCGGCGCTGGTGCTGGAGTATTTTAAGCAGGACATGAGCCTGGGCTATGAATTTATCGGCTTTTTGGAAGATAAGCAGCCGGAAAAGAAAGTAGCCCGGATGATGCCTCATTTAGGCGCGTTTGCCGATGCGGAAGACGTCATAAAAAAAACCGGCGTCCGCCACGTCCTCGTCATTGCGCCGGGCCTTCAGCACAACATGATGCAGGATATCGTTTACCGCCTGCAGCCATTAGTCAAGCGCATCGAGTTTATTCCCGATATGAGCGGAATGCCCTTATCGACGCTGGATACGGAATGTCTTATTGACGGGCGCATTGTGGCGTTCAGCTTTAAAAACAATCTGGCTCTGTGGTACAACCGGTTCAGCAAACGGGTATTTGATGTCGTATGTACGATGTTGGGCACAATCTGTCTGCTGCCGGTTCTTCTTATCCTTTCCCTGTGGATATATGCCGATTCGCCCGGCCCGGTCATCTTCAAGCACCGGCGCGTGGGCCGCTGGGGAAAAGAATTTTCCTGCTATAAGTTCCGCAGTATGTGCGTCGACGCCGATGCCAAATTAAAAGAGCTCCTAAAAACAGATCCGGCGGCGCGGGCTGAATGGGAGAAAGAATTCAAATTAAAGAACGATCCCCGCATTACGAAAAGCGGCGCTTTCCTGCGCAGAACCAGTCTGGATGAACTGCCGCAGCTCCTGAACGTCTTGAAAGGCGACATGAGCCTCGTAGGTCCCAGGCCGATTATAAAGGCCGAAATTCCCCGCTACGGGAAATACATCGACGACTTTTACATGGTGCGCCCCGGAATGACCGGCATGTGGCAGACCAGCGGACGCAATGACGTAACCTACGACGAGCGCGTGCAGATGGATACATGGTACGTCAGAAATTGGAACGTCTGGTTTGATCTGGTTCTCATCTGGCGGACACTGGGCGTTGTCATCAAGAAAAAAGGAGCGTATTGAGAAAGCGCCTATCTCGTGGCAATCTCTATGGAAGGAGTGTTCATGTCATGCCTATTGATAAATATATGTCCATGGAAGATAGCCATGTTGAATATAAAGAGACGTTGGAGACAAAGAATGCCAGAAGCTGGTTAAAATCCGTATCGGCTTTCGCCAATACGGGTACGGGATATTTGGTTTTTGGCATACGAGACGGGGATCACGCTAAAACAGGAATCACAAACTGCCATGGTGCAGGCGAAAAAATTAGCGAATTGATAAAAGAACGAATTCAACCTATCCCTGATTTTACTATGCAATATGAAAGGGAAGAAAATAAAGAGTTTATAGTCCTTACTGTTCGAAAAGGCCTTTCAACCCCTTATTACTACACGCACGACGGAACGAAAATCGCTTTTGTCAGAAAAGGAAATCAATCGCTCGTAGCGCCGGTTCATGAATTAAATGCTCTCATTTTAAACGGACGAGGGCTGACATATGATGCGCTTCCCAGCCCGTTTTCCTTGTCTGAAGTTAGTTTTACTCTTCTGGAAGCTACATACAATATGGTGAATCAAGATAATGAAAATTTTGATAAATACCGTGATTTAATTTCTTTTGGGCTAATCCATGCTGACGGAAAGGTAACTAACGCAGGCGCGCTTCTCTGCGATCAAGGGATAGTAAGACAGTCGAGGGTGTTTTGTACTCGTTGGAAAGGGATTGTCAAAGGAAGCGTAGATATTGATGCTGTAGATGACAAAGAATATACAGGAAGTTTAATTTCGTTGTTAGAGAATGCTGTTGCTTTTGTACAAAATAATTCGCAAAAACGGTGGTCTGTGAAGGGATTGCGCAGGAATGAAATGTCTGAATATCCGGAGAAAGCTGTGCGGGAAATTATTGTCAATGCATTGATACATCGGGATTATCAAATTCTAGGCTCGGAGATTCATGTGGATATGTATGATAACCGGCTGGAGGTATATTCTCCCGGCGGTATGGTCAATGGCTGGCGGATACAAGATTTGAATTTGCTTCATGTTCCTTCCATTCGGAGAAATCCGATTATATCAGATATGTTTGGACGCATGCACTTCATGGATCGTAAAGGCAGCGGGATTCAGCGCGTGGTGAGTGCATATGCTTCCTGCAGGCATAAGCCTAAGTTTTATTCTGAAGCCTCTGCTTTTTTTGTAGAACTTCCTAACATGTTTTACGATGCTGAAAAAGAACTTCCGTATCCCGATAAGAAATATGGAACAGATTCTTATAAAAAACAAAATATGCATGAAGATGAAATTAGGAAAAAGCTGCATCAGGTTTGCCGCAAGAAAACGATTGACGCCATCCTCACATTTTATACCAGTGATTCAGGAAAACAGGAATGGGAGCGGGGGGAATTGCGGGAATATTTACATGTAAGCGACAGCGCAGTATCTCGAATCATCAATATTTTATTGGAAAAGAAAGTTATTTGCAGAGTACAGAGAGGGAGGTATACGTTTTTATAATTGGAGAAACAACACATTATAGATGAGAAACAACATATTATAGATGAGAAACAACATATTATAGATGAGAAACAACACATTATAGATGAGAAACAACATATTATAGATGAGAAACAACATATTAGGGGCGATAGAATTTGTCGTGCAGCGGGAAGGTGGAAAAAATCAGATCGGAGTCTATGGAATTTTCTGTGCTCATGTCAGTGTATAAAAACGAAAACGCAGCGTATTTAAACACGGCATTGGGAAGTGTCGTTAATCAAACATTAAAGCCTGCGGAAATCGTGCTCGTTAAAGACGGATTGCTGACGAAAGAACTGGATGAGTGCATAGAAAGTTATATGCAGCAGCATCCCGGGTTAATACAGGTATTGAAATATACGGAGAACAGAGGCTTAGGACTAGCTTTGCGGGATGGCATAACGGCCTGCCGCTATGAGTATATAGCCAGAATGGACAGCGATGATATTTCGCAGGCAGACAGATTTTTTAAACAAATGCAGTATTTGAAAGCCCATCCTGAAATCGCGCTCCTTGGTACGTGGATAACAGAATTCAGTCATGATGAAAATAAGCCGGAGACAAAGACAGTGCTGCCCTGTACACACGACGAAATCTTGCGGTTCGCCAAACGGCGCAATCCTTTCCGCCATATGACGATAGTATGTAAAAAATCGGCTGTCCTGGATTCCGGAAACTACAGAGACTTTCTATGGTTTGAAGATTATGACTTGTGGATACGAATCATGCAGAAAGGATACAAAACAGCCAATATACCGGAATCTCTCGTCAACGTCCGGGCGAATGAAACGCTGTTTGCAAGACGCGGCGGATGGAAATATGTAAAACAGTGCTATAAATTTCAAAAAAATTTATTGCAGACAAGATTCATCACCAGAATAGACTTTATCATAAACATGTTGATGAGAACGCTGATAGGTCTAATACCTAACGCAATGAGAGTATGTTTTTATAAGACGTTTCTAAGAAGGAATCTGTCAAGATAAGTATTATTTCAGGAGAATTTATTATGCCGGTAATTTCCGTTATCATGGGTGTTTATAATTGCCAACATATAGATGCATTATACAGCAGTGTACGGTCTATTATAAAGCAGACTTACGAAGATTGGGAGTTCATTATTTGTGATGACGGGTCGACTGATAAAACGGCTGATGTGCTGCGCGAAATTGAGAAATTGGATAAAAGAATCCGTATAATAGGATATAAAAAAAATAAAGGATTGGCTAATGCGTTGAATTACTGTCTTAAATATGCATCAGGCAAGTATATTGCCCGCATGGATGATGACGATATTTCCCATAAAGATAGATTTGAGAAACAAATAAAATTTTTAGAATCACATAACGAGTATGATTTTGTCGGCAGTACAGCTAATGTTTTTAATAAACAGGGAATTTGGGGAATGCTGAAAATACCGGAATATCCGCAAGTAAAAGATTTTTTGTGGAATATACCGTTTATCCATCCAAGTATGATTTTTAGAAAAGACGTATTGAAAAACATTGGCGGTTACAACACGGAACCTATAAACAGACGATGTGAAGATTATACGTTAGTGATGGAATTATACAGTAAAGGGTTTGCTGGGTATAACATACAAGAACCGTTACTTGACTACTACCTTGAAAACGGAAGTAAAAAATACCGTCCTATGCGGGACCGTATAGCCGAAGCGAAAGTTAGATATATAGGATATAAAAAAAATCATATTTTATGTAAAGGGATTCCTTTTATCATAAAACCAATACTTATTGGTTTCATACCACAGTTTATATTTAAACAAATTAAAATATGGCAATACAGGAAGAAGTAAAATGCAGCCTTTATTATCAGTTATCATACCTGTTTATAATGTAGAAAAATATATAAAACAATGTTTTGAGTCGCTCTTTTTGCAAATAAAGGATGCCGATGTAGAAATTATTTGTATTGACGATGGTTCCACAGATAATAGCGGACTAATTTGCGATGAATATTTTAAGAACCATAACCAATTAACGGTTGTTCATCAACAGAATAAAGGGATTGGGGCAGTTCGAAATGTGGGTTTGAATTTAGCTAAGGGGCGGTATATCGCATGGATTGATCCTGACGACTATGTGGATAGTAATTGGTATAATGAGATCAGTAAAACAATATATGCTACCGGTGCTGATGTGATTTTTTTTGATTATGTAATTTTAAAAGGGAATAGAAAAGTCACTAAATGTTGCGGAAATCAATCGGGTTTTATTAAAAATGAAGTATTTTTGCGTGAAGTTGTGAAAGATGTGAAGATACAAAGCCACTTATGGCAAAAAGTTTTTAAGAGAGAGCTGTTTCAGCAAGTGCAATTTCCGGAAAATATACGTTGTATGGAAGATTATGCGATTCTGCATAAATTAATTTTAAAGTCTCGAAAGATTTATTATTTGTCAAAAATATTATATTTTTATAGAGTAAGAAATAATAGTTTGGTAACAAAAGTTGATTTTGAAAAAAGTTATCAATGTTTTTTGATCGCTAGAGAAAGGTATATCTTTCTTGACGAGCAGGGGATAAAGGTATCTAAAATAGGATTTTTATTGCAGGGACTAGGAGTATGCATAAACTATTTTAAGATTAACGATAAAAGCAGATTTCAAGACCAATATAGGGAAACTTTGCAAATTCTGCGGCATAATGCCGGCTATTTTTTTTCTGAAGATGTTGGAATGCGAGAGAAATTAAAATTTTTAGTAAGTATAGCTGGAGTTGGCAATGTATTTTTAAAAATGTATAAATTTCTGACAAGGGTTAAGAAGGGACAATAAAATGTTTAAATTTTCAATCGTAATGGCTGTTTATAATGTGGAACAATTTTTGTCTGAAGCAATAGAAAGCGTCTTAAGACAGGATATAGATTTTAAAGACAATGTGCAGCTTATTTTGGTGGATGATGGTTCTACAGATTCTTCCGGAACAATATGCGATGAATATGCAGAAAAGTTTCCTGAAAATATCTTGGTTATTCATAAAGAAAACGGAGGAGTATCATCAGCGAGAAATGAAGGGTTAAAACATATAGAAGGTGAATATATTAACTTTTTGGATGCTGATGATAAGTTAGAAAATAATGCTTTAAAAGAAGTTGAAAAATTTTTTATTCAACATAAAAATTCTATAGATATGGTTTCGATACCTATAAAATTTTTTGATGCACAACAAGGTAATCACGTATTGAATTATAAATTTAATAAAGGAACTCGCGTCATTGATTTAACAGAAGAATATGATTGTATTCAACTGCATATAGCAAGTACTTTCATTAAGACAACAAGTATGAGGAACATAAAGTTTGACGAAAGGCTCAAGTATGCGGAAGATGCAAAATTATGCATACAGTTGCTTGCTAATAAGAAAAAGTTAGGAGTAATTAATTATACAGCTTATTTATATAGAAAAAGATCAGTTGGGGAAGATTCTGCGCTGGATAAGTCTCTGTACGAAAAAGTATGGTATTTAGATTCTTTAAAATATTTCACCAAAGATATAGTTGATTTTTATGATCAAAATAATAAAATAATACCTAAATTTATACAATATACGTTAATGTATGATTTGCAGTGGAAGATAAAGATAAGGCAAAAAATTGCCAATTCTGTTTTAGATATAGGGGAATGGAATGAATTTAAATCGATTATTGCGGAGGTGCTGCGATTTATAGATGACGATATTATTTTAAAACAAAAACATTTATATATAGAACATAAATGTTTTCTGATAGCGATAAAACATAAAACGAATCCGTACGTTATAATAAAGGATAATATGGCATCCTATTATGTAAACGACACCTTTATTCATACTATCAATGATAGAAGTGTAAATTTAGAATTTATGAATATGATTAATAATCGTATTGAAGTGGAAGGATATATAACCTATTTTAAAGGAATCACGAATTCAAATGTAAAAATTGCAGCGATTATTAATCATGAAATTATACCGGTAAAAATTACTAATGGGCGTCAAATTCAGTCGGAAATATTAGGAGAAAACACAGTAGACACTATTAATTTTAAATTTACATTGAACAACTTGGAGAAAGAATGTACGATTCAATTTGTAACTGTTATCGATAATACAATAATTGAGCATCGCACTATTAGAACAAAGAAATTTTTCCCGATTAATTATGTTAATCCGTTTTCGTATATTGCCGCTAAACAGTATATTTATTCCCTTGAGGGGAACAAATTGATAATTGCTCAAAACACGTTCTTAAAACATGCATATAAAGAATATAATTGTTTAAAGTGGCTATTATTTAGTAAAAAAGCGGGAACTACGAAGGCTTTCTTTTTAAGACTTGCCTATCATTTCTTGAAACCGATTATGAATAAAGATATATGGTTGGTTTCGGATCGAATCAATAAAGCGGATGATAACGGAGAGGCGTTTTTTAAATTTTTGCATGATAATAAAATAAAACAAAAAAGATATTTTGTTATTAGTAAAAATAGTCCAGATTATATTAATATAAAAAAATATGGAAGTGTGTTGAATCATTATTCTCTAAAACATAGAATCATACATTTATTTGCGAAAAAAATAATATCGTCTGCTGGTGACGACTATGTTTTCTGTCCTTTTTGGAATTCAGCGTTATATTTTCGAGATCTGATGTATGGACAAAAAAGAATTTTTTTACAGCATGGCATTACAAAAGACGATATATCCGGGTGGTTAAATAAATACAATAAAAATTTCGATATATTTATTACTGCTGCAAAGCCTGAATACCAATCAATTATTAAGGGGAAATATTACTATGATGAAAGTATTGTAAAATTATCCGGATTTGCAAGGTATGATAGATTAGTTGATAATAAAGAAAAAATAATTACTATTATGCCGACTTGGAGAAGTTATTTAGTTCGTGGCAGTAATTATCATCGAAATGGTGCAGATATATATGATGACTCATTCTTGAAAAGCGAATATTTTCAGTTTTATAATAAATTGATAAATAATGAAAAATTGCTTAAAACTTTAAAAGAATATGATTATATTTTAAAATTTATGCCACATCCAAGAGTAATACCTTATATTAATGTTTTTGACATTAAAGAAGGGGTTAAGTTTTGTAGTTTAGATGATAAATATAGAGATATTTTTGCAGAGAGCAGTTTGCTTGTTACGGATTATTCTTCAGTGGCTTTTGATTTTGCTTACTTAAAGAAACCAGTTGTATATTGTCAATTTGATAAGGCTAGCTTTTTCTCACACCATACTTATCAAGAAGGATATTTTAATTATGAAGAAAATGGTTTTGGCGAGGTTGAATATACTTTAGAGGCAACTGTAAATAGAATTATTGAGTATATTCAACATGAGTGTACTTTAAAAGAGAAATACAGGGAAAGAACAGAAAAGTTTTTTGCTTATCATGATACGAATAATTGCCAGCGTATTTATGATGCAATAATGGCGATGGAGAAATGATGAATGATTGTATGAAGTATATGATTAATGTAAATAAACATGAATTCCTATTTGAAGAACTCGTTAAACGGGATTTTAAAAAGAAGTACAAGCGTACAATTCTAGGAATGGTGTGGAGCATATTGTCCCCGCTTTTTATGCTGACGGTAATGGCTGTGATATTTGGCAATTTCTTCGGCAGAAATATTGAGTATTTTGTTATTTACCTTTTCAGCGGCCAAGTCGTTTTTAATTATTTTACGGAAGCAACGAATGAAGGCATGCAGGCGTTGGTAAGCAATGCGTCTATTTTTACGAAAATCAACGTACCGAAATATTTATTTTTGTTTTCTAAAAATGTATCAGCTTTAATTAATTTTGGGATCATTTTAGTTATTTATTTTTGTTTTGTGGCTTTTAACGGCATTTCTTTTTCATGGAAATTTTTCTTTTTGCTGTATCCCATAGTTTGCTTGATTTTTTTTAATGTAGGCATGGGGCTGATCTTATCGGCGCTATTTATTTTCTTTAAAGACATACAATACTTATATCGCTTGTTTACGCAAGTTGTCATGTACGGATCGGCCATTTTTTACAGCATCGATATTTTGCCGGCGTATTTGCAGACCGTGTTTTACTGCAATCCTATTTTTGTGTGCATCACGTATTTCCGGAGCATCGTATTGTATCAGTCTGTGCCGGACGTATGGCTGCACGTGCTGCTAGCCGCTTATGCGGCAGGTTTGTTTGGCTTGGGCTGCTGGATATATAAAAAGTACAATTATAAATTTTTATACTATGTCTAAGGAAGAGCGATGAAAGAGATATTATATGTTGAAGGCGTATCGATCAAGTATATTACAGGCGATTTAAAGAGCATAGGGCTGAAAGAGTATGTTGTCCGCAAGTTAAGTCATAATTATCATGTCCGGGAATTTTGGGCCAACCGGCATATTACGTTCAGCCTGAATGAAGGAGATATGCTGGGCATTATCGGGACAAACGGCGCCGGCAAGTCGACGTTGCTGAAAGCCGTTTCCGGGATCATGCGCCCTTCGGAAGGCAGCATTACCCGCCGCGGCACGATTGCGGCGCTGCTGGAACTGGGAAGCGGGTTTGACGGGGATCTGACGGTGAAAGAAAACGCCTACCTGCGCGGGGCGCTCCTCGGTTATACCCGCAAGTTTATGAATGAGACGTATGAAGAAATCATAGACTTTGCGGAGCTGAAAGAGTTTGAAGACCGGCCGTTCAAGCAGCTTTCCAGCGGTATGAAGTCGCGGCTGGCCTTTGCCATCGCTTCAATGGTGAAGCCGGATATTTTGATACTCGATGAAGTGCTGAGCGTCGGCGACGGCGCGTTCCGCAAAAAAAGCGAAGCCAAGATGAAGGAAATTATAGGAAGCGGCGCCACGACTATTTTGGTGTCTCATTCGCTCAGCCAGGTACGCAGCATGTGCAGCAAAATCCTGTGGCTCCATAAAGGCCGGCAGATCACCTTCGGCAGCGACGTGAAAAAGATATGCGACGACTACCAGAATTTTCTGGATGGGAAACTGAAGCTGTAAAACGGCGTTTTTACAGGCAGATGCCGCTAATCCTGACAAGTATAATGTGGGTTTGTCCCGTAGGGCAGGAGCTCTTGTGCATCACCGGCTCAACTGCAATAAGTCCGCGTTCTTGACCTTGCCGCTGATTTTTGTTTCCCCGCTGAATCTAAACCAACAATTTGCGAAAAAATCCCTGACATTGCAGCGAAAGCAAGTCAGGGATTTTTTGTATGCAACGGAGGACTGAACGGGGAAGGATTTGGAAAAAGAATCTCTCGCCTGCGTATTGCGGCAGACGGGAGATAAGGGAAACTTATTCTTCTTTACCGGAGCGGCTGGAACGCTTGGTTGATTCTTTGTTCTGGCTTTGCGCGCTGCGGTCGGATTTTTTTGCTTTACTGTCTTTGTCTTTTTTCGTATTGGCGGAATCCTGTTTTTTGCGGTTTTTATCTTTATCTTTGTCTTTTTTCTCATTTTTCAGCTCTTCTTCTTTCGGTTTCGGCGGCTGCGGCCGTACCGGCGCCGCCATGCCGGCAGGACGTTCAAAGTAGGTGATGGGTTCATCCTGTGTGGCTGCATACATATAATCCCGCCAAATAGCTGCCGGTATCGTACCGCCGTAGACTTCTCCCAGACTTTGGGAACCGGAATCGTCGCCGATCCAGACGGCTGTTGCGATAGTCGGCGTATAGCCGATAAACCAGGCGTCGACGTTGTCGTCCGTCGTTCCTGTTTTTCCGGCTGCCGGCCGGCCTATGGCTGCGGCTGCTCCGGTACCGTAGTTAATGACGCCTTCCAGCATGTACGTCATTAAATAAGCTTCTTTTTCCGTTAAGACCTGCGTTTTGCTCTGATTTTTCGTAAGGCTTGCTTCATTTTCCAATACATTGCCGTTCCGGTCCAGTATCTTGAGAATGGCAATGGGCTTGATATGAACGCCTTTATTGGCAAACGTGCCGTAAGCGCTGGCCATTTCCAGAGGCGTAACGCCTCGCGTCAGCCCGCCTAAGGCCATTGCCAGGTTGTTGTCCTGTTCGTCCAGTGTTGTAATGCCCATTTTTTTTGCATTGGAAATGATAGCGGAAGGGCCGACTTCATCAGCAAGCTGAACGGCCACCGTATTGACGGACAAGGCCAGTGCGTCGGTAAGGTACATCTTGCCGCGGAATGTCATGTCGGAGTTCTGCGGGCTCCATGACCCGTAGGATATGGCTTTGTCTTCCACCGTAGAATAAGGCTGCATATCATGCTGAAGAGCCGTCATGTAAACGAACGGTTTAAATGAAGAACCGGGCTGCCGGACAGCCATGTTGGCGCGATTGAAACTATCCTGGCCGCGGCCGCCGATCATCGCCAGAATATGGCCGTTGCGGGGGTCGATAGACACGATGGCGCCTTGCGGCTGCGTAAGGCCGTTGTCATCCGTATAATACTCCGGCAGCTGGCGCATGGCTTCGGCGGCGGCGCGCTGCTTTTCCAAATCTAAAGTCGTGTAAATCTGCAGGCCTTCTTTATACAGCGCGTCGTCCCCGTATTTGGCAGCGACGAGCTGCGATACATAATCGACAAAGGATGTGGTGTACGCATTGTCATCGGTCTGCTTCATTTGGGACAGTTCCAAATCGGCATTTTTCGCTTCGTTGCATTCTTCCTGCGAAATATAATTGTACTTGACCAGCTGATCCAGTACGATGTTGGTCCGGCTTTTTGCGGCGTCGAGATTATTGAACGGCGAGTAGTAGTTCGGGCTTTTCGGCAGGCCGGCCAGCATGGCGCACTGCTTCAAGTTCAGCTGGTCGACGTCTTTGCCGAAATACGTCTGCGATGCTGTTTGGACGCCGTATGCGCCCTGGCCGAAATAAATCTGGTTCATATACATTTCCAGTATTTCTTTTTTCGTGTATTTCCGCTCAATTTCCAAGGCCAGCATGGCTTCCTGGATTTTCCGCTTTATTGTTTGTTCCTGAGACAGGAAGGCGTTCTTTGCCAGCTGCTGCGTAATGGTGCTGCCGCCCTGGGCTATGCCGCCGCTGATAATATTGGTAACGACGGCGCGGGCGATGCCGATAGGATCGATGCCGATATGGTCATAAAAGCGATTGTCTTCCGCGGCAATAAAGGCGTTCTGCAGATGCTGAGGCACCTTGTTGATATCGATAGGCAGTCTGTTTTGCTCCGAATGGAGCGTTGTTATGAGACGGCCATGGATGTCAAAGACTTGGGATGAAACGGCGGGACGCATATTGTTTCCGACCGTAGGCAGACTTTGATAGGCAGCAAAGATATAGCCGAATGCAAGTCCGGCGATAATGACGGCACATAAGATAATCAGGAGACGGAAACGGTGCAGCAGTCCTGATTTTTTTGCTTTCCTGGCACGTTTGGCTCTGCGTCGTGGTGTATACATATATCCTCCTATATATTTGCGCAGCTGCGGCATAGGGCGCATGGTTGCTTGACTTTATCGATTCTGATTTCTTATTATAGCATATTAATATGTTTTTTTATATGGAGTATCTTATATTTTGAAAGGAACTTTGCTGAAAAATTCATCTGCCGATGCGGAAAAACAGGGATAAGGAAAGCGCGGCCGAACGGATATATAGAATAGAAAAATGCTCTAATAGTATACATATATAATACCATTACATAATATATAGCAAAAAACGTGTTGACAGTTACCGATAAATAGAGTACCATATTTATAACTGAGAAATTTAATTCATATAGCATATAATTATTTTAGGAGGTAAAAGAAATGTCCGCAGATAGGAACAAGGCTTTTGTATTATGGTTTGATGAATTGCGTCGTGACGACGTTGCGCTTGTAGGCGGAAAATCGTCTTCTCTCGGCGAATTGACGTCGCAGACAAATGTTCCCGTTCCCTATGGTTTTGCTACGACGGCAGAAGGATACCGTTATTTTATGCATGAAACCGGTATGGATGAAAAAGTGAAGGAACTGCTTGATGGTCTGGCTGACGTAGAAGATCCGATACAGCTCCGTACGGTAACGACCGCTATTCGTGAAGCTATCTGCAGCGCTGAAATGCCGGCCGACTTGGCGGAAGCTATTCGGCAAAGCTATGCGGAATTAGGGGAAAAAGTCGGAGAAGCGGAACCGTTTGTCGCCGTTCGTTCCAGCGCGACGGCGGAAGATCTGCCAGACGCCAGCTTTGCGGGTCAGCAGGATACGTATTTAAACGTACAGGGCGCCGACATGGTTATTCAGCGCGTGAAAGAATGTTATGCATCGACCTTTACGGAACGCGCTACGTACTACCGCACCAAACAAGGATTTGACCATCTGCAGGTTGCGCTGAGCGCCGCCATACAGATGATGGTATTTTCCAAAGCTGCCGGCGTTATGTTTACGGTGGATCTCGTAACCGGCGATGATTCAACCATTACGATTGAAGGAGCCTGGGGACTTGGCGAATATGTCGTCCAAGGCACGGTTACGCCCGATAATTTCCGGGTGAAGAAAGCGGATTTGACAATTACCGACAAGATGATCAATGTAAAACCGGTTAAATTGGTCCGTAAACCTGGCGGAGACTGCGAAGAACAGCTCGTTCCGCCGGAAGAACAAGGCGTACAGGTCATTACGGATGAACAGGTAAAAGAATTGGCTCAATACGCCATAGCGATTGAAAAGCATTACGGCTGCTACATGGATATGGAATGGGGCATTGATGAACGGGATAATAAAGTATGGCTCCTGCAGGCGCGTCCCGAAACGGTATGGTCGAAGAAAAACCAGAACAAGCAGCCGGCGGCAGCGCCGAGCGCTGCCGTAGCGACAGACCGCAAGGTTATCGTAAAGGGACTGCCGGCCAGTCCGGGCAGTGCGGCCGGCAAAGCGCACGTTATTCTCGATCCGTCCAAGATTGAAGAATTCAAAGACGGCGAAATTCTCGTTACGACGATGACGGCGCCTGACTGGGTGCCGGCCATGAAAAAAGCGCGGGCCATCGTTACCGATGCCGGCGGCATGACGTGCCATGCTTCTATCGTCAGCCGCGAACTGGGCATTCCGTGCATTGTCGGCACGAAGAGCCGCAGCACGGAAGCAACGACGGCGATTCCCGACGGAGCCGATATTACTGTCGATGCGACGAACGGCATCGTCTACGAAGGCGTCGTATCCGATATTGTAAAACCGGAAGGCGACACGGCGGCAGCAAGTCCGGCGTCTGTCGTCATCTCCGAAGCGACTCCCATTACGGGCACGAAGATTTACATGAATCTGGGCAATCCGGATTTAGCCGAAAAATACGGCAAACTTCCGTGCGACGGCATCGGACTCATGCGGGAAGAATTTATTTGGACGACGTTTATTCACGAGCATCCGCTGTATCTTCTTGAAATCGGACAGCCCGAACGCGTTATCGATCAGCTCGCAGACGGGATGCGGAAAGTCTGCCAGGCATTGTCGCCGCGGCCGGTTACACTGCGCCTGAGCGATTTTAAATCCAGCGAGTACCGCAATCTCAAAGGCGGGGATAAATATGAACCGCAGGAAAGCAGCGCGCTCTTAGGATGGCGCGGCGCTTCCCGCTACTATGATCCGAAATATGTGGAAGCTTTCAAGCTGGAACTTCGGGCAGTGCGGAAAGTACGGGAAGAATACGGATACACCAATCTGCATATTATGGTTCCGTTCTGCCGCAGAGTCGATGAAATGGAAAAAATTGTAGCGCTTATGGAGGCGGAAGGCCTGCATCGCGGCCCCGATTTCAAAGTATGGCTCATGGCGGAAATTCCGGCCAATATCATCATGGCCGATCAGTTCAACAAGTTTGTCGACGGATATTCTATCGGATCCAATGACTTGACAATGCTTATCATGGGTTGCGACCGCGACAATGAAACGGTAGCTCCTTTGTTTGACGAACGAAATCTGGCGGTCAAGCGAGCTATTCGTCACTTAATCGAAGTGGCGCACCGGGACGGGAAGACCGTCTCCATTTGCGGACAGGCACCGAGCGTATATCCCGACTTTACGGAATTTCTGGTAAAAAGCGGAATCGATTCCATTTCCGTCAATCCGGACGCTGTCGTATCGACGCGGAAGAACGTAGCGCAGATTGAACAGCGGATACTGATGGATTCACTGACCGGAAAAGGGCGCGCAGATACGGAAGATTATACATGGTAATGGGATTCTGGACGGAAACACGGTAGTATAAGAAGGCGGTGCTGAAAGAGGGAAACATTCTTTTGGACCGCCTTCTTTTATATATGTATGCGCATGATAAGAGATGAAATAATTAACGGGAGGTGAAACGGCAGTATGTTATCAGAACGGCAGGGAACAATTTTGCGTATTGTCAAGGAACGCAGTCCTATTACGGGACAGCAGATTGCCGATTGTCTTCACGTGACGCGGGCGGCGCTGCGGTCGGATCTGGCTATACTGACGATGTTGGGACTTATTGATGCCCGACCGAAATTAGGATACTTCTTTGTCGGCGATAAAGAAAAAGATCTTCTGACGCGGAAAATTATGCATATCGGCATTGAAGAGTGCTTGTCTCAGCCGGTAGTAGTCGGCGAACATACGAGTGCCTATGACGCGATTATTGCTATGTTTACCGAAGATGTGGGGACGGTATTTGTCGGTACGGACAATATTTTAGCCGGCGTCGTATCCCGCAAAGATCTGCTCAAGACGGCTATGGGGAACAACGACTTGCACGCATTGCCCGTTCGCATGGTCATGACGCCGGTCAGCAAGGTTATCTGCGTCAAGCCGGAGGAAAAGGCGCTGGTTGCGGCGCAGCGAATGCTCGAGTATGAAATTGATTGTCTGCCGGTAGTTCGGGTTCTCGACAGAGCGGAAGACGACAGGAAGGATTTGCAGATTGTCGGAAGAATTTCCAAAACGAATATTACCCGGTTGTTTGTGGAATGTGGCTTAGGAAGGAGATCGTAAGGTGGCGAAACCGATTATTTACGCCTGCTCGGATTCATTAGGCGATACGGCCGAACGAGTGGCCAGGGCTGCGGCCTGCCAGTATGACAAAGAAGAATTTGAAATTATCCGTGTTCCGTATCTTCGCTCGGAACAGCAGATTGAAGAAGTTGTCGGCAAAGCGACGGAACAAAACGCAATGATTTGCTGCACGATTATTTCCCCGATACTTCGGCGCCGCCTGCAGGTTCGGGCAAGAGAAATGGGGGTTGCATTTGTCGATATTATCAGCCCGATGCTGCAGGGCGTAGGCCTGCTGACGCAGACGGAGCCGACAATGAAGCCGGGCATGATTCATCAGCTTGACGAAACTTATTTTAAACGGGTGGAAGCTATCGAGTTTGCCGTCAAGTTCGACGACGGGAAAAACCCCCTGGGATTTCTGAAGGCTGATATTATTATCGTCGGCGTTTCCCGCACGTCAAAAACGCCGCTGTCCATGTACTTGGCAAATAAAAGCGTCAAAGCCGCCAACTTGCCCTTGGTGCCGGAGGTGTCTCTGCCGTCGGAATTGTTTCAGGTGCCGGCAAGAAAGATTGTCGGCCTGGTTATCGACCCGTTTAAGCTGAACTTTATCCGTTCGGAACGGCTTCGTACAATGGGGCTTGACGCCAATGCCCATTACGCGCATCTTGAACGAATCAATGAAGAACTGACTTACGCCCGCAGCGTCATGCGCCGTCTCCGCTGCCCGGTTATTGACGTATCGACGAAAGCAATTGAAGAAACTGCAAATCTTGTCATGGACATCGTAAATCGCAACAGGGAATTGTATCACGACTAAAATGGCATGGGAAAAAGACGCCATTATGAGGCGTCTTTTTTAGTAAATGGGGAAATTTGGTATAGAGGAGAATATCATGAAAGGAAAGGCATTGAACGTCAGAGACTTTTTGTATGAAGCCTTTCTGGAACCGTCTTTTCTCAAGACGGCAGAAATGGATAAGGACGAAGGCATTGCCTTTATTCAGGCGTCGCAGATCGATGAATTGGCCGGGGAGCTGCAGCTGTGCTGCGACGGAAAGGGACGGTACGATTCGCGCCGTGTGGCGGATACTGCCGTCAGGTACATAGATTGGCTGAAAGATATTCCTGAAGGAGGCTGGCTGGTTCATTGCTATTGTGCCGTGCTGGAACGGATGTTTCCGGGAACGGCGGCGCAGTGGGACGGATGGGGAGGACAGCCGGTGCCCCATAGCAGCGACGGCAAATACAGAAAAGGCCGTCTGGTGCTTATGCAGATCCTGCGCGGATTGTACTGGTACGAACAGGCCGTGCTGCCGTTTGATCCGACGAAGGATTTCGACTTTCTTGACGAACAGGAAATCAAGAAGCAGGGATATACGCGGGAATATCTGCACATGAAAAAACTTATCCGAGACCAGTATGTATACGAGTTTATGCGCATCGGCGCCGACATATCGCCGTTCAATACGCTGGGACACATCGCCGGCGTTCATTACGTTGCGCTGCATGCGGCCCGGCAGCTGGCTTATCTTGGTGTTCCCGTCGATTTGGCGCTTATTTCCGGCGCGGCGTTATGTCATGATTTGGGCAAATACGGCTGCAAGAAAAATGAAGAAAAACGGGTTCCGTATCTGCATTATTACTATACGGACGCCTGCTGCCGCCGTATCGGCTTATCCGGCATCGGCCATATTGCGGCGAATCATTCCGTATGGGATTTGGAACTGGAAAATTTATCTGTCGAGTCGTTATTACTGATTTACGCTGATTTCCGCGTCAAGAGCAGCCGTAATCCGGACGGAGAGGAAATTGTTCATTTTTATTCTCTGGCAGAGGCTTTCAACGTTATACTGGGAAAATTAGATAACGTAGACGAGGCTAAACGGGCGCGGTATCAGAAAGTATATGCAAAACTTGCTGATTTTGAAGCCTTTATGAAGGAAAAAGGCGTTGAAGATTTGCCGCCCAAACCTTCGCGGGCTCATACAGAACCCCGTCGGCCGGAACCGAAGGAAATGGTGCTTCTTGAGGAAAACGACGTCGTCGCGGAGCTGAAATATGCGGCCATTGCCCATAATATCCGTCTGATGAGTATTTTCCGGGATGAAAGCGATTTCGGCAATCTGATCGAAGCGGCCAGAAGCGAGCGGCAGTGGAAAAATGTCCGCACATATATCGGTATTTTTGAAGAATATTCGACGTATATGACGGAACAGCAGAAGCTCATGACGCTGAAATTTCTTTACGAGCTATTGTCCCATAAAGAAGGGGATATCCGGTTCCAGTCCGCAGCGCTTATGGGGCGCATTATCGCTAATTTTAACGATCAATATACGAAAGAACTGCCTCCGGGCGTATCGCTGCCGCACAAAATCGTAACCAATGCGTCGTTGTTTGACCGGTATTTGGACATGATTATTTATCCGGAACTGCGCTTTACGGAACAGCATAAAATGTGGATAGGCTATTGTCTCAGCACATTCGTCCAAGCCGTCTTGCAGTGCTCCGACGGTGCGGACTGGAGCCGCTGCGTCTCGGCCATGGAAAAATATTTTCGGCAGCAGGATTACCCGGAAGAACGATATATTATCCTGCTGAACGTGTTGGACAACATGACGGATCATGCCGTTTCTCCGACATTTATGGAAACGGCCCGGCGCTTTGTGAAACACGCGGCGGTCTCTCCGTCGCCGCCGCTGCGCGTCGCCGCCTTAAACACGGCTCGGCATTTGTTTGATGAGTATACGAGCGGTCAATACTATGCAGATTTGCTCAAAGTCATGGGCCTGCCGGAAGGCCGGAAGGCTTTTTCGGAACAGGAAGGAAATCTGTTCCTTGTCGACTTGAAAATGGGCACGCATTGGGGCATCAAGGTTGCGAATATCGAGCTCATGCTGAGATATATTGACGACGAATGCGATAAGGGAGACGTCATGCATCTGGGAATGCACCTGACAAATCTGCTGAAAGTGAGCGAGTCTCTTTTCGTTCGCCGGGCTGCCGGCGAGAGCTTGCTCCGCATTGCCGGAAATATGACGTATTCGCAGCGCAATGAATTGGCCGTCGAATTGTTTAACGGGCTGGAAATCGGCGATCCGCAGATTTCCAAATACGTGCCGGAATATCTGGGACGCATGGTGCTGAAACTGCCGCCGCAGGAATTTGATGAGTTCATCAGCACGATGGCGGCGCAAGTTTTAACCGTAAATATTCCCCTTGCTTCGGCTGTCGTCCATACTGTCGGCGTGATATTAGAGAACTTTTCTGAATTTGCCGCGGCGTTTCCCGATGATGAAGAAGCCAATGCAGACCGTCAGCTCCGGTTATTGTATATTATGATCAAGGCTTATGCCCATTACAATACGGAGCTGAGCCGAGACGCGTTCCGCGATATTGGAAAATTTATTTTCCACAGTCCGGTCATGCCGATGGAGCAGAAAAATTTCCTTTTCCTTCATTGCTATAAAAAACTTTTGGTGCTGCTCGATGAAATTTCAGAAGGAACTTTGGATTTTTACAGTAACGCCGCCGTATTAAATCATATTTACCGCTATATCGGCCATCATGAATTTCAGAACGGTTCTTTTGCATTTCCTTCTGCCCGCAAAGCCTGTTTTTATCCGGGAACGTTCGACCCGTTCAGCTTGGGGCATAAGGCAGTGGCCTGCAAAATACGGGATCTTGGTTTTGACGTATACTTGGCGTTGGATGAGTTTTCCTGGTCCAAGCATACGCAGCCCCGTCTTATGAGGCGCAAGATCATGAACATGTCTGTTGCTGATGAAGAAAACCTGTATCCGTTTCCCGACGACATTTCCGTCAATATCGCAAATCCCGAGGACATCGCTTTGCTGAAGCGGATATTTGCCGGCAAAGAGCTGTACGTTGCCGTCGGAACCGACGTCATTGAAAATGCGTCGGCCTATAGAGCCAGTCCGGCGGAACATTCCGTCCATACGCTGAATCATATTACGTTTGACAGAGAAACGAGAGAAAATGAAGGACGCCGCCACGGCAACGGGAGCTGCAGCATCGAAGGGGACGTCATCCATTTGACGCTGGATAAGTTTTATGAAGATATCAGTTCGACAAAAATTCGTGAAAACATTGATTTGAACCGCGATATATCCAACCTGATCGATGCAGTAGCGCAGAACTTTATTTATGAAAACAATATGTACCTTCGCGAGCCGGCATATAAACATGTTCTGGAAGCGAGAGAAATCGGCATCGGAGCCTTTAAGCCGAGAGGCGCCGAAAGTTTATGGCCCCTCTGCGGGAAATTGTGGGATAAAGGATATAATATCGATGTGCTGGACCGGTATATTGAAAAAGATTACGTGTGGACGCTGTATATTGATGATGCCCGCCAGTCCCGGACGATGATTGCCTATGCGGCCGTTCACCGCGTCGGCACAAGGAATTTATTGAAGGAAATCGGTGATAAGGATTTGGCGTCGCATATCCGCAATGCTGCAGGAGGCAGTATTGCCTGCATCGGATTTTTTTATGCCGACGGAAATTCGGCGATTGCCAACGTGGCGCAGATTGCGATTACGGAAATATTGACGGAATTGATTGCCCGCGATTTTGCTTACGCCGTATACAGGCCTGCCGATGAAGCGGGATACGACAAAGAAACGATAGAAGCGCTTACCCGGCAGGGATTCGTCAACATTGCCGGCGATGATGCGCCGCATCCGCTGTACGTTGTCGATATGAAATCGCCGGTTATCATCTTCCGCGATGTGGAAACCGTCATTAAAAACCCTTTCAATAAAGATAAACGGGTGCAGGAAGCTCTGTACCATGCCCATAACAACCTCCTGGCAGTGATGCGCAAAATTTATCCGGGAAAGCTGCTCCTGTCCTTTAACATGAGTGCCGTTCACAATAAAATTATTCATAAAGTAGCTGAAATTAACGGCGTATCTACGGTGGAGGATAAAAAGAAAAGACGGGGCCCCTATATGTCGGTTCCCTTCGGCAAAGCCTTGTGCAACGTTTTGGTGCCGAATACGGTAACGAAAAGCCTTCACATTGATAAGTATTTTGACCGATTTGTCAAAAAGTTTACCCTTGCCGAGTCGCACCATTATTCGCCGGTGGAAAATCAAGTCAAAACTATAAAATCTTTTGGAAGACCGGTTATTCTCATTGACGACTTGCTTCATAAAGGCCACCGTATGCGGATGCTTACGCCGTATCTGCGGCAGAATGACATTGAAATAAAAAAGGTCCTCGCCGGAGTCATGACCGGACAGGCGATGGATATGATGGATGAAAAGAAGATTCCCGTCGAATCGGCTTATTTTCTGCCGACGCTGGAAGTGTGGCTCAATGAAAAAGATTGCTATCCGTACATCGGCGGCGACAGCATCGACAACGCTCAAAATTACAGCGGCTACGACAGCAATCCGGCGATCAATTTGATTTTGCCGTACGTCGATCCCGATTTCGTCAGCCGCGGCAATTTCATGGCTCATTATTTGTATTCCCTAACGTGCCTGCAGAATGCCGCCTACATTATGCGGACGCTTCAGGACGTGTACCAGGAAACGTTCGAACGGCGGCTGACGCTGAAGCGGCTGGGGGAAGTATTTACCTACCCTCGCATTCCCGACATCGACATCGGCGTTAAGTTTGATGAAAACATGGATCCGACGCGGTTTATTGAAAATGATATTGAACGGCTCCTGCGCATGTACTGGCAGGAAGGGGTCTTACAAGATGTCCTGAAGCGGGATCTGCAGTGAAAGGAGCAGTGAGGCATGAAATATATTCACGATCTGCCCGGGGAAGCCGGAGTGCGCGAACCGCTGGCGCTGGCGCATTGCCCCGTAAGAGAAAAGAAGCACGTCGTCCATATATTGGCATTGGGCGACGTGGGCATGACCATGCTCGTCGGATTGCGCCTGCTCGGCGGCGATGTTGTCGAACGTATCGGCATATGCGATATTAATGAAAATAATGTCCGCCGGCTGGAAATGGAAATAAATCAGGTTCGCTATCCCTTTGCCGGGCAGGACGTGCATTTGCCGCCGGTATATGCTGTCGGCGAAGAAGAACTGTTTGATTGCCATGTGTTTATCTTCTGCGCCAGTAAAGGCGTTCCGCCTGTCGGAGCGCGGGGAGATGTGCGCATGGCGCAGTGGGAAGCAAATCGGGATCTGGTGCGGCATTTTGCGGCCTTGGCGGGAAAGAAAAATTTTTCAGGACTGGCCTGTATCGTATCGGATCCGGTCGATCCATTATGCCGCGCTTTTTGGCAGGCGTCGGGCCTTGCGCCGGCACAGGTGCAGGGGTACGGACTTGGCGTCATGAATGCCAGAGCTTGTTACTATGCCGAAAAGTATCCGGAATTTGCCCGATATAAAACAGAAGGAAGAGCTTTCGGCCCCCACGGAGACGATCTGGTGCTGGCTGACAGTTTGAGCAATTATGACGATATGCAGTCCCGGGCGTTGACGAGGCTTGTTGTAAACGCCAATACAGAAGTACGCCGGCTGGGATACAAGCCGTATATTGCGCCGGCTTTATCGTCGGCGGCGATTTCGATTATCCTGACGCTGCGCAATGACTGGCATTATGGATCCGTATATTTGGGAGACCGTAAAAACGGCGCCTTTTTCGGCATCAAAAACAAGACGTCAGGCCGGAAAATAATCTATGAAGACGCAGCCGTGTGCGAGGCTCTGTATGAACGGCTGAAAACGTCATATGTCCGGTTGTGCCGCCTGTAAAGGAGGAATGAGCGTGCTGTTGGTAGTCGTGAAGATAGGATGGCGCGAAGCAGGAGATACGAGCCGTATGGAGGACGTGCTGCAGTACGCCTTAAAGGGAAAGACCTTTGTTGCTGCGGAAGAAATAGGGCAGCTGGATGCGTATATTTCCGGGGCAGCGGCGGCTGAAGATAAGGTGATCTTGTTTGCCGCCGCATTGCCGCCCGGCGGCCTGACGTGCAGTTATGCAGGACTTTTCCGGTATTTGGCCGGGCGCGGGCGGTGTTTGGCCGGCTGGGTCGGCATGGTTCTTGTCGACGGGAAAAGCGAATTATTTACAAAAAAAATAGGCCGCGAGCTGATTTTTCTGGCAAATCGAGCGGGCTGCACCTTTCCGGGAAAACCTCTCGTCGAAGGGACGGAGTCGCTGTATAATTTTAATACGCAGGCAAGGCTGGAGGGAATTAACACGTTCCAGGCGTATAAGGAAAGCGCCGCCCGGCTTGTGGAAAAAACAACGTTTTTTGCAGCCGTGGGACGGAAGAAAATGCCTGACGTGCGCCGGATTACTGTCCTGCACGCCAGCAGCAGGGCTACCTCCAACACGCTGCTTTTATGGGAAATGATACGGAAATCGTTAAGTCCTGCCGTAGCTGCCGAAGAAATTTCCCTGCGGAACGGTTCCGTTGTGGACTGCCGGGGATGCAGTTACGAAATGTGCCGCCATTTTGGTGAAAACGGCACGTGTTTTTACGGCGGCGTTATTGTTGAGCATGTATATCCGGCGGTTCGGGGCAGTGATGCGATTGTTCTTATTTGTCCCAATTACAATGACGCGGTCAGCGCCAACATCACGGCCTTTTTTAACAGGCTGACGGCGTTGTTTCGGACTGATTCCGAAGCTTTTTTCAGAAAGCGTGTCTACGCGCTGGTCGTCTCCGGATACAGCGGCGGCGATATTGTTGCCGAACAGATTATCGGCGCCATGACCTGCAATAAAAACTTCATCCTGCCGGGACAGTTTGCCATGATTGAGACGGCGAATGATCCAAACAGCATTCTGCGCTGCCGCGGCATCAAGGAACGGGCGGCGGCTATGGCCGGCCGTATTTCCGGTCCGCTGTAGGCGGCAAATGGAGCAATAAAAAAAGATGATTCGTTAAGGAATCATCTTTTTTTATATAAAATTAAGCATTGCGCTGTACTTTACCGGAACGAAGGCAGCGAGTGCAGACGTTGATACGTTTTACTTCGCCGTCAACGATAGCGCGTACTCTTTGAATATTCGGCTTCCAAGTTTTTTTCGTTTTCAGGTGGGAATGGCTGACATTCATGCCTGACATCGTTCCCTTGCCGCAAATTTCGCAATAGTTTGCCATTGGTTACACCTCCCAGACCAACACAGTACAACATATAAATCTTATCATAAAAAAACGGCTGAATCAAGTTTTATTTATAAAAGACTATAAGGTATGATACAATAAATGTAAGAAAAAGACAAGGAGTTTTTTTATGGACGGTTCAATTCAGCGGCTCAAAGGAATCGGGCCGCGGAAAGCGGCGCTGTTTTCAAAACTGGGCATTGATACGGTAAGCGATTTGCTGCAGTATTTTCCGCGGGACTATGAAGACCGGAGCCGAATATGGCCTATTGGCGGCGTGCCGCTGCCGGCGGAGACACCGGCTGCAGTCTGCGGGACAGTTCGGAATATACAGGAAACCCGTCCGCGGCGGAATATGACGCTTCTGAAAGTCGTCATAGCCGATGACAGCGGCGCGGCCGAGCTGGTGTGGTTTAACCAGCCTTTCAGGAAAAAATTGTTCCGCGTCGGAATGGTTGTCTCGGCTTTCGGAAAAATGGAGATGGCTTACGGCCGCCGGCAAATGAATTCGCCGGAAGTAGAAGAAGGCAGGCCGTCAAAAGGCGGATTTTCTCCTGTATACGGACTTACTGACGGACTGCATCAGCGTGACGTGCGGAGCGCCGTACAGGAAGCGCTTCGGGAAGCGGCGGTTCACCCGGAATTTCTGCCGGGAGGGAGAATAGAGCAAGCCGGTTTCCCTGCCGCGATGCCGGCCCTTGAAGCGTATAAAAAAATGCATTTCCCGCCGTCCATGGAAGCGCAGCAGGAAGCGCGCCGGCAGCTGGCTTTTGAAGAACTTTTTGATATGCAGCTCGGCCTGCTGCTGAAGCGGCGGCGTGAGAAGAAAGAACGAGGTTTAAAATGCGGCCCCAACGGCAAACTGCTCAAACAGTTTCTTGCCGGCCTGCCTTTTTCCTTGACGAAAGGGCAGGTGCAAGCTTTCCTGGATATCCAAGGCGATATGGAAAGCGAAGTGCCTATGCGGCGCCTGGTGCAGGGCGACGTAGGTTCGGGAAAAACCATCGTTGCCGCTATGGCGCTGGCTAAAATTGCGGAAAACGGCTATCAGGGAGCGCTTATGGCGCCGACGGAAATACTGGCGCAGCAGCATTATGAAGAATTTAAACGGCGATTTGCCGGGCTGCCTGTAAAAATCTGCCTTCTGACGGGCCGGACAGCGGCAAAGGAGCGCGAGGAAATTCGACATGAACTGCGCCGGGGCGCTGTGCAGATTCTTATCGGCACTCATGCGCTGATTCAAAAAAAAGTGGAATTCCGCGATTTAGGTCTCGTTGTTACAGATGAACAGCACCGGTTCGGCGTTCGCCAGCGGGCGGCTCTGCAGGAAAAAGGAACGTCTCCCCATACGCTGTTTATGACGGCGACGCCTATTCCAAGGACGTTGGCTTTGTCCGTATACGGCGATCTGGATATATCGGCTATTCGGGAAATGCCGCCGGGAAGAAAACCGGTAAAGACGTATGCTGTCGGAGAGACGATGCGGATGCGCGTATATGGATTTATGAAAAAGCTCATGGCGCAGGGACGGCAATGCTACGTCGTATGCCCGTTGGTGGAAGAATCGGAGACCGTTGATCTGCAGGCGGCGACAGCCTTGTATGAAGAATTGAAAGGCGGCGTGTTTCAACAGTATTCATGCGGCCTTATACACGGACGCATGACCGGAAAGGAAAAAACGGCGGTAATGGAAGCATTCCAGAAGGGAATCATTTCGCTTTTAGTGGCGACGAGCGTTATTGAAGTCGGCGTCAATGTGCCGAATGCGGCGGTCATGCTGGTTGACGGCGCTGAACGATTCGGACTGGCGCAGCTTCACCAGCTGAGAGGCCGCGTCGGACGGGGCGATCTGCAGGCCTACTGCATTTTGCTTTCTAAAAGCGGCAGCGAGGAGACAAAGCAGCGCCTGCGATGGATGGAACAAATTCATGACGGATTTGTTTTGGCGGAGAAAGATTTGCTCCTGCGCGGCGCCGGCCGTTTATTCGGGTACGCGCAGCACGGCCTGCCTGATTTAAAAGCGGCCGATATTGTTGCCGATATATTGCTGCTCGCCGCGGCAAGGGATGCGGCCGCGTCTTTTCTGCAGCAGCCGGTTGATGAACGGGATATCATCAGCCGGCTGGAACGACGTTTCGGGTCGCATTTTCAAGGATTATTGAACAACTAAGAATATAGCATGAAAGTGATATGAAAATATGTACAGATTGAAATGAATCCGTTATAATAAGGGATAAGCTATTTAAGGGAAATCCCTTTGGGTGTATATTTTTCAAAACAGAGGTGCAAAAATGAGAGCTGATAAATTTGGCATGAAAGGATTAACGTTTGATGATGTATTGTTAGTACCGGCAAAATCTGACATATTGCCGTATCAGGTAGATGTATCGACGAATCTGACGAAAGATATCAAGTTGAATATCCCCATTATGAGCTCCGGCATGGACACGGTAACAGAATCGCGCATGGCTATTGCGATTGCCCGGGAAGGCGGCATCGGCGTTATCCATAAGAATATGTCTATTGCCGCTCAGGCCCGCGAAGTCGATAAAGTAAAACGGTCTGAACACGGCATCATTATCGATCCCATTTTCCTCCACCCTGATAATCTGCTGGCAGATGCCAATGAGCTGATGGGAAAATATAAAATCTCCGGCGTTCCCATTACCGTAGACGGCAAGCTCGTCGGTATTATAACGAACCGCGACATGCGTTTTGAAGAAGATATGAACCGCCGCATCGGCGATATTATGACTAAGGAAAATCTGGTAACAGCTCCCGTCGGCACCTCTTTGACTGAAGCGAAGGAAATACTGCGCCGCCATCGCATTGAAAAATTGCCTTTGATAGATAAGGAAGGAAATCTCCAGGGGCTTATTACGATTAAAGATATAGAAAAGGCGACGAAGTATCCGAATTCGGCAAAAGATTCAAACGGCCGTCTGCTGGCCGCCGCCGCTGTCGGCGTGTCGCATGACATGCTGGACCGGCTGGACGCGCTGGTTGCGGCTAAGGTAGACGTCGTTGTCATTGATACGGCTCACGGCCATTCTGTCGGCGTGCTCAATACGCTGAAAGAAATCAAAAAGGCGTATCCGCATCTGCCGGTCATTGCCGGAAATGTCGCAACGGGAGAAGCGACGGAAGCGCTGATTGAATGCGGCGTCGACGCTGTCAAAGTAGGCATCGGCCCCGGCTCCATCTGCACGACCCGTATTATTGCCGGCATCGGCGTGCCGCAGATTACGGCTGTATATGAATGCGCAAAAGTTGCGCGGCGGTACGGCGTTCCTATTATTGCCGACGGCGGCATCAAGTATTCCGGCGACATGGCCAAGGCCATTGCTGCCGGAGGCAATGTAGTAATGGTAGGCAATCTCCTGGCAGGAACGGAGGAAAGCCCCGGCGAAACGGTTATTTATCAGGGCCGGAGCTATAAAGAATATCGCGGCATGGGGTCTCTTGCCGCAATGGAACACGGCAGCAAGGACCGCTACTTCCAGGAAGATGCGAAGAAGCTTGTTCCCGAAGGCATCGAAGGCCGAGTTCCCTTTAAGGGAGCCGTTGCCGACACGATTTTCCAGATGGTCGGCGGGCTGCGGGCGTCCATGGGGTACTGCGGATGCCATAATATAAAGGAAATGATTGAAAATACCCGGTTCATTCTAATTACCAGCGCCGGTCTCCGGGAAAGCCATCCGCATGACGTCAACATTACGAAGGAAGCGCCGAACTACAGCGTAAATTAATAAACAGAGCGGGGGATAACGGTGATTGGCACAATAGATATTTTGTCTATTCCCGTTTGGAACGTCACGTTGGAAGAAGCCTGTGCATTTGTTTTTAAGTGTGTCGAAGAAGGCCGGGCCGCTTCGATAGCGACGGCAAACGCGGAAATGCTCATGAAGGCGCAGGCAGACGGAGAACTGGCTGAAATTCTGCGGCAGGCCGATATGGTCGTTCCCGACGGCGCCGGAGTGCTGTGGGCGGCGGAACAGCAGGGAATGTGTTTTAAAGAACGTGTTGCCGGAATCGATCTGGCTTGCCGGATTCTTGCCGAGGCGGCAGTTCGCCAATCGCCGGTATATCTGCTTGGCGGCGCCGACGGCGTCGCCGGGCAGGCTGCAGCAAATGTAGAGAAAAAAATAGGGAAGTTGCATTTAGCCGGCATTCATTCGGGATTTTTTTCCAGTGATGAAGAACAGCGGATTATTGACGATATTCGAAGGGGCGGCACACAGATTCTCTTGGTTGCACTGGGCGTGCCGAAACAGGAAAAATGGATACATGACCATCTGTACGAGTTGGGGCCTTGCGTCTGCATGGGCGTCGGAGGGACGTTCGACGTGTTGTCGGGACATATATCACGCGCGCCGGAATGGATGCAGCGGCATCGGCTGGAATGGCTGTACAGACTGATGAAAGAGCCGTCCCGGATAAAGCGGATGACGGCATTGCCGCGGTTCGTTGCTGCTGTCAAGCGGCATCAGAAGGTTAGATGATTTGGGGTGATGAGTTGAATAAACCATTTATCATTGAAGATGGCTATATATTCATTGCAGTTCCCGTACTGCTTGCCGTAGCGGCCGCCTATTTCATCAATGCTTATGCGGCGGCGGTTCCGGCGCTTCTCGCCTTGTATTTCGCCTATTTTTTCAGAAATCCCAGCCGGACGATCCCGGCAGATGAGACGGCGCTGGTATCGCCTGCCGACGGAAGAGTCATGGGCGTGGAAAAAGTGTACGAAGATACGTATTTTGACAGAAACTGCACGAAGGTGACGATCTTTCTGTCCGTGTTTGACGTACATGTCAATCGGGCGCCGCTGCCGGGAGTCATTAATTTTCAGCAGTATACGTGCGGCCGTTTCCGTCCTGCCTATAAAGACGGCGTAGGATATGAAAACGAGCGGTATTCCATTGGGATAGAAAATGATAAAACGCAGATTCTGGTAACAGTTATTGCCGGCATACTGGCGCGGCGGATCGTATCGTGGGTGACGCTGGGCGATACGCTGGCGCACGGTCAGCTCTACGGCATGATTAAATTCGGCTCCTGTGCGGAAATCTACGTTGGCGACGATATAGAAATTACGGTCAGGAAAGGTGACCGCGTACGCGGCGGGGAAACTATCATAGGGAGGATTGTCAAATGAAGAATATAATACCTTGCCTTTTTACGGCAGGCAATCTCGGATTCGGCGTTTTAAGCATGATTATGACGCTGCACGGTATGTTTACGGGAGCCGGCGTCTGCATTCTTCTGGCAATGGTCTGCGATGCCTGCGACGGCCGGTCGGCCCGCGCCCTTGGTGTTGCCGGTGAATTCGGCAAAGAACTTGATTCCTTATCCGATGTCGTATCATTCGGTGCGGCATCTGCTTTTTTGATTTATGCCTATTCGCTGCAGGAGCTTGGTTGGGCAGGCGCTGTTCCGGCTGTTATTTACGCGGCTCTCGGCGGTGTCCGCCTGGCTCGTTTTAACTTGAATACAGGCGTTATTCACGGGTATTTTCAGGGAATGCCTATTCCAAACGGCGGATGCCTTATTGCTACGTACGTTATTTCAGGCGTCCATCTGCCGGCGGAGCTGATGGCGGTTCTTGTCGTCCTGTTAGGCTACCATCTGGTCAGCAAGGTTCATAATCCCGACTTTAAAGGGAAAAGCCCGGACGTTCTTCATAAATCGGCCTTGGCAATTGCCCTTTTTTTCGGCGCCGCCGTTTTGGTTTTTGTCGATTGGCATCTCGTTGTCACCATGCCGTTCCTGCTTTATATCGTATTCGGATTAGTGAATACTGCGATGAATTTCACTGCGCGCTGATACGTGAGGAGAAATTAGGGAGAACCGCGTATGGAACATATATTGGATATCATCATGATACCCATGCAGGTTGTTATCGTATTTTATACGCTGTATTACGTCACGCTGGCCGTATTCGGACTGATGAAGCGCCGGGAGATCGCTGCGGCGGAGCCGAAAAATACCTTTGCCGCTATTGTCTGTGCTCATAATGAAGAACGTGTCGTAGGAAAGCTTATCGATAATTTAAAAGAGCTCCACTATCCGAAAGACATGTACGATATTTACGTTGTTGCCGATAACTGCACGGATAATACGGAAGCTATCTGCCGTGAGCACGGCGCTATCGTTAAGGTTCGGACGAACGCCGAAGAGGTCGGCAAAGGATTTGCCTTGGACTGGATGTTTTCGCAAATGTTGGCGCAGGAAAAGCAGTATGACGCTTTTGTTGTTTTTGATGCCGATAATCTGGTCCATCCCGAGTTTCTGCGGGAAATGAATAACCACTTATGCAAGGGCGAACAAGTCATTCAAGGGTATATGGATGCGAAAAATCCGACGGATACATGGGTTGCCGGAACCTTTTCCATTGCTTTCTGGCTCATTAATCATATGTGGCACCTGGCGAAATACAATATTGGCTTGTCTACGGCGCTGGGCGGAACAGGCATGTGCATTGCCTCGGAGATTGTACGTAAGTACGGCTGGGGCTGCGACTGCCTGACGGAAGATATGGAATTTTCCATGAAGGTGCTTCTGGAAGGCGTGCGGACTTGCTGGGCTCATGACGCCATTATTTACGATGAAAAAGCGCTGGGGTTCATGCAGTCGTGCCGGCAGCGGAAACGATGGGCGCAGGGACAGTGCGACTGCGGCGAACGATTTATTCCCCGGCTTTTTGCCCGCGGCATCAAGACCGGAAACATTCGCATGCTGGACGGCATCATTACGTTGTCTCAGCCCTTTTTTATGATGATGTCGACTGTGTATGCCGCTATGGCGTTTATTAATTCGTATATTCCGCTGTATACGAACATTCTGTACCAAATCGTGCCGGTTCAGATGTGGACTGTCATCGGTGTTGTGCAGTACCTGGTGCCGGTCATCGTATTGCTGCAAATTAAAGTTCCGCTGAAATCGTGGGCCTATTTGATTATCTATCCTATATTTATGTATAGCTGGATTCCCGTCAATTTCCTCGGATTTAAAGACCGGCATAAAATGAAATGGATTCATACGGAACATACCCGTGCAGTATCCTATGACAGCGCCGTGCTGCTGCGAAAGGAGAATAAGAAGTAATGCATATATTGCTGACGAACGACGACGGCATCAAGGCGCCGGGATTGCAGATACTCAAGAGGGAATTGATGGAATGCGGATATACCCTTACTGTTGTTGCTCCGAACGGGCAGCGCAGCGCCGCGTCTCACTCTATGACGATACGCAAACCGCTGTACTGCCGCGATGTGTCTGCAGAAGGAAGCCCTGTACGGGAAATTGCCGTATCAGGCACGCCGGTAGATTGCGTAAAAATGGCCATGGAGTATTTTTTATCTGACTGCAGACCGCAGCTTATTGTTTCCGGAATTAATAACGGATATAATTTGGGCAGCGATGTGCTTTATTCCGGAACGGTATCGGCGGCTATGGAAGGGCCGTATTATCAGGTGCCTGCGATTGCAGCGTCGATGTATCCGATGGATGAAGAACGCTGTGCGCAGGCGGCGCGGCTGATTCATCAGCTCATCGAAAAAGTTGTTGTCGCCGGCCGTTTTCCCGGTATTTTGAATATCAATATTCCGCCGGAAGGAGAAATCGATCTTTCCAATGTGAGAGTTGTGCCGCAGACCGTTCAGATTTACCATAACGTTATTGCCGAGAAAAGAGATTTGGACGGAGGAATTTGTTATCATATTGTCGGCGATATAGATATGGGAACGGCGCCGGAAAACAGTGATGTCGCCTGCATACGGAGCGGTCACATAGCCGTGACTCCGCTGCGGTGGCAGCAAACGGCGTCAGCCGTTATAGATGATATAAAAAGTTATTTATAATCAACTGTAAGAGACATATGCGGAGTTATAAAAAATGCAGCCTTGGCAACAGGCTGCGTTTTTTTGACGGGCTGCGCAGATGTTGATGGCGCAAGCAACATTGGTTTTGGATGCAGGACGGAAGCCGAAGGCCCCGTACAACTGCTTGAGGGCAATGATCTAAAGAGACGGCTGGTCATGAACGGCAGGATGATTCGGCAATGTCAATGCAGTACCGTCGGTTTTTGTAACGGCTGTAACAGACAGGCGGCTCTGCGTATCGTCCAGTGTCTTTATGCTGATATCAGAACTGTCGCAGCTGACGGGCAGATTCAGGGGGAACTGACTGACGCGGGAAGGATTTCCTGCCGGGGAAAGCCGTATAGGCGCGGCGTAGAGCAGGGTATTGTCAGTGCGGCGCCGTAATTCGTAAGAGCCGGATATATCGCGGATTTCTGATTTTCCCTTTTCCGTAACATCCAGTACATAACGGAGCCGTAAAAAAGTTTGATTTGATGCCGTATCGGTTACGAGGGAAACAGAAAGATCCTTAATGGACACCAAGTCGTCTATCTGTTTTTGTACGGCTGCGGCGCGCTTTTCCCTATTACGCTGCCAGGCTGTCTGCAAGGCCTGCAGTGTTTCATCCAAATGAGAGAAAGAAACGATGCGCCACTGACGCGGAGATATCCGTTCCATTTGTACCGTCCAGGGAACGGCGGCATCCAGCGTATTGTTATAAACAAAGCAGGTTAATTGTGCATGTCCCGTATCAGCGGGACGGCTCCATGACGCTGATTGATAATGCCATCCTTCGGCCGGAACGGGGAAGCCGGCTTGCCGTGAGATTTGCTCAATCGCCTGAGCGGCTGCTGCGGCGTTCTCTGTATTGTCCTGAGCAAGCAGCGTCGAGACGGCATGTACAAATTCGTCTTTCTGCGCAAGATACGTAATGTGCCGCAGCAGCCGGCGTTCTTCCGGCTGATTGTATTCGACGAGCGCGTCGAATACTTGTCCGGCCAGCAGGGGCACGTCTATTTGGCCCGCATCCCCTCCGGAAGCGGATTCGACAATTTGGGAAAACGCATACTCCGGCGTTTTCTTGTATACCGTATCGTATAATAACGGCCCGGTTCCCAGGCAGCATAATAAAACGGCGGCCGCGGTGATGATTTTTAGATCCGGCTTGGCGAAACGGATCATGGTTATGCAGCATCCCTTCTGAATGTATATATGGCTTTCATTATACCATATGAAAAAAGGAGTTTTGCCGTTTTTCTCGAAACACATATATAAATGAAGTATGTGAAAGGAGATGAATTCGGTGATTACGCTGCATGATAAAATGAATGGCAGAACATATACTGTACAGCCCGGAACGCCGCTGCTGAAGATTTGCAAAGAACAATATGCCCATATGGACCCGCCTGTTGCGGCTGCTTTATATAATGGAGAAATCGTTGCTTTGCAGACGAAAATTCAGGAAGACGGCGAAGTATCCTGGTTTTCCATGGCGACGCTGGAAGGAAACCAGTGTATTGTCCGAACGGCGATTATGCTGCTGGTCCGGGCCGTGAGCGATTTATATCCCGGCGGCAAAGTGTTTGTCAAACATGCGCTGCGAAAGTCATTGTACTGTGAACTTGATATCGGCCGCACGGTGACCTTTCGCGATGTTGAATCCATCAAACGGCGCATGCATGAAATTGTCGAGCAGGATGAGCCGATTTCCCAAGTGATCATCAGCGCCGATACGGCGATGGAAATGTGCCGCAATCGGCATATGGACAGAGAAGCGGAGCTGCTGCGCTATATTGATGTACGCCATATCATGGTGTATCAGTGCGGGCAGATTTTCGATTACTACATGGGACCCATGCTGCCGAGCATGGGATATTTAACCTGTTTTAATTTGAGGTCCTATGCGCCGGGCGTTATTTTGGAAACGCCGAAGGCGGACAACCCGTCGGAACTGCCGCCGTACAAAGAAATTCCGAAGATGGCCCGATTATTTCTTGACGCGGAAGAATGGGGCCGCATCGTCCGCTGTGAGTATGTGTCCGATTTAAATCATTATATTGCCGATGGGACGATACAGGATATCGTCGATATGGCAGAGGCTCTTCAAGAGAAGAAAATGGCCGGCATTGCTGATTACATTGTCCGGCAGCGGCCTAAAATCAAAGTTATCCTTATTGCCGGGCCGTCATCGGCGGGAAAAACGACGTTCTGCAAGCGACTGACTACGCAGCTGCGCGTCGTTGGGATGCGGCCTGTCAAGATTTCGCTGGACGACTATTTTTACAATCGGGAAGATACGCCGAAAAATCCTGACGGCAGTTATGATTTTGAATCCTTAAGAGCTATTGACGTGCCGCTGTTCAACCAGCAGATTGATGATCTCCAGCAAGGCCGCGGCGTATATTTGTCCCGCTTTGATTTTATGACGGGGAAACGGTATTTTGATGATAAGCCGGTCCATCTCGAACCGGATCAGCCAATTGTCGTTGAAGGTCTCCATGCCTTGAACGATGCCCTTACCTATATGCTGCCGCGGTATGAAAAGTATAAAATTTCCCTGGGCGTGCTGACGCAGATACGCATTAATGACCATAACCGCATTTCTACGGCCGATACGCGCATTATCCGGCGCATGGTGCGGGATCAGCAGTTCCGGGCCCGGGGCCCGCTCGATACGATGGATATTTGGGCTGATGTGCGGCGAGGAGAGGAAAAAAACATTTATCCGTATCAGGAAGATGCCGATACGATATTTAATACGGCCCTTCCGTATGAGTTGTCGGTGCTGAAAACGTATGCCGAACCGCTTCTTCAGTCTATTGAAAAGGATAGTTCCCACTACGTGGAAGCACAGCGGCTGCTGAAATTCCTCAATCCCTTTAAAGAATTGGATGCCTCCATTGTGCCCCGGAATTCGCTCCTCCGCGAGTTCATCGGCAGCAGATGATACGCAGGCGAAACGGCGGTGCTGCCGGTGTTTTTCTTTCCCTTTTCATTGCCGGAGGAATGATCAAAAAATATTGACAAAGCATTTCCGGATAGATATAATAATATGGTCGAGGTAGAAATATGAAACTACAAGTCGAAGAAGCACTCAGGGAAGAAGGGAAAAAATTTCCTTTTTCCTTTCAAGAACCGGCTGCTGCTTTAGGTGAGGCAGATGATTTTCCGTGGAAGGATCAGAGTGTTGCCGCAGAAGGATTGTTTTGGTCTGACGGCAATCATATCGTCGTCTGCGGGACAATCAAAACGTCCGGCATGTATACGTGCAGCCGCTGCCTGAAGCCGGTGCCGGTGGATCGGAATGCGACACTGTCTGAAGTCTATGGTACGGAAGCGGAGCTTCCCGATGACGTATTGCCCTATAACGGGGAATACATCGATTTGACGGAGACAATTAGAGAAACGCTGATCCTCAGCGAACCTATGAAGGTGCTGTGCCGTCCCGATTGTCAGGGCTTGTGCCCGCAATGCGGCGCAGATCTGAATGATGGCTCCTGTAGTTGTCCTACCGACAGGATCGACCCGAGACTGGCCGTCTTGGGAGATATATTGAAATCAAATCGCTGACTACGTACCATGGTTTAAGGAGGTGCAGAACATGGCAGTACCAAAGAACAGATTGTCCCAGACGCGTCAGAAAATGCGCCGCGCAAACTGGAAATTGACGGCGCCGGGTTTTGTGGAATGCCCGCAGTGCCACGAATCAGTAATGCCCCATCATGTATGCCCCACTTGCGGCTTCTACAAGGGCAAACAAGTTGTCAACAATACAGCAGCTGAATAAAACAGCGAATTGAAAGAGCGCCTTTCCGGGCGCTCTTTTTGACTGAGGAATTTCCCCTTTTCCTCTAGGAATGACGGCTGCATCCATGGTATAATAAACGATACAGTTTCCCTGTGAGAATAAAAAGGAGGAAAGGACATGCGTGCGATGGGAATCGATCCGGGAACGGCAATCTGCGGGTTCGGCATCGTCGATGCGGAAGGAAGCCGGCTGGTTCCCGTGACGTACGGTGTTGTTCAGACTTCGCCGGACCGTACGGACGGACAGCGGCTGGTATCTATTTATGACAGCCTGAACGAGTTGTACGCAGCGTACCGTCCTGACGTTATCGGCGTAGAACAGCTATTCTTCAACCGAAATGTCACGACTGCCATTACGGTAGGCCAGGCGAGAGGGATCATCCTTCTTTCGGCGCAGCAGTCCGGCATTCCCGTCTTGGAATTTACACCGCTGCAGGTAAAACAGGGCGTTACAGGATACGGCAGGGCTACGAAAGAACAGGTGATTGACATGACGATGCGCCTCCTTGGCATCCGGGAAAAAATAAAGCCTGACGATGCGGCAGACGGACTGGCCATGGCGATATACGCCATTTATTCAAGTCATTTCCGGAATTTGAAAAGGACGGTCCAGTTATGATAGGATATGTCAGGGGCATTGTGACGCATCTGTTCCGCGACGCCTGCTTTGTTGATGTTCACGGCGTCGGCTATAAGGTCTATGTTCCGGCGTCGACGCTGGATATTTTGACGATGAATCGGGAAGCGACTTTATACACATACATGCATGTCCGGGAAGATGCCATTGTCTTGTATGGATTTTCCACACAAGATGAATACGATTTGTTTATGCTGCTTATCGGGGTCAATGGCGTGGGACCGAAGGTCGCGCTGGGCATTTTAAGTTCCGCTAGCCCCGACGGGTTCCGCCTGGCTGTTCGGCGGAAAGATATGAAGGTGCTGACTCATATGCCCGGCATCGGCAAAAAGACGGCAGAACGCATTATCCTGGAGCTTTATGATAAAGTTGCCGCAGCGGAAGAAGACGACGCTGCCGCTGGCGGAAGCATATACGGAAGCGGCGCGCCGCAGGGCATCGTTTCCGAAGGACTGGCGGCATTGACCGGTCTTGGGTATACGGCCCAGGAGGTCATGCCTGTCATAGAGGCATGGGCGCCGCAGTGCGCTACTGTCGAAGAATTGCTGAAAGCGGTACTGAAAGCGCTGGGCAGCAGGAGGTAAGGCATGGAAGAACATCGCATTGTGGAAACAGGTCCGATACAGGGCGATTCCTGGCAGTACAGCCTGCGGCCGCATTATCTGCATGAATATATCGGGCAGGAAAAGGTAAAGCAAAATCTGGAAGTGTTTATCAAAGCGGCAAAACTGCGGCAGGAAGCGTTGGATCACGTGCTGCTGTACGGACCGCCCGGTCTGGGAAAAACGACGATGGCCGGCATTATTGCCAACGAATTGGGCGTCAATCTGCGCATTACGTCGGGACCGGCTATAGAACGGCCCGGTGATTTAGCGGCATTGCTGACCAATTTGCAGGAACGGGACGTACTGTTTATTGACGAAATCCACCGGCTGTCCCACAGCGTGGAAGAAGTGCTTTACGCAGCGATGGAAGATTACGCCCTGGATATTGTTATCGGAAAAGGGCCCAGCGCCCGGTCTGTCCGCATTGATCTGCCGCCTTTTACGCTTGTCGGGGCGACGACGCAGGTGGGCCGGCTGGCGCCGCCGTTGCGCGATCGGTTCGGCGTTATCTGCCGTCTTGAATTTTATCGTTCGGAAGACCTGGTTTTGATTATCAAGCGGACGGCCGACGTGCTGAACGTAGCCATTGATTCGGACGGTGCGCTGGAAATTGCCAGACGGTCGCGCGGGACGCCGCGGATTGCCAACCGCCTTTTGAAGCGGGTGAGGGACTTTGCACAGGTAGCCGGAGAACAGGCGGTTACGGCGTCGCTGGCAGGCAAAGCGCTGGACCGGCTGGAAGTAGACGCCTGCGGTCTTGACCGGACGGACCGGCGGGTCTTGCAGGTGATTATCGAAAAATTCGGCGGCGGGCCTGTCGGGCTCGATACGATTGCCGCGGCAATCAGCGAATCGGTCGATGCCGTTGAAGACGTATACGAACCGTTTTTGATGCAGCTGGGCTTCCTTAACAGGACGCCGCGGGGCCGCGTCGTCACCGAAGCGGCGTATGCCCATTTAGGGCTTCCGTCGCCGTCGGCGGAGAAAAGCGCCTCGTTGTTTTAGGAGGTATGCATATATGGGAAAAATGCTGCTGCTTATCGGCGCGCTGTGTATGATTGCCGGCGCCGTTTGGATGATTCTGGAGAATGCAGGATTAGGGAAATTTCTTGGCCATCTGCCGGGAGATCTGAATTTTACGAGGGGAAACGTATCCTTTCATTTTCCCCTCGTGACCTGCCTTATTATCAGCGTCGTGCTGAGCCTTATTTTGAACATATTTTTCCGGCATTAAAGGAGGAACGCCTCATGGGAAAAACGCGGCTGCTCCGCTTTATTCTCATTATTGCCGCATGGTTCTGCATTGCCGCCGCATCGTTTGCCGCCGATGGAGGACAGACGATGCGCATTGGCATACGGGAAGGCGTAAAGACTGTGACGGTCAGCGGAACGGACGGCGCCGGCATTTATAAAAACGGCTCTTTATGGAAAAAAGTGCCGGCAAAAAAAACTGTAAAAGTGGAAGTCAAGGACAAGGAACTGAGTGTCAACGGAGCAAAAAGTAAGGACACCATCTCGATCCGGCCGCTGAAAAAAGGGCTGCTTACCGTAGAAGGCGGCCGCACATACCGCGGATACCTGGAATGCATGAAACCTTCTGCGGCGTCGTCCATGACCGTAGTGAATGTCGTGCCGCTGGAACAGTATTTATACGGCGTCGTCGGCAAGGAAATGTCGCCGTCGTGGAGTCTGGAAGCGTTGAAGGCTCAGGCTGTCGCGGCGAGGACGTATGCCGTTTCGCATAAAGATTATTTTAAAAAACGGGGCTTTGACATGACGGACGATACGCAGAGCCAGGTGTATGCCGGCGTAAACGGGGAAGCGCCGTCCGTTATCCGTGCTGTTGATGAGACCAAGGGGGAAATACTGACCTATCAGGGAAAGCCGATTGAAGCGATTTTCTGCGCTTCCGCCGGCGGCTGGACCGAAAACAGCGAAAACGTATGGGGCAATTATGTGCCGTATCTGCGCGGCGTAGAAGATTCCAGCCATAACATGCCGTCGTATAGATGGGCCGTTTCGGTGACGCCGGAAAAAATGGCGGATCAGCTGAAAGCTGCCGGAAAAAATGTGGGAAAGATAAAGTCGATTACCCTATCGCCGCTGACAAAACGTCCCATGAAAGTCAAAGACAGGGGCGTATCGGGACGGGTTCTGACGATGACGGTTCAGGGTTCGTCAAAGACGGTTACGCTGACAGGAAATGATTTTAAAGCGATCATGGGATTAAAAAGCACGCTTTTTGATTTTTATCAGGGGAACGGGAAGGCGCCGGAACCGGATAAAAGCAAAAAAAGCGCCCGCAAGAATACGTTGGAAGTACAGGCGGGAAAACCCTTGACGATATACGGCTTCGGATGGGGGCACGGGCTGGGAATGAGCCAGTACGGCGCATACCAGATGGCTCGGGAAAATAAAAATGTGAAAAATTATTACCGTCAGATCTTGGCCCATTATTATACAGGAACGAAGCTTGAACGATTGAATACGTAAGGAGAACAGGGATTTTGAAGCTAAGTGATTTTTATTACGATCTGCCGAAAGAACTGATTGCCCAGCATCCGGCGGCGCAGCGGGATCATGCGCGGCTGATGCTGTATGACCGAAAAAGCGGCGCCGTCAGTCATAAGTATTTTTATGATCTTGTCGATGAACTGCAGGAAGGAGATGTGCTTGTATTCAACGATTCCCGCGTCATACCGGCGCGGCTTTACGGAAAACGCGTCCCCACCGGCGGAAAAGTGGAGTTTCTGCTGCTTGCCCCTGTCGGCGAAGACCGCTGGGAAGTGCTGGTCAATCCCGGGAAAAAAGCGCTGCCGGGCACGGCTGTCGAGTTTCCGGAAAATCTGACGGCTCATGTGCTCGAACGGACCGACTTCGGCGGACGGATCGTTTCCTTTGAGTACGGCGGCGTATTTGATGATATTATCGACAAAATCGGCGAAATGCCCCTGCCGCCGTACATTCATGAAAAACTGGACAATCCTGATGAATATCAGACGATTTATGCCCGCGAACGGGGGTCTGCGGCTGCGCCGACGGCAGGTCTCCACTTTACGGAAGAGCTCTTGGACAAAATACGGGCCAAAGGCGTGGAAACGGTGTTTGTTACGCTTCATGTGGGATTAGGGACTTTTCGCCCCGTTGAAGAAGAAAATATTGAAGACCATGAAATGCACAGCGAATTTTACAGTATTGCGCCGGAAGCGGCGGAGGCAATAAACCGCGCCAAAACAGAGGGACGGCGCATCATCGCTGTCGGCACGACGTCGATGCGGACGCTGGAAAGCGCCGGCGTGGCGGGACAGGTGCAGGCCGGTTCCGGACAGACAAACATATTCATTTATCCCGGCTTTACGTTTCATATTGCCGACGCGCTCATTACGAATTTTCATTTGCCGGAATCAACGCTGCTCATGCTGGTCAGCGCTCTTTCTACGCGGGAAAACATACTGCGGGCCTATGAAATTGCTGTGCAGGAGAAATATCGTTTCTTCAGTTTCGGCGACGCCATGTTTATTCGATAGGAGGACGCGACGGTGGTTATTACGTATGAACTGCAGGGAGAATGCGGCGGCGCAAGGGCCGGTATTTTGCGGACGCCTCACGGAACTTTCAAAACGCCGATGTTTATGCCTGTAGGCACGCAGGCGACGGTAAAGACGCTGGCGCCGGAAGAACTGTACGATATGGGCGCGCAGATAATTTTGAGCAACACGTACCATTTGTTTCTCCGTCCCGGCGAAGACCTGATCAAGGAAGCCGGCGGCCTGCACCGGTTTATGAACTGGAAACAAGCTATTTTGACAGACAGCGGCGGTTTTCAGGTATTCAGCCTGGGGCAGATGCGGAAAATAACGGAAAAAGGCGTGACTTTCCGTTCGCATCTGGACGGTTCGCAGAAATTTTTATCGCCGGAAATATCGATGGATGTGCAGATGGCGCTGAATTCAGATATTGCCATGGCTTTTGACGAGTGCATTCCCTATCCGGCAGATTACGACTATGCCCTGCACTCAACGGAACGGACGAGCCGCTGGGCCAAGCGCTGTCTGGATCATCACCGCAGCCGTACGCAGGGGTTGTTCGGCATTGTGCAGGGCGGCATGTATAAAGACCTCCGCAGGAAGAGCTGCGAAGAACTGGTTGCCATGGATTTTGACGGATATGGCATCGGCGGCTTGAGTGTTGGAGAATCTAAGGATATAATGTATGATATATTGGAACATACGACGCCGTACCTTCCGCAAACGAAAGCAAGGTACCTGATGGGAGTAGGAACGCCGGACTGCCTCGTTGAAGGTGTCGCCCGCGGCGTCGATATGTTTGACTGCGTTTTTCCGACGCGCGTTGCCAGAAACGGCATGGCCATGACCCGGACGGGGCGGCTCACGGTCCGCAATGCCAGGTATGCCCGGGATTTTGCGCCGATAGAAGAAGGATGCGGCTGCTATACGTGCCGGAATTATACGCGGGCTTACATACGGCACCTGTTCAAAGCCGAAGAGTTGCTGGCGTACCGCCTGGTCAGCATTCATAATTTGTATTTCCTGCTGCAGTTTATGCGGGATATGCGTCAGTCTATCCTGGACGGTACTTTCCAAGAGTTCCGGCAGGATTTTTGGAAACGGTATCAAGATGCATAATATCGTATCTTGCATATAAACCCTAACTAAGTTTTGGAGGTGAAAAGAGTGGACATGATGGAACAGTTAAATGCTTTTTGGCCCATTATCCTGATGGTAGTTATCTTTTACTTTATGCTCTGGCGTCCCCAGAAGAAGCAGCAGAAAAAACGTCAGGAAATGCTGGACAGCCTCAAAGCCGGGGTCAGAGTTATTACCGCAGGCGGCATTTACGGAACGATCGTAGCGCTGCACGACGAGTATCTTATTATTCGCGTAGCTGAAAAAGTGGAAATTAAGATATCGCGCAGTGCTGTCAGCCAGGTACTGGGAAAACCGGATCGTTCTGAAAGCAGGAAAGCGAAAAAAGCCGAAAAAAAAGCGGAACATAAACCTTCCGAAGATGTTCAGGACGGTGCAAAACCCGAAGATGCGGGAAAGGATACAGCCGCGGCTTCGGCGGATGAAAAAAAGAGTGAAGACGCGCCGCGCGACGCGACGTAATATGAAAAGCCATGAACGACCGGTTCTGCCTATCTTTTGCCGTTACGGCACGCAGTCCGGTCCATGGCCTTTTTACATGGAATGAATGAAATAGCGGGCGCCGGTTCTGGACAGCCGGAGGCTCTGTCATACACCGAAGATGTATTTGTAAGAGGGGGGAAACCTGTTTTGAGGACCCGTAATATGATAAAGTTTTTTGGAGCGGTTATTATCATTTTAGCCGCTTTCCTTACGTTTATTTATCCGTTGGCCAACTCCATCAAACAGGGGCTTGACCTGCAGGGCGGCACGCACATCGTGCTGGAAGCGGAAGATACGCCTGATGCGCCGGTGACGGAAGATTCGCTGAACCGCGCCGTTTCCATCGTGGAGCGCCGGATTAATGAAATGGGCCTGACGGAACCGATTGTACAGAAAGAAGGGGCGCGCCGCATTATTGTCGAGCTTCCCGGTGAAAAAAATCCGGAAAAGGCCATTGAGACAATCGGCAAGACGGCAGTCATGGAGTTTCAGGACGAAAGCGGCGTTACCCGCATGACCGGCAAGGATTTAAAGACGGCGAAAGAACAAATCGAGAATAATAACCAGAATGTCGTAGCCATTGAATTTACTGACGAAGGCGCCGAAAAATTTGCCGATCTCACCGCGTCCAATGTCGGCCGTAAAATAGCCATTCTTCTTGACGGCGAAGTGCTGACGGCGCCGGTCGTCAACGAGCCGATTACAGGAGGACGGGCAGTCATTACGGGAAGCAGAACGCTGGAAGAAGCCAAGAATCTGGCTATCCTGCTTCGTTCCGGCGCCCTCCCGGTGCAGCTGAAAGTTATGGAAGTCCGGACGATCGGGCCGAGCTTGGGCCAGGATTCGAAAATAAAGAGTGAAAAAGCCTTTGCCATCGGCATCGTCCTGATCATGGTATTTCTTGTTGTCGTATACCGTATGTCCGGCATTGTCGCCAACGTGGCGCTGCTTGTGTACGTACTGCTTCTGCTGTCGATTTTGAAGTATCTTGATGCGACGCTGACCCTTCCGGGAATTGCCGGCATCATCTTGTCCATGGGTTTTGCCGTCGACGCCAATATTCTGATTTTTGAACGGTTTAAGGAAGAAGTTATCGTCGGCAAAAGTCTGCGGACGTCGATGGAAGCCGGATTTAGGCGAGCTTTTCATACGATTCTCGACGCTAACGTTTCCGTCATGATTGCCGCCGTCGTCCTCATTCTCATGGGCGCCGGCACGGTCAAAGGCTTTGCCGTCAACTTGGCTCTCGGCCTTATCGTCAGCATGTTTACGGCCATTCTTGTCAGCCGGTCGCTGCTGACTTGGTTTATTAATACGAACCTTATTACGAATCCGTGGTTCTACGGCTTGAACCGCAAAGTGCCGGAACACATGATGAAAAAGGGGGGACAGAAATGAGTTTTGATATTGTAGCCCATAAGAAATGGTGGTTTACTCTTTCGTCCGTCCTGATTGTTCTCAGCATCATTTCCGTTTTCATTAACGGGTTTAACTTCGGCATCGATTATACCGGCGGTACTATCATGGACCTGCAGTTTAAGCGGCCTGTCGCCGTAGCGGAGGTCCGCAGCGTCATCGCCGAAACCGGTATGGGGCTGGAAAGCAGCGTGATCCAGCTTTCCGGCGTTACGGATCAGGAAGATACGTCGCAGGAAGTCATGATCCGCATGCGCAATCTGACCAGCGAAGAGAGCGGCGCCGTAGCCGGTCAGCTTGACAGCAGACTGGGCGGCGCGGAAATCAAGCGCGTCGAATCTGTCGGCGCCGTCATTGGCTCGGAAGTGACGAAAAACGCGATTACCAGCCTGGCCATTGCGTTTATTGCCTTGGCCGCGTATATTTCTTTCCGGTTTGAATATAAAATCGCCATATCTGCCCTTGTGTCCATTTTGCACGACCTTATCATAGTGCTGGGGTTCTTCTCGTTCTTCCAGCTGGAAATTGACGCCTCCTTCTTGGCGGCTATCCTGACCGTTGTCGGGTATTCCATGAATGAAGCCGTCGTCATCTTCGACCGCGTTCGGGAAAACACGAGGACTCACCGCCGGACCGATACGTATGAAAAGCTGGCGCACGACAGTATTTCCCAAAGTATTCACCGCAGCATCTATACGTTGTCGACAGTATTATTTGCCTGCGGCGCCCTTCATTTTTTCGGCGGCGAATCGACGAAAAATTTCTCTTTGGTCATGCTGATCGGCTTTATCAGCGGCGCCTATTCCTCGATTTGCGTAGATACATCTTTATGGGTTGTGTGGAAGAATCATACGGCTAAAAAAAGAGGTTCCAGCCGCATAAGCCATGAAGAAGCAGGAACAGAATCGTAAGCGCTCGGGCGCGGAGCAGTTTATGCGGCATACGGCAATTCTCCCGTGCGTTGTTTATGATAGTATTCCCTTAGTAAAGACTTTTACTGCATGTCAGCGATTGCAGTAAAAGTCTTTTTTATTTGAATTGCCGGCAATTTATTTATTGCTTGCCGATTTATGGTATAATGATTTCAATATGAGTAAGTCATGCTGGGAGGAAAGGAAGATCGTATGGCGGAATTGTTGGCGCCGGCAGGTTCGATGGAACATGTGCTGTCGGCTATTGATGCCGGAGCGGATGCAGTATATTTAGGGGGAAAATCGTTTAATGCCCGCAAATTTGCCCACAACCTGTCTGATGAAGAATTGGCGGAAGCCGTGAAAACGGCCCATCTCTTCGGCGTGAAAATGTACGTCACGGTGAATACGCTGGCGGCGGACAAAGAATTAGACGCCATGAAAGAGTATCTGCGCTATCTCGATTCGATCCAGGCGGACGGAATTATTGTTCAGGATCTGGCCGCCGCCGCGCTGGCCCGTAACGCAGCGCCCCGTCTGCCTCTGCATGGCAGCACGCAGATGACCGTTGCCGATTTGGACGGCGTGCGGTTTCTGGAACGCTTGGGATTTACGCAGATCGTGCTGTCCCGAGAATTGTCTCTGCGTGAAATCAGGGATATTTGCAGCCGAACCGGTATGGCCGTGGAAGTATTTGTCCACGGCGCTTCGTGCGTCTCTTATTCGGGCCAGTGCCTGATGAGCAGCTTTCTCGGCGGCCGCAGCGGAAACCGCGGCTCCTGCGCCCAGCCGTGCCGCCTCCCGTATATGCTTATGAAAGACGGAACGCCGGCTGCTGAAAAGCCGTCCTGCCTCCTGAGCCTGAAAGATTTAAACGCCCTTTCCTGTATCGGCGAACTGATCGACGCCGGCGTGGCGTCGTTTAAAATTGAGGGACGGATGAAAGGCACAGGATACGTTCGTTCTGTCGTACAGGCGTACCGGCAGGTAATAGATAGTCATGGCCGTCCGGAAAGGCAGCGTCGCGGCGCAATGAAAGAAGCGGAGAAACTGACGGCGGAAAGTTTTAACCGGACGTATCAGCATGATTTTTTAGACGGTTCTGTCGGTCGGATGACGGTCATGCAGCAGGGAAGCGGCAATCAGGGACAGTATGCCGGCAGGATTATGTCGTGCCGCGGAAATCGCGCCGAGGCCGTTTTGGAAAAAACGCTGGCAGAAGGCGATACGGTAAGAATCATTCATTCTGACGGACGGGAATGCATCGGTGAAGTAAAACATGTTTCAGCTGTGTCGGCAGGTAAAAATAAAACTGTCCTGGAAATGAAGCGGAGCGGCTTGCTGACCGGTGCGGTATACCGGCTGGCCCGCCGGCAGGACCGCAGGGCAGGCGGCGAGGGGCTGAGCCGTCGTATTCCCGTATATTGTCATGTCGATGCAGATAGTCAGGGAAAACTGCGCATGACTATATGGGATGAGCAGGGACATACATCGGAGGCTCTGTCGGAGTATGCCGTGCAGAAGGCCGATAAGCGGCCCGCCACGGCGGAATGGCTCTGCGGCCAGCTGGACCGGTTTGGCGGAACGCCGTTTAAGCTGGCAGGGGCGACGATATGGGATGAAACATATATGATACCGGCCAGCGTTATCAATGAGCTGCGCCGCCGGTGCGCCGACGGACTGACCGGGGCTGTCCTGGCCGAGTATGTCCGGCCGTCGCCGGCGGAAGCAAGAAAAAGGGTACAGGAAGCCGTTTCAGCGGAAAAACAAAAGGGAATTGCCCTTTCCGTCCGGTGCGATACTGTCGAAGCCGTGAAAGCCGCTGTAAGAAACGGTGCGGACCGCGTTATTTTCGGCGGGGAGACGTACTGTCACCGCGCCGTGACGGAACGGCAGTGGAAGGAGGCCGCAGCCGCCGCGCATGACGGAGGCGTTTCGTTATGGGCGGCGACGCCCCGCGTCGTTGTTGAACGTCATAGAGACGCCGTCCGGCGTGAACTGGAAACTGCCGTAACCTGCGGCGCCGACGGCGTATATGCCGGCGCCGTGAGCATATTTTCCATGCTGGAAGATATGAAAGCCCCTGTTCCCGTATATGCCGACTGGTCTTTGAATATATATAACTCCATTACCGCCGGCGAATACATCCGCCTAGGTTGTTCCGGCATTACCGTATCGACGGAGGCGACGCTCCGCCAGATCCAGCATATTGCTGCCGCCACGGACTGCCCGGTGGAAGCCGTCGTGCAGGGACGGCTGGAAATGATGGTGACGGAATCCTGCGTCATGGCGGCGTTTGCCGGTACGGGACGGAAGCAGTGCTGTCCGGCGCCCTGCGCTTCCCATGTTTTTTCCCTGGAAGACAGGAAAAAGGAACAGTTCCCCGTTGCGGCAGATCAGTATTGCCGCAATCATATACTGAACGGCCGCGATCTGGATATGACGCCTTATTTCGGCGAGCTGCGGCGGGCCGGCGTAGCGATTGTCCGCATTGAAGGGCGGGGCCGGGATCTGCCGTGGATAGCGGAGACTGTAAAACAGTACGCCGGCCTTCGGGACGGCGCGGCGCCGCGGCTCTGCGGACGGGAAGACAGAGCCGTTACGCGGGGCCATTTTTTCCGCGGAATTTTATGACGAGGAGTAACGTATACATGAATAAACGAAGTTTGCGCATTCTCGGGTTTTACCAGGTGCAGCAGATGCTTGTCCGGCTGGCGCCGTCAAAACTTTCCAAAGAATTTGCCAGGCGGCTCAAACCGGTCAGCGATGCATCTTCCGTTATAAAGAGCCTTGACGATACGGAAGCTGCCTGCCGCTGCCTGCAAAGAGAGGCCGCCGTGCCGTTGGGAGGCATTGCCGATATCAGGCCGGCGCTGGAGAAAGCGCAGCGGGAAGTGGCGCTGGACAAGCAGGAGTGCATTGACATTTGGCATAACGCCGAGCAGTACGGGCGCCTGCGCAGTTATTTTTCCGGCAAAGCCGCACTGTATCCGCAGCTGGCGGAACACGCCGAAGGCATCGGCGATTTTTCCGCCATTGTCCGCCGGATGGCAGGCGTATTTGACGATAACTACCAGATAAAAGACAACGCGTCGCCGGAACTGATGCGCCTGCGCAGCCGCATTACGGAACTGGAACGGCAGACGAAGCGGTACGTAACGAGCGTCCTGCAGAATAAGGAATACCAGAAATATTTCCAGGAGCCTATCGTGACGGTGCGCAGCAACCGGTATGTCGTGCCGGTTAAGCAAGAATACCGCCATGCCTTTCCGGGCATTGTCCACGATATGTCGGCCAGCGGTTCGACCCTGTATGTAGAGCCGCTGGCTGTTGTCAACGCCAATAATGACCTCCAGGCGGCGCGCCTCGGCGAGGAAAAGGAAATCGAACGCATTTTCCGCCGCCTGACGGTGCTCGTAAAAGATCAGTACGAGGAATTGTCGGCGAGCACGCAATGCGCCGGTTTTCTGGAGTTTATTTTTGCCAAAGCGCAGCTGGCGCTGCAGATGAAAGCTGTCCGTCCTGCCCTTTCGCAGCGGCGACTCGTCAGGCTGACGCAGGCAAGGCATCCCCTTATCGATGCGGACCAGGTCGTTCCCAATACGATTATTCTCGGCGGCGATTACCGTATTTTGCTGATTACCGGATCGAATACGGGCGGCAAAACCGTGTCCATGAAGACGCTGGGCCTCCTCGTCCTCATGCACCAGGCCGGTCTGTTCATTCCCGCCGGCGAAGATTCGGAGTTGCCGGTCTTTCGCGACGTCTTTTCCGACATCGGCGACGAGCAGGATATTTCCCAAAATCTCAGTACCTTTTCCAGTCACATGAAACAGGTCGTTTACATCCTGCGCCGCTGCTGCGCCGATGATCTCGTGCTGGCCGATGAATTAGGGTCCGGCACCGATCCGGCCGAAGGAAGCGCCCTGGCCATTGCCGTCCTCGATTCGCTGTACCGGAAAGGGCCGTACGTCATGGTTACGACGCATTACAATGACTTAAAGAATTATGCCTACAGCACGCCGGGCATTGAAAACGGCCACGTGGAATTTGATGAAGAAACGTTAAGGCCGACATATAAACTGCGGATCGGCGCGGCCGGAAGCAGCCATGCCTTCAGCATCAGCGAACGGCTGGGGCTGCCGGAGGACGTTTTAGCCAAAGCCAGAGAACTGCGGAGCAAGGCTCAGGACGTCGATATGGAAGCGATCCTGACGAAACTGAACAACCAATCGAAGCGGATGGATGAAGAACAGGCCGAGCTGGAGAAAAAATTGGCCGACGCGAAGAAAATAGAAGAGGATCTGCGGCGCGAAAAGGAAAAAGCATCGGCGAAGCGGCAGGATATTATCGATACGAGCCGCCGGGAAGCCTTTGATCTGAAACGGAATCTCCGCGTTGAGGCCGAGCGGATCATTCGGGAACTGAAGCAGCAGGCAAAAGACAGTTCGGAAAAAGAAAAGGCAAAAGCCATCGATCAGGCGCGGCGGGCTATTCAGCAGATTTCCCTGCCCGACAAAGAGCAGCCGAAACGGGAACCTGTCGATCCGGCGCAGCTCAAAATCGGCCAAACAGTATACATTAATTCCCTGGACGGCCTGGGGACGGTAGCGGAAATCAGCGGCAAAAAACTGGCCGTGTCGGTGCGGGGCATGACGGTTCGCGTAAAGCTGCAGGATGTAAGCGCGCCCTATCTCGACGAACTGAAAAAGGCGGCGCAGGCCGAGAAGAAGGAAACTGCCCAATCGTCGTTCCGCCCCATCCGGACGGCCGGCGTTGCGACGGAGCTGAATGTCATCGGCAGGACGTATCAGGAAGCGCTGCCGGAGATTGAGAAATTTTTGGATCAGGCATTGGCCGCCGGATTCAGCCCTATCCGCATTATTCATGGGAAAGGAAGCGGTGCGCTGCGCCGCCAGATTCATGAATTTTTGAACGAGCAGCCCTTTGTCCGGAATTATGCCCTCGACGACGCCGAAGGCGGCGGCTCCGGCGTTACGCTCGTGTATTTTTAATGCGTCTTGAGGAGGAGTGGATATGAGACAGTGCATGGACGGCGAGAATCTGCACCGCCGGCTGAAAAAAATTATCGGGCAGGTGCAGGCTATTGAACGCATGATCGATGAAGACGTTCCCTGCGAAGATGTTTTATCGCAGATTAACGCGGCGAAATCGGCGCTGCACAAATGCGGCCAAGTGGTTTTGGAAGGCCATATCCGCCACTGCGTCCGCGACGGCATTGCCCACGGCGATCCGGATAAGACAATAGAAGATTTTACCAAAGCGGTGGAACGATTTGCCAATATCAAATAATACGTAAAAATATAATGAATTTTCTTGGTTATAGTAAGATAGCAAGTAGCATTTTCTTTAAGAATTAAACGATTAAGTTAAAAATTTCATGATTTTTCCGTAGAATTCTCTTGCCAAAGTCTGGCCGTTATGGTATGATGCACATCAACAAGTCAAAATAAAAATGCGTGGAAGAGAATTAGTAGGTTCCGGAAAGTTTTCAGAGAGCCGCCGGCAGGTGGAAGGCGGTAGCGGCACGGAAGTGAACTCGTCTCGAAGCAGCTCTCTGAACCAACAGTAGGCGGAGCCGGGGACTGGCCGTTATCAGACAGTAGGGTATCGAGTAACATCCGTACCTGGTGAGGGTATGCCGTAAGGCATGAATAAGAGTGGTAACGCGTGAGTAAATCTTTCGTCTCTTTTAGAGACGAAAGATTTTTTTTATTTTGAGTTGAAGATGCCCGGCCTGAAAAGGCCGGATTTGATGAAAAAGGAGATTGGTATAATGAACGAAGCGAAAATTCCGAACACGCGGTGGTGGCGTATTTTACCGGCAACCGTACTGGTATATATCGTTGCCAATATTGACCGGGCCAATATTTCTTTTGCCATGGCCGGAGGGATGATGGAAGAATTGGGACTTGATTCCGTTGCCATCGGCATGGCCATCGGCATCTTTTTCTGGGGCTACTTGCTCCTGCAAGTGCCGGGAGGACATTTGGCGGAACGAAAGAGCGCCAAAAAGTTTATTGCCGTCATGATCATTGTCTGGGGAGCCTGCGCGACAATTTGCGGATTTATTGATACGTCTTTTGAGTTCAACGTCGTGCGGTTTATCCTGGGGATCGCCGAAGGCGGTATTTTCCCGGCTATACTGGTTATTATTTCCCACTGGTTCCCGCCGGCGGAAAGAGCGCGGGCCAACTCGATTTTTCTGCTGAGTTTTCCTTTATCGGCCATCATATCGGGGCCGGTGTCGGGCTGGCTTATTGCGACGTGGGGATGGCGCGAAATGTTCATCATTGAAGGGATTGCGTCTATTTCCTTGATTTTCCTGTGGATGCCTCTCATTGCCGACCGCCCCAGCGAAGCGAAATGGCTCAGCGAAGAAGAAAGAAACTGGATTGAACGCGAATTGGCCGCGGAAGCGGCGGCGAAAAAGGCGGCGGCGCATACGAACAAGAGCGCAGGAAAGACCAGCTATAGGGAATTGCTCTTTGATGTGAACGTATGGAAAATGGTTGCCGTATACTTCCTCATTTGCTGCGCATTTTACGTATTGAGCTTTTGGCTGCCAACGATTATCAAGGATATTTTGAAAGCCGACATCGCGATCGTCGGCTGGCTGTCGGCGCTGCCCAATCTGTTTGCCGTCCTGGGCATCGTATTTTTCGGCCGTATGGCCGATAAAAGCCAAAATCGGCGGAAATACTGTATCATCCCTTACGTATGCGTCGGACTCTGCATTATAGCGTCTGTATTTACGGCTTCGTATTCGGGCTGGCTTTCCTTCGCTTTCTTATGTCTCTGCGGATTTTTCTGGCTTTCCGGACACCCTGTGCTGTGGACGATCGTAGCCGAAACGTTCCAGCCGGAAGTGGCCGGCGGCGCCCGCGGTGCCATCAATGCGCTGGGAAACTTGAGCGGATTTTTTGCTCCCATGCTGCTGGGCTTTATGATCCAGAATTACAGTCGTGACGCGGGCATGTATATTTTTGCCGTCCTGGTGTTTGTTGCGGCCGGCATCGTATGGTCGCTGCCGAAACTGAAAGGACAAAACGAAACGGTCGAAAAGACACAGCAAACAATTCCGGCGCTCAAATCAAACGCCTGAAAGATCGGAGTTCTGCCGGGATCATGCGGGCTGAAAAGGGCAAAGGTTCTTTTCAGCCCGTATATTATTACGCCTTGACTACCCATACCCCTATATGTATAATAAACGTAACATACATATAGGGGTATGCCTATTAAAAGGAGATGTATAGCATGGTGGAACGACTGGAACATCTGTTGGAATTAGGCGGAATGAAAAAAGATATTGTCCTGCTGGTCATATCGGGCATTGCATTGCTGATCAGCATTTTCGATATCGTGCCGCTTCCGTTTGACGCTGCGTGGGTAGCCATTATTTTATGCGGTGTTCCGATTATTCTGGAAGCCGTTATCGGGCTGGTTACAAAATTTGATATTAAGGCCGACGTATTAGTATCTATTGCGCTCATAGCCTCTGTCATCATCGGCGAGGACTTTGCCGCCGGCGAAGTCGCCTTCATTATGCAGCTCGGCGCGCTGCTCGAAGATATGACCGTTGCCAAAGCCTGCGCCGGCATTGAAAAACTGGTTCATTTGACGCCGCAGACGGCCCGTGTTCTTCGCGGGGGCGAGGAAGAAATTATTCCTGCAAGCGCCGTGCAGGTCGGCGACGTGATCCGCGTCATCCCCGGCGAAACGATTCCCGTAGACGGCGTTATTTTGTCGGGACAGACGTCGGTCAACCAGGCCGTTATGACCGGCGAATCCCTTCCCGTCGACAAAAAAGCCGGCGACACCGTATCGAGCGGTACGGTAAATCAGTTCGGCGCCTTTACGATGAAAGCGGAAAAAGTCGGCGAAGACAGCTCCATTCAGCGGATGATACGCCTCGTTCAGTCTGCCGACGCCGGGAAAGCCAAGATCGTAGGCATCGCCGACCGCTGGGCCACGTGGATCGTCGCCGCCGCCTTGTCCGCCGCGGTCATTACCTGGTTCGTGACGGGAGAAATTATCCGTTCCGTGACGGTTCTCGTCGTATTTTGCCCCTGCGCGCTCGTATTGGCGACGCCGACGGCGATCGTGGCCGGCATCGGCAATGCGACGAAACACGGATTCCTCGTCCGCGAAGGCGACGCTTTGGAACGGATGGCCGCCGTATCGAAAATTACCTTTGACAAGACGGGCACGCTGACGTATGGGCAGCCGCAGGTGACGGCCCTCCATCCGGCCGGAGCCGTGACGGAACAGGAGCTGTATGCCTTGACGGCGGCGGCGGAATCGCTGTCGGAACATCCTCTGGGAAAAGCCGTGGTGAGGGGCTTTAAGAGCCGCCCGGACGGCAGGGAAATCGCCGCGGCGGAAGACTTCCGCCTGCTCGTCGGGTCCGGCGTGACGGCCCGCGTCGGCGGAAAGCTCATCGGAGCCGGCAATAGAGCCTTGATGGAACATCTCGGTGTTTCCGTGCCGCCGTCGGACGCCGCGAAGGCCCAGACCTACGTGGACGACGGGAGCACGGTCATATACGTGTCTGCCGGTGGGGATTTTGCCGGATTTCTTGCCCTGACCGACACGGTGCGGAAAGAAAGCGCCTCGATGATCGGACAATTATCGGCCCTGGGCGCGCAGCCCGTACTGCTGACCGGCGACCACGACAATGCGGCCCGCGCCATTGCGTCCCAGCTCGGCATCGGCGACGTGCACGCCCAATGCTTGCCGGAAGACAAGCTGCGCTGCATCCGGGAGTATCAGCAGCGCGGCGAAAAAGTCTGCATGATCGGCGACGGCATAAACGATGCGCCGTCTCTGAAACTGGCCGACGTAGGCATCGCCATGGGCGGCATCGGCAGCGACATTGCCATTGATGCGGCCGATATCGTCCTGGTTGACGATGAAGTAAGGGAACTGCCCCATTTGTTGGCCTTGTCGAAAAAGATGATGTTTACGATAAAGTGCAATCTTACCTTTTCCATGACCCTCAATTTTGTAGCCGTGGCGCTGGCCGTACTCGGCGTCTTGAATCCTGTCATCGGCGCCCTCGTGCATAATGCCGGCTCCGTGATCGTCATCGTCAATTCCGCCTTTTTGCTGAAATGGAAGCGAAAAGCACGAACCGCATAGGAACGCAAAAAAAGACGAGCTCTTGCAGCTCGTCTTTTTTATTTACAGCACGATGCGGCTGAATACTTCGCCGATAGGTTCGTTGATGACCAGGTCGGCGGAACGGTCCATATCCGTTGCCGACTTGTTGATGAGCACCAGTTTATGGCCGCGGTAGTAGCGGACCAGCCCGGCTGCAGGATAGACGACGAGGGACGTGCCGCCGATGATGAGTATGTCGGCGTGGCTGATATAGTACAGCGACTGCTCGATGACGTCGTTGTCCAGTCCTTCTTCATAGAGGACGACGTCGGGCTTGATGGGGCCGCCGCAGGCGTCGCAGACAGGGACGCCCGTGGAACGGAGGATGTACTCGACGTCGAAAAATTTATGGCAGTGCCGGCAGAAATTGCGGTGGACGCTGCCGTGCAGTTCCAGGACGTTTTTGCTGCCTGCCTTTTGATGGAGCCCGTCAATATTCTGCGTGACGACGGCTTTCAGTTTCCCTGCCTTTTCCAGTTCCGCCAGTTTCCGGTGCGCCGCATTCGGCTCTGCGTCGAGGCAGAGCATTTTATCCCGGTAAAACCGGTAGAACTCTTCCGGATGCTGCACGTAAAAGGAATGGCTGAGAATCGTTTCGGGACGGTATTTGTACTGCTGGTTATACAAGCCGTCGGTGCTGCGGAAATCGGGGATGCCGCTTTCTGTCGATACGCCGGCGCCGCCGAAAAACACGATATTGTCCGAATGAGCCACCATGTCGGCAAACGTTTCAATATTCGTCATGAGAACCCCTCCTTGTTAAATGCCGAATGTCTGTTTCAGCAAATGGATGCCGCTTTTCGTGCGGAATACGCGGCGGCAGAAGGCCTGCACCGCTTCTTGAGACAGGCCGTCTTCGTAGGCGTTGACCAGGAAATCTGCTTCCAGCAGAATCTGGTAATCTGCCCCCTCGACGTCTGTATACGTATGGTGATGGGCAATGAGATAGCATACCCTGTCGATGACGGATTCCCTGCAGCCCAGCTCTTCCAGGATGCGCCGCGCCGGCGCCGGCCCTTCCCGTTCCTGGTACGCGCCGGCGGTGCTGCCGTATTTTTCTTCCGCCGCGCGGATGCCGATATCGTGGAGTACCGCCGCGGTGACGAGCGTCTCGTGGACGGCATCGGGAAGCCCTTCGAGCCGCCCGATCGTGTCGGCGTAGGCGTATACTTTGAGAAAATGCTGGATGCGGCGGGCGTCGCCGCGGTCAAAGGAAATCATCCGTTCTATGAGCTGGGGAAGTAATGTCGGCATAGGATCCATCCTTTCTTTCATTATACTATATCATACCGTATCGGCACCATAATGAAAAGACTGCGCCCTTTGGAAGGCGCGGGGAATTTGACATATTTTCTGTTTTTGCTATACTAGAGGTAAGATTGAGGGGGAGCGCCCTGAATCTTTTTTCATGACATAGCGAGGGAACCCGTGTTTCGGGGTGAGAGGGCGCAAGCGAGCGCCGACCGCTGCCTGATATGCCTGCCGGGCGGGAGCTGTGTGCATCGTATGAGAAACTCTTCGCTCTTTGCGTTTCGGCAGATATGTCGGAAATACCGTCAAAGGAGTGAAGTTTTTTTATGGAAAAAGATAAGAAAGTATTGCGGTTGGTCCTGCTCGCCATGCTCATCGGATTGGGCGTCGTAATTTCACCCATTCTGCGCGTCGAAGGCATGTGCCCGATGGCTCATCTGATCAACATCGTCTGCGCCGTCCTGATGGGGCCGTGGTATGCCCTGCTGTGCGCGACCCTCATCGGCATTATCCGCATGACCATGATGGGCATTCCGCCCCTGGCCCTGACAGGCGCCGTCTTCGGCGCCGTGTTGTCCGGCATTTTGTACCGCGCGTCGGGCGGACGGCTCATTGCCGCCGTCGCCGGCGAAGTTATCGGGACGGGGATTATCGGCGCCGTCGTATCGTACCCGGTCATGGAAATCTTTTACGGGCGCACGGGCTTATCGTGGATGTACTACGTGCCCATGTTCATCAGCGGCACGCTGATCGGCGGCACCATCGCTTTTTTCCTCCTCGCGGCGCTTTCCCGCAACGGCACGCTGTATGAGTTTCAGCGGAAATTAGGAGTGCAGTTCTATGGCAGACGAAAATAAGCTGGGCGGAGATTTCGCGTATCTGGCGGATTACGTACAGAAGCACAAACCGCTCGTCCATTGCATTACCCATCCCATTACGATGAATGACTGCGCGAACGCCGTGCTGGCCGTCGGCGCAAGTCCCAATATGGCGTCCCACCCCGACGAGGCGGCGGAAGTCGTATCTTCGGCGGCCGTCCTGGCCGTTAATTTGGGCAATATCAGCGATGACCGCATGAAAGGCATGGAACGGGCCGGTGAAAAGGCCTGCGAATTGGGGATTCCCATTCTCATCGACGCCGTCGGCACGGCGTGCAGCTCCCTGCGCCGCCGGTTCGCCTGCCGGTTCATCGAACGGTACAGCCCTGCCGTCATAAAGGGAAACAGCTCGGAAATACGGGCGCTTTGCGGACTTCCCTCTCACGGCGTCGGCGTCGATGCCGGAACCGGCGACGCCGTAACGGCCGAAACCTTCGCCGCGGCGGCCCGTGAATTTGCCTCCTATGCGGCGTCCCGAAAGGCCGTCGTCCTGGCCAGCGGGCCCGTCGATGTCGTAACCGACGGCGTGCGGACCTGCGGCGTCGCCAACGGCACGCCCGTCCTGGCGAAGCTGACCGGCACGGGATGTATGCTCGGCGTCCTGACGGCGGCGTATTTGCCGGCGCGACGGCCCTGGCAGGCCGCCGTCCTGGCGGCCGTCCTGATGGGCGCTGCCGGCGAAGATGCCGCTGCGGAGGCAAAAGGGATGGGTTCCTTTCACGTGGCGCTGCTGGATGCCCTGTCCGTGCTGACGGCCGAAGATTGCTGGCGCCGGCGGAAATTGCTCCTGCCGTAAAGAGATTGCCTGCGCGTTTCCCTTTGTTTGACAACATTGTGCTTTTTTGGTATAATGATATACGTGAACAGCAAAAGCTGCGTTATGAACTGCGCTGGGTCAGTGCCCGGCATCATATTATGCGAGGCAGTAAAAGAGAGGAAACAAGGACGACTCGCCAATGACCCCTTGCATATATGGCGGTGAATATGCGTCTGCAGCAAAGCCGTATCACGAAATATTATATGAAAGAAGGTCATTTTCATGAAAGCAAAAGTATTGGCAGCATTGGCTGCAACCATGGCTGTAAGCGCAACCTGCGCTTTTGCGGCTAACCCGTTCGTTGACGTTCCGACGGACAGCTGGGCGTACAAATCCGTTGTTGAATTGGCTGACGCCGGCATCATCCAGGGCGTAGACGGAAACTATTTCCAGGGCGACCGCAACATCACCCGCTATGAAGCCGCTGAAATGGTCGCCAAAGCCATGGCTCACATGGACAGAGCTACCGTTGAACAGCGCGCCCTCATCAACCGCTTGGCTGATGAATACGCCGACGAACTGAACAACCTCGGCGTCCGCGTATCGAACCTGGAAAACCGCGTCGGCAACATTAAATTCACCGGCGACGCCCGTGTTCGTTACCGCTACCAGAATGGTTCGTCCAAGCAGAACGACAATTCGTGGGATTACCGTATTCGTGTCCGCGGCCAGGCGAAGGTCAATGACCGCACGACGGCGACAGTCGGCATTTCATCGGACAACCAGAACTTCGGCAGCAACGGTGCGGCTTCCAATGACTTCAATGACGTTTATGCCGACATCATCAAAGTGGATTACAACTTCGGCAGCCCGAACTGGAACCTCAGTCTCGGCCGTGATGCGGCGTATTATCTCGGCGGTACCCGTTCCTACGGCTATCAGTACGGCGATGCCTTTGACCGCGCTGAATTGAAGTACCAGAACGACAATATCGCCGTTACGGCCGGCTACGGTAAATTTAGGGAATATGGCGGCAACGATGCAGTTCTGGATAAGACGTCGTTTACAGGGTCTGGCGCCATTGACGGCATGAAGACGGGCTACGGCGAAATCGAAGCCTTCTTCGGCAACAATTCGGCTGTGGGCGTATACTACAATCAGTTCAGCCGCGGCGGCGGAACTAACGGTTCTGGTGAGCAAAATTACGATGCCGATAACCTCTGGGGCGCGTATGTAAGCTACAACTTGGGCTCCAAGTGGAACTTCCTCGTCAACTACGAATACATCGATAAAGACGGCGTAAGCTTGACGACAGGCAATGATGTAAGCGATCCGGAAGTATGGATTGCCAAAGTTACGTACGGCAAAGCCAACATGGCCGTTCCCAAATCCTGGGCAATCTGGGTTGAATACATCAACGCGGAAGACGGCGCATGGCTCGGCGGCTCGACGGCTTCGTGGAGAAACTTCGGACAGCTCGACAACATCGAAACCTGGGGCGTCGGCATTGACTACGTATTTGCGAAAAACGCCAAATTCAGCATCATGCAGTCCTTCGCTTCGGACTACAAAGACCGTGGTGCATTTGGACATGGTCAGAACGACGAAGAACTGACCCGTGCAGAATTCAACTTCGCATTCTAAAATCGGATAATAGGTACGACCAAAGGGCATTCCTCAGGGAATGCCCTTTTTTGCATGAGAAAAGAGTAGATACGGAGCACAGGCCGTATCAGGACCAAAAAGCGCTGGTTCCCGTGGCGGAGGAATTCTTTTCTCTGGAGATTCCCATTGCACTTTTTCCCGTATGTTGATAGGATATACATAGATAAACGCGGCGCCTTTTCCGCGGAGAGAGTGTTTCTCCGTGTTTCCGGCAGAAGCAGCGCCGCCGGTGCGCTGTTAAGCCCATCGTACGTTCTGCCCGATGAAGCAGGGCGGACGGGAATCGCCAGAAAGGCGATGGCACGGATAGGAGAAACGGATGGGCATTTATTTGAATCCCGGCGGCAGAAAATTTACGATGTCCCGAAACAGTCCGGCATATGTCCATAAGACCGGCAGGATCGCGGAGGTGAACCGATGCTAAGAGGACAGGTCGTATAGACGAAGAAGACAGGAGGCATACCATGAGGCTGTACTTAAATCCGGGCAGCGAAAAATTTGAAGAAGCGCTGCGGTCGGACATATATATTCATTAAAAAAGCGTGATTTTTGCAGGACAGTGAAATACCATGCTGACCTGTTTGGGCGGATGTATGGGAAGATAGGGAGATTGAAAAGGAGAAAACGATGGGTATTTATTTAAATCCAGGCGACAGGAAGTTCATGATGTCTCGAAACAGCCCGATATATGTAGATAAGACCGGCATGATAAAACATATTAATTATTTTTTTAATATCGAAAGCCGGTATGTCTGCGTCAGCCGTCCCCGGCGGTTCGGAAAATCCATGGCGGCGAACATGTTGTCGGCGTACTACGACCGAACTGTCGACGGCAGGGCGTTGTTCCAGGGATTGGCCATAGCATCGGACCCGGACTTTGACACCTATCGTAACCGGTGCAACGTCCTGTTCATCAACATGCAGGAGTTTCTGAGCCGCAGTTCCTCCATGGCAGATATGCTGGATTTGCTGAGGCGGAAGGTACTTCGGGATCTGATGCGTGAGTATCCGGATGTCGACTACTTCGATAAACAAGACCTTATCAGTTCGCTCGAAGACGTCTATGCCGAGACGAAGATCCCCTTCGTCGTCATTATCGACGAGTGGGACTGTATCTTCCGGGAATACAAGACGAACTATCAGGCGCAGCGGCAGTATCTGGATTTCCTGCGGGACTGGCTCAAGGACCGGGCCTATATCGGTCTGGCTTACATGACGGGTATTCTGCCCATCAAGAAATACGGAACCCATTCGGCTCTGAATATGTTTGCCGAATTTTCCATGGTAAACGCCGGGAAGCTGGCGCCCTACGTCGGATTTACGGAAGAAGAAGCAGCCGGCCTGTGCCGGGTCTACGGCATGAACATCGACGACATGAGAGACTGGTACGACGGCTACTCCTTTGACGAGACCGGGCCGGTGTACAGTCCCCGGTCCGTCGTGCAGTGCGTCATGAGCGGGAAGTACGATAATTACTGGAGCCAGACGGAAACGTTCGAAGCGCTGAAAATATATATCGACATGAATTTCGAAGGGCTGAAGGACATGATCGTGAAACTCATGGCCGGAGGACGGCAGAAAATCGACACGCGGTCCTTTACGAACGACATGACGACGTTTCACTCGGCCGACGACGTGCTGACGCTGCTCATCCATCTGGGGTATCTGGGCTACGACTTTGACAGAAAAGAAATCTTTATTCCGAACAAAGAAATCATGGACGAATACGTGACAGCCACGAGAGTGTCGAAGTGGACGGAAATCGTCAATTCCGTGCTGAAGTCGGACGCGTTGCTGGAAGCGACGTGGCAGGGAGAAGAAGACGCCGTGGCGGCAGGGATAGAGCGGGCGCACCTGGATACGGCGCACTTGCAGTACAACGATGAAAACGCCCTGAGCTATACGGTGTCGCTGGCGTATTACAGCGCGCGGCAGTATTACCGCCTGATCCGGGAAATGCCGGCAGGGAAGGGATTCGCCGATATGGTATTCCTGCCGAAAGCCCGATATGCAGACAAGCCGGCCATGATCGTAGAGCTGAAATGGGACGAGACGGCGCAGACGGCGATCCGGCAGATAGAAGAAAAGCAATACGTAAAAGCACTGGAAGGCTACGATGGAGAGATTGTGCTGGTCGGCATCGTGTACGACAGGAAAAGCCGCAGGCACCGGTGCAC
>CAZDQW010000007.1:73772-84625 GCA_964507845.1 uncultured Megasphaera sp.
AGATTGTGCTGGTCGGCATCGTGTACGACAGGAAAAGCCGCAGGCACCGGTGCACTATCAAGCGCGCCGGAACATGACGCCGGAGGGAATAGCCTTTTTGTTGCAGACGATTCCGCAGCTCCGCCATATCAGGGCGGGGGTTTCTGCCGTCTTTTTTCTTTGGCCGGTATGTATGGCAATCCTGTACGGGAAGATTTCCGAACTTATTGCAATCTGCCGGGCATTGGCGGTACAATATAGATGTGCGAAATCAAGATAGATAAACGATAAGGCGGGGAGCGACAGGATGGCGAAGGGAAAAAAGACCAATGTCATGCGCATATTGGATAAACAGAATATACATTATTCGGCGAAGGAGTACGACTATTCGGAGGACGATTTATCCGGCGTCCACGCGGCGGCTGCCTTGGGCATGGATCCGAACGAAGTCTTTAAAACACTGGTCGGCCAGGGAAACAAGACGGGGACTGTCGTTTTCTGCATTCCCTGCCACAGGGAGCTGGATCTGAAAAAAGCCGCCGCCTGCAGCGGCAATAAGTCCGTTCAGCTTCTGCATGTAAAAGACCTCCTCGGGATTACAGGCTACATCCGCGGCGGCTGCTCGCCTATCGGCATGAAAAAACAGTTTCCGACGTACATCGATGAATCGGCGGAGGATCATGACGCCATCAGCATCAGCGCCGGCACGAGAGGGCGGCAGGTCGTCGTGGCGCCCGGCGACGTGGCCGTCCTTACGGGCGCCGTATTCTGCAGGCTGACGATGGACGATGTCGTATTGACGGAAGGGAGAGTACGATGAACGGAAAAGATATGACGCCGTGGCTGGAGACGCTCATGGCCTGCGAAGCCTGCAAGCTGCGCCGCGAAGGCAACCGCGGCCCGACGCGGTATACGGGCGACCCGTCGTCGCCGCTCATGTTCGTCGGCGAAGGCCCCGGCGGCGTGGAAGATGAGTACGGCGTGCCCCTCGTCGGCCCGTCGGGACAGCTGCTCGACAAGGCTCTGTGGAGCGTCGGCCTGACGAGGGATCACGTCTACGTGACGAATATCGTCAAGTGCCGGCCCAGGAACAACCGCACGCCGACGCTGGAAGAAGGGCGGCGCTGCGCCGATATTCATCTCGTCCGGGAAATCGACGCCGTGCAGCCCAAGGTCATCGTTTGTCTGGGAAAAGTGGCGTTTCAGTATTTTTACGGCAAGGCGGACAGTATTATGCGCCGCCGCGGCCTGTGGTTCCAGTATAAAGGGATTCCCGTCATGCCGACGTACCATCCGGCTTTTCTGCTCCGTCAGACGGGAAAAGAACTGATCGAGTCCAAATGGCAGGTGTACTATGATTTCAAAGCGGCGGCGGAAAAAGCAAAAGAAGCTGTGCCGGATTATGTGTACCAAAGCCGGGAAAAACCGGATTTGCTGAAAGAATTTGCAGAACTCCGCAATTCACGGCATTTCTGACGCTGTTTTGTTTGGAAAACAGCCGTGATGGCGGCACAATCTGCCGGAAAAAGAGGTGTAGTAATGGAAAAGAACGATAGAGAACGGCTGCTTTCCCTGCTCCGCGGCGATATGAAGCCGGCTCTCGGCGTTACGGAGCCTGGGGCCCTGGCCTTTGCGGCGGCTAAGGCCAGGGAATATGTGCGCGGCGATGTGACGAAAGTCTCCGTCGTCCTGAATTCGGGAATGTATAAAAATGCTTTTACCTGCGGCATTCCTCATTCGAAGGCCGTCGGCAACGTGTATGCGGCGGCCTTGGGCGTCGTTGCCGGCGACGCGTCGCTGGGGCTGGAAGCTTTGGCGCCTGTCGATGAAACAGCGAACGCGGCGGCGGAAAAACTCGTACAGTCCGGCTGCGTGTCCGTCGAAGTCGGCGAAATCACGCCGGATATTTATATTTGCGCCGAAGTGCATTCTGCTTCGGACTGCTGTGCCGTGACGGTTGCGGGATCGCATACGAATATCGTGCAGATCCTCGTCAACGGCGACGTCGTTTTTCAGGCAGGGGACAAGGACAAAGAACCCGGAACGGAAGGAACGGCGGCCATTCACGGCTATACGCTGAAGGAGCTGTACGAGTTTTCCCGGACGGTGCCGGCGGAGGAATTGGCGTTTATCAGCCGGGCTTACGATATGAACCTGGCCTTGTTCCACGAAGGGCTCCATCATGAGCGCACGGTCTTTGTCAAGACGTTATGGGAGATGAACGGACGGCAGATGATTTCCGGCGACGCCTTGGCGACGGCCCAGCTTCTGTGCGGCGGCGCTATCGAAGCGCGCGTGCTGGGGCTCGATAAACCGGCCATGAGCATTACCGGCTCAGGGGCGCACGGCATTATCTGCACGCTGCCCCTGTATGCGGCCTGCGCCGTATACGGCCTTTCGGAAGAAGCGCTTCTGCGTGCGACGGCGCTGAGCTATCTCATAACCATGTATATCAAAGAATATTCCGGCCGGCTGTCGGCTTTCTGCGGCTGTGCCGTTGCTGCCGGGACAGGCATGGCCTGCGCCCTTGCATGGCTGAAAGGCGGCGGTTTGCCGGAAGTGGAACGGACCGTTTCCAACATGGCGGCGAGCATTACAGGCATGATCTGCGACGGCGGCAATCAGGGCTGTACGATGAAAGGAACCGCTGCTGTCGATGCGGCGTTCCGCGCCGCCGGTTTTGCCCTTGCCGGCGCCGGCGTTGCGCCGGTACACGGGATTTTGGGAAAAACGCCGGAAGATACGTTCCGCTATATGGGGTGCATTGCGTCGCCGGGCATGGTGGGAACGGAACAGACAATGATCGACATTTTGAGAGAGAAATCGCGCCGTGCCGAGGGAGCGGCACGGTGATAAGGTGAAGAGAAGGAAATAGTACCGTAGAAGAAACAGGCAGTACGGCGCGCGGCGGACTGCCTGTTTGTTGTGTCGCCGATGCCAAGATGGCAAACATTGTTATGTTATTTTTGCATAATCTCTTGCAAATATCGGCACGGAGGGAACGGGCAGATTTCTTGTAGTCCCCGCAGGCGGTGTGTTACTATTAGTAGTAGTGACGTCAAAGGTCGTCGGCAGCCGTTCATACGGCTGCATATTTTTGTGAAGAAAGGAAGATACATATGTCTCATTCATCACCACAGCCGACAGAGGCCGTACAGCCTGTCGGCGGTTTTTTGGGCTGGATCGAACGGGTCGGCAATAAGATACCCGACATTACGATGCTGTTCATCGGCGCCTTTTTTATTACCTGCATTTTGTCGGCTATTTGTTCGACGATTCATTTCGGCTATATCCACCCAACGACGGGAGAGGAAATAAAAGTCACGAATATGCTGGCTCCCGAGTCGCTGGTGACGCTGATGACGAAAATGGTCAGCAACTTTGCCTCCTTTCCGCCGCTGAGCATGGTCATCGTGGCGACGCTGGGCATCGGCATCGCCCAGGGTTCGGGCTACATCAGCACGGGGCTGAAAAAGCTCCTCCTCATTACGCCGAAGTTTCTGCTGACGCCTATTGTCATCGTCGTCGGTATGCTCAGCCATTTGGCGCCGGACAGCGGGTATATGATCATTATTCCCATTGCGGCGTATCTGTTTTATGCGTCAGGCAAGCATCCCCTGGCCGGCGTGGCCGCTTCTTTTGCCGGCATAGCCGGCGCTTTTGCCGCCAACTATACGCCGTCGGCCATCGACCCGGTTATTCAGGGATTTACGCAGATGGCGGCGCAGATCATTGATCCGACATATGAAGTCAACGTATTATGCAATTATTTTTATGCATTCGGCTCTACCTTTGCCGTCATCGCCAGCTGCTGGTGGGTAACGGAAAAAATCACGGAACCGTGGTGCCGCCGGGCCTGCCCTATCGACAAGGATCTCGATTTGTCCGAAGAAGGGATCGGAGAAATTACGGCCAAAGAAAACAGGGCTTTTTACATTGCTTCCGCCGTCCTTATCCTGCTGCTGGTTGGATTGTTTGCCGCGCTGATGCCGGAGCATTCCCTCTTCCGCGATCCTGACGGCAATATTGCCAGCTTCAAAGCGCCGGTCATGCAGTCCATCGTCGCCATTATTTTCCTGCTCATCGGCATCCCAGGCATCGTGTACGGCGTTATCAGCGGCACCTTCCGCAGCTCCAAGGATTTTACCAAGTCCATGGAAGATATTACGCATACGCTCGTGCAGCTGATTGTATTTTATTTCTTTGCCGCACAGTTTATGTATGCCTTCGGCGCATCGAATTTAGGCGCCCTCATCGCCATTGCCGGCGCGGAATTTTTAAAATCCCTGGCGCTGCCGCCGCAGGTCACGATTTTCGGCATCATCATATTTGTAGCGTTCCTGAATCTGCTCATCACGTCGGCGTCGGCGAAATGGTCCATCTTGGCGCCGATTTTCGTGCCCATGCTCATGTCGGTCGGCATCGCGCCGGAACTGACGCAGGCGGCGTACCGCGTCAGCGACTCGGCCGTCAACGTCTGCACGCCCATGTTTGCATTCTATCCGCTCATCATCATTTACTGCCAGAAATATTACAAAAAAACCGGCGTCGGGACGCTGAGCAGCCTCATGCTTCCCTATACGTTCGCCCTGCTCATCGTGCTGACGATTATGCTGTACCTGTTCTGGGCGCTGAATATTCCCCTGGGATTCCAGGCTGATTACGTATACCCGCGGCAAATGTTTTAATGTCTGCAAGTGAGGAGTGATACCATGAAAGATGTTCGCAGCGAATTAGTGGAACGGTTTTACCGGTATGCCGCGGTTCCGTCGCAGAGCCGGGACAACGGCGGCACGAAAGTTCCCAGTACGGACAGTCAGTGGGATATGGCCCGGCTGCTGGAAAAGGAATGCCGGGAACTGGGGCTCGTTGAGTTGGAGATCAGCGAACACTGCGTGCTGACGGGGAAATTGCCGGCCCGCCTGCCGGAGGGATTTCAGGGCGCCGTTCCTTCCGTCGGTTTCTGCACCCATATAGATACGGTAGATGTCTGCTTGTCGCCGGAAGTTCATCCGCAGATGGTAACAGCCTACGACGGCAAAGATATCGTCCTGAATGAAGAACTGGGTATTGTCATGACGGCGGCGGAGCATCCGGAACTTGCTCCGTTTGCCGGGCAGGATATTATCGTCACGGACGGTACGAGCGTTCTCGGTTCGGACAATAAGGCGGCTGTTGCCAATGTCATGACGATGCTGGCAGTGCTGGCCGAAGAGGAATCGCTGTATCACGGCGACATATACGTTGCTTTTGTTCCTGACGAGGAATGCGGGCTTTTCGGTTCGAAAAACCTCGATTTTTCCAAATTTCCCGTCGATTTCGCCTATACGATTGACTGCTGCGATGTCGGCGAAGTCGTTTACGAGACGTTCAATGCCGGCAGCGCCGAAGTCGTTATCCACGGCGTCAGCGCCCATCCCATGAGCGCCAAGGGCGTGCTGGTGAACCCGACGCTGCTGGCCGTCGATTTCGTCAATATGTTTGACCGGAAGGAAACGCCGGAATGGACGGAAGGAAAAGAAGGATATATCTGGTGCCAGGCTATCGAGTCCAATCAGTCGGAGGCGGTGGTCCGACTTAATATACGGGACCATGATAAAAAGAAATACGAAGAAAAGAAAGAAAAAGTGCGCCGGTATGCCGAAGCGCTGCAGCAGGCAAATCCGCGGGCCAAGGTGGAATGCCGCATTACCGACACGTACGGCAATATTGCCGATGCCGTGACGGAAGACAACCGCAAGGCCATCGACTATATTTACGAAGCGATGGAGCAGCTCGGCATCGAACCGAAAACCATTGCCATGCGCGGCGGCACGGACGGTTCCTTTATATCTACCAAGGGAATCCTTACGCCGAACTATTTCGCCGGCGGCATGAATTTCCATTCCCGCTATGAGTTTTTGCCGGTGCCGTCGCTGGAAAAATCGTATGAAATGACGATGACGCTTATCCGCCTGATTTATGAAGGCGCTTAAGCAGACGCTGTTTTTGCGTTTCCGGAAATGACGGCCGGGACGGCTTGCTGAAAAAAGAGGACTGCCATCAGGCAGTCCTCTTTTACTGTGCGGAACTTATTCCCGCCGCGCTGCCGCAGGGCAGGCTGTCAGTATTTCATGATATTTTGGAAAATGACGGGATAGTCCGTTTTATTGGCATAGCAATGGGCGACGTCGGCGCGGAAATTGATTTTTGCCGGCGCTTCGAGCGTAAAGACCTGCGGGCCGACCTGCAGCGTCAGCGTGCCTTCCGTAACGACGACGTATTCTTCGGCAATGTTGCGGTGGGCGTCGGCATGGTGCTCCACGCCGGGCTTCAGGATGATGTAGAAATACTCAAAGCCGCTCAGCGGATTGAAGGGAAACAGATTGTACAGTATCATGTTGTTGTCTTCGTCGTACAGGGGCTGCAGATCCTGCAGAATGTTGACGGCCTGATACTGCGGCTCCGGCTCGCTGAGCAGGGTGGAAAGGGACAAATGGAGGCCTTTGGCTATTTTCCACAAGACAGAGATCGTAGGGACGGATACGCCCCGCTCGATCTGTCCGAGCATGGTTTTGCTGACGCCGGTCATGGCAGCGACGTTGTCGAGCGTCAAATTCCGGTCAAAACGGATTCGTTTTAAAATTTTGCCGATTTCTTTCGCCGGATCTTCCGGCAGCATGGGCGAATTAGTCATTATAAGGTACTCCTGCATAATTGATTTATTCTATTCTACAACCTTTGCGGAAACTGCGTCAAGGAACCGATTTGCCCGGCGTGAAAACACGAGATGACAATAAATCGGCATTTTGGTATAATAAAAATATGTATTGTTTTGGCGCCGCAGGAAAGAGCCGGAACGAATACGGAATACATACGTTATTATCAGTATATGGGGTGACATTGTGGACGAACAACAAATAGATAAAGTGGTGCCCGTATGTCTGGAAAGCGAAATGCAGACGGCGTACATCGATTATGCCATGAGCGTTATTATTACGCGGGCCCTGCCTGATGTGCGCGACGGACTGAAACCGGTGCACCGCCGTATTTTATATGCCATGCATGAAGCGGGAATGACGCCGAATAAGCCGTATAAGAAATCGGCCCGTATTGTCGGGGAAGTACTAGGTAAGTATCATCCCCACGGAGACAGTTCCGTCTATGATGCGACGGTTCGCCTGGCCCAGCCGTTTTCTACGAGGTATCTTCTGGTCGACGGACATGGGAACTTCGGCTCTGTTGACGGCGACGGAGCCGCTGCCATGCGGTACACGGAAGTGCGCATGGCCCGGATTACCAGCGAAATGCTGGAAGACATAGACAAAGACACGGTGGATTTTATGCCGAATTATGACGGTTCTCTGCAGGAACCGTCTGTTCTGCCGGCCAAGATGCCGAATCTCCTGGTCAACGGGTCGTCCGGCATAGCCGTCGGCATGGCGACGAACATTCCGCCGCATAATTTGGGCGAAGTCATCGACGGATGCGTCATGCTTATCGATAATCCCGAAGCCGGTTTGGAAGAACTCATGACGGCAATCAAAGGGCCTGATTTTCCGACAGGTGCGAAAATTATGGGACGCGACGGCATCCAAAAGGCGTACGCCACAGGGCGGGGAAGCATTAAAATGCGTTCCTGCGCCTCCGTTGAACCGATGGCCAAAGGCAAAAACCGCATCGTCGTCACGGAAATTCCCTATCAGGTAAACAAAGCCAAGGTCATTGAGTCTATTGCCAATTTGTCGCGGAGTAAGGAAATCGACGGCATTACGGCGTTGCGAGATGAATCGGACCGCGCGGGAATGCGCATCGTCATTGAATTGAGGGCCGATGTTAATCCGAGTATTGTTTTGAACCAGCTGTATAAGCATACACAGCTTCAGGAAACGTTCGGCGTCATCATGCTGGCGCTTGTAGACGGCCATCCCCGCATTTTGACGCTCAAGGAAGTACTGGAATGTTACCTGGCCCACCAGAAAGAAGTTATTACAAGGCGTTGCCGGTTCGAGCTCAACAAGGCGGAAGCAAGAGCGCACATTTTGCAAGGCTTGCTGATTGCACTGGATCATATAGACGAAGTGATCCGAACCATACGAGAATCCCAGACCGATGAAATTGCAAAGCAGGCGCTCATGACGCGGTTCGGCCTCAGCGAAAAGCAGTCGGTGGCCATTCTTGATATGCGCCTGCGGCGGCTGACCGGACTTGAACGGGAAAAAATCGAAGCCGAATATAAAGATATAGAAGAGCGGATAGCGTACTTGCGGGACGTACTGGCTGATGAACGGAAGATCATGGAAATCGTCAAAACGGAACTGCTCGATGTAAAAAAGAAATTTGCCGATGAAAGACGGACGGAAATCGTAGCCGATTCGTCCGAGTTTGCCGTAGAAGACATGATTCCGAACGAACGCATGGTGATTACGCTGACCAGGCGCGGCTATGTCAAGCGCATGAACGCCAACGTGTACCATACGCAGAACAAAGGCGGCCGCGGCGTCAAAGGCATGGGGACGAAAGATGAAGATGCCGTCAATCATTTGCTGTATACATCGGCGCTGAATACGGTCCTTTTCTTTACGAATATGGGGCGCGTATACCGTCTGAAAGCGTATGAAATTCCCGAATCCAACAGCCGGAATTCCAAGGGAATCGCGACGATCAACATTTTGCCGTCTTTAGCGCCAGGTGAAAAAGTCAATGCCATTATTGATCTCGATCAAGTCGATCCGTCGATGAATTTGTTCATGGCGACGGAAAAGGGGCTGGTGAAAAAGACGGAACTGAGTGAATTTAAAAACGTCCGCCGTCACGGCCTTATTGCCATTTCTCTCATGGAAGGCGACCGGCTGGCCAAGGTGCGCCTGACCAAGGGCGATCAGCGCATCATTCTGGCGACGAAGCAGGGCATGGCCATTTGCTTCAGCGAAAACGACGTCCGGCCTATGGGACGAAATACCCGCGGCGTGCGCGGCATTTCCCTGGCTGAAGGGGACTGCGTCATCGGCGCCGACGTGCTCGAACCGGATTGCCAGGTGCTCACGGTGAGCGAAGAAGGCTTCGGCAAACGAAATACGATAGACGCGTATAAAATTCAGCTCCGCGGCGGAAAAGGCGTGAAGAATTTCAAGATCACGCCTAAAACCGGGGCTATTGTCGGCGTGGAAGTCGTTTATGAAAATCAGGAACTCATGCTTATTACAACGAACGGCATCGTCATTCGGACGGACATAGAAAGTATCGGTATTAAGAAGGGACGCAATACGTCGGGCGTTAAAATCCAAAAACTGGAAGGCGACGATAAGGTAGCAGCTCTCGATACGATTACCGTCGAAGGCGACGAACCGGATCAGGATATATAACGTCAAGTACGAAGGAGGCTCGCTGCAGAGCCTCCTTTTATTGCGGAAGAGATGATAAAAAGATATAATGGATATAAGATAACGTAATGTCAAAAACGTTGGGAGGAATGAGAAATGAATAATTTTACATATTATACGCCGACAAAAGTATATTTCGGCCGCGGCGAAGAGACAAGAACCGGCGATATTTTAAAGGAATGCGGAGCAGCGAATGTTCTTGTTTTGTATGGCGGCGGCAGCGTGAAGCGTTCCGGGCTGCTTGAAAAAGTAGAACAATCTCTTGCTGACGCCGGTCTGGCATTTATCACGTTCGGCGGCGTTCATCCCAATCCGCGGCTGTCCCATGTGTATGAAGCGCTGGAGGCGGCGAAGAAAGCCGATGTTGATTTTATTCTTGCCGTCGGCGGCGGCAGCGTTATTGACGAAGCCAAAGCCGTATCCATGGGGATGCATTACGACGGCGACGTATGGGATTTTTATATGCGGCGCGCCGTACCGAAATCGGTTGTTCCTGTCGGAGCTGTTCTCACGATTGCCGCTGCCGGCAGCGAAATGAGCTGGGCGTCGGTCATTACGAATGAAGACGGCTGGTATAAAGTCGGCTATCAAAATGATCTCCTGCGGCCGGTCTTTGCCATTATGAATCCGGAACTGCTGTATACGCTGCCGCCGTACCAGATGGCCTGCGGCAACGTCGACATGATTATGCACGTTTTGGAACGGTACTTTAATCCGAATGCCGAAGACGATCTGACCGACGGGATGGCGGCGGCGCTCATGTGCAATGTTATGAAAAACGCGCGGATTGTTAAAGAAGATCCGAAAAATTATAAAGCCTGTTTTGAAATCATGTGGGCCGGGAGCCTGGCGCATAACGGGTTATTTGACGGCGGAAACGGCCGGGGAGACTGGGGCACCCACCATATTGAAATGGAAGTCAGCGGCATTTTCGATGTGGCCCACGGCGCCGGTCTTGCGGCTATTTGGCCAAGCTGGGCTCGTTATGTACTGCATAAAGACACGGCGAGATTCGCCAAACTTGCGCGCGACGTATTCAACATTGCGACGGCAGATGACGAAACGGCTGCTTTGGAAGGAATTGAAAAAATGGAAGCCTTTTTCAGAGAAATCGATATGCCTACGTCGCTGACTGAATTGGGCGTCCATGCGACGGAAGAACAATACCGGCAAATGGCCGATAAATGCACGAAAGGCAATACGGTGAAAGAGGGGCCGTTCGGACAGCTGACGGCAGAGGATATATACAAGATATATAAAATGGCTGAATAAGGCGCTGTATGGAGAATCGCGGAAGCGAAGCGTCTGGCTAGTTATTGAGCGGCAGAGCCAGGTCTGTAGGGGAATTACAGGCTGGACCTGCCGCTGTCATCGCATGGAAGGGCATGTACAGATATAAGAAAGTCGGTATTTTTTAAAGTTCTGCAAAAAACCGCAAAAAAGGGAGGAAAAAGGTATTGACAGGAAGGGGAGGAGTCTGGTAGAATAAACAAGTCGCCGCGAGAGCGGCAC
>CAZDQW010000008.1:0-74623 GCA_964507845.1 uncultured Megasphaera sp.
AAAATCACCCAAACACAGAGCTGGAAGCTCTGCATTTGGGTGACGGTGCGATTGAGGTATTGAAAGAAGGGCAGTTTAATCACCGGCTGCTGTCGGAGCTGATCTGCCACAAAGATTTTCAGCGGTTGATGCTGGATGCGGAAATCTATGTTGACCGCATTGCTGATATGCGGATCAACGACATGAACGCCGTGCTGGAAGCTGTGCGTCAAATGGTGTTGGCAAAACGAGAGGACAGTGCGAACGATCTCTATCTCCGCACACTGGAATTGGCGCAGGTGTCGGAGGAAGAATATTTCGGTCATGTGGTTGCAGATGACCTGACAGGGATACTCCGCGATATTCGGGAAGCCCACAAAACCGACAGCACAACAGCAGACGAGCCATCCGCTGTGGCACAAGCCCAGCAACAGTTGCAGACTGCCATGAATTTTGAGGGTAGCAGTGACGAAAAAAAGGCGCGGGCCTTTCTGGTGACCTTCGGCATTGACTACGATGCGATCACCAAAGAGCAGTTCGTCAATCTGATCGAGGTTCTGCGTCTGTCCAAGCACATGAAAAGCCCCATAAGCCAGCGGGGCAAGGGCAACATGACACACGGGAAAGGCAAGCGAAAGCGCAAATAGGCAAGAAAATACGCCGTATCCAGCAAAATCTGCTGAATATAGCGTATTTCTTCGTTGCCAAATCCTGCCTGACAGAGGCCATAATCGTAATTTTTTCAAATCACTTTCTTATGAGCACCTGTAGAAAACTCCGGGAGTTCTGCATCTGATGCATAGATGGCTTATAGGCGATGCAAATGCTTCAAAGATAAATCTAAAATCGGCGCCGAATGCGTCAAGGCTCCGCTTGAAATATAATCGACTCCGACGTCTTTCAGGATGGCAATAGTTTCTTCCGTCACGTTTCCCGAACATTCCGTCTCAGCCCGCCCATCGATGAGCAGAACGGCTTCTTTCATCATGTCCAGAGACATATTATCCAGCATGATAATATCTGCGCCGGCTTCTACCGCTTCCCGCACCATGTCCAGCGTTTCTGTCTCTACCTCAATCTTCCGGACAAACGGCGCATAGGCTCTGGCCATGGCAACGGCTTTTGCTATAGAGCCGGCGGCGCCGATATGATTGTCTTTCAGCAATATGCCGTCCGACAAATTGTACCGGTGATTACAGCCGCCGCCGACTGTTACCGCATATTTTTCCAACAGCCGCATATTCGGCGTCGTCTTCCGCGTATCGAGAAGCGTAATGCCGCTCCCGGCAAGAAGCTCCACAACCCGGCGCGTATATGTGGCAATGCCGCTGAGGCGCTGCAAATAATTCAGGGCCACTCGTTCGCCTGACAGAAGAACACGAATATCTCCCCGGATAAGCGCTATTTTTTCTCCCTTTGCCGCCGTATCGCCGTCTTCTGCAAAAAATTCAAATTCCGTCGTATTATCTAATAAAGAAAAGACCCGTGCAAACACAGGTAATCCGGCTATAACGCCTTCTCCCTTGCAGATCAGCTCTACTTCACCCCGGCAGGCTTCCGGCATGACAGCGTTCGTCGACACATCTTCACTGCTGATATCCTCGCGCAGCGCCATCATAAGCAGCGGATCTACCTGCAGTTTCATCGTAATACTGTTTAATGTATTCATTGTGCTTTCCGCTCCCGTTCCATTTCCTGGAGAATCTCTTCCTTGTATCGTACAGCCAATATCGTTTCTTCGTTTTTCAGGCGAGCTGCCGCCGCTGCGGCCAGACGGTCAAAGTCCCTGCCGGCAGTTTCCCCCGAACAATCTGCTTCGCCGCATATCTGCAAAGCGGCCCGTTCGGCAAATACCAGACTTTCCAGCAGGGAATTGCTCGCCAGCCTGTTCCGGCCATGCACGCCGTTGCAGCTTGTTTCTCCGACGGCATACAGATTATCCATCGTCGTCTTGCTGTAAGAATCGACGTGAATGCCGCCCATAAAATAATGTTGGGCCGGTACGACGGGAATCCATTCTTTCGTCGCATCATACCCTTCTTCCAAACATTTTTTGTAAATATTGGGGAAATGGCGTAAAATCACATCTTTTCCCAATACGGTCATGTCAAGCCAAACGTGCGGCATCCCGTCTTTTGCCATTTGCCTGCGTATTTCCGCCGTCAGGAGGTCCCTCGGCAACACTTCGTCAGCAAAGCGCTTTCCGTCTTTTCCGTACAGTTTGGCGCCTTCACCGCGGACAGATTCGGAGATGAGAAAGCTTCTGCCGCGCCGCGCAGTGTAAAGAGACGTCGGATGTATCTGCACGTAGTCAATATGTTCCAAAGCAATGCCGTGACGGCGGGCAATGGCAATCGCATCTCCCGTCAGGTGCGGGAAATTCGTAGACCGTTCATATAAACCGCCTACGCCGCCGCTGGCCAAAATCGTATATGCCGCCTGGACGGCAATATATTCGCCGCCGGCAGTACGGGCGATGATTCCGCAGCATCGGTTGTTCTCTGCAATGATATCGAGCATCGTCGTGTATTCCCATATCGAAACATGAGATAAGGTGCGGACTGCCGCTAAAAGCTTGCTCGTAATTTCCCGGCCTGTCACGTCTTTATGGTATAAAATACGCGCTTTGGAGTGGCAGCCTTCTCTCGTATAATCAAGCTTTCCGTTTTTAGTGGAAAATTCGACGCCCCATCCGATCAATTCATCAATAACATGTCTGGACGAGCGGATCATAATATCCACGGATTCGCGCCTGTTTTCATAATGCCCTGCTCTCAGCGTATCTTCCATAAAACTGTCGTAATCGTCTGTATCACGCAGCACGCAGATTCCGCCCTGCGCCAAAAAAGAATCGCTGTTTTCCGTTTGATCTTTCGTAATCATCAAGACGCTGTAACGGGCCGGTAAATGCAGAGCCGCAAATAATCCGCTGACGCCGGTTCCTACGATGAGCACGTCTGTTTTCACTGTTCTCATGGTTTTCTTTTCTCCCTTTTCCCCATCAGCGCGCTAATTCCAGCATACGGGCCAAAGGCTGCAGCGCCCGTTCCCGTACATCATCAGGCACGGTTACCTCGCCCGTTCCGTCACGGAGACACCGAAGAACGGCTTCCAGCGTCGCTTTTTTCATGTTGACGCAGACCTTCCCTTCCATGACCGAGTAAAAAGTCTTTCCGGGATTTTCTGTCTTTAATTCGTACAGCACGCCGTCTTCCGTCCCGATAATAAATTCTTTGGCGTCAGACCTTCTAGCATATTGGATGATCCCGGATGTGCTGCCGATATAGTCGGCCAACGCCAATACTTCTTCCGGACATTCCGGATGAGCCAGGAACAATGCCTGGGGATGCTCCTTCCGGCACAACGTTACAAATTCCGGACGCACGGCATTATGGCGCGGACAATACCCGTCATTATACATGACGTGCTTTTCCGGAACCTGCATGCCGATATACCGGCCCAAATTCTTGTCGGGAATGAAAAAAATATGCTGCTGCGGCAGTTTTTTGACGATGGACACGGCATTAGACGACGTAACGCACACGTCGCTGTGCGCCTTGATTTCAGCAGTAGAATTTACATAACAGACAACGGCCAAATCCTGATATTTCCTGCGCACGGCTTCAATCTCCTCGACCGTTATCATATGAGCCATCGGACAATCTGCATCTATGGCCGGCATGAGAACAGTCTTCTGGGGACTCAGTATTTTAGCGCTTTCACCCATGAACCTCACACCGGCAAACACGATCGTTTCCGCATCAATTTCCGCGGCTTTTTGACTCAAAAAAAAGGAATCGCCAATATAATCGGCAATATCATGTACTTCATCCGGAACATAATAGTGGGCCAATATCACAGCGTTGCGCTGATATTTGAGCTTAGCAATTTCATCTTCTATATATCCCATACGTATCCCCTTTCTATTTTCTATTCACCGGTTACGTGCTATTATAACATCAACCATTTACAGGTGACAAGACAATAGGGCGGGGGCAGAATAAATTCTTATGCTATATTGATATGCCGATACGTGCGAACAAGATCATCTGCACGCAGGCACTGCGTTTTTACGCATTTTTTACGATAATACCAAAATGATATACCTTTCGTGCGGTCATTTTCATTCGGAAAACTGCATTTACAAGGAGAAAAAAACAGTATATAATGAATCGTACTAAATTAACGGGTGAATTTTCATGAACAATACAACGGGAAAACATTTACTCATCGATTTTTATAACTGCAAAACCGATTTAACGGCGCCGGCAGAAGTGCAGCTGTTGGTAAAACGCGCATTTGAATCGATCCATATACCTATTGACGGCCTCACGCTTTATCATGATCATGAAGATGAGCTGATATGCGTTGCCGTATCGCGGAACGCACATTTATGCATTCATATCTATCCGCGCCTGTCCTATGTGGCCGTAGATATTTACAGCTTCTGCTCTGACCTCAGGACAAGCCACATCATGAGCATCTTCAAAACCGAGCTTGGCTCCGACCGCATTAAAGCGACAAGCGTACGCCGCGGTGATTTCGGTTCCATCCGCGACATGCGTCCCAAGAAAAATTCCAAAATCACAACAGTGCGCCGCATGAAAAACACTGGCTCCCGCCTCAGAAAGACGGGCGTCAAAATGTTCAACATCCTGCGCCATCCGCAAAAAATGCGCCGTTCCCGGCGCATAAACCGCAAGACATAAGTACGTATTTCATCGTTTAGGAAAGGCTTTTCGTCATGTATATGGTATCACTGAAACAAGCCGCCGGCATCAGTGTCGAAGAACTGAACTCCCTCGATATGATCACGGCGGAACTGCTCAAATTTATACAGCTTAAAAACCAGCAGCTGTATCTGCACTCTATCCAGGTCGCCAACTACAGCATCAGCATCGCCGTCAAACTGGCCCTCCCCAAAAACGAAATCGAGCAGATCAAGCATGCCGCCTTGCTGCATGACGTAGGCCTTCTGTTCGTTTCCAATACAGTATTGGCAAAAGTCCCTTATCTCAACCGCACCGAAACGGGGCAATACAAGCGCCATGCCGCAGCGGGAAGCAACCTGTTGGAAAATATTCCCTGCTGCCAGGATATTATTCCGTATATACGCTATCATCACGAACGGTGGGACGGATCCGGTTTTCCCAAACATCTCCGCGGAGCAAATATTCCGTTCGGCGCCCGCATTATCGCTGTTGCCGATTATTACGACAGGACAATTAATCCTTCGTCTGAATTTTGGGCCAAAACCAAGCATCAAGCCATCCGCGAACTGTTCAGCGCATCAGGCGTTCTGTTCGATCCGGAAGTAGTCAAAGCTTTTATCGAAACGTTGGGGTAATTACCAGGCGCCGCTGGCAAGGACCAATCCGGTCACGCCGGCGGCGCCTTTTTGCTTCAGCGCAAGAGCGCAGGCATTCATCGTCGCCCCTGTCGTAAAAATATCATCGACCAGCAGCATATGTTTTCCCGCTACGTGAGCAGAGCCTTTTACCTCAAAGGCTCTGCTCACGTTTTCTGTTCTTTTTCCTCTTTCCAGCTGCCATTGGGAAGGCGTCGAACGGACACGCTGCAGAACGTCTTCCCAAGGAAGAATGGATTCGGCCCACTTTTTGAAAATAATTTCCGCCTGGTTAAAACCGCGCATTCTTTCTTTATCCGGCGCCAGCGGCACAGGAACGACGCCGTTCAGGCCGGAAAGCCTTTCCGGCCACGGAAACTGTTCCAGTAAATACCGGCATGCGTTTTCATACTGCAATGCTCCGTCATATTTCAAGGAGTGAATTATATGGCGGATTGAGCCGCCATAATCGCAGAGGCAATAACATCCGTCAAGATAGGCCGTGCGGCTGCCGCTCAGCATACGGGGCCGCCATACGGCCTGAAAGCAGGAACTGCACCATACGCCATGGTCTTTGACGGAAGCGCCGCAGCCAGGACAGCGCGGCGGATACAACAGCCGCAGCATGATTTCCTTCCATGTCGTCAGCATAATCCCTCTCCGCAAAGACGCTGAGCCAGCAGCGTAAACCGGCGGCTGGTCCGCATATTTTGCACTGCCGTCTGCAGCGCCGCCTTGGTGCCCACAAGGATAACTTTCCCTTTTGCTCTCGTTACCGCCGTGTACAGCAAATTTCGCTGAAGCATAATGGCATGACTGTTGACGACGGCAATAATGACTGTATGATATTCGCTCCCCTGACTTTTATGCACTGTAATGGCATAGGCCAAAATAATTTCCTCAATTTCCCGGCCTTCATATTTTACATCTTGTTCCGGATATCGGACGTAAATCATGCTGTCTTGAACAGCAAAAATTTCGCCGATGTCGCCGTTAAATACGCCTTTCTCATAATTGTTCTGCTTCTGCATAACTTTATCGCCTATGCGGAATACGGCTTTATCCGTCTGATATTCGCCCTTTCCCGGCATCTGTTCATTGACGGCCGCCTGCATAGCCTTATTCAGATAATCCACGCCGCAGGGATTTTTATACATAGGCGATAATACCTGTACGGCAAATTTATCTCCCATATCCGCCGCTTCGCCGGCATAAAGACGGCATACAACGGCAGCGCCTTGTTCTTCCGTCTCCACTTCAATGAAACGGAATTCGCCGTCCTCGTTAACGACAGGCATCATCCCCCGATTGATGAGATGTGCGTTCGTCACAATACGCCCTCCGTCCCGCTGCCGGAAAATCGTATCAAGCCGCACGACAGGCACGGCGCCGGAACGAATAATATCGTGCAGCACTGCTCCTGCCCCGACTGACGGCAGCTGATCGGCGTCGCCGACGAGAATGCAGCGGCACCGCTCCGGCAGCGCGCTCAGCAAATGATACAGCATTTCCATATCCAGCATGGATACCTCATCGACAATGACCAAATCCGCCTGCAGGGGATTAGCCTCATTATACTCAAAAACCTGCCTGCTGCCGGAAACGCCTTCCGGAACGAGCAGACGGTGGATAGTCTTTGCCTTTCTGTCTGTTGTCTCTTCCAGCCTTTTGGCTGCTCTTCCTGTCGGCGCGCACAGCAGGATACGCAGTCCCTCCTGTTCGGCCAAACGAATGACCGCCTGTACGACCGTCGTTTTTCCCGTGCCGGGCCCGCCTGTAATGACCAGTATGCCTGATTCCAAAGATCGGGACACAGCTTCGCGCTGTTTATCGGCCAATAAAAACCGGCAGGAATCCTGCCATCGGTCCAAAAACAATTCAACATGAACCTTCGGCCGGGGTATGCGGCGTTCCGCCATATCCCGTATGCGCCGGGCTATATACGTTTCTTCTTCATATTGCTTCGGTGCATATACATACGTTTCACTGCCGCAATCATCTGCATGCAGCCGGCCTGTACGGACGGCATCGCCAAGAACCTCCCGCAGCTGCAACGTATCGGCGCCCAAAATCGCCGCCGCTTTCCGCACAAGCTCTTCTTCAGGAATGCATACATGGCCGTTCTGCGTCATATCCAGCAGCACATAGAGCAATCCGGCAGTCAACCGTTCCGGCGACTGCCGGTCCATGCCGTAAGCCAATGCCATTTGATCTGCCGTCTTAAAACCGATTCCGTCAATTTCGGCAATCATCCGGTACGGTTCTTCCGCCAGCACATACAGTGCCTCATCGCCGTATTTCTGCACGAGACGGTAAGCATAACGGCCGGCGATTCCGTGTGTTTCCAAATCCAGCGCCAACTCATTGACTTGCTTTTCTTCATAAAACGACTCTGTAATGACCGCCAGTTTTTTGGGGCCGATCCCTTCAACGGATAAAAGCCGCTGCGGCTCTTTTTCCATGACCGCCATCGTCTTGCTGCCGAAGGCCTCGACGATCCGCTTCGCCAGAGCCGGCCCGATGCCCTTGATCGCTCCCGATGCCAAAAAACGTTCCATCCCTTCTGCCGTATCAGGTTCAAGGCGCTTCCATGCCGACGCCGCCAACTGCAAACCGTACCGTTTATGCTGCACCCAGCGCCCTTGTATTTCCAATCTGTCTCCGACAAGCGGTCTGACGCCCTTTCCCGTGACGGTGACGGAGGAAGCATCGTCCTCCCTGCTGATGCGGTATACAATAAAATCTGAATCGGACGCCTGGAATACAATCCGCTCGACGACGCCTTGTATGCTATCCCATGCTGCCATGTTATATATTCATATACTCCCGTTCATACTTTTTACTTTCATCCATAATACACTGATATATTTTCTGCAAATACGGCGCCAGTTCTTTATACTGCGCCATGGCGGCAATCTTATCGAGAACCTGCCGTTCCCGGCGCGGATCGAAAACTTCCATATGGTGCATCTTTTTATACGCCGCCACTTTCGCCACAACTTTCATGCGTTTTTCCAATAGGCAGGTCAGTTCCTGATCCAATACATCAATTTCCTTCCGATATTCTGCCAGTTCCATTATGCTGCTCCTCATTCAAAATACGCTGCCCTGATCCAGATAGTTTTATTATACGCCATACAACCCGTCATGACTAGGCACAGCCCGCAAAAGGCAGGCAAAATGCAGAACCTTGCAATGTCTTCCGCGCAAAAATACCGGCCTGCCGCTGCGCTATGGTATCTTCCCGCAACACTGCTGACAAATCCCTGCACACCGACAGAACAAACTACAGTAAAAAGCAAGATACAGGCGTTTCCTGCAATATATCCGATAAACGGCGAGAATAATTTTATCGAGAACAGATATTATTTTTCTGCTGAATACACATATTTTTTCAATAAACGATACGCTTTTGACTGACTAATACCTAATGCTTTTCCGACTTTTACGCTATTCTTATGCGTTTGATACGCTTTTTGCACGGCTTCTCGTTCCGCCATCTCCAAAACAACAGACAGCGGTCGCTCTACCCACCGCGCTTCGTCCTCCTCAGCAGCATTAAGGTCAAAAAGCGTCTTTGGCAAATCAGTAACTTCTATTTCCGCCTGTTGGGTCAGAACGACTATTTTTTCAATAATATGAGCCAGTTCCCTTAGGTTTCCCGGCCAGCTATACTGCTGAAATACACGATATACATCAGGATGGAATGTATGAAATTTTTTATAAGTTTCATTACATTGCGCCAAATAGTAATCTGCTAATGCCGGAATCTCATCTAGGCGTTCACGGAGGGGAGGAATATCAATCTCAAATGTATTCAGCCGGTAATAGAGATCTTCACGAAAGCTTCCGGCTTCTACCATCTGCCTGAGGTTTCGGTTAGTCGCCGTAATAATTTTTACATCTACTTTCTTCTTCTGCGCAGCTCCTACAGGAATAAATTCCTTATCTTGAAGAAATAACAACAGCTTTGCCTGCAGATCATACGGTATTTCCGATATTTCATCGAGGAAAAGAATACCTTTATCCGCCACCTCAACCAAACCCCGTTTCCCTGTATTACTTGCGCCGGAAAACGCGCCTCGACTATATCCGAACAGCTCTGATTCAATGAGATTCGGATTCATGCAAGCGCAATTGATAGTCACAAAAGGCCGCTGCTTCCGATTGCTGACTGTATGCATATACTTGGCAAAGTAGCTTTTTCCCGTTCCCGTCTCTCCGGAAAAAAGGCATGTAGCAGTTACATCTTTTATTTTATGTATCATTGAAAAGATCTCCGCCATTCTGTTATTAGTTCCGCGAAACGGACGGTCTACCGTATCGGCGCCAGTATCAATCTCAACAGATTTTGCTTCGGCCTGACTGATTGTATTAACATAGTAAAGATCGTTCACATTTTGGGCAACATATTGTAGCCTGCCTATATCGTCAAATACAGGAACGGAAATGGTAATAATATCATGGCCTTTGTTTGTTATCTGCCGTTTAGCTACCTGCTTTTGGGTACGGTACACATCAGGAAGAGTGGAATTTCCCCAATAGGTGCCGTCCAGCTCATGAAAACATTTTCCAATTAAATCCTCCGGCTTGACCCCATAATGCCGATAGGCGGCCTTATTGACATAGACCAGGCGGTATTCATTATCGTAGATCATGATCTCATCATGGAGTTCATCAATGACACGCTTAAAAATTTCCAAATCCATATTGTTCCTCCATTACATGAATATCCGTACTTTTCTTCATCCCTATCATACTATGACGGCATATACTGAACAAGTACCGCTTCGTTCGATACACAATCGGCCTCTGTAACTTTAGTGTTACAGAGGCCGATTTTTTGTTAATCGTAAAGAAAAATGTCAGGCACTTTTTTCAGCATGTATGGTTCCCTCTGAAACAATTTGAGCCTTTGTCTTATGACCGTAATCCTTTTTAAGCTCACGGAGGAATCCGTAATAAATACTAACTAAAATAATTACTAAAGGCAACCCTGTCGCTAAAACGATGGATTTAATCGTATTAATATCCGTACCAATATACGTTATTGCCAGAGGAATGGCAATTAACACAAGGCACCAGAAAAGTTTAAGAATTTTATTGGGATTTTCTCCTTCTTTAAGATTTCGGGAAACTGTGGATGAAAGAGTAAAGGAACACGCATTCAAGGCCGCGGCCAGGAAAAGAATAATGACCACGACATAGAGCGCCATTGCTGCCTTGCTCGCTGGAAGGGTCTGAATGACTGCCTGAGCAATTTCAGGACCTTGTCCGTTTACCAGCATGGCCGGCACATCTAAAAGTCCCTGGATGCGAAGATTCTGCTCATAAGCGCCTATGATGCCGAAGAAAAGGAACAGTCCCGCGCTTCCGGAAAGAATCATATTGAGGATAATTTCCTTGATCTTCCGTCCCTCAGAAATTTTTGCGATGAACAGCCCGGTAAAAGGACCAAAAACAAACCAGTACACCAGATAAAATACCGTCCAGTTTTGAGGATATCCGCTCTGCGCCACAGGATCGGTCCATAAGCTCATACGTGTAAATTCTGTAATAAGCAGCCCCAGGGAGTTAATTAAAGAATCAATGATAAATCTGGTAGGACCTGCTAATGCAATGAACCCCAACAGAACAATGCAGAAATATGTATTCCAATCGCTGATTTTGCTCATTCCTTTTTCAACGCCCAGAAGAGAAGCTAAGGAGTACAGCAGCGCAACACCGAATAATATCCCTGCCGTCAGGCCGAAGGAGTTTTCGATTTCAAAAAGACTGGCTACTGCTGTGGAAATAGTCGATGCGGAACAACCTGCGGAAATGCAGATAGAACCTACTGCCGCTAAAATAAAAATCAGATCCACAATTTTTCCTAAAACCCCATTAGTCCTCTGCTCTCCGAATGTATACTTGCATAAAGCACTCAAACGGAGTTCATTATCTCTTTTAACGTAGTAATGGTAACCGAACGGCAAGGCAAAGACACAAAGCAGCGCCCATGCCGAAGGCCCCCAGTCAAATAACGTATAAGTAAGGGCTAACTCATACGCATACGCCTCAGAGATTTCCGCTCCGGCTAAGCGAGGAGCTGCATTAAAATGATATCCCCATTCCAGGAACGCCCAATATACTGTACCTGCGCCTAAGCCGGCAAAGAACATCATTGATACCCAAGTTGTCGTGCGGTATTGTGGTTTTGTATTGCCGAAACGAATCTCTCCATATTTTGATAATCCCAATACAATCAGAAAAATCAATACGATAATGGTAAAGATCTGCATGACAGACCCAAAGGTGCGCGTCAATAAAAAGAGCAGCGAATTGGCAAGGGCAGTTCCTGAAACAGGATATGTGGTCAAACCTGCCACAACTGCCATGATGATGCCTGCACTGATAAGAATAAGACTTATCTCATATTTCTGCCAAAAAGAGAGCTTTTTGTCTTGATTATTCATAGTCCTTTATTCCCTCCATTCAGATAACCCCTTTTTGACGAAATGCGTTGATTTCTTCCAGAGAATATCCTATATCTGCCAAAATATCTTCTGTATGCTGCCCCAGCGTGGGAGACGGCCTGGATACATCAGCAGGGTTCTCAGAAAGTCTGATAGGATTGCCTACCAACTTAAGCGCTCCTAAAACAGGATCATCTACGGTAATAACCATATCGCGCGAAAGGAGGTGCCGGTCATGGAGCGCGGCCTCAATCCCCATGACAAACGCTCCCGGAACATTTGCCTCCTTCATAAGGTTTTCTAATTCTTTTCCTGTATATTGTGCAAATAGAGATACTAGCGTCTTATCCAGTTCTTCTCTGTGGGCAAGACGAAGTGCATTCGTGGCAAACATTCCATTTGGTCCCATCGGATCTAATTCCAACGCTTCACAAAAGTCCTTCCACATAGAATCATTTTTTTCATAAATTGCAAAGAAGCCGTCCTTGACGGGATAACAATCTCCCGGCGCATAGTAGGGGCTGGTATTTCCCCTTCGCGTCATGCATATACTATTATTGGCATACGCTAAAACAGGAAACTCCAGCATAGTATAAAGAGCGCCCAGCATCGTTGTATCCACCTGCTGGCCTTTTCCTGTTCTAAGCCGGTGATAATAGGCGATAGCCAAGCCGATGAGCAGCATTAGTCCGCTGTAGCTGTCGCCAATAGCGGGGCCAATTTTCGTCGGTCCCTTATCCGGAAAACCGTTCATGTCCATAATACCGCTGGTAGCCTGCATGACATTGTCATAGGCGGCAAATTTTGAGAGCGGGCCCCTTGTTCCAAAACCGGAAAGAGCAGCATAAATAATGTCGGGCCGATATGGCTTCATCTGTTCATACCCCAGTCCGTATCTTTCGAGTGTGCCGGCTTTAAAATTAGAGCATACGATATCTGCGCTGCGTATAAGTTCAGAAGCAATTTTCTGTCCTTCCTCGGAAGCAATGTTCAAGGTAATACTCTTTTTTCCTCGATTAAAGGAAGCGTAATAAGCACTGTAGTCATTCTTGAAAGGCCCCCATGTTCTGGCTTGGTCTCCGCCGTCGGGACGTTCGATCTTGATAACTTCAGCGCCTTGATCTGCCAAATTCATGGCGCAAAACGGTCCTGAATAGGCATGAGTAAAATCAATCACTCTTACATTCTTAAAAATTCCCATATTAACCCTCCTCACCGCTGTTCCATAGCTGATAAAATCACATTTGTATGTTCACCTAATGCCGGAGCCTTTTTCTGCAGACCCGCCTTGCTGTCACTGAGCGTAAACGGAAGTTCAGGAGCCCTGATTGTTCCGATTGTTGGATCTTCCCAAGTCTGGAGGAAGCCGTTTTCCAATGTATTAGGCATATCTGTTATTTCCGCAACGGTAAGCACTGCTCCGCAAGGTATTCCTGACTCTCTGCATTTAGATTCTATTTCCAATTTGCCCATATGCTTCATTCGCTCTTCCAAGATAGGCCGTAATATATCCAGATAGTCGGTCCGGCGATCTTCATTAGTCAAAAAGCGGGGATCTGTTTTAAGATCCTCAAAGCCAAGAACATCGCAAAATTTTTCCCACTGCAGCTGCGTAGCCACTCCTACAGCTACATATCCGTCGGCTACAGCAAACGTATCGTACGGCGCGCAGGACGGATCAAAATTCCCCTTACGGGTATGGATTTCGCCTACTGTCGAGCAGGCTGCCGGAGCCGCTTCAATGCATGAAAAAATAGAATCCTGAAGAGAAATGTCTATTTTTTGTCCTTTTCCGCTTTGAATTTTCTCAATAAGCGAGAAGAGCATTCCCGTTGCCAAGTAACCGGCAGCATAATGTTCCGCAATAGAGGGAGCAGAATGAATGGGCGGGCCGCCTATTACACCGGTCATATCCATAGCTACTCCCAGCGCTTGCGCCACCAAACTGCTGCCCGGGCGTCCTGCCATAGGCCCTTCGGTGCCAAAATAAGAGTAAACTGCATAAATCAAATCCGGTTTTATTTCCTTAAGCCGTTCATACCCAAGTCCTAATTTTTCCAGATTTACTCCAGAACCATTGATGCACAGTACATCATATTGCGGCAAAATTGTTTCAAACTGTTTTCTGCCAGCTTCAGTAGTTATGTCTAAAACAATACTTTCTTTTCCCCCGTTCAGATAGTTGAAATACAGGCTTTCTCCCTCTTTTTGCGGTTCCCAGCTGCGGACGCAGTCACCATTTGGTCCTTCTACCTTAGTAACCACAGCGCCAAACCGACTGAGGTACATAGTGGCAAGACTGCATACCAAGCCCTCGCTCAAATCCAAAATTCGAACATCTTTTAACGGCAACATACTTACTCACTCCTTTGAAAGTTTATCTTTTTGTATGCAATTTATATGCCATATTAAAAGAGTGCTGTCTTATTATTCTCTTTCACAGGAAATCAAAAAAAATAGTTATGTTTAAATAAAAAATACCCAATACCGTATTCCGTTTCGACTAAATTAGTCAAAACGGAATACGGTATTGGGCCTGCTCTTATATAAAGCCGTCTTCACTATAGAAAAATTCCAAATCCGCAAGCTGACAGGCAAACAAAAACAAGCTTGGAGAACGCATAAAAACTGACTTTTGAAGCAGGTTTGCATAACTTCTTCTGCAACCAGCCGTGAGCTTGAACTGCGGAAAAATATTTCCGCGGCCACGTTTCTGAAAAAACGCGGCCGCAATTGTCATCAGCCTTGATATTCGTTATAATATACAGGTACTTTTTCATAAGTATCCTCACAAAATACAAAAAGGTCGTGATTGCATGAAAGAGACGCAACAACAGCCGAAATTGCGGCGCAGCCTGAAAGCCCGTCATCTGAACATGATTGCTATCGGCGGCGCCATCGGCACAGGTCTGTTTGTCGCCGGCGGCGAAACCGTCAGCTCTGCCGGTCCCGGAGGGGCCCTCGTCGCCTATTCGCTCATCGGCATCATGGTATATTTTTTGATGACCAGCTTGGGGGAAATGGCCGCATATCTTCCGGTCAGCGGTTCATTTGAAACGTATGCCAACCGCTATGTCGACAAATCCCTAGGATTCGCCTTAGGCTGGAATTACTGGTTTAACTGGGCTATTACGGTGGCCGCCGAACTGGTCGCGGGAGCTCTTATTATGAAGTACTGGTTTCCCGACACGCCAGCCGCCGTATGGAGCGCCGTTTTCCTTCTTATTTTATTTTCATTAAATTACTTATCGACCCGTTCGTACGGGGAAAGCGAATTTATCTTTGCCGGGATTAAGGTCCTCACGGTTCTTATTTTTTTATGTGCCGGCCTGTTTCTTATCCTCGGCCTCGGACCCGAACCGTCTCCGGGCTTTGTCAACTGGACTATCGGCGACGCGCCGTTCGTCGGCGGCTTTACAGCCATGCTGGGCATATTTATGGTCGCAGGATTTTCCTTCCAGGGGACGGAAATGATCGGCATCGCTGCCGGTGAAAGCGAAAACCCGGAAAAAAACGTGCCCCGCGCCGTTCATTCCATTTTCTGGCGTATTCTGCTGTTTTACCTGGGCGCTTTTACGGTCATCGGATTTCTCATTCCTTATACGGATCCCAACCTGCTCAATGCAAGCGTAGAAAATATTTCCATCAGCCCCTTTACGCTTGTTTTTGAACGCTTCGGACTCGCCGCAGCTGCTTCTATCATGAACGCCGTTATCCTGACAGCTGTTTTGTCTGCCGGAAACTCCGGATTGTACGTATCGACACGTATGCTCTACGCCATGGCGGAGACGGGCCAAGCACCAAAATGGTTTCTTAAGCTCAACAAACGCGGCGTTCCGTCCCATGCCTTATTTTCCACCGTCATCTTCGGCTTGGCCGCTTTTCTTACTTCATTGATCGGCGAGGGAAAGGCCTACGACTGGCTCGTCAATATCAGCGGCATGGCCGGGTTTATCACCTGGATCGGCATCGCTGTCTGTCATTACCGTTTCCGCCGGGCTTATATAGCGCAGGGAAAAAGTTTAAGCGATTTGCCCTATCGGGCTACGTGGTTTCCCTTCGGCCCGCTGCTGGCTCTGCTCATGTGCATCATCGTTACGGCCGGGCAAAATTATTCCGCATTCACCGGCGCGGAAATCGACTGGTACGGCGCCAGCGTTGCTTACGTCGGCATCCCCGTTTTCTTAGCCGTATACCTCTATCATAAAGTAAAATACCACACCCGTATTATTCCGCTCAGTGAAGTAGATTTATCGCGCATCAAAACCGATACGGATAAATAACAAAAATCCGGAACAGAACTATCCCTTCGTTTCTGTTCCGGATTTTTTCTGCGGCAAATCGTCAATCTGCTCAACTTTTTAGAATTCATATCTGTGAGCCGGCAGTAATACTGCTTTTAGCAGCTTAGCGGGTTTTGGTTAATTCCTAATCATGTTTTATTCTCTATGCGTTTCCTTATTCATGTGCTTCTTGCTGCCACCGGAAAAACTTCCGGCAATTCCCTTATAAAACAAAATAGATGCCTCCCGTATTATTCAGGAAGCATCTATTTATGAAATATGCTTAGTTAACCTTGCATATCTCTAATCAATGTGCCGCAGCCTTCCGTTTAATGAACAAATATGCTTAAACCGAAATATGCACAAATACCGGCTACGACAACATAAATGACGAAATATTTTGCAATGTTCTGCATGATAATATTGGCCTGGATGCTCTGCCGCAATTCATCGGCTTCTTTGTTTTCCACTTTCTTTTCAGCAATATACGCTTCCAGCGCCGGAGCAACGGCGCCAATGCCAATGGCGATACTCTGAGGAGAAAACATCTTGCCGATACCGGCACCGGCAGAGTTTGTAGCAGCCAGCCACAACGCCAATTGCGTATCGCCGGGAACCATTTGAGCAGCCGCCGCCGTCTGCAGCGGTCCGAACAAAACGTTGGCATTCGTGCCGGAACCGGTAATAAACGCACCGAGAGCACCGACAAGAGGAGCAAAAGCAGGATAGAAGCTGCCTGTCGCCGCAACAAGCGCGCCGGCGATTTCCGCAGTCATGCCGCTGTATGTCATGAGCTTTGCCGTCATGACAACACAGATAATCGTGACATATGTAAATTTCAATCCCTTAAACGTATTGCCCAGCACGCCGAGCATTTCTCCAAAGCCGGCTTTCTGGAAAAATCCGCCGAGGAAAGCCGACAAGAAAATCATAATGCCCGGTGTGGCGATCCATACAAACGTATACGGCGAAGCGCCGGGACCTGCATAAATCTGAACAGACGTTTTAATCGTCGACAGCGGTCCGTTGATAAACGGGAAGAATTTAGACGTAAATATCAGCAAAATAAAGATAAAGATAAATGGCATCGTTGCGTTGATACCTTCACTAGATGAAACTTGACGCACTTCCGCTTCGACACGGTATTCAGGATCATCCACCTTAAATATCCTGGCGCAGACAACGATAGCTCCCATAATAATGACAGACGGAACGATAACGGACAGTTCCGGCCCCATCGCCAGGTTGATGAGCAGTTCCGGAACAGCCAGCGCCAAACCGGAAATCAACGTCGGCAGGAATACGCCCTTCAGCGCTTTCGGCCCTCCGCCCATAATCATGACAACAAAAAACGGGCTGAGCGTATTAAGAATGAACAACTGAATGGCAATAAACTGCCCTAACGGCACAGAATCAAGATGCGTTAACGTCGCCAGTGTCGTTGTCGGAATGGCGATAGAACCAAACGTCGTCGGTACGGAATTGGCAACCAGACATGCCAGAATGGATTTCAGCGGATGAAAACCCAAACCAACCATCATGGCCGCGGGAATCGCAACAGCCGTCCCGAAACCGGCCATCCCTTCCATGAATGCGCCGAAGCCCCAAGCTAAAAGCAGCGACAAAATGCGCATATCCGGACTCACGGATGTCAGCATCGTCTTGATCGTTTCCATTGCTTTCGTATGAACAACAAGGTTGTACGTAAAAATGGCCGACGTAATAACTAACAAAATCGGCCAAACGGCCAGCGCAACGCCTTCCAGTGCGCCGGTCGCCATAATCCCCGCTTCTTTACCAAACGGTACGACGGCAACGATAAATGAAATAATTGCTGCAACTCCGCAGGCTTTCCATGCCGGCACTTTCAAAATAGCCAGCGCAACGATAAGCCATAACAGCGGCAATACTGCCAAAAAAACCATCATAATCCCTATCACCCTTTCGTAAAATTATATACAAAAATATTGTAAGATAAAAAAAACAGACTTCCTCCCTTCGCTTTGTTGAGTTCCAGAAACGGTCTTTGATTATTATTATAATGCATATATTAAATAATTCAATATACTATATGATTATTGCAAAGGAAAAATTTTTTCTATTCTTTTTAATCATTTTACAGGTTATATTCCTTAAATATTTGCATTACTTTGCGTGTTATCTATACTTTTAGTCAATTTAATCTAAAAAAACATATCAATATTTACTTTATTTTAAATCAGCAATTCATATACTGTTATTTATATTTTTTATTTTTCTGTTCGTACTGCATTGATTTTTTCTCATCTTATTGCATTATTAATATACTGTATGTCTTTATCCTGTATTCAACAAATTGTTTTAATATGCACGCAATGTTTTGTAAATTCGTTCTTTTAAACGCATACAAAACGAAAAAAGTATGGTATAATAAATTGCAATCCGAGTTCATGGAAAACAACGGACTAAAATTTTCTAGGAGGATGTACGATGGAAGTAATTACGAAAGATACGGGCATCATTGCCGCAGTTCAAAAATATCCGCAGATTATTGAAGTGTTTCAAAAATATGGCTTAGGCTGCGTTGGATGCATGGCCGCGCATTTTGAAACAATCGGCCAAGGCGCAGGCGCGCACGGCATCGATGTGGATGCGCTCATCGCAGATATTAACAAACGCATTGCGCAGTAAAATTCCGGCATATCCACCGGCAAAGCGCACGACAGGATAGCTTTTCCCGTCGTGCGCTTTTGTTTATTTCTACCGCTTGAATCCCGTTCAGCTTGTTTTTCAGTCGGTATCCCGCTCCATTCGAAATGATATTATTAAAATGTCGTTAATTCGTCAAATATTTTTTCTGCGTACGTATCTGTCATTCCGGCAATATAATCTATGCAGGCACGGCGGTACTCTTTTTCGCATGAAGAAATATGATAAATAACAACGTTGTCAAAGATATTTCCAAATTTATCATGTTCAGTAACAGCTCGCCCGATATCAGAATATTTCTTCATGCGTTCCAAAAAATGTTTTCCCAAAGTCGGATAATCTTGCCGCAGCCACTCCAACTGCCGGAGCGTTTGTTCTCCCTTATAACAATCTTTTAAAATTCGGTAAATCGATTCTAAAATCAACTTCGCATACGCATGATATATTTCCAACCGCCTGCTGCTGTAGATATACGTATAATTAAACTTCATGACGTCGTTCATCAAACGGATCTGCGATGCCGATAATACCAGCCCTTTTTCCGGCGTGCTTTCCCGGCAAAGATCCGTTATCAACGGATACATGATCGATGTATTCGTCAAAGACTGCAACTTGGCGCCGCCTTGTTCATTCAATTTCCGCTTTAATTCCATCAGCGGCTTTCCGTCTTCCGTTAGAATGCGCAGACGCACCGCATCTTCAATATCCCGTCCCAAATAAGCGATTTTATCGGCAATCTTGACGACGCAGCCTTCCCAAGTATACGGTTCATATTCACTCGGCCGCGTAATCGTTTCCAACGGAACGGCATCTTCGCGAGGCCGAACAACAGTCTGCCTTACTTCTCCGCAATGGCTGACAATGCCGTCGCGGACCGCATAAGTAAGCATCATATTTTTCATGCGTCCGGCAGGATCCAGCAACGTTTCAATTTCGTCAACAACACGCAGGCCCTGCCGTTCATGCCAAAATGTTTCGCCTAATTCGTGCAGACTAAGTTCATTTAATACCCGCTCGCCCAAATGACCGAACGGCGAATGGCCTATATCATGGGCGCTGGCAATCGCGCTGATCAATTCCGTATTCAGTCCCAAATACCGGCCAATCGTGCCGCTGACCGAAGCTACGTGATTGACATGTTCAATCCGGGTGCAGATATGGTCGTTTTTCGTCGTGAAAAAGACCTGCGTTTTATGTTTCAGCCGGCTGTACGCCGTCGAGTGAAGTATACGCGTATAGTCGCGGCCGAACTCAGTCCGGAAATCGCCGTCCCGGTGATATAATTCTCCCTTGCGGGCACTGGCAATAGACCAATTAGGATGACGTTCATCCATACGCACTGCAGCAAATGCCTTTTCCACGCTCACCGCTCCTTTCCCATACCATGACGGAAGTGCTTATTCTTCCACTTCAATCGACTCTTCTTCGCGGCGCCGCCGGATGGTCTGCCACGCCTGTTCAATATCGATGCGTCCGCTTTCTTTTTCAGCTACGTCGACTCCCAAAAGCAATTTCGCTTCTTTTTTGATTAATTTATAGAGTCCTTTGGGAAAATGATGAACCGTTGTCGTTACGCCGCGGGGAAAAACAGCTTCTTTCTCCAGCGTGTATCCATCCGGATACAGGCGGGATGACCGCGGATGATACATATCCAAATACAAATAGTCAACAAATTTTCCGCTGACATTGACCAACTCAAATTTATCAATATGTCCGCTGCTGGAAATCTTATGGAAAAACACCATCGATCCCGTATCGCGCAGCCGCAGACGGGATAAATACGTCACTTCCCCTAAAGGGCCATTGACGGGAATCGGATTGGCGGCATCATGACCGAAACGGCCGGACGAATTGCTTATAACGTCGCAGTCTTCGCCTCGCTCCACTTTTTCGCGCAGAGACGGCGAAAGCGCAGCGTTCTGCAAGGCTGGGGAATTAAATAACTTCAGCGCATCATCATACATTTTTTCACTTCGTGTTCGATTTATATCCGATTTCATCAAAGCTTCAAAAAATCCCATGCAGTATAGGCTCCTTCCATGCTGTTCTTATGATATTATTATAATCGTCTTCCTTCTTTCTGTCGAGCCAGCGAAAAAACAGACAAAAACTGCCTGTCTGACAATATGGACAGACAGGCATCGTTCTTAAATAGTTATTTCATTTTTTTCCCGGTAAATAATCCAATTTGCAATATTGTTCGCATGATCGGCCATACGTTCAATATATTTGACAATCAAAACGTAGTCTACATACTGTTTGGAATTTTCCGCATCTTTGTTCATCTGAACGGAAATTTCCTCCAGTAAGTGGGTAAACGCCATATCGACGACATCATCTTTATCTTTCATCAATTCTGCCTGCGAGCTGTCCTTGCCCTTATAAAAATCAAGAACATCGCTGACCATGGAGGACATAACGCCGTACATTTCCTTTAATCCGGGTGGGGGCGCAATGGGATGACCGGTACCAGCCAGATGCCGGACATATCGGCAAATATCGGCGCAGTGATCGGCAATGCGTTCCAAATCCGATAAAATTTTCAGCGTCGCCATGAGATTTCGCCAGTCCGCAGCTACAGGGCTTTGCGTCATGCTGATCGTCAAATCTTTTTTCATGCATTCCCGGACCTTCTGATCGATTATTTCATCGCCCCGGTAAACTTCATCCGCCAGTTCCAGGTCAAACGTTTCCAATACCCGCCACGTCTTGTCAATAGCCGCTTCAATACTCAGACCCAACGCAGACAATTCGCTTTCAAGCTCTTTGATGGAATTTTCATATGTTTGTAACATATCTCCCCTCCTATTATATTAACCGAAACGGCCTGTAATATATTCTTCCGTCTTCGGATTCGACGGCTGCGCAAATATGTCCACCGTATTGTTGTATTCAATAAGTTCGCCCAATAAGAAAAACGCCGTCTTGTCAGAAATGCGCCGGGCCTGCTGCATGCTGTGCGTTACGATGACGATCGTGTATTTTTCTTTCAATTCCAGCGCCAAATCTTCAATTTTCTGCGTGGAAATCGGATCAAGAGCCGATGTCGGTTCATCCATAAGGATGACGGACGGATTCGCAGCCAGCGTGCGGGCTATGCACAAACGCTGCTGCTGGCCGCCTGATAATCCCAACGCACTTTTATGGAGACGGTCTTTCATTTCGTCCCAGCAGGCAGCCGCACGCAAGCTCTTTTCTACGATTTCTTCGAGTTCTTTTTTGCCGGAAATTCCCTGAATGCGAGGGCCATACGCCACATTTTCAAAAACACTTTTGGGAAACGGCGTCGGCTGCTGGAACACCATGCCGACACGGTAACGCAAGGCAAGCGGATCGACTTCTTTAAATATATCTTTTCCTTCAAAAAGGACCTGCCCCGTAATACGGCATCCTTCCACCCAGTCGTTCATGCGGTTCAGCGTTTTAAGAAACGTCGACTTGCCGCAGCCTGACGGCCCTATAAACGCTGTAATTTCATTTTTCCGTATTTTCATGGAAATATTTTTCAGCGCCTGCGTCCGATCGTAAAACAAATCCAATCCTGCAACGTCAAACGTTGCTTCCTTAGAGCTGTTTGCGGCTTTTTCCCGTTCCTGCACACGGTCCGCTTCCTGCGGCACGCTTTGCTGCCGCGCTGCGCCGTATCCGGACAATGTCGTTATTAATTCTGCCATTATTTATTTCCTCCCATTTTATTATCAATACGCCAGCTCAAATACCGTGCAGCCAGACTGAATGATACGACAAGAATCATCAAAACAGCCGAAGCGGCAGCCGCTTGCTGAGCCGCATCTGCCTGCAGCGCCTCCGTGCGCAGAGCCCAGATATGAAGCGCCAGCGTTTCACCGGGACGGAAAGGATTGAGCGGACATGACGATGACGTAATATCCCAATTGGACCAATTAATATCCGTCGACATGCCGGCAGTGAACATTAATGCTGCCGCCTCTCCAAATCCGCGGCCCGCCGCCATAATGATCCCCGTCATGATCCGCGGGAAGCAGGCCGGCAGCAAAACACGCCAAATCGTCTGCCACTGCGAAGCGCCCAATCCAAGACTGCCTTGACGATAACTGTCAGGAAGGTTGCGCAGCGCTTCTTCCGTAACGGACGTAACGAGAGGGAGCGTTAATATGGATACGGCCAGCGAACCGGCAAAAAGATTCCATTGAGAACCGGTCATGACGATAAAGACCAAATACCCGAATAAACCGACGACGATAGACGGCAAAGATGCCAATGTTTCGACAGCCATGCGGACCCAGTGCGTAAGGCGGCCTTTTTCCGCATATTCCGCCAGATAAATTCCCGCAGGAATTCCCGTCACCGCACTGGCCGCAAGGGCAAGGAAAACAAGATACAAGGTGTTGAAAAACATATTTCCCATACCGCTTCCGGAAAAGGAAAGCATTTCCGTCGTCATGCCGCTGAACCCTTCGATGATGACGAAAAGGACGAAGGCGACCAGCAATATGACGGCAAAACCGGCGCCGCATAAAAATATGCCGGTCATGAAATTATCCATTTTTTTCTTAGACTGTACGCTGGTCATACGATTATTTGTCTCCTTTTAAGCCGGAAGCCGCATTAAGCTGATGAATGAGGAAAATAAAGATGAAGGACAAGAGAAAGAGGATAAGAGCCATTGTCCATAACGCCGCGCTGTATTCGCCGCCTTCCATGGCGCCTCCCATATCGGCAGAAATAGCCGTTGTGAGCGTACTTGCCGGCAGAAAGAGAGATGTCGGAAATACTTTCATTTGCCCGATGACCATGGCTACAGCAAGAGCCTCGCCGAGAGCACGGGCAAGACCGAGAATAATCCCGGTAAAAATACCCCCTTTGGCCGCCGGCAGTACAATGTTCGCAATCGTTTCCCATCTCGTTGCGCCAAGGCCGTACGAAGCCTCGCGCCACGATTTCGGCACTGCCGCCATGGCATCGGAAGCCATCGTCGTTATGGTCGGGAAAATCATGACAGCCAGGACAATGCCGCCGGCTAATACGGAAAATCCGTAAGGCATAGGAAAAATGCTGCGCAGAACCGGAATCAACACCGTCATGCCGACGAAGCCGTAAACGACGGACGGGATGCCCGTAAACAATTCAATAGCCGGCTGAATCAGACGGCGCACTCTGGGAGAGGCGATTTCCGTCATGAAGATGGCTGATGAAATACTTAGCGGCAAGGTAATAATCAGTGCCAAAACGCATGTTACCAGAGAGCCGGCAAGAAATTTAGCGGCGCCGACCTGACCTCCTCCTTGAGCCGTATCGCTGGGATTCCATTCGCCGGAGAATAGAAATTCCGAAATACCGTGTCCGAAAACAAAAAATGTATCTGTCCCTTTGACTAAGAGAAAGGCCCCAATAAGAAACGGCACCAGTGCCATACCGATGCCGCATATTGTAATGAAGGACCGGGCTGCTTTCTCGCTTCGGCGGGCTTTATAGACCGCCGCTTCGATTGCATTCATTACATTGCCTCCAAATGATTAGTGAACTTCCTGCGTCTGCATCTTCGAGCTTACGCCGTAGCCGAGCTCTTCAATGCGTTTGCCGTATTCATCACCCATGATATATTCGAGGAAAGCCTTGACAGCCGGTTTCGGATCTTTGCTTGTATAAATGTGTTCGTAACCCCATACGGAATATTTGCCGCTGTACGTATTTTCAATAGTCGGCGCTACGCCTTCAATGGCAATGGTATCGACGCTTTGGTCGTTCGTGAGATACGGAAGAGCCACATAGCCTATTGCGCCGGGGTTTTGCGCTACGCTTTGGATAAGAATCCCTGAATTATCTGTTTCGAGTGCCTGATTATCCGCTTCTTCGGCTCCGTTGATAGCGTATTCTTTAAAAAGGGCGCGCGTGCCTGACGTTTTCGGACGAGTTACGAGAACAATCGGTTTATCCGGACCGCCGACATCTTTCCAGTTCGTAACCTTAGCCGTAAAAATATCCTGCAACTGTTGACGGGTTAAGTCGTTAACCCCGACGTCTTTATTGGCAATGGCAGCAACCGTCATGACGCATACTTTATGATCCAGAAGCTGATCGGCCTTGGCTTTATCCAACTTTGTCTCGGCCGGCACATCGGAGTTTCCCATATCGACGGAACCGTCCGAAACCTGCTTCAGGCCTGTTCCGGACCCGCCGGCATTCAGCGTAATCGTCACGTCTTTATGATTAACTTTGAATTTTTCCGCTGCATCTTTGACTAACGGAAGCAGCGCCGACGACCCGGATCCGGTAATGCTTCCCGACAATGCCGCCGTCTGCGAACCGCCTTCACTTTTTTGATCGCTGCCGCAGCCAGCTGCGCCGACGATCATTATTGCCGCTAACGCCGCAAGAACCAATTTTTTCAACTTCATGTAAAATCCTCTCCTTTTGTTATGTGCAAGATGACGGAACATTTCTTGCTTGATGCATTCTTATCCTAACAAAGCAATGTAAGGTTACCATGTAGACCATGTAAAGTTTTGTAAAATTTTCTCCACGGCAGCTATGCCGAAAACAAAAAAGCGCTCTGAGTGAGCGCTTTCTCTATTTTCATTCGGTATCTGTTTTTATTCTGCGTCTTTCCATATGGGAAGCGTTGCCGCGGCATACGGCATGACTCCGATAGTATATTTCTCTTTTCTGTCCTTTTGCAGCAGTTTCTGGGCGGCCTGCCAGGCTTCCTCCAGCGACGCCGCCGGAATCTGACCGCTCTGCCGCATGACATCAAAATTTTCACAGCGCGTTACGACATAAACAGCCTCCATGGAAGCGATAATTTCCTGCGTCTTATATGCAGAAAACGCCGGTATTGTAAAATCATTCCGCAAACGCTGTTCTATTTCTTTTTTATCATGGAGCAGAAAGGCCTCGGCAAAATCCGGCGGTTCTCCTATATCGGGACATTCCATAACCAAAATCATGATGCCTCCCGGCTTCACAGCAAAAACAGCATTCATATGCGTCTTTGTCGCTTGGTAAAAATTGATGTCTTTGGGATATCCGCCTGCCGAAGCAATCAGCACATCTGCCTGCCGTTCCACCTGTACGCTGGCGGCATCCATGAGAATTCGGCATCCGTCAAGCCAGTCATCAAGCCAATGGCCGGCCGCTACGGCGCAGACCGCTCCATCGGCAGTCATTACCGTATTCACCATATAATCCGGATCTATCAATGCCGCGCCTTCTGTCATATCTTTGTGCATGGGATTATCTGCCAGACGCGCCGCGCTGCAGTGCGGATTGCATCCTCCTGTTTTCTCATCCTGTAATGCCAGCTTATGATTTCTCATAATCGTATCATAGCCGGCAATGCCCGGAACAACAGCCTTCCGGCCGCCGCTGAAACCGGCCATGTCATGAAAGGATATGCCGCCTGTCACGATGAGAACGTCGGCTTCGGCAGCAAGACGGTGAATATACACATCGTTTCCGTACGTCGTCGTTCCTATATAGGCCAGCTGGCTTTCATCGCGGCAATTATGCTGAACAATACGCAGCGACGCAGCCCACCGGGGACCGCAGATTTCCTTCAATTCGTCCGCCGTCGCCGGCCGATGCGTGCCGGTGGCAACAAGAAGTGTTACCTGTCTTTCATCGATTCCGATACGGCGCAGCTCCTCCATAAGGGCGTCCAGCATCTGCGGCGTATATACATTGCGCGTACCGTCACTGATGACAATGACAATCCGTTTGCCGGGCTCTGCAACATCAGCCAACGCCTTCCGGCCGCCGTCGCGGCGGCATATGGCCTGACGCACTGCCGCCGCAACATCGGGAACAGCCGGCGCGCCGCGGCCCTGCAGTTCATACGCAATGTGTTTTTCCGGAAGGCTGACGGAACAAGTTGTCCGTCCGTAAGCCATCGTATATGTTTTCATAGTATCGCTCCTTACAACGGTGCTGCCGGAAACCGAATGACTATTTCCGTCCCGTTATTTTCTTTGCTCTTCAGCGCAATGGTTCCGTTATGATATTCAACAATATGCTTGACAATGGACAATCCCAGCCCGCTTCCGTTTATTTTTCTGGAACGGCTCGTATCCGCCCGGTAAAATCGTTCAAACACTCTTTTTTGTTTATCTTCAGGAATGCCGATTCCTGTATCGCGAACGGAAAAATCAATATAACTGCCCTTTTGCCGGACCGATACATACACATGCCCGCCGGGAAGATTGTACTTAACGGCATTATCGATAAGATTCATGGCCATTTCCCGAATCAGCCCCTGATCGCCTGAAAATTCGGCGTCTTCCATCGCACAGTGTACGGTAACTTTCTTTTCTAGGAATACAGGCTCCATAAATTCAACAATATCATTGACGATCTTTTGCAGGCAGACCGGTTCGCACGCCGTCTTTTTCCGGTTTTCTTCAATACGCGTCAGATGCATAATCGCTTCAATCATTCCCAGAAGCCGCTTTGCTTCCTTGCAGATGAGCGAACCGAAATGAATAACGTCGCCGTCATTTTTAAACAACCCTGCCGCCAATACTTCGGCAAAACCGCTGATCGACGTAAGCGGCGTCTTTAATTCATGCGATACGTTGGAAGTAAACTCGCGGCGCAGCTGTTCGCGCTGCTCTTGTTCCGTAATGTCGTCAATGATAAATAAAATCCCATAGAATTTTTCATCTTTGTATACGGACTGAACGGTCAGCAAATACAAATATTCATCTTTGGAAAATTTTCTCTCCAGCAGTGTATCCGCATCCCTGTTACGGCGGATTTCTTCCCACGGCGCTTCCGGAAGAACCGATTCCAGCGGCTGACCTGTCAGAGAACCGGCGCCCTTTTGACGCAGCATCAAGGCGGCGCAGCGATTCATATTCAAGACGCGGTACATTTCATCCGTCAGAATAACGCCTTCCTGAAGATTTTCCATCATGATGCCGATCATGTTCTGCTGCTGTTCCAAACAGTGTATCGTCTGCTTCAGCTCGTCGGCCTGCGTAATAATCTTATCGACAAGAGGCATTAATTCTGCGTCAACATGATAATTGTCCGGAATGAAGCTCCCCCTGCGGCCGCCGACCTGCCGCATAAGCAGAACCGTCCGGTGCAGCGGCTTCAGCAAGCTTGCCGTCAGTATGCGCGACGCCTTGATGCAGGCCAGCGAAGCGCCGATGAGCAGCATGACGACGGCCGGAAGCAGGGATAATAAATGAGAATACATCGACTCCCGTTCCATACTGAGCCGGAGAACCGTCCCATCTTCCATCCGCTCCGCCATGTAATACAAATCCCGCGCCAGTGTATGCGACTTTCGCACGGCAGTACCGTATTCTCCGTGCAGCGCTTCCTGCACCTCAGGACGATCCAGGTGATTTTCCATCTTCCCTTTATCATAATTTGATTCAAACCGCACCGTGCCGTCAGGATTAATCCACGTAATGCGCAGGCTGCCGTCACGGGCGCTGGCGATATTCCGCAAATACGATTCCAATTCATCATTGTTTGCTATCGTATTCGTAATCACATTCATGACAACATGCATTTCTTCAACAGCCTGTCTCTGCATGGCCTGCCAAAACAACCAGCTGGAAATCAGAATAGTGACGGTCATGCAGGCAAATCCCATCGCAATAAGGCTGAGGTATATTTTCCGTCTCATACGCTTCCGCCTATAACATAGCCAACGCCGCGGACAGTGCGGATAATCTGCCCGCCGTCTCCTAATTTCTGACGCAGGCTTTTAATGTGCATATCAATGGTGCGGCTCTCGCCTTCATAAGTAAACCCCCACACGGCTTCCATGATCTGCTCCCGCTTCAGCACAATATCTATATTGACGAGCAAGTACCGCAGCAGTTCAAACTCTTTGACCGTCAGGTAGCAGGGATCGCCATTGACAGTAACAATATGCTTTTCTCCGTCCAGGCAGACCGGCCCGAAAGAAAAAACATTATTTTCATGACGCTGCGGCCTGCTGCGGCGCAAAACAGACCGAATGCGAGAAATCAACTCGACAATGCCGAAAGGTTTGCATACATAATCGTCTGCTCCTCCGTCAAGGCCGCGGACGATGTCGTACTCACTGGTCCGGGCCGTGAGCATAATGACCGGCAGGCTGCGCAGCTGCACATCTTTCCGTATTTTTTCCAAAATTTCCATGCCTGTTTCGCCGGGAAGCATGATGTCCAGCAAAACCAGCGAAGGCAATTTTTGCTGCGCAGCTTTCCAAAATTCCTTGCCGTCGGCAAATGTTTCTACGTCAAAATCCTGGCTGCGCAGTGCATACCCAACCAGTTCACGTATATTTTCATCATCTTCTACGCAATAAATCAGCGGCATAGTCTCACATCCTACTCTCTCAGGCACTAAATCTGTTGTTCTTTTATTATTATACAAGAAACTCCTTGATTTCATTACAATTTTTACGTAAAAAATACGTAAAAAACGGACTGCGGGTTCCTCTTTGCACTGGTCGCCGCAGCCCTGCTTTATTCATCTGGTTAAAATCTTAAATCTTTGGGCATAATTTCTATGTCCCATTCTTCATCTTCTTGTTTATACGTAATAATCGCCGTAAAAGAATGTAAATCCCGAATCCACGTATAGTGCCGGTCTGAAATTCTGTCGGTATTTAAATTCTTAGCCAACGAGAAAACAAAAGTATCCCGCGGTGTCAGAACATATCCGATAGAAAAACCTTTTTGATGCGGATCGTCGATCGTATCAAAACGATACGGCGTATATCCGCTGATATTGTGCTTTTTATACCAGAGCGTCGTCCAAAGCCGATCATTGAAGCGCTGCGTGAAAACGGTACCCCAATATGGGTCACGGCGCTCAGCGCCATATGCACCGTACCAATCACGGCGATATCCGGTATAAAAGCGAATATTGGCTTTATTCCACAATGGCAGCGGCTTGTGAGTAAGTTCCGTTTTTATTCCCCGATGAGACCCCGTTGGCCGGCCGCTTTCAGACCAGCGGCCCCAGTCCGCACTGCCGTCAATATAAAGGCCGGTATCTCCGATGTACAGCCGGGGAAGGAAATATTCCAGCTGCGGCCATTTTGTCGCCCAGATATTATCGTCGTTATCCGTACTTTTTTCAGAGCCGTAACCGAATCGGAACGTCCCGGCTTTTGTCCGCTGTTCTATCCGGGCCGACGGTTTAAATCCATTTTTCGAATTAAGCGAATAATCAAAATCAAAATTCAGATCTCCGCTTTCATTCATCGGAATCCTGGCATTGCCTCGGACGCCAACGCCGTCATCACTATTATATGTCGGGCGCGGTAGCAGCGTAAACAACCAGGTATTATTTTTTTCCTCGTCGAGGCGACCTTCATAATGGCCATACGTCAGCAAGCAAATATGCTTAACCCACAATTTCGTATTTTCTGCAATAAATTTCTCGCCGGGATAAATGCGGATATCGTCACCGGTCAGATAATAGTCCGGCGTTTTCGCCACAGCATGAGGCGTTGTAAGCACACCGTGACGCACATACCCTACGCCGTTAACAAATTCGACATCAGTACCGCGGATATACGTTTCCGGATCTATAAACCCTTCAATCGCATCCATACTGACGCTGCCGTCACCGCGATATGTAACCCCTGTCGCAGTCAGCGAAAGTTCCCCGGTCACATACAGCATCGGCCCCGGCGTGTAGTAAATCTGGCTTTTCGTATTTCCTTCCAAATAACCGGTATGCAGCTCATCCATGCCTTGCTGCACATCAACGTTGCCCCTCCCATGAACATAGTTATCCGCATTGCGCACTACGATCGAATCGGCCGTCAGATGCACCGGCTGATTCGGAAGAACCAAATCGTACGCTTTGGATGCGGCTTCCAAATCCACGGGAATAATGCTGTCATCATAAGATACAAATTTTGTCCGCCCATCATTTCGGCTCAAATCAGAATTGGCACTCTTGTCTGCACAAATCGCCGAAAGCGGAAGAAGCGCCGCTAAAATCGAAGCGGCCAATATTTTATTCATCTATTTCACCTGTTGCATCATATTCTGACGAAGTAATCGTCACGACGACTTCGTCATGTTCATCAGAAATCTCACTGTCGTTGTCCTGTTCAACCGGCGTAAATTCTCCATAGAACTCATCATCTTCTTCCTCTTCAGCGTCCCAGTCAGCTACGACAACCCCGCTGGCGGCCATATCGGCTGTTCTCAAATCATCGGCCGTACCGGTTCGATAAAAACCCATTACTTCTGTATCTTCTTCCACTTCGGCCAGGAAATTCGTCCCTGTCGGAAGGTCCACTTCGCTGCCATGGACAAATAACCCTCCTACAAGGCCAACAGGACCGAGAATAATTGCTCCTGCGGCAGAAGCGCCTACAGCGCCGGCAGCCCGCTTATATTCTTCTTTTGCCTTTTCTCCGAGAATTAACGGTACCGGTGTATTGTCTCCGGCCCGCACAGTGCGATAGGTAATTTCAATTTTGCCGTTTTTTCCGAACATACCCGACTTTCTGGCTTTTGTAATCGTTCCCGTCGCCTCCATGCCGCGAGGAATAGCAACAATATCATCGACCATAACGTCTTCATCAACAGCAAAATATACGATATCGCCTTCCTCCGCTGTTTTAGAATGCAGCGGCGACAACGTCCTCATCCTAACAATCGTCCCGGAAGGAATGACTACGTCTTGAGAAATATACCGCGTACTTCCCAATAACACATGGCGCAGTACGTTAATGCGATTAATCAGCGAACCGGCCATCTCTTTCCCGTCTATGCCTTCTTCCAGCTCACCGATGCGCGTAAAAATCGGGTCTTCCGTTATTTGTCCGGAATATTGCCACTGCATGAGGTTAACTGCCGATACGAGCGAAAGATCAGAACCGGAATTTCCATATACATCTTTATATAATTTATTCGTCTTTTCCTGCAGGCTTCCCGATACGGTAGACTCTCCGTTCAGCAATTTATCCAGCGCCAAGATACGTTCATTCAGAGAACCCGTCTGCGGCTCGCCGTATACAGTCGTCTCGACTTTTTCTGTCTTTTCAAGAATCGTATATTCATCTGCACTGACGGCCATGACGCCGCATAGAGTCATAACAGCCAGCACGCAGGCAATTTTCTTTTTCCACATGCCTGATTCCTCCTCATCCGATTGCATAATCTTCTGGGTCATATCTTTACATATAAATATATATATACTTATCTATCATTATATAAAAATACCTTGATTTTGTCACTATATTTATATATGTGTTTTTAGCCTGCCTTTTTGAGTCTCCAGCAGCACGCCTCTGTCATTTTTTTCGCCGATAATTAATTTTTCCTATCCAAATCCTTGCATACCGCTTAGAAAATAGTTTAACTATCCATAATTATTGCCTGATTCTTTCTCTGTGCATCCGCACCGGTCCTGCGCTCAGCGGTTCTCAAAATTTTTTCAAATACGACTTGCTTTTTCCTTCAGCCTTTGTTATACTATTGATAGTAACAAATAAATATTATTTGTTGATAAGATTTAATAGTCGTTTTCAATTGTCTATTGACTTACATTGCTTAGGAGGAATGAATGATGAAAAAGTTTGTATGCAGTATTTGCGGTTATGTATATGAAGGCGCTGAAGCTCCGGAAAAGTGTCCCCAATGCGGCGCACCAAAAGAAAAATTCTCGGAAATGGCCGCTGGTATTAAAGAATATGCTGACGAACACAGAGTCGGCGTCGGCAAAGATGTGGATCCAAGAATCGTAGAAGGCCTCCAGCTGAACTTCACGGGCGAATGCACGGAAGTCGGCATGTACCTTGCTATGAGCCGCGTTGCTGACCGCCAAGGATATCCTGAAGTTGCCGAAGCGTACAAACGCATCGCTTTTGAAGAAGCCGAACATGCAGCTAAATTTGCCGAACTTCTCGGAGAAGTCGTAACAGAAGATACAAAAACGAATCTTGAACTCCGCGCTGCTGCCGAACAAGGCGCCTGCGCCGGCAAGAAAGAGTTGGCAGTCCTTGCAAAACAGCTTAACCTTGATGCCATTCATGATACAGTCCACGAAATGGCGAAAGACGAAGCTCGTCACGGCCGTGTATTTGACGGCTTGATTGTCCGTTATTTCACAAAATAATACGTATTTTTACATACAATAAAAAAGCTGCCGCACAATAACGTGCGGCAGCTTTTTTTGCACAAAATTACAGGAAAAATTTCACTGCTTCTAAAAAATTCCCGCAGGATTCTTAATATAATACTCTCGGCTAAATATCTACTTCATGCAGCAATCCTATTTACCTAAAAATATGTTATACTATCTCTATAAAATGCTTATAAAGGAGGCGAGAATAATGAAAGAAAAATGGCTGATAGTGATATCTTTTTTCGTTATGACATCACTAATGACAGTTCTTCCCTGCTTAGGAAAAAACTACGATGTCTGGAACGATGAAACTTATGACTTTCGCAGCATACGACAAATTTATGTAAGTGAAATCAATACGGATCCAATCGCGCTGGAAAGCTCAATAAAAGAATATCGTCTGAAAGCCTATTTTTTTGAAAAAGTCAAGACGTTAAAAGACTGGACTATCATCACTCCTCCTCTTTCCCCTCCTGCGGCCGCGTTGCCAAGAGAGGCTCCATTGCCCCAGCCCAGCTCCGCCGCTGTGAGCGGCGCCACTTCAAGTAACCCCGGCGACGCCGTTGCTGCAACAGCCGAACTTGCTCCATCTGCAGAAGAAATAGCTTCTGATGATTCTGTTGACTCGGCACCTCCTAATCCCTTATCAAACCAACCGCAGCCGCCTGAGCCGATAAAAATCATACCGGATGACGTCATTTCATCCGACGCCGACATATTGGTGACAGCGCAAATACTGGCCTATCAAGTCGGTACCGGAGTAATTCCTGCTCATACGGAATGGAAGTCTTATCGGTTCCGCGATGTATATTATGACCGGCACGGTCATCCCCGATGGGCAACGCGCCATGTCATGTATCCGCTCTATGTACCCAGTACATACATTCCCGTTTCATCAGTCGGCGTACAGTTCTGCGTATACGATACCCGAACCGGCCGTCTTATTTCCATCAGCGAAGACATTCGCACTCGCAATGCTTCTGATGATGTATACGGCATATATAAACGCATCGTCAATAAATTTTTCAAAAACCTGAAAAAGCAGCTTGTAAAAACAACCTGAATGTTACTGCAATAGTATCAGCTCTTTATCACAGGAAACGAAAAAACTAATAACGGATATACACTTGGTCCATTTCAAGCCTATATCCGCTGCATGACTCTTAAAGATACTTCAAGTATTATATTTTGTACTGCTGTTTAATATAACGCAAATATCCCCGTCACTGTTATGTTGACGGGGATATTTGCATATAAATTCCATGGTGATCCACCCGAGACTCGAACTCGGGACACCCTGATTAAAAGTCAGGTGCTCTACCGACTGAGCTAGTGAATCATGGCTGGCAGGGGTAGCTGGATTCGAACCAGCGCATAGCGGAGTCAAAGTCCGGTGCCTTACCACTTGGCTATACCCCTATGGGGCGAGTATAGGGATTCGAACCCTAGCATAACGGAGCCACAATCCGCCGTGTTGACCACTTCACCATACCCGCCGTATTCATTTATGTTGACAACACAGAACATGCCGCCAACATAAATAATGATATCATTTTGCTGAACATCTGTCAATACAAAAAATACAAAAATTTATATCTTTGCAGCAGTTTATCTTTCTGCTTCTCCGTAAAGAATATCTTTAACGAAATTCGGAAGCACAAAGGCACTGCGCTGAATACCTTCGTTGTAGTACTTCGTTGGGAACGTGCGTTTTCGATTAGGCGTCCATTTCAAAGGATCGTAACACTTGGAGCCCATGGTAAAGCAATGCATTCCCGTCGGATACAAGGGAATAAACGCCGTGTACACCCGCGTAACAGGGAAAATATCGGAAACGCAGTCCCAGATTTCCTTTACGAGTTTGCGATGCATAAAGGGCGATTCTGTCTGCTGAACGAATAATCCGTCTGATTTGAGCGCTTTATACGTATCCCGATAAAATTCATACGTAAATAATCCTTCGCCGGGACCAACGGGATCGGAACAATCGACGATAATGACATCATAGAAATTTTCAGCTTCCCGCATAAAAGCAATGCCGTCTCCCACTTTCACTGTCAGCTTGGGATTATGTTCCAACATAGCTTTGGCAATGTCCGGAAAATACTGTTTGGCCAATTCGATAACTTTTCCGTCAATATCCACCATCGTAACATGTTCTACTTCCGGATGACGTACGGCTTCGCGGGCAGCGCCTCCGTCGCCGCCGCCGATGATCAATACATTTTTTGGGGCAGGATGTGTAAACAACGGAATATGGACGATGCTTTCATGATACGTAAATTCATCTTTTTCCGACGTCTGAAACACTCCGTCGAGCACGAGCATTCGACCGTATTCTTTCGATTCGGCAACAATAATATCTTGGAATTCCGATTTTCCTTTATATAAAATTTCCGACACTTCCGCCGATAAATCCAAATACGGCGACTGATGCTCTGTTATAAATTCTTTCATATGTACCTCCTGCATTCCTATATTTGTTTCCATTGTATCATAAATAAGGATTGAAACGGAAGAGAATAACTATATATCAGTCGGTCATACGGCAGCCTAAATTTTTTATACAAATCCTCGTTCAGCTACCTTACAGTTTTGACTCCATATGATACAATATAAGATAGACTGTTAAGGACATGCCGTCTCGGATTTGTCCTTTAGCTATAGATTTTCAGAAAGACCGGCTTACAGGCCGCTAAGGTGATTATATGAAAAACGTATTGCACATAGGTATTGACATTGGTTCAACAACAGTGAAAATTGCTGTCCTGAACGAAGCAAAGCAGTGCCTACACGCCTGTTATGTCCGTCATTATACGGATATCCGCCAAAAGGTGTGGGACTTGCTGCAAAACGCATATGAAATTTTCGGAAACCGGCAAATTACCATTGCCATTACAGGTTCCGGCGGCATTGCTCTGGCTGATTATCTGGGTGTTGCTTTTGTCCAGGAAGTCATTGCCGGCACAAAAGCAGTCCGCATGTATTATCCTCAATCCGACGTCATCATCGAATTAGGCGGGGAAGACGCAAAAATAACGTATATGACCGGCGGCAGCGAACACCGCATGAACGGCAACTGCGCCGGCGGCACGGGAGCATTCATCGACCAAATGGCGACGCTCCTTCATACAGACGCCGGCGGCCTGAACGAATTGGCGGAAAAGGCGGACACACTGTACCCCATTGCCGCCCGCTGCGGCGTCTTTGCTAAAACAGACATCCAAGCTCTCCTCAACGAAGGAGCCAGCAAGGAAAATGTCGCCGCTTCTGTGTTCCAGTCCATCGTTTTCCAAACCATCACGGGGCTTGCCTGCGGCCGTCCCATTAAAGGCACAGTATGCTTTCTCGGCGGGCCTCTCACCTATTTGCCCCAGCTGAGGAAGCAGTTTGCCCAAACACTTCATTTGACGGACAGTCAGGTTATTGCGCCGGAAAACGCTCAGGTATATGTTGCCATCGGCGCGGCTCTCGGCAGCATCGGCGAAACGCCCAGGTCGTTCATGACCCTTATGGGACTGCTGAAAAACATAGACGAATCGTCTTTATCTCAATCGGACCGCATTGAGCCTCTATTTCATTCCGAAGAGGAACTGCGCCGGTTCCAGGAACGTCATGCCGCCCATACGGTGCCGTACGGCAGCCTTTCCTCGTACAGCGGCCCGTGCTACTTAGGCCTTGACGCCGGCTCAACGACGATCAAAGCCGTCGTTTTGAGCGAAGATTTAAAAATTCTGTACACACATTATCAAAACAACGAAGGCAGCCCGCTTACGGCAGCAAAAAAAATCATCGAAGAAGTATACAGCCGTTTGCCGGCCGGCGCGTTTATCGCTAAAACCGGCATTACCGGTTACGGGGAAGCCTTACTGAAAGAAGCACTCCATCTTGACATCGGCGAAGTGGAAACAATTGCCCATTATCAGGCTGCCGCCCACTTTTGCCCCGACGTCGACTTTATTCTTGACATCGGCGGACAGGATATGAAATGCAGCCGCCTGAAAGACGGCCACATTGAAGATATTCTGCTAAATGAAGCCTGCTCGTCAGGATGCGGTTCTTTCCTGGATACCTTTGCCAAATCGCTGAATCTGTCAATCGAAGAATTTTCAAAAGCAGCTCTGCTGGCAAAAAGCCCTATTGATCTCGGTTCACGCTGCACGGTATTCATGAACTCCAAAGTCAAACAGGCGCAGAAAGAAGGAGCTACGCTGGCCGATATTTCCGCCGGCTTATCCTACTCGGTCATCAAAAACGCGCTGTATAAAGTAATCAAAGTCAAAGACGCGGAGAAGCTTGGCAAATACATCGTCGTCCAGGGCGGCACCTTTTACAACGATGCCGTACTGCGGGCTTTTGAAAAACTGCTGGGCCGCCAAGTGATCCGACCGGCAATTGCCGGCCTTATGGGAGCTTTCGGCATGGGGCTTATCTGCCGCACGGCATATCATGCCGACCATGCGCCATCTTCCCTTTTAAGCCGCCGCGACTTGTCGGAGCTTTCTGTTGCTACATCTATCCGTCACTGCGGTCTCTGCACAAACAACTGCCTGCTGACGGTCAATACGTTCAACGACGGCCGTTCCTTTATTACGGGAAATCGCTGCGAACGCGGCGCCGCAGGCGCTGAAAAGCCCCGCAAGCGGCTTCCTAATATGTACAACGTCAAATATAACCTCTTGTTCAATCACTACAAACCGTTGAAAAATGGGCCGCGCGGCACCGTCGGACTTCCCAGAGTGCTTAATATGTATGAAGATTACCCATTCTGGTTTACGTTTTTTACAAAGTTAGGTTATACTGTCGTCTTATCCGACCCGTCCTCAAAGAATCTGTTTGAAAAAGCCATGGACACGATACCTTCCGATTCGGCCTGTTATCCGGCCAAACTTGTCCACGGCCACATCGAAAATTTACTGGAAAAAGGCGTTGACCGCATTTTCTACCCCTGCATACAGAACGGCCCGTCCGAAGGCAGCCGGGATAATTCCTTTAATTGCCCCATGGTCATGAGCTATCCCGAAGTCATCCGCCATAACATGGTCGAACGCCTGTCCGATACAAATACCCTTTACCTATGCCCCTTCCTTCCCCTTCACGACAAAAAACGCATCGTGCCGCGGCTGCAGGAAGAACTGCGCGTATGGAACTTAGGCAAAAAAGAAATCAAAGCCGCCGCGCTGGCCGCATGGGATGAAAAAGAGGCATATAAACAGAAAATACAGGAGCTGACAAAGAAAACGCTGGAAAAGCTGGCCGAAACCGGCGGCAGAGCCATCGTTCTCTGCGGCAGGCCCTATCATGTCGATCCGGAAATCAACCACGGCATTCCCGAACTGATCAACAGCCTCGGCCTTGCCGTCTTGACGGAAGACGGCATCGCGCCTCTCGGCAAACTGCCGGCAGAACTGCGCGTCGTCGACCAATGGTCATACCATTCCCGCCTCTACAAGGCGGCGCAGTACATCGTCACACAGCCTAATCTTGAATTGGTAGAGCTGAACTCTTTCGGCTGCGGCCTCGACGCCATTGTCGCCGACCAAGTACAGGAGATTCTGGCCCAAGGCCATAAAATTCACACCCTTCTGAAAATCGATGAAGGCTCTAATCTCGGCGCCATCCGCATCCGCCTTCGCTCGCTTTTATTCGTAATGAACCACCGCCGCAGCCAAGACGCTCCTCTTGAACCGTATTCGTATCATAAAACAGTATTTACAAAAGAAGACAAGAAGAAAAACGTCATCCTCGCCCCATCTATGACGCCAATTCATTTTCCTATGTTCGAGGCAGCGTTTGAACACGAAGGGTACCATATCGAAATCCTGCCTCACCAGGGGCAGCAAGCCATCGATACCGGACTGGCATACATCCACAACGATGCCTGCTATCCGGCCATCATGTCGCTGGGGCAAATCATTACTGCCCTGAAGTCCGGCAAGTACGATCTCAAGCACACGTCCGTCATCATTTCCCAGACCGGCGGCTGCTGCCGGGCGACGAACTACATCGGCATGATCCGCAAAGCGTTGGCTGACGCGAATATGTCCGACGTATCCATCATTTCCCTGAATACGAAAGGCCTGAACAAACAGCCCGGTTTTACGCCGCACATCGGCTTCTGGCACCGTCTTGTCATGGCCATGGTATACGGAGACGCCCTCCAGCAGGTTCTGTACCGCACGCGGCCTTACGAAAAAGTCAAGGGAACGGCTGAAGCTTTGTTCAGAAAATGGCAGGCTAAATGCAGCGCCGACCTGATAAAGGCCGACATAGCTACCTTTAAGAAAAACATCCGCAGCCTCATCGACGAATTCGACCGCATCGACATGCACAGCAAACCAAAACCGCGCATCGGTCTGGTCGGCGAAATATACGTCAAGTTCCACCCTATCGCCAACAACCATATCGTCCGCATGATCGAAGAAGAAGGCGGTGAAATTATCGCATCCGGCCTGACCGATTTCTTTCTCTATGGACTGCTTGACGACCAATTCAGCCAAAAATACTTATCCGGCACCCGGCTGTCCTCACTGGCCAGCAAATCCATGGTCAAGCTTCTCGAGTGGTACCGCAAGCCTTACTGCGACGCTGTCGCCAGAAGCCGCCACTTCGATCCGGTCGCATCCATATACGATATTGCCGACGAAGCTAAGGAATACCTGTCCTTAGGACATGTCGCCGGCGAAGGATGGTTCCTGACCGGCGATATGATCGACCTGATCAAGCGGGGCGCCAAAAATATCGTCTGCCTCCAGCCCTGGGCCTGCCTGCCGAACCACGTGACAGGCAAAGGTATGATTAAAGCCCTCAAGGCTGCTTTTCCCGACACGAATATCGTCGCCATTGATTACGACCCCGGCGCCAGCTCCGTCAACCAAACAAACAGGCTGAAGCTTATGCTGACGACGACGTTTGAAGGCATCCGTGAGACAGTAAGCACGACAGCAAAACCGGTAATGCCTTTCCTTCAAGGCGTGCGCATCAACAGCTCGCTGAACGCAGAAAAATAAAAAACAAAAGACCTCTCTTCGGACGAAAATCCGTGAGAGGTCTTTTGTTTGCATTCCTGATTCGTCAAAATAATGCCGATAGCCTTGCAGATATCCATAGCTCCGCCGCCGGCAGTCGCCAAGACGCTTCATAGCGCTTGCAGAATTTCACGCCGTCCTGCACGATTTTTATCATCGGATTCGATTTGATCGGCTCGTAAACGACATGAGGAATGCCGGTCTGATCCAAAAGCTCCGTCACTAAACAAAAACGGAGCGCCGGCGGTAAAACGCTCTGTCGCTCCGTTTGCTTATATGGCTTATTACATATTTTGCATGCGAACCGGCAAAAGATGCCGGCCGGCTGATACGTCAGGTAGTAATGTTAAAATATAGAAAGGCAGCTTGCCACGGCATAAGCCAGTACAGCACCGGCCAACGGCGCGACAACAGGAATCCAGGCATATCCCCAGTCCGAATCGCCTTTGCCGGGAATCGGCAGGATTGCATGGGCAATGCGCGGTCCCAAATCCCGGGCAGGGTTAATAGCATACCCTGTCGGCCCGCCGAAGCTCAGGCCTATCGCCCAGATAAGGATGCCGACGATATAAGGTCCCAGACCCGGCGGAATAGCGCCGACTTGCTTGGAGAAAATCATCCAGATGACAAATACTAAAAAGAATGCTGCAATAACTTCGCTCAAGAAATTGTGCTTATACGAACGAATAGCCGGAGCCGTGCAGAAGATGCCGCGTTTTGCCGCAGGATCTTTCGTTTCATCCCAGTGAGGCAGATAGGCCAGCCACACGATAACGGCGCCGCAGATACCGCCGGCAATCTGCACCAGGGACGTTGCAATAAATTGGTCAAACGTATAAATTCCAACCAGCGTCTTGGCCAGCGTAACGGCCGGGTTTAAATCGCCCTGCGGCGCGCCCAGCGTCGTCGCCGTAAAGACGCCCATGACGACGGCAAAACCCCATGCGGCGGTAATGCTTATCCAGCCGCTGTTTTGTCCGTATGATTTCCCCAGCGTACTGCACGCGCCTACGCCGCAGCCAAAGGAAAGAAGCACCATTGTGCCAAAAAATTCACCGATCAAATTATCCATAGACAGCCACCTTCTTTCTAAGATCGTACCTTAATATGCTTGCTTGAATAAATCTATAAAGATTTCTTTCGTCACCGGAACCGGCGTCTGCGCCAGGCACCGGTCTTCCAGCGCGTTTGCCGCCATCATTTCCACCGCAGCTTCATAATCGGCCCGCGATACAGCCGGCGTCAGTTCTCCAACCCGCTTCGGCATGCTCATATCGGACATAAATGCACTGAACAGGGCCGGCAGGGCGCGCGCCGCAATATCAGTTCCGACCGAACGAGGCACGATACCAAGTTTGTAGGCAAGACGGGCATACTTATCCGCCGTTTCCGGGCAAGTGCTGTTATAGGCTATGCCGATGGGCAGGAAAATGGCGCACGCAAGACCGTGAGGCACATGGAACATGCCGCCGAGCTGATGAGCCATGCTGTGTACCAGCCCCAAACCGCCCAAATTAAACGCAATACCGGCAAGATTTGACGCCGACATCATGTCTTGGCGCGCCTTCATATTGGCGCCGTAATGGTAACATCTCGGCAGTGCATCAATGGCAAGTTCCAGAGACTGGACCGCCATGGCGTCCGTAAAGTCCGTAGCACCTTTGGCAACATACGCTTCCATACTGTGCGTGATAACGTCAAATCCCGTATTGGCCGTGACCGACGGCGGCACCGACACCGTCAGCTTCGCATCGAGTATGGCCACGTCGGCACACATGATGTCGTCGATAATCGCTATCTTTTTCTGTTCTCCCACGTCCGTCAGGACAGTAAAGGCCGTCATTTCCGAGCCGGTGCCGCTCGTCGTGGGAATAGCGACAAATACGGGCTTCGTTTTCAGCACGCCGTCGCCGACAGCGACGTACACGATGCCTTTGGCCGTATCAATAGCCGCGCCTCCGCCGAAGCCAATCAGCACGGTAGGCGAAAATTTAGCTGCCGCCAACACGCCTCCGGCAATAACGTCAAGGGTCGGATCCGGCGTGATGTCATCAAAAACCATCACATCGTTGCGGTCTTGTATATACGGCATGATCAAATCAAGCATTCCGCCTTTGCTAAGAAAGGCATCGCAGACGACAAAGATCTTCTCGTTTTCGTAATTACGCAGAAATTCCAGCGCCTGATCTCCCGAAACGATTTTAGTCGCGATTTGGCTTATATACATCCTGCCACCTCCCGTCAGCGAATGTTGAACATGTCCTTCAGGACGCATTCACGGAGCCGGCAGAATGATTTGGGACTGGTCAGTCCTTCACCGGTCGGCCCGGCAATCGTAAACGTGGTGTATCCTTCTCCGCCGATGCCGAAAGCTGTATACGACGGACCGTTTTTCACAAAAATCGTCGTTTCCATGAGTTTAGCCATCTTACTCAATTTGACTAGGTTTGTTGAATGCATCATAGCGCTGTGGCGGTTTCCATGTTCCGCTTCATGGGCCCATTCAATAGCCTGGTCAACATTGTCGCAGCGTACCAGCGGGAGAATCGGCATGAGCATTTCGCATTGAACAAAGGGATGATCTTTATCTACTTCCATGATAATGACCTTCTTCGTATCTTCAACATAAATGCCTACTTTGCTCAAAATGTACTGAGCCGATTTGCCGACAAATTCAACTTTCGGACCTGTTCCTTTTTCATCAGATACGAGCTTCCACAGCTTTTCGATCAGAACCGGATCTTTTACTTCATAAGCGCCGGCGCCTTTCATATTGATAACTAAGTAATCAAAAATCGAATCGACGGCAAATACTTCTTTTTCCGCAATGCACGGCACATTGTTGTCAAAGGAGCATCCATTGATGATATCGATGGCGGCTTGTTCGATGTTAGCCGTTTCGTCAACGACGACAGGCGGATTTCCCGGACCGGCGCCGATAGCTTTTTTCCCGGATGACAATACTTTCTGCACGATGCCAGGTCCTCCCGTTGCCACGAGCAGACGCACGTTCGGATTGCTTATCATTGCATCCGTCGCTTCAATAGACGGTTCGCGGACCATCGTAATCATATTCGGGGGCGCTCCCGCTTCCTGAAGCGCTTTGTTAAGCAGCTGTATCAGAAATACAGACGTCTTCTTCGCCCGCGGATGAGGACTGAAAACAACGGTATTGCCGCCGGAAATCATGCAGATACTGTTGTTAATAATCGTTTCCGTCGGATTCGTCGTCGGTGTAATGGAACCGATGACGCCGAAGGGGCAGTATTCAAACAACGTAATGCCGTGTTGGCCTGTCCGCGCATCGGTGCGCAGATCTTCAATGCCCGGCGTGTATTTGGCCGCTATCGTATTTTTCGTAATTTTATCTTCATACCGGCCGAGGCCCGTTTCTTCCACGGCCATCCGCGACATGAGCTTTATGTTGTCATCTTTCAGGCACGTTTCCCGAATGACATCGGCCCACATTTTTCTCTGTTGCGGCGATTGGAACAGCAGCGTTTGCTGTGCTTTGACAGATGCATTTATAGCATCTTCCATATTGGTAAAAACACCGTATTCATCCGCTACTGCCGCCTCCGTCTCAGCAGCCGCCGTACCTTCCGTTTTCAGCTGCTGTACAGCTTGGGCAACTAACTGCCGCAAAACTTCCGGATCTATTTTTGTATTCATGCCATGACCTCCTCTTTGCAACTGACTGCAATCCCCAAGGGCGTAACGAACAAGCAGTCGTTAGGCTTCCACGTCGGAACGTGCAGTATTTTTTCAAATACGGACTCAAATTCCGTAAAACAGCAAGCCCCGCCTACTACGTAGATGTCCGCCACATCCCGGCCGGTAATAAACCGCTGGACAATGGAGGCCATTTTTTCTACGACAGGCTTGACAATAGGAAATACATCTCCTTCTCTGGCCTGATCTTTTTTTATTGTTTCGGCATCCTCAAACGGTATGCCGTAATAGCCTGACAGCACGAGCGACATATGCGTTCCCCCTGTCGCTTCATCGGCCGTAAAGGCAACGGCTCCGTTTTTGATAATGCTGATACCCGTCGTGCCGCCGCCGACATCGACAACGGCGCCGTCTGAGACGCCGAGAATCGTTGCTGCCGCCGTAGGCTCGTCAACGATATTAGTTACTTCAAAATCAGCGCCTTCGACGCAGTTGGCGATGCACCGCACGTTCCCCTCGATAATTCCCGGCGGAATAGCCGTCGCCGCCTTCGTCAGCGGAACGCCTAATTTAGATTCCAGCGAAGCTTTCATTTCCCGTACAATGCGCACGGCGCCTACATAGTCGACGACGATCCCGTCGCGCACCACGCGGGACGGCGTCGTCATGCCGGCAACCGGTCTGTTTTCACTGTCTACAACAGCGACGACGATATTGGCCGTGCCCAAATCAACGCCCACTTTCAAGGGGCCGGAAAAAGGACGAACGCCGCCGCTTTCCACTAACGATGCAAATTCGGACAGTACCTGATTTTCCAATAACATCGTTTTTTCTCCTTTTATGACGCCGGTAAAATCATGACGTAGTCCTTATTGTTCAGGGAGCAGGCGTTGGCTTCGTCGACATCGACGTGTATTTCAAGACCCGACGCTTCTGACACGCGAATAACCACGTCGCCCATTACCCCTTCCCGTTCGCCGAACGTTTTGACGCTGACAATCTGCCCGTCTCGCAGATTCCGCTCCGCTGCCTGAGCCGGCGTCATATGAATATGCCGTTTGGCAATGATAACGCCTTGCGACAGCTCCACGACGCCGCGCGGGCCGATCAGTTTGATTCCCGGCGTTCCTTCCAGATGTCCCGATAAGGCGATGGGTGCTTTGATTCCCAGGCGGAAACTGTCGGTCTTGCTGATTTCCACCTGGCTTTCGGGACGGACAGGCCCTAAAATGCGGACATTTTTAAATTCCCCTTTAGGTCCTTGAATCGTAACCGTTTCTTTAGCCGCAAACTGCCCCGGCTGGCCTAAATCGCTTTTTTTCGTCAAGGCATACCCCTTGCCGTATAACACATCCAAATCGGCGCGAGTAACGTGTACATGACGGTTGGATACGCCGACTTTGATTTTATACCCCTCATAATACCGGATCTCATTCATTACCTTTTTTATAATACATTGTATGATTTCCTCTTGATTCATAAGCCGCGGATCGCCTCCTTTCCTATTTGCTGCTGCGCCGTTGTATCGTACAGGAGCTCATCGAGCCCGCTAATTTACATAGTCGATGATCCCTACAATAGCCAAGTCGACAGGCTTGCCGCTGTTGGCGCCGCGCGTACGCGTGGCAGAACCGGAAGCAACCAGCACAAGCTCTCCCACGCCGGCACCGACGTAGTCGACGGCAACTGCTTCTTCACCGCATGCCGTGCCCTGGCTGGATTGAAATTGTACGATCATCAGCTTGCAACCTACTAATCCTTCTTCTTTTTTCGTCGATACGACAGAACCTGTCACTTTTGCTATTTTCATAAGTCATACCTTCTATTTTATGTCCGGAATTCTTGCGATTCCTGTCATGTATTTTCTTCTATCAGCTCTTCGCTCGGCGCCGGCTGCGGTTCCGCATAAGCCTGGCTTTTCTTGCTTTCCCTCGCGCGGCGCTGCCGGTGTTTTTGTTTTGCTTTTCCCGCGACTGCCGTTTGTTTCTGTTCCGTCAGCTCCGGCACTTCCGCAGCTGCTTCAACGGTTTGTGTTTCTTCCAATACCGGTGCGGAAAACTCTTGCGTTTCCGCCGGTCCATCATCTTGCACCGTTTCCGCCGACTCCGTCGGTGGTTCCGCTGCAAGCGCTGTTTCTTCCGTTCCGGCATCGGATTCCTCTTTTACTTCCTCAAGCTGTTTTTCTCTAAAAAAAACAGGGCGTTCTTTTTGTCCGTCCTGCAGAAATACCTTGCCTATGTCCTTGGCAGGTCGGGCAATGACGTCGGCAGATACGAGAGCGCCAAACATTGCGGCAACAGCTTTCCCGCTTTCTATGGAAGCAGAGACGGCACTTACATTGCCGGTAACTTTAATCGTCATCATACCGTTCCCGCGAGCCGTTTCCAATTCCACCAACGTCACATCCGCCGCTTTCACCATGGCATCGGCCGCTTCCACGGCACAGCTCAAGCCTCTGACTTCCAACAGTCCCAATGCTTTATCCATTTGTTTTCCCTGCCTTTATGTTGTTATAAAGCGAATGTTCTTCCGTTCCGCCGCCTCCTGCGCATAAGCCGTAACGATAGCGCCTGCTTCTATGGAGATAACAGTTCCGCTTCCGAACGCATCAATATCGCCTGCCGTAATAATACGGCCTCTGACGGTCCGGATCGGCTCCGCCGCCTGCACCGGCGATTCTTCCGCTTCCGGAAAGTCTCCGATGGAAATGCCGTACTGCAACAGCCGGCGGTAATACGATAAAATTTGTTCCACATAACACGGCTGTTCTTTGCCGCTGAACTGCTGCAATCCCGACAGCATGAGATGGACGGCAGCGCCTTCGGACAAGCACCGTTCCAGCCACTGCAGGGGAAAGGTATCGGCAATGCATAACGCCGCTTTGGCGGCAAATGTCCGCGATGCGGCCGGATAGATAGTCAGCGAACCTTCCAGCGGAAGGTCCGCCGACACCGTATAATCCAGTATCCGGCAGGCGGGAGCGTATTTTTTCATTTGTTTCCGCACTGCCGGGGACCAGTCGTCGGGGACGACGAAAACAACTTCGTCCTTTTCCGGCAACTCCTGCAAAAAAACTTCGTTGGGACCATCAAAGGAATCGGCAAAAACGACGTATATCCGGCGTTTTATCTGCCTTGCCGCCTCTTCTTCCAATACCTGGCGAACAGCCCGGCAAATCAAGGCCTGCAGATCTTTTCCATTGATATCCACCACGTCACCTCATTAATCTAAATGGGGAAGAATCTTTTCAACATCCGTATGAGGACGGGGAATAACGTGTACGGATACGACTTCTCCGACAATTTTCGCCGAAGCTGCGCCGGCGTCAACGGCAGCTTTAACAGCGCCTACGTCGCCGCGAACCATGACGGTTACCAAGCCGGAGCCGATTTTTTCATAGCCGATAAGCGTAACGTTAGCAGCTTTTACCATCGCATCAGCTGCTTCAATGGAGCCTACTAATCCTTTTGTTTCCACCATACCTAATGCTTCGTTTGTCATGTTCATGCCCTCCATGTACTTGTTTATTTATAGTGTGTCAAATAATGTCTGTCTTTTATGCTTAAATATACGGAGTCGTCGTCGACTTCGGTTCCGACCCAAGAGCGCCAAGCAATTTTTTGCCGACTTCAATAGCCGTCTTGACAGCCTGGCGGACGGCGCCGGAATCACCGCTGAAGCACAAGATGACTTCGTTGGAATAGCTTGTTCCGCCGTTGCCCGGAGACGAATAAGCGACAACTTCTACGTTGGCTGCTTTAACGGCCGTATCAGCCAGTACAACGCCGATAGCCGCAGGGCCGGCGCAGGTCATGCCGAACGCTTTGCCAAATTTCGCATTCAACGCTTTTTCCAAGCAGTAGCTTGCCCGGGCCGAATACTGGAATTCCAAATGGCCCGCTTCGTTGCCGTACACATCACCGAAATACTTCGGCAAAGCCTGCAGCGCCGTTTCAACAGCACGGCGTGCGTCGGATACGTCTTCGGCTCCGATGATGATCAGGGAACCATGGCCGGCTCCGTCTTTCGTATCACGCGGCAATTCAACGGAAATTACTTCCGTGTTCGTAGCCTTAACGGCGTCGTCAACCGCCATGATCTGCGGGCCTGCGCCTGTACGGCCGCCGATAATGCCGATAGAGCGGAATTTTCCCAACTTCATAGCTTCCTGCAGCATGGGGTCGACGCTGGCGATAACCAACCCAATCGTATCGCCTATGGCAGTGCCGACAAATTCAGTCCGGCCGATTCCGGCAGCCGGCGACTGGCACGGATGGCTGTCGGACGAAGCCGCATTTGCATTCAGTTCAGCTTTAACTTTATTCATTACTTTTTCTAACAATTCCTGATCCATAATGCCCCTCCTTTATATGTCTTCATCGCCTATGCGGCACCGCACACCGGCTTGTTCCACAATAGGCCGATAAACTTCCAGATCTTTATTGCCCAGCGAATCGACGCTGAGACGGTTCATCTTATATTCGAGCCCCATCATCCTGTATTTGTTTTCTCCCAGCGAATGATACGGCAGCAGATGCACGCACGTAACATTTGCCAGAGAGGCGGCAAAGCGGGCAATATCGCCTATTTCTTTTTCCGAATGGTTAAATTTCGGAATAACGGGAACGCGAATCGTCAGCGGCGAGAATGCCGCAATTTTTTTTGCATTGCTTATTATTAATTCGTTGGATACCCCGGTAAACAGACGATGTTTTTCCGGATCCATATGCTTAATGTCCAGAAGAATGTGATCTATATACTGAATCGTTTCCAAGACAACGCTAGGGTCCGCACAGCCTTCCGTTTCAATTGCCGTATTCCATCCCTGGGCTTTGCAGGCTTTCAATAATTCCCGTGCAAAATCCGGCTGTATCAGCGGATCCCCGCCCGATAATGTAACGCCGCCGCCGGAATGGCGGAAAAAGGAACGGTCGCGCTTGAGAATATCAATGAGCGCGCGAACATTAATCGTATTGCCTTTCATGACCAGAGCGCCCGTAGGGCAGACAGCGGCGCAGTCGCCGCTGCCCATACATTTGTCATAGGAGAATAATCTCGTCCCATCATCAGTAAACGTGACGGCGCGGTGCCGGCAAGCTTGTTCGCACAGCCGGCAGCCGACGCAGACACTTGCATCATGCATTACTACGGGGCGGCGGCGCTGTGATTCGGGATTACTGCACCACCAGCATGTCAGGGGGCATCCTTTCAGGAAGACAATCGTGCGGATTCCCGGTCCGTCATTCAGCGAAAAACGCTGGATATCGAAAATACTGCCTTCCTGTTCGTAATTGATCGATACTGCACTCACGATGTTTCCCCTCCCGAGTTGATACGTATTTCCGTCGCGGAATTAAAACGTATGCTCGGTTCTGTTGATAATATTGTCCTGTACTTCTTTAGCCAGCGAAATGAACTGAGCACTGTACCCGGCAACGCGGACAACCAAGTCCTTATGCTGTTCCGGATGTTTCTGCGCTTCTACAAGCGTTGCTTTGTCGATAACGTTGAACTGTACATGCATACCTTTATTTTCAAAATATGCGCGGCACATAGCGGCAAAGCGTTTTAAGCCTTCATCGCCGGCAAGAGCAGACGGGCTGAATTTCTGATTGTACAGCGTGCCGTTGGAGAACGTTTCATGTTCAAGTTTAGCAACGGACATAGCCGCAGCTGTCGGGCCGTGGGTATCGCAGCCGGCACGCGGGGATACGCCGTCGGCCAGCGGAGTCCATGCAAGACGGCCGTCCGGAAGAGCCGATACGTCTTTCCCGAACAATACGTTCGCCGATACGGGGTAGCAGCCGGCCTGGAACTGACCGCCGCGCGGATTCATGTATTTTTCTACTTCGCGGGCGTAGATCTGACCTGCTTCGCGGGCCAGCAAATCAACGAAATCATCGTCGTTGCCGAACCAGGTTGTATCTTCCATAATGCTCTTGATCTTCTGATACTTCGCAGTATCGCCGCTGCTGCAGCTGGACGGCGTGCCTGCCGTGCTTTGCAGATCTTTCTGCAGCTGGTTGATATCGATGCTTCCTTTGGCGCTGAGAATGCGTTTTACTGCTTCGTAAACCTGCTGTTCGCTCATGCCGGCCAAGGAATCGCTGGAAGCCGCAGGGCTGTCGCAGTACCACTGCGCGATCTTTCCTGTCGGATCGGGATAACCGAAGTTGTGGTTCATCGCTTCATACAGTTCTTCCATCGTAACTTCGCCTTTTTCGAAGACGTGTTTCTGAATAGCTGCAAGGGAGTCGCCGTTGTCGGCTACGCCGAATGCCTGCGGACCGGTGAAGTTGTAAATAGCGCCGCCTTCCTGAACGGATTTACCGCGGCCGATGCAGTCTTCGACCAGCGCGGACAGATACGGAAGAGGTGCCCGTTCCATATGCGCATAATCAACGCAGTTGTCAGCTTCTACCAAGAGTTTAACGAAGTATTCCATCTGTTTCTTGTAAGCTTCCATGACGTCGCCGAGATTCTTGAAGTCTTTCATTTCGCCGGTCTTAGGTCCTAATTGAAGCTTGCCGCAGCGGCCGTTATGCAGCGTAATATCGAGAACTTTGGCAATATTAAAGAACGCTGCGTCGTGCCAGCCTTCCGTCTTATGCGGAACCTGCGGTTCCACGCATCCGATGATGCAGTACTGACGGGCATCTTTCAGCGGAATGCCGCGGTTCATCATAGCGGGAATGATAACTTCATCATTATACATGGCAGGATAGCCGTATCCCAAGCGGACGAGTTCGCATGCGCGATATAAAAATTCATCCGGCGTCTTGTTCCAGTAACGGATGGAGAAGGACGGGGCTGCCATCGCAACATGAGCCGCCGCGTCGATCATCATGTACGACAGCGGATTCGTCGCGTCGATGCCGTCTTCTGTCTGGCCGCCGCACTGGATATTCTGGAAGATAGCATATCCGGCAAACGCCTGGTCCGATACGTCGTCGCGCGTTTTATTCAAGTCGTTGAATTTAACCCAAACGTTGTCGAGAAGTTCCTGCGCGAAATCTTTGCTGATCGTCGTATCCGCCTGCAGATACGGATACATGTACTGGTCAAAGCGGCCCGGCGAAATGGAGTGCCCGTTCGATTCAAGCTGAAGGATCAGCTGTACGAACCAAAATGCCTGCAGCGCTTCCCACCAGTTGGTCGCCGGATTTTCCGGAACACGGCGGCAGTTCGCAGCCATCTGGAGCAGTTCGGCCTTGCGGACAGGATTCGCTTCGCTCGCAGCCAGCTTGTCGCACAAGTCGGCATACCGATGAGCATATACGATAGCAGCTTTGTAAGTAATAATAATAGCGTCGTAGAAATTAGCCTTTTTAATATCTTCCGGATCTCTTCCGCTCAAAGCAGCTTTCGCAGCTTCGGCTTCTTCAATAATGCCCTTATAGCCTTTCTCCAGAACCTTACCGTAATTGGCGCACACATGGCCTACGCCGTTGAAGAAATAGTTTCCTACGGTAAATACGCCGTTTGCCTGCGCATCAAGGCATTCTTTCGACATATATGACGTTGCCAGTTCGCTCGTCGTCTTTCCGGGCCAGTATAAGAATGCATCATGGAGCCGTTTTGCCGTTTCTTTCGGAATTTCAAAAGGATCGGCCATACGTGTAGCCATCGTATCAAATTCTTTTTCTACCCAATCAAACGAAAATTCCGGATAAATCTGGCAGCCGTGGACGCTGACCGTCAAAGAACCGGCAATCAATTCATTGTCGCGGATAACAATAGGAATTTCCGTCAAAATCTTTTCAACCGCTTTTGCCCGGCGAACAATAATCGGCAATCCTTCCGTTTCTTTATAAGAAGCGGTTACCAGTTCGGCACGGTCCGCTTCTACAGTCGGCGTAGCGTCATAAATCGCGTTTTTCAACGCTTTGATTCGTTCAGTCGGTTGCGAAAATCCTCTTGCTAATACATCCATAGACTAAAACCTCCTTATGTAATTAATTTCACTAACATAGCCATTAAACCGAGAAAGGTATAACATATCTGCAATTCAATGTTTCTGGTTTATTATAGCATTATATAATGCAACAAAATTTTGCGTTTACACGAAAAATATCACTATTTTGCGATTATCAAACTTCTTTTTTCTTCAAAAAAAACAAGCAGGCAAAGAAACGAATTGATTCTTTACCCGCTTGCATAATGATGAATATATTCCATGTATTGCCGTCAAACACTACGTCCTTGCGGCACGTCGAAGCTCCGCCGCCTTATCAGTCCGTTCCCAGGCAAAGCCTTCGTTTTCCCGGCCGAAATGACCATATACCGCCGTTTTTCGGAACTGCGGGCGGCGCAGATCCAGAACACGGATCATGTCGGATACGGTAAAGGAAAATACGCGTTTTACCGCGGCGTCAATATCAGCTGCCGGAACATGTTCCGTTCCGAACGTATTAATCTGCACGGCTTCCGGATAAATGCCGCTGATGGCATAGGCCAGCGCTACTTCGCAGCGATCGCATAAACCGGCGGCAACGATATTTTTAGCGACATACCGTGCCATATACGCCGCGCTGCGGTCTACTTTCGTCCCGTCTTTTCCGGAAAAAGCGCCGCCGCCGTGGCGGGCCAGCGTGCCGTACGTATCAACCATAATCTTGCGGCCCGTCAGCCCCGTATCGCCCACAGGCCCTCCGATGACAAACCGGCCCGTCTGGTTGATGCGAAAACTGGTCCCGGCAGTCAGCCACGGCCCGCAGACAGGTTCGATGACGACGCTGCGGATGATCTGGCGGAGAACTTCCTGTGAAACGTCTTCAGCATGCTGCGCCGATACGATAACACTGTGCAGGGCTACCGGTTTTCCCTTCTCGTCGAAACGCATCGTAACCTGCGACTTGCCGTCCGGCCGCAGAATGCGGCCTAATTCCGTCTCATGGCGGACTTCATCGAGGCGGCGGACCAGCCCCTGCGCCAAATTTACCGTAATAGGCATAAAATTAGGTGTTTCATTCGTTGCATATCCGTACATAACGCCCTGGTCACCGCTGCCGAGAGCGCCTTCTTCTTTGGCTACGCCCTGGCGGATGTCCGAGGACTGCTGATGAACATTCGTAAAGATAAGGCACTCGTCGGCCGAAAAGCCCAGCGCCGCATCGGTATACCCAATTTCCCTGATAACTTTCCGCGCTTCGGCCGGCACGTCGACAGTTCCCGACGACGACACTTCGCCGGCAATCGTCAGGACATTTCCTGATGCAAAGGATTCTACAGCTACATGAGACATGGCGTCCTGCTGCAGGTACGCATCAAGAATGGCATCGGAAATCTGATCGCACAATTTATCAGGATGCCCTTCCGTCACGGCTTCCGAAGTCATATATGCGGCACGAGTATATATCATAATTCATTCAACTCCTTAACGCTGTTCAGCGTTCTTCATATTTTTTGCGGTATACATGAGGCGTCGTACCGGTAAATTTCTTAAATATCTTGCAAAAATAACTGGGACGCCGATATCCTACCTGCCGGCCTACCACGTCAACCGGCAGCCGTGACGAACGCAGTATTTGCTCTGCTTCGCCGACGCGGCACAAATTGATGTATTCCATCAGATTCATGCCCATTTCCTGTTTAAACAATTTCGACAAATACGATTCGCTCAAAAAAACTTCCTCGCTGATAATCCGCAGCGTTAAATTTCCGCTTAAATTCCGCCGGATATATTCGAGAGTCTTGCGTATTTCCGGCCTGCTGACGCTGGCAGGTTCGGGAATACTCGGACTGTCGGAATCCAGCACATGCATTACGTCGAGCTTCTTCGCATCATAAGGAAAATAACTGGTAGACAATATATGAAGCACCCGTGAGGCGCTCATAATTTCATCATACGTGTACTGCGGAACGGTATGCAGATATTTATAGGCATAGCTTCCTTCTTCCAGCAGCGTTCGTTCCTGCGCATAAGGAATGGGCGCGTCAAAAGACGCCATCTGACCGGCTACAATAAATCCGTTGACCTGGTCGTCCCATACGATAGGAACGGCAAAATCAACCAGTCCTGCATGGCAGCGGTACGGGCAGCATTGCTGATTTTTCAGCGACCCCAAGCCGCCGTAAAGGTCACATTGCGCGCATTTTACATTAAAACCGGAAACGCTGCGCATAAATTCGCAGAATCCGGTAAAATTATATTTCGACGACTGCATTTTTCCCTTGACGTCGATAAATACGCAGGCAATTCCCGTTGCGGTTGTATAATCATGCATAATGCTATTGACAACTTTTTTCATGCGATCATCTTTCATTACCGAAATGGCCATGCTGCTTCATCCCTTCTGCAAAATGACTAAAATAATGACGACGTTATCCCTTCTCTTTTGAGAAACATATCACATGCTTTTTAACTATTTCCAGAAAAGTGCCGCGGCTTAACAGGCATCTTAGTTTTCACGAATCCGTCTGCCTGATATACCGTCTGCATCAGCCGTGCGGAAATGCGTTTTCTTTACGCATTCCTGCTCTCATTTGCGCTCATGAACTGCAAACCGCCGCAGCTTTTCCGCCTGCATAAAATAATAAATAATCAGAAAACAACCCACCGACATTACGGAACTGCTTATTGACATTTTTAACCTACGATTTTAACTGAACTAATTATACTACACACTTAGTATCGCTCTAAGCTAATTAATAAAATGATACCAAAAAATAATATTTTTCGTCAAATACGGCAAAAAAGTGTTATTTTTATCGGCAGACCTGCTTCCGTACGGCTCTGACGCAAAATAAAAAACCTCATATGACAGAATGCATTCTGTCATATGAGGCAATCGTCTTTCTATCCTTTCAGCTTCATATCTTTTTTCCACTGTTTTAATTGATCCTGATCCGCTTTCGGCAGGGATACGCCGCAGCAGCCGCCGGTAGAGCAGGCGGCAAAGCCTTCATATACATGGGAAATGATATGCTTAACTTGTTTCAATATTTTTACGGCCATAAGAATCCCTCCCTGTAATCGGTATAAATGAGTCATTCATTAGTATGATTATATTATACCATGAACCTCGCTAATTAACAACGGTTATTTTTAAATACTTTTTATTTTTCGCATTTGTTATGAATACGTCCCTTCTGTACGTCCTCATTTTATCCGGAATTGATACGGCTTCTTATTTCAGTATAACCGCACCTGGGTCCAGCATTGACTCCAGCTCCTGCCGAAGCGTATCGTCCGTTTCCACCCAATAGCGAGAATCTGTCAAAATAGTCCGGCGGCTTCCGGCGAGGTGAAAATATACTTTTACAGGTCCGTGATACCGTTCCAGTACAGCGGCAATATGGTCGCTGAAATTGCTTCGCTCCAGATGAGCCGGTATTTTGATAAATAACTTCGATCCCTGTCCAGGCTGCCAAAACGCTCCGGCACGGCGAGCTGCAGCAGCCATCGTCACTTGCCGGGACGGCTGTTCATACTTGCCGAGCGGCACGATATGTTCGGCAATAATTTGAACACTATCATCATTAATATCGGCCCGTCCTTCGACAGAAACGGCCATGTCGACGACGCAGACATTCATGCAGGCGCTGTACGTTCTCGGGAAAACGACAACAGGCACGGAACCGGTAAAGTCTTCTACCGTCAAAACGGCCATCTGCTCGCTGCGTTTTGTAGTGACCTGCCGCAGGCCGGTCACCAGTCCGCCGATGGAAATTTTCCTGCCGTCGTACCGGCGGTTTTCTTCGTCATAAAGGACAGAGATAGGCGACAACGTTTTCATAACGTCCTCGTATTTTCCCAAGGGATGCCCGCTGAAGTAAAACCCGTCAAATTCTTTTTCCATGGCCAGACGCATTTCCATCGGATATTCGGGAATATCCGGATAGGACAAGGCCTGCACAGGGCTGTCTCCGTCGTCAAAGAGACCCATCTGTCCGGATGCTTCATCTTTCTGCTTCTGCGCGCCGATGCTCATAGCCGCCTCAAAAACAGCCATAAGCTGCGACCGGTACAGGCCGAAAGAATCCATGGCGCCGCCTTTAATTAAATTTTCAATAATCTTTTTATTGACAATATGATAATCGACACGGCTGCAGAAATCCTCAATAGACGCAAAGGGACCTCCGCTGCGCCGGCTTTTTATGATAGCTGCAATAGACGCTTCGCTCATGCTCTTGACAGCGGACAGGCCGAAGCGTATCGCACCGTTCTCAACGGAAAACATAGATTCGCTGGCATTGACGTCAGGCGCCAGAACTTCTACGCCATGACGGCGGCACTCGTCGATGTAATAGCTGATTTTCCGTATGTCATTGACGAAGCTCGTCATCGTCGCCGCCATGAATTCAGCGCGGTAATGCGCTTTCAGATAAGCTGTCTGCCAGGCAATATAGGCGTACGCCGCCGAATGCGATTTATTGAACCCGTACCCGGCAAAATACAGCATAAGATCAAAAACTTTATCGGCAATATCATCGGAAATGCCGTTTTTTCTCGTACCGGCAAGAAAATTTTCGCGCTGCGCCTTCAAGATGGACTCTTTCTTTTTCCCCATGGCCCGGCGGAGCAAATCGGCCTGTCCCAGGGAAAAGCCGCCCATGACAGAGGCAATCTGCATAACTTGTTCCTGATAAAGAATGACGCCGAAGGTATCCTTCAAAATGGGTTCCAGCAGCGGGTGGAGGTAGGTGATTTCTTTTTTGCCGTGACTCCCTTTAATAAAATCTTCAACCATGCCGCTGCCCAGCGGGCCCGGACGATAGAGCGCCACTAAGGGAATCATATCTTCGAAATGACGGGGCGCCAATTCCTTGACCAGCGCGGTAATACCTGACGATTCCATCTGGAATACGCCGGACGTATCACCTTCTGTCAAAAGGCGGCATGTTGCCTCGTCATCAAGAGGGATCGCGCTTATATCTATATCGATGCCGCGGCTGCTGCGGATGAGCTTAACGGCGTCGCCGATGACGGTCAGCGTCCGCAGGCCCAGGAAATCCATTTTCAGCAGGCCCAGTTCTTCAACGAGATCTTTGTCGTACTGCGTCGTCAAGTATCCTTCGCGGGAATACTGCATCGGCACGTAATCGTCTACCGGCGCGGCTGAAATGACGACGCCGGCAGCATGGGTTGACGAATGGCGCACAATGCCCTCAAGAGCCCGGCTTACCTCGACCATGCGGTGTATCGTGCTGTTCGTCTCATATTCTTCGCGGAACTCTTTGCTGACCTGCAGCGCCCGGTCAATCGTCAGTCCCAGTTCCGTCGGCACCAGTTTCATAAAACGGTTGACTTCGTTAATGGGAATGGAAAGCACGCGGCTGACGTCGCGCATGACAGCCCGCGCCGCCAGCGTTCCGAAAGTAATGATGAGCGCTACGTGCTCCCTGCCGTACTTTTTCATGACGTAATCGATAATACGGCTCCTGTTTTCGTAACAGAAGTCCATATCAATATCAGGCATGGTAACCCGTTCGGGATTAAGAAACCGTTCAAACAGCAGATTGTACTTCAGCGGATCAAGTCCCGTAATGCCCAGCAGGTATGCCACGACAGATCCTGCCGCCGATCCGCGGCCCGGCCCGACGGGAATGTCGTGATCCCGGGCAAATTTCACATAGTCCCAGACGATAAGAAAGTACGACGGAAAACCCATTTTACTGATAACGTCCAGCTCATAATTCATGCGTTCCAGAACCTGCGGCGTCACCGGGTCGTACCGCGTCGGCAACGCTTCCTCGCAGAGCTTGCGCAAATACGATTCGTCCGTTTCTCCGGCAGGTACGGGAAATTTCGGCAGATGGCGTTCATTAAAAGAAAGTTCCAGATTGCACTTTTCGGCGATTTCCAGCGTCGTATCCAGAGCTTCCGGCATATCCGCAAAAAGTTCCGCCATTTCGTCGCCGCTTTTCATGTAAAATTCATCGTTTGCAAAGCGGAAATGAGCCGGATCATCCAACGTGCTGCCCGTAGAAATGCACAGCTTGACTTCCTGCGCCGCCGCGTCGCTTTTTTCCAGGTAATGAAAATCATTTGTCGCCGCAATCTTAAGGCCGTATTCTTCCGCCCATTCCTTAAAGACGGTCCGAACGACTTTCTCTTCAGCCAGGCCATGATTCTGCACTTCCAGATAAAAATCATCTTTCCCGAAAATTCCGGTAAGCCGCTCCAGCGTCTGCCGCGCCATGGCGTCATTGCCGCTGAGAATATCCTGCTGAATATGGCCTTCTATACAGGCGCTCATGGCAATAAGCCCTTCATGATGCTGTTCCAGCAGCTCGTAATCTACCCGAGGACGATGGTAATTGTTTTCCCCGTCGACGAAGCCTTTGGAAACGATCTTAACCAGATTATGATATCCTGTCAGATCTTTAGCCAGCAAAATAAGATGGCACAGCCGTTCTTTGTTTTTCTTTTCAAACCGGCTCCCCTTCGTCATGTATACTTCACAGCCGATGATAGGCTTTATGCCTTGTTTTTTCGCTTCTTTATACAAATAAATGACGCCGTACATATTGCCGTGATCCGTAATCGCCACAGCAGGCATGTTGAGTTCCTTGGCCTTCCGCACCATATCCGGAATACGGCTCAATCCGTCAAACAAACTATACTGCGTATGAACATGTAAATGGACAAATGGCCTCATGATATGGTTCCTCACTTCATGGACAAACAATATTTTTTTCTATTATACCATAAACCGTATCATGAATTCGCAAGCAGCACAAAAAAACAACCTGCCGCAGGAGCAGGCTGCACAATCCGTCAGGCCAGCGGCAGAACCATGTCGTACCATACGGCTCCGCCGTGAACCGACCGGGAACGGCCGCGGCATTCGTAGCCGAACTGTTCGTAAAAAGGAATAAGATGTTCTTTGCACGTCAGAATAATGCTTTTTTTCCCTCTTTTTTCCGCCTCGTCAATATACGCCTTCATCAAGGCGGCGGCAATACCTTGATGCTGTTCTTCCGGCACGACGTCCAGCCCGAAAACCATGACATTCGGAGCGCCGTCGTCGTGAAGAGCCGTAGATTCGTATAAATCATCGGTCAGCTCTTCTTGCACCGTCACGCAGCCGTTGATGAAACCGACGAGTTTTCCATCCTTCTCTGCCACGAGAAACGAATGAGAAAAAGCAGCCAGGCGCTGGCGAAAACTTTCTTTCGCCGCCGCTTCCGCCGCAGGAAAACAAATGCGTTCAATAGCCGCAATGTCGTCTAAATCAGAAAGGGCGGCCGCCCTGACCATTATACTCATAAACTACCTCCGTAAACAATTTTCTCATCAGATTATAAAGCGCGGCAAAAACAGGAAATATCGCCCGACATGAATCCACCGGCTAAGTCAATTTGTCCTGCCGTCATCTATCTGCCGCCCGGAAAACAAATAAAAACTCCTTCACGGCAACATATACTGCCGCAAAGGAGTTTTTTCTGGTCGGAACGGCGAGATTTGAACTCGCGACCTCTTCCACCCCAAGGAAGCGCGCTACCAAGCTGCGCCACGTCCCGTCAACAGCTATTATTTTACCTGATTGTGTGCGCCTTGTCAAGTAAAAGAGCCGTAGACACCGCGGCAGGTTTTGCAGCCTGTGTTATGTGCCGTCAGGGATTAAGAGCTTCTTTCAGCACACGGACGTATTCATCGACGGCGCGTCTGGCATAATCCGTATCCGGCGCAATCACTTCAAAGGCATGATACGCGCCGGAATAGAGATGAAACTCTACAGGTACACCGGCCTGGGCCATCCGGGCCATGTATTGAATCGTATCGTCGCGAAACGGATCGAGATCGCCGACACAGGAATACGCTGGCGGCAGCCCCGACAGATCTTCCGCCCGAGCCGGCGCCATATAAGCCGTCGCATGGTCCGTACCCATGGCATCGCCGATGTACGCTTTCCATGCATAGGCATTTGCCGTATTGTTCCACACGCGCAGATCGATGGATTCATGGCTGGCCGGCGTGCCGAAGCGGTCGTCAATCATCGGATACAAAGGCATTTGAAATGCCGGAGCTACTTCTCCTTTATCACGGGCAACAATCGCCGTGGCCGCGCAGAGATTGCCGCCGGCGCTGGATCCGGCAATGGCAATCCGTGTGCTGTCGACGCCGAGAGATCCTGCATTTTCAAAAAACCACTTCAATCCGGCGTAGGAATCGTCAAGAGCCGCCGGATAAGGATGCTCCGGCGTCAGGCGGTAATCCGGCGATACGACGACGGCGCCCGCTTCCTTGGCAAAACGGATGCTCTGGCCTTCATCTTGTTCCGGCACGCCGAAAAGAAATCCGCCGCCGTGAATCCAGTAAATACCGGCCAGTTTTCCTTCCGCTTCTTTCGGTGCGTACACGCGCAGCCGCATCGGCGCCGACTCATCCCCATTAGGAATATATACGTCGTAAACTTGCACGGCATCGTCTTTCGGCAGCGTATCGGAACCGACAAGGGATTCTGCCCGATGCCGGTACTGCTCCAGTACGCCAGGCCGTTCAAAATCCATTGCCCAGCACCGTTCAACAGCCGGACGGATCTCCGGATCTACCTTGCTGAGATAATCCTGATTGCCGGCCTGATCGCCGGCCAAGCCAACCGATGCCGCCGCGGCAAATACGGCGCAGAAAACGGCGCTGCGCGCTATACCTTTTATTTTCATCATATTCTCTCCTTCATCAGACGATTTCTGCCATCAAATAATTCTACTGCCAAAGAACTTTCATGATGTCTTTATACGATTCGTTTAAGTGCTGAATAATAACGTTGAGGACAGCGTAAATCATATTGCCGTCGGCATTGCCGCCGCGGCACAGGACGCTCGTATCCATGATAATATTGCCTGCATCGTCAGCATAATATTTGAATGCCTTGTATTTTTTATTAAACCCGTTCATCAGATCCAGTACGGCGTTTTTATTTCCGCTGTTCATGACCTTCGGCGCGACGAGAATCCGAATCATGCCGTAAATGCTGTCGTCCAGAATAATCATTACCGGCAGTCGGCTGCCGCTGATGTCCGCATGAGAACGAAAAACCACGGCATGCAGCTCATTATCCTTACCCTCTTCGACAGTAAAAGCAGTAATTTTTCTTTCATTTAAATAAGCTTGGAAGACTTCTGCTTTTTCATTCATAAGAAAACCTCCTTATTCACAGACCGTGACTGCCCTACATGGCCGGAATATAGACCAAGTTTCCGCACCAAGGTCGTTCTTCCCGTTTCTATCGTGCGGCGCACAGCAAGACGTTTTCTTTCATCAGCGTCACTATCGCCTGTTTTCCGGCTGTACCCCATCTGTCTGCTTTTAGATTTTCTGAAAGCCATTTTAATACTTTCCTATCTTCTCTGTCAATGTCTCTATAATTATACTATTATCAGAAAACGGAGCAACCCGGCGGTAATGTCGCCGCAGTCATCCAAATATGCCGCACAGAAAAATACATGCCATTATTGGCGAAGGGAGTCATTATAATGAAAAAAACTATATTTATCGTAGGCGCCGGCAAAGGATTGGGGAACGCTGTAGCCCGCAAGTTTGCCGCAGAAGATTTCCGCATCGTCCTGATGAGCCGCAGTGCCGGCCATTTAGAAGCATACTGCCGTGAAATGAAAGAAGAAGGCATCGACGCTGCCGTACAGGTTGCCGACGCCGCGGATACTTCCTCTTTGGAGGCGGCCATGAATCAAGCGATCCGGACTTTCGGCGTCCCCGACGTCCTGTTTTACAATGTCGGCATCACAACGGCCGACGGAGAGCTTCCCGGCCCGGTAACGGCCGATATTATGGCCCAGCGGTACGCCATAGATGTACTGGGAGCATATACCTGCATCAATCAGACACTCGGCGAAGAATTCAGCCGGAAAAACGGCACAGTCCTTATCACCGGCGGCGGACTGGCTTTATCTCCCCATGCATCCTATCTTCCTCTTTCCATGGATAAGGCCGCGCTGCGCGCCATGGTGCAGGCCCTGCATCCCGTTCTGCAGGAACAAAACGTATTCATCGGCTCTATTCAAGTATGCGGACTCATCGGCGGCTCTGAAAAATATATGCCGGAAAAGATCGCCGGCCTGTTTTGGAAGCTGTACCAGGACCGCACAGACAGCGAAATCATTTATTAAGTTGACAGCACGACGGCAGCCGCCTTTTTTCAAACGGCTGCCGTTTTTCCGGAGGTAGGGTTATGCCAAAAAACGCCTTGCTTGCAGGAACTCCATGGAAGGGTATGCTCTCCTTCACCTTACCTATATTTCTGGGCTTACTGCTTCAGCAATGTTACCATACAGCCGATACGATTATTGTCGGCAACTTTTCCGGCGAAACGGCTTTAGCCGCCGTCGGCGCCTGCGGCGTCCTGATCATGGCCTTTCTAGCTATAGCCGCCGGCTTTTCTGCCGGCGCCTGCGTCCTGATCTCGCAGCTCTTCGGCGCAGGAAATACCGATGACATGCGCCGGCTGGCTTTATCAGCTCTGCTGGCTATGCTTGCCATGGGAACCGCCGCCTCAGTCACAGGCGTTCTCATCAGCCCCTATGCCCTGCGGTACGTCCTGGCCACGCCGGAAAACCTCATGCCTATGGCAGATACGTACTTTACGGTTTATTCCCTTGGAATCGTCTTTCAATTCGGATATAATATCGTCGCCGCCATTCTCCGCGGCATCGGCGACAGCAAAGCAACGCTGTATTTCCTGCTCATCGCCAGCGTCGTCAACATCGCGCTGGCACTCGTGTTCGTCTGCGTCTTCCGCCTGGGCGTCGTCGGGGCGGCGGCCGCGACAGACATCGCCCAAGCCGTGTCCTGCGCCGCCGCATGTATCTACATGACGAAAAAATACCCGTTATTCCGATGGAAACCGGCCGAATTTGTTCCGCACCGCAAACTCACGGCTATGACGCTGCGGCAGGGTTTTCCCATGGCGCTGCAGCAATTATCCGTGTCCGCGGGATTTGTCTTTCTCCAGCGCGCCGTCAACAGCTACGGCGAAGCCATGACTGCATCTTTTGCCGCAGCCCAGAAAATAGAAGTTCTCATGACTCTCCCTGCAGCGGCCTTGATGATCATGCAGGGAACCTATACGGGACAGAACGCCGGCGCCGGAAACTGGGCACGCATAATCACCGGAGCAAAACATACGATTGTCATGTCTCTGCTGGTTGGTTTCATCGCTGCCGCCGCCGCATTCCTATTCGCCGATCTAATTACGGCCTCCTTCGCTTTGGGCCGCGAGGCAGCCGAATACTGCACTGCTCATATTCAGTGCATCGCAGTCTGCCTGCTTCTTTTCGCCGGCTATTTTCCCATCCTGGGGTTGTTTCAAGGAATAAACCATGCGTTATATTCTACATTTATCGCCAGCAATGCTTTAGCGGTCAGAGTTATTTCCACATACGCCCTGCAGAACATTCCTGCCGCCGGCTACCGTATGATTTGGTGGAATATGCTGTTCGGCTGGGGAGTCGGATTTATCATCACGTGGATGTATTTCTTCAAATGCAGCTTCCTCAATAAACAAAGGTCCTGAAACGACACGCTTGCTTCAGGATCTTTTTACGTCATGCCGAAGTTATTGCTTGGGAACAACGACGTAGCCGCCGTCAGCCCGTTTACGAACAACGCCGATTTGGGGAAAATGCATGCCCGCTACGAGATAGTCCGTCTTACTCAACGCATCTAAAATCCGTTCCCTCGTCTGCGCCGCCATAACCGGATCAACGTCATATAGGCTGCTGTACGATGCATACCGCATTTGCACCGGTCCGACATGGATCATATCGCCGACAACGACAAGAACGGCGCCGCCTGATGCAATTTCATAACACGTATGCCCGGCTGTATGGCCGTTAGCATCGCGCGCCGTAATGCCCGGCGCCGTTTCATCGCCGTAATCAAACAGTGCAATCCGTCCGGCATAAGCGTTTGCCACCTCCCTGGCAATGGAAATATATTCTGCTTCCCTGTCGGCGCCGTCCATGATCCAGCGGTTGTACTCTTTCCGCGCAACGTGAAGCACTGCGGACGGATACACGGCCTTACCGTCCTTGATTAAACCGGAAATGTGGTCTACGTCCATGTGCGTCAGTAAAATATCGGTTATCTCGTCAGGCATGACGCCGCTTCGTTCCAGGCAGCGAACCGTCTGGCCGTCAATGCCTCGTTCCGTCCCCCAGCCGCTGTCGATAAGGACACGTTTATCGCCGGTACGGACGAGATAGGTCCGCGTAATCGTACGCCAGGCACCTCCCGGCATGAGCGCCAGCCTGTCCGGATATGCCTCAATGTCCGGAAAAATGGTGCTTTCCAGTGTCAGCGGGCTTTCATCAAAAGCATACACGGTAATATCTCCCAGTTTTATTTCCCGGACCGGCTGCAATTCGTCGTAAAAACCCTGCCTGGATACTGTTGTTTCCGCTTGTATGTCTGCCGGCACGGCTCCTGCCGAAACAGCTGCCATGAGGCAGACTGCAAAAGTAAATTTCTTCCATCGGTTCATCATCATATCTCCTTTCTTTTTTCCGCTTAAGACCGGGCAGGGGCCGTCTGCCGTTCTTCGTTCCGGAACGCCAAGGCGCGCAGCCATAAGAATAGAACGCTGATTGCCGCAAAGGCCTCGCCGCCGGTAAGAACAGCGCGTATCCCCCACTGATCAATGCACCAGCCGCAGAGTACGGCCGCCGCCATAGTACCGATGTTGGCCGCCGTCAGAAAAATACCGCTGGCAAATTCCTTCGCTTCCGGCGCTGCCTGAAAAAGGATGTACTGCTGCGAACTGGCATTGACGCCGCCGATAAAACCCCATGCGACGACGAGTATCGCCATGACGGCCGCCGCCGAACCGCCGAGCCACACCAAGGCATACAAAGCCATCAGCACCCATGGAAACGCTTGAACCGTCATCTTGTCATTCCGCATAAGCAGACGCCCCGACAAGAAACTGCCCATACTGTTGGACAAGCCGTAAGCGAACAAATAGAGGCTCACCGCACCTCCGGACAATGCCGTCACGACGCCGAGATATTCCGCAAGATAAGAAAATACTCCAAACAAAGCGCCGTTCATAAAAATGACGGAAAATACAGTCATCCAAACAGCCGGACGGCGCAGGATTCCCAGTTGCTCGCCGTACGATTTTTTCGTTCCCGCCGGCATGGCCGGAATGAACAATATGGTTGCTGCAAAGGCTGCGGCCGTAACGGCGGCAAAGAAGATAAACGCCGCCTGAAGCGACATCATCTCGGCAAGAAAATTGCTCACAGGCACGCCGAGCACCATGCCGGCGGCAACGCCGACCATGACTTTTCCCACGGCATCCGGCGCATATTCCGGCGATACGGCGTCAGCTGCCGCCGAAAAAGCCAGCGCGCAGTATACCGGATGGAAAAAAGCGGGAATGACGCGGGCCGCCAGCAAGACAGCAAAGTTATCCGTCACGGCAGATATACCGTTGCCGGCAATAAAGACGGCCAAAATAAAAACCATGGTCTTCTTGCGGTCAAACCGCGACATAAGCAGCGGCATGACCGGCCCGGACACTGCGACAACCAGCGCAAACAAGCTGACCAACGCGCCGGCTTGGGAAATAGTGACGCCGAAATATTCCGATACGTACGGCAGCAGGCCGATGACGCCCATTTCCGTATTCAGTATGCCGAATACTCCGACAGCTAATATAAAGATAAATAAACGATGCCCTTTCATAATTTTTCCTCCATAAACCGGTACTTTTTTCTTACATCGCGTAGAAGCCATGCCTTCACTATCATCATGACAAATTTTTCACCGTAAAGTCATAAATAGGTCTCTTGTTTTTCTGTATAACGTTATCCTATTGATTTCAGTATACACGGCAGCAAAAGCAATAACAAATACTTAAAAAAAATACGTTCCCATGCTTTAAACACATGGGAACGCTTATAAAAAAGCAGCAGCCAACAGGCTGCTGCCGGTGCCGTTTACCGCAGATACTTGGCGTACGCCATATAAACGGCAAAAGCAATGAAGGGGACAACGATAAGTCCTACAAGACCTTGCATTGTATCACCTTCCTTCAAGGTATACCACTGTGTCCGCAACATATAGCTTTATGTGTAATATAGTATATCACAAAATTTTTTGCCAGATAACTCTGCGGCGGCATTTAACAATTCATTTCGTCAAACTATCGCTCGCTGCCTTTATTAAGTATTCGACTACTTTTATTGAAATCAGGAATATGTCCCTATACCGCCGCGGCTTATCGCTTCAATCCGTCTTTACTTGCACTGCGGCTGGCAGTAAAACTTCCTGATTTCACAGGCAAGCCCTGTCTGAAAATATGCTATCCATATACTGACAATGCTTGCCGTATATTACAGACTTTCCCGCAGGATAACTTGTTCTTGTCCGTCCACTTCCCGTAGCTGAACGGAAATGTCTTCGCGCCGCGACGTCGGTACGTTTTTACCGACATAATCAGCCCGTATAGGCAGTTCTCGATGCCCTCTGTCAACAAGGACAGCCAGCTCGATGTATCGTGGCCGTCCCAGTTCCATGATGGCGTTGAGGGCCGAACGAACCGTCCTTCCCGTAAACAAGACGTCGTCAACCAAAACAACGGTCTTACCGTCAACATCCGCCTTCATGGGACTCTGTCCGACTGTATTAATCGCACTTTTCTTCTCGTCATCGCGATACGCTGAAATATCCAGACCGTAAACGGGCACGTCGGTACCTTCAATAGCCGCAAGCTCTGCCGACAAGCGCCGGGCAAGAGGAACACCCCGGGTATGGATGCCGACGAGCATCATGTTTTCCAAACCCTTGTTGCGTTCAATAATTTCATGAGCAATGCGGCGAATGGCCCGTCCCATGGCTTTTTCATCGAGAAGCAGGTGTTTTATCTTCCACATCATGTCATCGCCTCCTTAACGGTACTGCCCGGCCCGGTTCAGGCACGCTGCAAAATCATCGGGCATTGGGGCTTCAAAATGCATGGCTTCCCCTGTGGCAGGGTGAAGCAAGTCAAGGCGTTGGGAATGAAGCGCCTGCCCGGCAATGGGAAAATCATCTTTTCGATGTCCATATAACGGATCATTAACAACAGGATGGCCGATATAAGCCATATGAACGCGAATCTGATGAGTCCTCCCCGTTTCCAGACGGCACTCAATCCACGTGTATGCGCCGTAGCGTTTGAGAACGCGGAAATGAGTGACCGCTTCCCGGCCGTTCTTAAAGGTAACTGCCATTTTGACGCGGTCTTTGTCATGCCGTCCTACAGGCGCATCGACAACGCCCTTTTCTTCGGCAATGTTGCCGTGCACGAGAGCCCAATACGTCCGGTGAGCTGTATGAGCCTTGATCTGTGCCGCTAATCCGCGGTGAGCATCATCGTTTTTAGCCGCTACCATGACGCCGGACGTATCTTTATCCAAACGATGAACGATGCCGGGACGGATAATGCCGTTGATACCCGACAATTCCCCACGGCAGTGATACAGCAGCGCATTGACCAACGTCCCGTTCCAATTGCCTGCCGCCGGATGAACTACCATGCCGCGCGCCTTATTGACGACGATAATATCTTTATCTTCATACAAAATATCCAAAGGGATATTTTCGGCAGCAGCCTCGGCCTCGTGAGGAGATTCCAGGCACACCTTCACTTCTTCGCCTGCAGTCAGCCGGCAGTTCGGCTTGACGCTTTTTCCGGAAACATCAACGCGGCCGTCTTCAATAATCTGCCTGGCAAAATTTCTCGATATATCCATCACCTTGGCCAGGTAAACATCAAGGCGAGTTTGTTCCCATTCGGCTGTTACTATTATTCGCTTTTCTTCCATCGCTTCCCCTTCTTTACTTTCAACTATGGGTCCAACTATACCATAAAAGCAAACATACGCCGGCTACAATACCGATGTCGGCTATATTAAACACAGGCCATATCCGAAAATCAAAAAAATCAACGACAGCGCCGCAACAAAAACGATCCAAAGCATTGCCGAAAGCGCCGCCCAGCAGCATGCCCAGACCAACCTGTACGGCACAATGACGCGGTACTCTTTTGCGGAATACCCCGTATAGTATAAACAAGACCGCCGCCATGCACAGAAAAAGCCATTGCTGGTTTTCCAATATGCCGAACGCAGCGCCGCGGTTTAAAATATATGTAATATGAAAAAATCCCGGAATAACCGGAATCGATTCATGAAGGGTCATCCAATTCTGCACCAGCAGCTTGCTTCCCTGATCAATCAGTGCGGCTGCCAGTGCTACATATAATGCATGCACAAAAAACCTCCTGCCAGTCCTCTCCTGCATCATACGATGCAGTGATTTTATCCTATCACAACAACCGAAAAAATTCAAATAAAAAAGGAGACATATACATGTCTCCTTTTTTATTTCATATCCGACGGTGCTATTATTCAGCAGAAATAGCACCGGTAGGACATACGGATTCGCAAGAACCGCAATCGATGCAGGCGTCAGTAATAACATACTTAGCGTCGCCTTCTTCGATAGCGCCGACCGGACAAGCACCTGCACAGGCGCCGCATTTTACGCATTCGTCAGAAATTGCATGCATGGTATTCACCTCCAGACTCATGTCGTTCGGGAGACTAGGTCCCCTGTGTTCTTTCTCATTATGGCACGAATAGTTGAAAATGTCAATGATTTGGACGGCGATATCGAAAGCATTTTAATATCATTTTGTTTTATAATCCAAACTGAAAATATGTATTTTCCTGTGTTCATTTCTCTTTTCAAGGGAAAATAATCCGAAAAGACACATATGTATTAATCGCATCGTTTTTTTGTAATAGCAAACGTTTTACTTTCATTTTCACTTTAATATATTCTCAATATTTGCCGGAAATCAAACACATTGATGAGCTCTGCGCATAAATAAGCCGGTTCATCTTAACAAAGAAAGAGCTGGCGAGGGGAGCCAGCTCTTTCTTCGTTAAGATACTATCGGGGGAAGATAATATCTCCTCGCCGCAGGCTGTGAGATAGGGGTGTTCGAGGGGTATATGAACAACTCACGCCTCCGGCTGTTCGTAGATGAGTTTTTCTACACTTATTATAATAACAGGTTATAGCAAAAAGTAAATCATATAAAGATTAAAATTTGATTAAATTTTTTCTGTGTCGTACATGACTCATTATTGCAGTCATGCTTATCTTGTGTCCACCTCAAACAACAGCAGAAAAAATTCCCTTCATATATCTGCCAAAGTATGAGTCATCTGCCGCTTTGCCAAAATAGTACCTATTCATAAACAGGTAAGAACTTGCAAAATATCCGTTATCTTACATTAACGAAACAGCATTATGATCGCTGCAGAAACACTGCCATTGTCCAGCAGAAAACACAGACGACATTTTCCGCACGCGTATGCCTGTACAGAAAAAGCGGAGAGCTTACTGCTCTCCGCTTCCCTTACCAGTTCGTTAATCAACCGTGATGGTATTCAACGCCAAGAGATCCTTTCGGGTGATTCCAGCTCTTAACGCCTTTGCCGATAGAAATAACGCGGCATGTGCCGCATTCAAGACACCCTTCGTGATTGAAAACGAGCTTTCCGTCTGTGTATTTATATAATTCAGCCGGACAAGCCATAACCAACCGCCTGATTTCTGCTTCGTCATGATAGTCTTCGTTGATTTCGATATGCGATTCATGTTCATCTGTTACAAATTTTACGACGCCAAGTTTATCATCTACGAGCATTTTTGCCATCTTACATCGCCTCCCATGCTTTTTTGCCAAGATCAAAGAGTCCGTTCAAACCGCCGTTGTTCGCCAGTACAGTCAGCGCAATCATCGGCAGAGCCACCGGCGCAGTGCCGTCGACCTTGTAAACCATGGCAGCAAATTCGTCGGCCATCTTTGGAATGTCGTTGAAGATGATATGGTCTTCCATGAGGCCCGGCAGGTTTTGGTACTGTTTCATGAGCTTCATGATAAAGCTTTCGTCAAGGAGCTTTTTATAGTACGACAGACCTGCTGCCGAGAAGTCGTTTCTAGCTTTGGCTCTTACGACGGCTTCACCGGCCAGGCGGCCTGATTCGATGGCAAGATCCATGCCGCGTACCGTATAGCCCAAATTGACTACCATAGCCGCCGCGTCGCCGGCAACAATGACGCCGTCGCGGACAAGTTCAGGCATCATCTTGTAACCGCCTTCCGTAACAAGATGAGCCGAATATTCCGTCAACGTACCGCCTTTGATAAACGGTGCAATGGACGGATGGTTCTTCATTCGTTCTACCATGTCGGGTACGCTGACGTCAATGCGGCCGATATCGCTGATTGTCGTGACGATTCCCAGGGACAGGCTGTCTTTATTGGTGTAAATAAAACCGCCGCCCAAGTTTCCGCCTGTAGGATCTCCGGCAATCATCCATGCCGCGCCTTCCCCGTTCTGCAGGCCGAACCGTTCGTTGATGACGTCTTCGCCAAGCGTAATGACTTCCTTAACGCCGACGGCAACGTCTTTTGCTTCCAATTCCTGCTTCATGCCGAGCTGCTGCGCCAACAAGGAATTAACGCCGTCAGCCAGTATGATAACATCGGCGTCGAATTCTTCGTCGCCGCATACAACGCCGGTTGCTTTGCCGCTTTCATCAACGATAACCTGATCTACACGGAAGCCTTCCAACAGCATGACTCCTGCTTCTTCCGCTTTTTCGGCAAGCCATTTATCGAATTTTGAACGCAGCACTGAGTACGACGGGTATTTCAGATTTTCCAACTTATCCGAATTGTACTGAAAGCTCAAGGCGCCGCCGGCCGTCATGAGGGACAGACGTTCCTGCGTAATCTTGCGTTCAATCGGTGCTTCTTCAGCAAAATTGGGAATTAATTTTTCCAAGCTGTGTCCGTAAATACGGCCGCCGCTCGTGTTCTTAGATCCGCAGAACCGGCCGCGCTCCACCAGCATGACGTCAAGTCCGGCTTTCGCCATGGTTAGTGCCGCTGCCGAACCGGCAAGACCTCCGCCAACTACGATAGCATCAAATTTTTCTTCACTACTCATGTTCTTACCCTCCTTAACCGAACGGCGCCGCACGCCGGCTCCGCCGGTTTGTATATGTAAACGTATAGTAATTCCAGTTCGTTCAGATATATCGGTGCTTCTGCCCGCTGTGCAGCGCGCAGGTTCCAAAAAGATGACAGTCTACGCGGACGTTGGTAAGTCCGACAGCCGAAAATAATGCCGCCAGCTCGTCTTTGCGGAGAAAATCCCGCGTAGACTGCCACAACCACCGGTATTCCCGGCGGCGGCTGAATCCGCCGCCCAGCAACGGCATGACGCCGCGGAAATACAGGTTGTAAAAGGGACGAATCAACGGCGAATCGGGAACAAAAGAATCAAGGCAGCATACCAGTCCTCCCGGCCTGACAACTCGGGTCATCTCTGTCAAAACAGCGCCGTAATCCGTTGTATTCCTCAATCCGAAGGAAATGGCCGCCGCCGCAAAGAAATTGTCGGCAAAAGGAAGGCTCACGGCATCGCCGATACGCCAAGCAACGTTTTCAAAAGCATTTCCCTTCCTCTTCGCTACATCCAGCATGGCCGGCGAAAAGTCAAGACCCGTTACAGCAGCATCAGGACGCCGCGCCGCTACTGCCACGGCGATATCGCCGGTGCCGCAGCACACATCGAGGACGGCTCCGTTTTCAGGCACAGCTGCCGTTATCATATCGACGAGTCCGTTTTTCCAGTTCCGTTCCATCCCCAGGCTGATGCGGCGGTTCGCATCGTCATATGTCCGGGATATGCGCTGAAATATGTTGTAGACCTGGCTGCATTTTTCCGCAGATTTCATTACAACGTCCTCCCTGACAGCACGGCCGCCGCCGTTCCCAAAAGATAGGCGCCGTTTCCCAGGATATTTGCCGCCGCAATGCTTTTCATCTGCCGCACCCGCTCCGGAGGCGTCAAGGGAGACGACAAAACGTAAGAAAAGATTTTTCGTCCGGAAAGACCTGCCAAAAGCGGCACGGCCAAACCGTACAATCCGTACAGCCATACGGGAATAACCGCCAGGCATACCAGCCATACGACTACGCCGCCGCGGTAGAGTACCGATGCTGTTTTTCTGCCGGCAACAGCCGAAAGCGTTTTTCGCCGTGCTTTTCTATCCTTTTCAATATCGCATGTATTGTTCGTCATCATGATAAGACCGATGCCGAAAATAAAAGGCAGCGCCAAAACGAGAACGCGAAAGTCAAAAACTCCGCTGACAGCGGCTACGACGCCCATGGGAATCAGTCCTCCCATGACGATACCGGAAACGGCTTCTCCTACAGGCAGATACGACAACGGCATCTTGCCGCCGGAGTATGCTATAACGGCAAGCCCGCCGACAGCGCCGATAACCAGCGGCGCCGTGCCGGCTGCGGCAATGAAGGGCACGGCAAGAACTGCCGCCGCCGCAAGATAAGCCAGCCCCAGATACAGCGCCTGCCGAGGATCGATATCCTCGTAAACCAGAACGGCGTCATGCACTTCCACAAAATCATGATCCGTATCGGTCCCCTTGACAAAGTCAAAATAATCGTTCAGCGCGTTAACTGCAGACTGCATAAGAATACATGCCGCCATAAGCACAATCGCCTGAATCAGAGAAATGTCATATCCCGCCAGCAGGCAGTACGCTGCGCCGAACGCCGACGGATATACTGCCGCCACCCAGGAATGCGGCGCTGCCAGCCGCACTGCAGCCATCACGGTCATGTTCCTGCGGCCGGGCATTACACGGCCCCCACTTTCTGCACCAGTTTCTGCAGGAGCTGGGCCGCGTCGCAGGACGGCAGCGATGACAGGAGCATTTCAGCCCGGCGCTGGTAGCGGCTGATATACCGCCACGTCTCTTCCATGCCGCCAAACGCTGCCACTATGCGTTCCATGTCGCTTACCTCTTCATCGGTCAGCATTCCGCCGGCGCTGCGCTCCATATACGGCAGGAGCGCTTTCCGGCCGCCCGGCCGCGTCAGCGCAATCAGCACCGGCAGCGTATAAATGCCTTCGCGAAAATCCTGATGGGCATTTTTGCCGCTCAGTTCCTTATCGGACGTGAAATCAAGCAAATCATCCCGTATTTGAAACATGTACCCAAGGCATTCTCCGAACGATTCCAGCCGGTCCGTCACATGCTCGCTGCAGCCGCTTTCCATGGCGCCGATACGGCAGCACGCCATAAATAACGCCACTGTCTTGCCATGGATATTATGCAGGTACTCGTCAATCGTCACATCCGTCTTATACCTGCACCGGGCTTGCCCGATTTCGCCGCCGCACATGTGCTCCACCGTCTCTGCCAGCACCATGCCGGAACGGTTAAGCCCTTCACGCATGAGATAATAGCTGATGCGGCTCATGAGAAAATCACCGGCATATACAGCAGCATGTTTACCGTACTTGCATTGAACAGATGGTTTGCCCCGTCGGAAAGGCGCATCGTCGACAACATCGTCATGAATCAGCGAAGCCAAATGCGTCATTTCCACAACAGCAGCCAGCTTGTACAGCGACTCTTCAGCCGCAGCCCGCTTCGGGCCGTACTCTGCCGCCGTCATGAGCAGCCGCGGCCGGATCATTTTCCCTTCCGATGCGGTTGCGTCGTCAAGAACCAGTCCCGTCGGCGTCTGACCGTACGCATGAGCTGTGAATGCCTGTATGTACTGCTTTATTTTCTTTATTTGGTCATTGCTGACTTTGGCAAAATACTTCGGCATAAATATCCGAACGCTGTTTTCTAGTAACGTCTGTTTAGTCATCGCCGTTTCAATACCTTTCCGGCCGTTTTAAAAATCGTTATTTGCCTTCTCTCTTTTCCACGAGAATTTGGGCCGTGTGTTTTACCTGGATGTTGTTCAAGCCGCGGGCATCGAGACCGCCTTTAATCTGAAGCAGGCATCCCGGGCAATCGACAGCAACGGTCTCAGCGCCGGTTGCAACGATGTTGTTGATCTTTTCTTCCAATATCGGCGCAGACATTTCCGGGAACTTGATGGAATAAGAACCGCCGAAACCGCAGCATTTGTCGCAGTTATTCATTTCGACGATTTCTACGCCCTTCGTTCCTTCCAGGAGTTCGCGCTGTTCGTTGTAGACGCCCATATACCGTTTCATATGGCACGAATCGTGGTACGTAATTTTCATGGGAACGCCGTCGCCGTTGTCGGGAAGACCGCCGAGCATGTGAAGCAGCTTCGAGAAGTCGTATGTTTTGGCACCCAATTCTTCCGCCTTTTTATACATGTCCGGATCATCCTTGAACATTTCTTTATAATCACGCAGCGCATGCGTACATGTCGGACAAGCCGATACGACATAATCATATTTTTCCGCTTCCATGCCTTCAATATTGATTTCCGCCGCCTTTTTGGCATTTTCTACGTCGCCCATATACGTTGCCGGCGCGCCGCAGCATGACTGATCAAGAGGCATTTCGACGATGTAGCCCGCCATGTTGAGCGCTTTGACGACAGCAACAGCAATATCGACGTATACGAAATCGAGGAGGCATCCTGTAAAGATTGCAATCTTGCCCTTCGGTTCCGGCACATCCTGCTTAATCGTCGGTAAAATGTCACGGAACGGCTGCGGTGCAATGCTCGGCAGACTGCGGCCCGACGTGAGACCGGATAAGAACATGGGCATATGGCGAATCATGGGCTGTCCTTTGGTGATGGCGCCTTGGGCAACAGAGGCGATGCGCAGCATGGAGTGGAATAAATGGCGGTCGCTGACGGCGTCGAGACAGAACTTATGAATCGGGTTTAAGCCGTTTTCCTGAGCAAACTTTGTACGCAGCTTCAAAATCATGCCGGCAATATCGAGCTTGCCGCCGCAGACGGTATTGCACGTACCGCACTGGAGACAGATATTCTGAATCTCTTCGCCCCGTTCCGGACTGTTGAGGAACGACGTGAGAAGCGTGCCGATACCGCCGGTGTAGATACTGCCGCCGTATACGTGGCCGCCGACAAGACGGAAGGCGGGACATACGTTAAGGCAAGCTGCACAGCGGATACAGCAGAAAATATCTTTATAGTCCGGGTCGTTCATGATCCGGCGGCGTTCCGGCGTATCCAAAATGATGATGTGGAAATTCTTTGCTTCCCGCTTGTCCGTTTCGGGATCGGT
>CAZDQW010000008.1:74633-83091 GCA_964507845.1 uncultured Megasphaera sp.
TCGGTAACGACGTCGGTAGCGCCAGTGTAGAACGTCAGATACGTTGTCAGATTCTGCGCTGTGCCATTACGCGGCAAGACCTTAAAAATATAGCGAATATCGCTCATCTTAGCGACGAGTTTTTCAATGCCGAAAATATACAAATGGCTCGACGGCAGCGTCCCTACCATACGGCCGTTGCCTTCATTGCTCATCGTGATGACCGTACCTGTTTCAGCGACAGCTGCATTAGCACCGGAAACGCCCATTTCCGCGGCGAGGAACTTTTCACGCATGACGCGGCGCGATGTCTTAACTTCTTCGGAAATATCCGGTTTTTCCGGTACCTTCGTATAGGACGTAAACAAATCGGCTACGTCTTCTTTCGAGTAGTGAATAGCCGGCATGACCATATGAGACGGCGTATCGCCGGCAATAGAGTTGATAAATTCGCCAAGGTCCGTTTCCTGCGCATGAATGCCGGCTTCTTCAAAGCCGTGATTGAAGTTTAATTCTTCCGATGCCATGGACTTGGATTTGACGACAAGTTTAACGTTGTTGTCTTTCGCCAGCTTCAAGGCATAATCAAACGCTTCCTGCGTCGTATGGGCGCGAAATACGGTCGCGCCGTTAGCCGTAGCATTTTTTTCAAATTCATCCAGCAGTTCGTCCATGTGATCGCGAGTATACGATTTAGCTTCGTGCACCTTTTCGCGCAGCGCTTCAAAATCGTAACCCTTGTATACCCGTTCACGATTGCCCGGATAGGCCGTCGTAAAATTTTTCAAGGCTTTCTGCAAGGGCGCGTTGTCCATGGCGCGCTCAATTTCTCGTTTCAGCATATCCATTTCAGTTGACATGTAACATTCCCTCCTTTACTCATCTTCCACGACAATAACGGCATACTGCCGGGGACCGTGCACGCCGACGGTGCTGACGCATTCAATATCGGCCGTCCGGCTCGGGCCGGTAATAATGCCTGCAAATTTCGGAAACGGCTTCGTTTCCGCCATGATATCGATCATGCTGTCAAAATCGTCGACGATTTTTGATAATTTAATAATCCCGACATATATGTCGGCCACGATTTCGACGATACGCGCATCGATGTCATCACCCATGCGAACGATGGACCCCAAGTTGGCAATCCCGTAGTCAGCTTCGGTTACGCCGCCTTTATCATCCGGCGCAGTCTTGCGGATATGATCCGTATCGACATGAATACCGGCAGCTTGCAGCGCTTCAACGGCTCCGGCTTCCTTCAGAAGAGGAGTGGCAGCAATAGCTACGCTCTGCGTATCCTTTTCCTGAAAGATCTTGACAAGAGTTGCTGCTAAATCGGCTTTTTTAGCCAAATAGCATTCCCCAGCAACGCTGGTTAATCCTTTTTGGAACATTTCATACAATTCTGCTTTTTCCATGGTTACACCTCTTTGCGTCAAACATAAAATTAAATGTATGGCATACTCCATATAGTATTACTATAAGTATAACAATTTATACAATTTATGCAAGATGAATATTGAGAATGTTCAATATGTATTGTGAAAGCTTCCTTATTTATTTATGCTAATAAATCATACTTATCCATATGCAGCAGCCTTGTCTCGCAATAATATCTATTCGTTTTATAAATAGCGGCACGGCACTGCAACGGCTGTTTTATCAGCTTCTTATCAAAAAACAGCATAGTGTTATGTTTTTTACGCATCACACGACCTCTTATATGTTAATAATCAAAAATCATAACTCTTTTTGTTTTATCATTTATTTTCTTCTTATCCTCCTGACTATTTCTGTTTTCTCTTTCTCAATATTGTAATTGATTTTTAATTTTATTTGTATATTTATTCGCTTTTTTCATATTTTTTCAATAATGTGCTGACAGCGTCTCTGATAATACCCGTAATTTTACGGAGAATTTTACTTATTCCAGCAAAATCCCATAAATGCGGTATAAAAAAACAATGTTATTTTGATAGTTTTTTTTATTATGCTCCTGCTGTTTCAACCAAGATTTTCAGCCGAGATACTTCTTTTTTCTTTCCTCTTGACAAAACTATGTGCAACACGGTATCATATCTCCAATATGAAAATGCAATGACCAAACCAAGTACGCGTATGAAAGTAGCACAGAGAGCGCAGGTCACCGGCTGAAAGCCAGCGCCGACGCCTAGTACGACGGAATGCTTTTGCGAGCAGGGCAGCCGAATACTCAGTAAGCTGTCACGGACTGCCTACGTTACAGGTACCGAGAAGCAGCGTCATCGGCGCTGCAAATCAGAGTGGAACCACGGGCCGCCGTCTCTGTTCAGGGACGGCGGCTTTTTGCGCGCACACAAACGACTAAGGAGGGTATTTATGTTTACTGCGCTGAAAAATGATATCCGCGTCATCAAAGAACGCGATCCTGCCGCAAAGAATACGCTGGAAATCTTACTGTGCTATTCAGGGCTGCACGCGATCTGGGCTCACCGCCTTTCTCATTTCTGCTACAACCGCCGCTGGTTTGTGACAGCCCGCATCATTTCTACCCTTGCCCGTTTTTTGACGGGAATTGAAATCCACCCGGGCGCGCAAATCGGAAAAGGCCTGTTCATCGATCACGGCATGGGCATCGTCATTGGCGAAACGACGGTCATCGGCAACAACGTCTCCCTATATCAGGGCGTAACCCTCGGCGGTACCGGCAAGGAAAAAGGGAAACGCCATCCGACTATCGGCGATTACGTCGTCGTAGCCTGCGGCGCAAAAGTTCTCGGCTCATTTACCGTCGGTGAAGGAGCAAAAATCGGCGCCGGATCCGTCGTCTTAAAAGAAGTACCGCCTTATTCAACGGTCGTCGGCATTCCCGGCCGCGTTGTCATTCAACAGGGAAAACGTCTTGCTGCCAGCCATACGGAGAAAGATATCGACCTGGACCACAACCGTCTGCCCGACCCCATCGAAGACCAAATTGCCGCCCTGCAGCGCCAAGTATTGCTGCTGCAGAAACGCCTGGACGGCATGGATAGATGCGGCGACATGCGCCTTCACAACGGCTGATCACTCCATAAGCGCAAACGGATAAAGCAGCACCGTGTGTCTTTTAGGGATAAATTCCTCCGGCGGCGTAAAAAACAGCCCTCTTTATATAGCATTTTGTTTTATTCGTGCAAGTATTCGTATATTGTCAGGGACACCAGAAAAAGTTTCCGCCGCCAATACGGAAATAGCAGAAAAACCAAAGTGCCTGACGCACCATTTTTCATGACGAAATTTACAAAAAATCTTTACGATCTTTGTCTGCCTGCAACCGGCTTATCTGCATGAAAGGAGCGATACACATGAACGCTATTTACACATCTATGCTGGACTTCATCGGTCATACGCCTTTGCTGGAACCGCAGCGCTTCCATGCCGCTCACCGTCTTTCAGCGCGCCTGCTCGTCAAACTTGAGTCCTTCAATCCCGGCGGTTCGGCAAAAGACCGCATTGCCGCCGCCATGATCGAAGATGCTGAACGCCATGGACTTCTTCAGCCCGGTTCCGTCATTATTGAGCCGACAAGCGGCAACACCGGCATCGGCCTTGCCGCCGTCGCTGCAGCAAAAGGATACAGGGCAATCTTCACTATGCCGGATACCATGTCTGTCGAACGGCGCAATCTTATTGCTGCGTACGGCGCAGAAATCGTCCTCACGGAAGGAATCAAAGGAATGCAAGGCGCCGTGGATAAAGCGGAAGAACTGGCGCGGGAACTGGGCGCCTTCATTCCCGATCAATTTGCCAATCCCGTAAACCCGAAAGCCCACTATCTTTCTACAGGGCCGGAGATCTACGAGGACACCGACGGAGCTGTCGATATCTTCGTTGCCGGCGTCGGCACCGGCGGCACGTTAAGCGGCGTCGGCCGTTTCTTAAAAGAAAAAAAGCCGTCCGTCCGCATTATCGCAGTGGAACCGGCCGATTCGCCGCTTTTGTCGCAAGGCCGCGCAGGCTCTCACAAACTGCAGGGCATCGGAGCAAATTTTATCCCCAAAACATTGGATATGACGGTCTGCGATGGCATCATCGACGTCACGACAGAGGAAGCTTATGAAGCAGCCCGCTGCTTCATGCATACCGAAGGGCTTCTCATCGGGATCTCCGGCGGCGCCGCCCTGTCCGCTGCAGTACGGCTTTCCAAGCAGCCTGAAACGGCCGGCAAAACCATCGTCGTTCTTCTCCCGGACAACGGCGACCGTTACCTCTCTACGCCTGGATTTATCGGGTAAAAACAGCATCACCTATATGCCGATCAGACCTGCTTCGGAACGTTTCCGCAGCAGGTCTGATTGATCTGCGCTGTTTTCTCAGCCAACAACCATCTTTCGATATGCCCTATGTATGCAGATATTCAAACAGCTTACGCTCTACCGGTTCATCTAATAAAAACTGGAAATTGACAACAGGCAGCTCATCGCCTTTATCATTTTTTATCGTTGTTTCACTCGGTTCCCCTGCTGCCGTCAAATCCCCCATATAATAAAAATCTTTGCCTTCGGCATCACTTTTTTTGACAAAAAGTAATTTGCGGGTTCCAGCATATTGAATCTGTGAAACTTGGCGTGACGTAAGTTTTACATTCGCCCGCGTCATCCAGCTGAATCGTTCCGGAGATATAAACCGATCTTCATATTTTATATTCGCCGATATATCATCCCGTTTATGGTACGTAACAAAAATCGGACACGTGGCGCCGACAATGGCATACCCATTCAATGTGCCTTCGCGGTTTTCCCGGTAATTCAGCAGGCGGGATACATCTTTCCGGGAATACTTTTCATAGCGGATAAACCGCTGGCCGTCAGTAATCTGCTTTCCTTCATAGAGCTTCTCAAACCGATAAAAACTGTAGGCTAAAACATCTTCCGCATAGGTCATAAATTCTTCGTTTTCACAAAGCCGCGCAAAATACGGCGTCCGGCGATACACGTGCTGATCATATGAAACCAGCGCCTGCCGGCCATATTTTTTCCGCCTTGATTGAACGAAAAAGGCCAACGACAACACTCGCGCCGCACTGTCCAGCGTTTGGGCCGATACGTCGTACTGGTAGACTTCTCTAATTTTTCTCTGCAGTACCGAAACAGGCAGAACCTCATGGTGCAATAACGTTTGCAGTATAAGCAATTCTTCCGGCCGTTTACCATTAGACAGTTCTAAACTTATCATGCATAGCACGGCTTGATGAGCTTCATTCATTGTCGATTCATACGGAGACATATATTGAACAAAACCATAAAAGGATTCTTTCTTATTGACAAACAAGCCGGGATCTTTATCACCGAATCTGACGAAATCCATCATCATGGGCTGCCGCCCCAATCGATACGTCATCTGCCGATACGACTCCTTCAGTTCTTTCAAATCGGCAAGAAAAGACTTTTTATTAATCGCCTCAAAAATTTTTTCTTTGGCAATGTCATCGAAATAAACTGACGTGGCGCCAGGCAAATAATTGACGTGCATAAGCTGGCGAACAAAATCTTTACTGTATGTCCTATCGCCGTATAATGCAATGGGAAGCAAAAAATTATTTTCATAATTTCCGATAAAATCAAGTACTTCAACGTAGCGTTTATTCGGATATTTGCGCAGTCCTCGCCCCAGTTGCTGAACAAATACAACGGCAGACTGCGTCGGCCGCAGCATAATGATTTGATTAACTTGCGGAATATCGACCCCTTCATTAAAAATATCACACGTAAAAATATACTCCAGATAATCCGAACATTGAGCCGCATCAGCTTCCAGCCGCTTTACCGCTTCCTGCCGTTCCCGTGCCGGTGATGCACCGCTCAGAGCCACCGCGTTTCTTCCGTTTCGGCAAAAAGCATCTGCTAATGCATATGCTTCGTCTACGCTGCTGCAAAACACCAGTCCTCTTACTCGCTCGCCGTCGCTTCCATATAAATCCGCATAATGCAGAATATGACGCACGCGCTCTACGCACGTAAGCCGCCTAAAATCGCTCTTATCATCGAGAATCTGTCCGCCGACAGAAATTTCACTGATTCCGTGATAATGGAACGGCACCAGCATATTTTCTTCCAATGCCTGATGAAGGCGAATCTCATATGCAATATTATGATGAAATATATCGTAAATATCAACATCATCAGACCGTTCCGGAGTTGCCGTCATGCCCAGCCAAAACTTCGGCCGAAAATATTGAAGTATCTTTTGATACGTTTCCGCACCGCCGTGATGTACTTCATCAACGACGATATATTCAAAATCACAAGGCGAAAACGAATGAAGCACTTCATCTTTTGCCAGCGTTTGGATCGTTGCAAAAATATATTTTTTATCCAAATCTTTATCATGACCCGTCAATTTTCCCGTATCATTTGGCGGAAACCCTACTTTAATATAGCTTTCTCTAGCGCTATTGACAATAATTTCCCGATGAACAATAAACAAAAATCGCGACGGATTAACTCTTTTTACATCGAAGGCCGACAAGTATGTTTTTCCTGTTCCAGTTGCGGAAATAAGAAGCCCCCGATCTTCGCCTCGGCGCCGCAGAGCTTCAATACCTTCTAATGCCATCTGCTGCATTTTATTGGGATGTATTTTATAAAACGGCGTATAAGTCACGCAGTTACGCGGCCTGCGGCTATAGATGGCTTTGTATGCTTTAATCCACGATTCCGTCACCGGCTCGGCTGTATTCCACAATACCGAAAACTCTTGCTGCATCTGCCTGATAAGCCCACCGTTTTCCGTCGATGTAGCAAATATATTCCATTCTTGATTATGCGTCAGAGCATTTGCCGTCAAATTACTGCTGCCGATAATCATTGAATACGTTTCACCGGTACTACGGCGGCAAAAAACATACCCTTTGGCATGAAAGCCCTTTTCTTCCGCAATCATCCGCACTTCCAGCTGAGGAAACTTCAATAATTCCGTTAACGCTTCCGGCTCCGTAAAATTCAAATACTGCGAAGCTAAAATTTTTCCTCTCACCTGCGGACGGTGAATAAACACATCTTTCAGGCAAGCAATCCCGCTTTTTGTTATAAAGGCAACGGAAAAATAAAACTCATTGCAACAATTCAGCTGATCCAGCACCGTATCTAAGATCTTTTCCCGTTTTTCCCTATTATTCGTTAAAATTTTCGGAACATACCGTTTGTCAGCATGTACGGTATAGTCAATAAAGCCTTCGCGTAAACACTGCTCCAATACGTTATATTCTCCCATCACTATCACAACTTTCCGGCAAGTTTCTTCATAATAGGAATATCGGCCGGTGCCCACTCAAGAACCGGCAGATCTTCCGGCTTCATCCACTTCGCATCAACGTGCTCCTTACAAGTAAACTCCGGCTTATCCAAATGACACTTAAACGCATGCATCGTAATCGAAAAGTCGGGATATTCATGATGTACTGTCATGTACAAATCTTCCTCCCGGACATTTACGGAAATATCCATTTCCTCCCGTAACTCCCTTTCAATAGCCTTGTGCATTTCTTCACCCTGTTCTATTTTTCCACCTGGAAATTCATATTTAAAGCTGACATAATCATACGCTCCCTGCCCTCGTTCCATGCAAAGAATTTTTCCGCCGTACTCTAAAATCGCTGCGACGACCTCTAACTGTTTCTTCATCATATCACCTATTCACTTTAGCATGTTTTCTTTATTATACAATATTATTAACTTAGACATAACAGCAATATCCAAATTGATGTAAAATATGTCAGCCATTTAACAAAATAGTCCATAGTGATCATCTTTCCAGGGTAAAACAGCGTATTAAACTACGTTTACCAAAAGAAAAGAATCACCATGGACTATTACAAAACACCGCAAAGAAACGCGTTCTCTCAAAAAAAATCAAGCAGCCCTCGCATCTTGTATTCGCAAATTATGGCATTTATACTATATTAATTGACACTGTATCCCCACAGCTTAAAACAATTTTTTTATAAAGAATATAAATAAAGAAAATGCAACCTTTCCATACGGAGTACGGAAGCCGATATGTCTCAAAACCTGCCGGCTCAGAAATTCTAACGGGAAAATAATCTGATTATATATAATATACGAAATTACGTTAATATTACTTTGCATTAACCTCTGACTTTAATTCCAAACTTTTCTTAGGAATCAATATAATTGTTATACAGGCAAGCAATGCAAACGCAGCTAATAAATACATCCCAGAAGCAGTGGAACCCGTTGCGCTTTTTAAATAACCTACAGCAAAAGGCCCGACAAATCCCCCTAAATTTCCAACAGAATTGATGATAGCAATACCGACAGCTGCCGTCGCTTCTCCTAAAAAAGTATTAGGAATGGTCCAATACGTTTCAATTAAGGTTAGAATACAATGAGCGGAACAGTTTAACCTTAGAAATTTTTAACCACTGTATTAATATTTTTGTCTATTTTATTTATATCGAGATGAAATTAGATAAAAATAGCTTCTTTTTCAAAATAAT
>CAZDQW010000009.1:0-79389 GCA_964507845.1 uncultured Megasphaera sp.
TTTCGGCAGGACAGCGAAGGCAATCCGACGATCCAACGCGTTCGCGTCAATAAATAAGCGTGAGCCGGTAAAGAAAATACGGTCAGCCTATTCGGTATAAACGATGCTGCATGACGTAAAGTAAGAACATATACCTAGAGTATCTGTACTGCAATAGAGGGAATACCCAGTGCAGCGGTTTATCCCGACAAACAGCAGAAAAAGCATCAAGAATAACACTCTTGATGCTTTTTTTATTGCCGAACTAGGGGATACTGTTTTGAGCAGGTAGTTTGTTTTGCCGAACGAATAGGACATGTTGAAATCATCCAATACTTTTTAAAATAATCCTGTGCCGACAGGCAGGTATCGAGCAGAAATCCCTTTTCCTGATTCTACCATGGAGGCTGCAGTATAATACAGTTTTACGTCTTTGGGAAATGAAAGGAACAATATGGCTGCGCAGGCATTCGCTCCGTATAAGTAAATGCCCGATTCTTTCGTTCCGTTTGATGCAATAGGGATATAAACGTAAGCGAAAGTGGGGATTTGCTGATGCCGCGTATTAAAACCTGTGAAAAGAGGACTATTTAGGATAAGTTTTTATTTCAGAAAGTCCTGCGCAATAAACGGTTGTGTCAGCATTTGATAGAAAAAATATTGCAGATACATATTGTCGATATTGCCTATCTTGTGTTGTCGGAATATAGTTTGGCAACCGCATCCATACTACCGACACTGACGAAAGAAGCCAACAAGAAAATAGATATATTGATTGTGTAAGAATGAAAGGGGCAAAAAGGGGCAGACTGACTTCTAAAATACAAAAAAAGAGGAACATTCCAATTGAAAAAGCTGGTAAACTGGATGGCTTCCACCTTTTTCAAAATTCAGAATGTTCCTCAAACGTATAAGAATTTGGCGGAAAGGGTGGGATTCGAACCCACGGTGCGTTGCCGCATCACTAGTTTTCAAGACTAGCTCCTTAAACCGCTCGGACACCTTTCCATAACAGATGCATTATAGCAAATTTTACTTTCAGCCGTCAAGATAAATCGGCGCATTATCTGCAACGTGTGTGTAGATTTGTCAAACATATTGGACAGCGGCGTTATATCCAGCCGAATTTGATGCAGGCGTGCAGAATGCCGCCTTTGTCATTGTCATCGGTAATATAGTCGGCGTATTCTTTAAGCTCCGGTTTGGCGTTGCCCATGGCAATGGAAAAGAAAGGTTTGCCGAACATAGATAAATCGTTTAGCCCGTCCCCGAATACAACGGCATCTTCCGGGCTGGCGCCGACGTGGTGAAGCATGCGGAGGATACCTTTGCGTTTATCTGTCGGCTCGACGAGGTATGTGCGGTCTAAATAGGTAAGATGAGGAAGACCGTGCCTGCTCGGTTCATTTGTGCTGTCATCAGGGCGGGCGTATATGATTTTATATATAATGTCGAGGCTGTCAATGCTAACCGGCGCGAGGATTGTTTTCATGTAGTTGGCCGGGTCGGCATGGGGGAATGTTTCATACGGCGTATAGCGGTTGAGCGTATTGTCCGTTACGACAGCCCAAGGGAGGTTCCGGGCGTCAAGTTCATGAAGCAGCGATCTGCAGGCGTCCAGGGGGAGCCCTTCCATTTCCAATAAACGGCCGTTGAGAGATAAACTATTTCCGCCGTCGGATACAACAGCGGCGATGTCGTATTGGTCGGCAAAGCGCTGGGCGTCGCATTGAAGCCTGCCGGAGGCAATGGAAATGAAGTGGCCGCATTGCCGGAGACGGCGCAGACAGTATGCGGTATCGGCTGGGATGGTGCCGGAAATGCCGAGGTTCAGCGTGTTGTCAATATCGAAGAAAAAATATTTTTTGTTCATAAGTCATCCTTTCCAAAGAATAGTGACGAAGTAATCTTATTATACATCATGAAATGGATGTTTTGAAATGCCGGAAGAAGATGGCTGAGAACAGGGAGATGCCCGCAAGTGTCTGGGCCAAGTGATTTTTTTGCCGTTTGGGCATTGTTGGCATTGACAGAATAGTATGATTATATTCATAATAGGGATAGATTTTATATAAAAAGGAGCGAATTCATAATGAGTATTATTGATACAACTTGCGTCAACGCAATCCGCGTATTATCGGCGGATGCTGTTCAGAAAGCGAATTCGGGCCACCCGGGACTGCCGCTGGGCGCTGCGCCGATTGCATACGAATTATGGGCCAATCACATGAAACATAATGCCAAAAATCCGAAATGGGCAAACCGGGACCGCTTTGTTTTATCCGGCGGACACGGATCGATGCTTCTTTATTCTCTGCTGCACCTTTTCGGATACGGCCTGACGCTGGACGACGTGAAAAATTTCCGTCAGGACGGATCGCTCACGCCGGGCCATCCTGAATACGGTCATACAGTCGGCGTTGAAGCGACGACCGGTCCGTTAGGAGCAGGCATGTCCATGGCCGTCGGCATGGCGATGGCAGAGGCGCATTTGGCTGCCGTGTTCAACAAACCGGAGTACCCTGTAGTGGATCATTATACATTTGTTCTCGGCGGTGACGGATGCATGATGGAAGGAATTTCGTCGGAAGCATTTTCCCTTGCCGGGACGCTGGGCCTTGGCAAATTAATCGTTCTTTACGACAGCAACGGCATTTCCATTGAAGGAAGCACAGATATTGCTTTTACGGAAAATGTACAGGAACGGATGAAGGCGTTTGGGTTCCAGACGCTGGAAGTTGCTGACGGAAATGATTTGGAAGCTGTGGGAAAAGCTATTGAAGAAGCAAAAGCGGATACGTCCCGCCCATCGTTTATTACGATTCATACGACGATCGGGTACGGCTGCCCTGCCAAACAAGGGAAAGCTTCGTCGCATGGAGCGCCTCTTGGCGAAGAAAACGTTATTGCCATGAAGGAATATCTGGGCTGGCCGAGCACAGAACCGTTTTATGTTCCGGACGACGTGTACGCTCATTGTGCCGAACTGAATCAAAAAGGCGCAGAAGCCGAAGCGGCATGGAACGACTTGTTTGCTGAATACGCGGCAAAATATCCTGATAGGAAAGAAAAATGGGATGTATTTTACGGCGCCGTTGACAGTGAAGCGTTGCTGAAAAACGATGATTTCTGGGCTTATGCCGATAAGCCGCAGGCTACGCGGAACCTGTCCGGCATTATGATTAACCGCTTAAAAGACATACTTCCGCAGCTTGTAGGCGGAAGCGCTGATTTGGAACCGTCGAACAAGACGTACATGAATGATGCCGGTGATTTCAGCAAAGAGAATTACAGCGGCCGCAATTTTCATTTCGGCGTCCGCGAACTGGCAATGGGCGGCATCACCAACGGCCTTGCGCTGCATGGCGGCGTTCGTCCTTACGCGGGGACGTTCTTCGTGTTCAGCGATTACATGAAGCCCATGATCCGTCTGGCGGCGCTGATGAAACTTCCGGCGACGTACGTACTGACTCATGACAGCATCGGCGTCGGAGAAGACGGCCCGACGCATGAACCGATCGAACAGCTGGCTATGCTTCGTTCTACGCCCAATATCAATGTGTTCCGGCCGGCCGACGCAACGGAAACAGCTGCCGGATGGTATTTGGCAGCGACAAGTACGGAAACGCCGACGGCGCTCGTACTGACTCGGCAGAATCTGCCGCAGCTTGCCGGCAGCAGCAAAGACGCGCTCAAAGGCGGCTATATCATCGACGACGCTGCCAAAGAAACGCCTGACGCTATTATTATTGCCAGCGGATCGGAAGTATCGCTGGCCATTGAAGCGAAAGCGCTGCTGGCAAAAGACGGCGTTGACGCCCGCGTCGTCAGCATGCCTTGCATGGAATTGTTTGAACAGCAGGATGCAGCGTATAAAGCGGCGGTGCTGCCCGATAATGTGCGCGCCCGCGTTGCTGTAGAAGCTGCTTCCGATTTCGGATGGGGAAAATATATCGGCCTTGACGGTGCGACCGTTACCATGACGGGATTCGGTGCGTCGGCGCCGGCAGAAATCCTCTTTGAAAAATTCGGTTTTGCGGCGCAGCACGTAGCTGATGTTGTAAAATCTGTTGTAAAATAATCAGCCGTAATCAATTTTTCTGGTATATCAGTGATGCCGCCGCATGTCGGAAGACTGCGGCGGCATTACTGGCATAGGCAGGCTTTTTCCGTATGATGAGGGGCGACGCTGACAGGCACAGACGGAAGACGACAAAAAAGTGGAAAGTTTTGCAGGAAATCTGTGTGAAATTCCGGTAAAGAAATTGTCAAGGCTTGATTTTATGTACATTTTTTATTATACTATGAACATAGAAAACCCTACTGTGTACGTAAATGGTCTCGATGTTTTGAACCAACATCTTTTACATTGGGAGTCCGGGCTCTACTTTGCAAAGCAATGCCTTTACTGGACTGCTGACCTCTGTAGGAGGGCACCCACCTGCTCAGGCAGGCTCAAAACTCGGTTTATAAACGGCATGGTGGGGCTTCTTTTCTTGTTTACAATTAGGTGTTGTTTCATAGATATTCCGCCGCTAAGATTTCTTGGCGGCGTTCTATTTAGTTCAAGGAGCAAACAAATGAACGAAGACGATTTATTTTCTCTGGCAGGGGCGCAGCAGCCGGCGTTTGAACCGCTGGCTGTCCGCATGAGGCCCTGTAAGCTGGATGATATATATGGACAGGATGATGTCGTCGGGCCGGGAACGTTCCTGCGGGCTATGATTGAAAAAGATACGATTCCGTCGCTTCTTCTGTACGGCCCGTCAGGCGTCGGCAAAACGACGCTGGCTCATGTTATTGCCTGTGAAACAGACAGCCGGTTCGTCCGTTTGAATGCAGTAACGGCCGGGACGGCGGAATTGCGCAAGGTCATTCAGGAAGCTAAAGAGGCTGTTCATTTATATCAGAGGCGGACGATTTTATTTATTGACGAAATTCACCGCTTCAACAAAGCGCAGCAGGACGTCTTGCTCCCTTACGTCGAAGACGGGACGGTCGTCCTTATCGGCGCGACGACAGAAAATCCTTATTTTGAGGTAAACCGGCCCTTATTATCGCGTCTTCGCGTTGTTTCGCTGATGCCGCTGGCGGAAACGGCGATTGCGGCTGTGCTGAAACGGGCCCTGCAGGATGAACAAAAAGGATTGGGACGCTTTCGAATCACGGCGTCAGAGGATGTTCTGGGAACAATTGCCAGGCTGGCTGACGGTGATGCCCGCGTAGGTCTGAACATATTGGAGCAGACTGCTATGGTAGCAGCGTCAGACGGCGTCGTAACGCATGAAGATGTGGAAAAAGCTGCGGGCCGCCGCATTTATACATATGATAAAAAGGGAGATGCCCATTACGATACGATTTCCGCTTTTATTAAAAGTATGCGCGGCTCCGACCCTGATGCGGCCCTTCATTATTTGGCCCGCATGATTGAAGGCGGCGAACAGCCGTCGTTTATTGCAAGACGACTTGTTATCTGCGCTGCTGAAGACGTAGGCATGGCCGATCCGCAGGCGTTGGTTATTGCCAATGCGGCTGCACAGGCTGTTCAGCTTGTGGGCTGGCCGGAAGGACGGATTATTTTGGCGGAAGCTGTCGTATATGTAGCCTGCGCGCCGAAAAGCAACAGCGCGTATATGGCTGTTGATGCGGCGCTGGCTGATGTACGGCGCGGAGGATGCGGAGACGTACCTCTGTACCTGCGGGACAGCCATTACAGCGGCGCAGCATCGCTGGGCCGGGGAAAAGGGTACCTGTATCCGCACTCTTTTCCCGGCGGATGGGTGAAACAGCAGTATTTGCCGGATCCTCTGAAAGATAAAAGGTATTACAAGCCGTCAGGCTGCGGAAAGGAAAAAGAGATGGCCCGGCGCTGGAACGCGCGCCGCGGTCTGATATACAGTACAGAAGGTGAACGGAGTGGCACAACAAAAAACGCGGAAATCAGTTCGGACAGCAGGTAAGAAAAGAAGAAATGCTGTCAAAAAAAAGACGCCGTGGCTGAAATATGAAATTATCGGGCTGGTGTTTGTTTTTGCCGGCATATTTTCGACGCTCAGCATCGTCGGCATCGATACGGGAAGCGTTGGACATTCACTGGACGGCATCTTGGCTTATGGCTTCGGATTCGGGCGTATTGTCGTATCACTGGCATGTATCGTGCTGGGACTGAAGTATATCATGCTGCGCAGGGCATGGCCGGTTTCGCCGTCGTGGTACGCCGGCGCGTGGATTTATGTCCTGATGCTGACGGCTATTCATCTCGTTTTTATTCCGGAAGGAACGGAACTTATGCCGTCCAGTCTGCGCATCGGCGGCGGATTGGCCGGTGCTGTGCCTGCATCGGCGCTTCGGGAGCTGTTCGGTCAGTTCGGCGCCGTGCTGGTCCTGGGCCTCGTCTTTTTCGCCACGGTGCTGATATGGAAGAAATGGTCTATTTCCCGTCCCGTTACGGCAGCGTCGCATAAAGCATCGGAAGAAGTGACCAAAATGTCTGATAAAGCCGCCGAAGGGATTCAGGGCGCGTCCACGGCGTTGAAAGAGTGGAGCCGGCCGAGGTTCTTTGATTTTCAAAAAGAAGAAGAAAAGGAACGGGTCTTAGAAGAAAAAACAGCGGCGTTATTGCCGGAATCGGCGGCAGCGGCAGACAGCCGGAATGATTATGATGAAGTGCCTGCCTATGGTCAAGATGAAAATCACGATATTCCGGCTGCCGGAGAAGAAAAAGAAAAATATGAAGCAGATGGCGAAGCTGCGGCAGATAGCTATGAAGGGACGGACGGAAATGGTACAGAAGATGATGAAGATGCCGGAAGGGAAGATACTGTTTCGGCTGTGCCGGACGTGCTGGATGAAGAATTGGCGAATATCCGCCCCGTTGAAGTGGAACGGACGGCAGCTGCTGCCGACGTAGGACCTGTCGGAACCAGCGCTGTGCCGAAAGCACAGGGAGAAAAAACGTACCGTTTGCCGCCGGTCAGCATGCTGGAACGCGGACAGGAGCAAAGCGGCGGCCTCAGCGATGAAGTTCGGCAGAACGCCCGCATTTTGCAGGAAACGCTGCAAAGTTTTAATATTGACGCCAAGATACTTAATGCCAGCCAGGGACCGGCTGTCACGCGGTACGAACTGGAACCGGCCGCCGGCGTAAAGGTCAGCAAGATTGTTCATCTGGCCGATGATTTGGCGTTAAAGCTGGCGGCGACGGATATACGGATCGAAGCGCCCATACCCGGAAAAGCCGCGGTCGGTATTGAAGTGCCCAATAAAACGTTAACCGGCGTCATGCTGCGCGATGTCCTTGATACGGATGCGTTCCGGCTGGCCGCCGGCGGAGTGCCGGTCAGTCTGGGAAAAGATATTGCCGGCAATCCTGTCATTGCGGACTTGACGAAAATGCCCCATCTTCTCGTAGCCGGCTCGACCGGTTCCGGCAAGAGCGTATGCATCAACACGTTTATTGCCAGTATTCTGTTTAAACAACGGCCGGAGGATGTCAAGCTCATCCTCATCGATCCCAAGGTTGTTGAGTTATCTAATTATAACGGCCTTCCCCACTTGATGACGCCGGTCGTGACTGATCCGAAAAAAGCTGCCAGCGTCCTGCGGTGGGCCGTGCGGGAAATGGACGACCGGTATAAGCGGTTCGCATTGACCAAGACACGCGATATTTCACGGTTCAATGAACTTCATCCTGAAGAAGCCATGCCGTTTATCGTCATCATTATCGATGAATTGGCGGACCTGATGATGGTTGCTTCCAGCGACGTGGAAGAGTCGATTTGCCGGCTGGCGCAGAAGGCGCGGGCCTGCGGCATGCATCTCGTGCTGGCGACGCAGCGTCCGTCCGTCGATGTTCTGACGGGGCTTATTAAAGCGAATGTGCCGAGCCGTATTGCCTTTGCCGTGTCAAGCCAGGTCGATTCACGGACGATTCTTGATATGTCCGGCGCAGAAAAACTTATCGGTAAAGGCGATATGCTGTTTTACCCCATGGGCGCGTCTAAACCGCTGCGCGTGCAGGGCGCCTTTATTTCTGACGGCGAAATTGATAAAGTGGTTGAGTTTATTAAAGCGCAGAGCCGGCCTCAATATGATGAAGCGGTGCAGCAGGCACAGTCGGAAAATACCGGAAGCGAAAGTAATTTTTTTGATGATGAACTCATGCCTCAGGCTATTGACATGGTGCTTGAGACAGGGCAGGCGTCGGCATCTATGCTTCAGCGCCGGTTCCGTGTCGGCTATACGCGGGCAGCGCGGCTGATCGATACGATGGAAGCGATGGGAATGGTCGGGCCGAATAACGGGAGCAAAGCCCGGGAAATCTTCATGACGGCCGATGAAATACAGGAAAAGTATTTAAGCCGCATGTAGAGTTTCTTTTCAAGGCCGGATAGTATATAATAATCAAAGATGTAAGACGCAAAGGAGGAAACAAGATGTCGTCTGTGGGAGAAGTACTGCGTCTTGAACGGGAACGGCAGGGCAGAACTTTAAAAGAAGTTTCCGACGCCTTACATATTAAGCGGGAATATTTGGCTGCATTGGAAGAAGAACAATATGACCATATTCCCGGTACTGTCTTTGTCAAAGGATTTATCAGAAACTACGGAAATTATCTTCAGCTTGACGGCGCTGCGCTGGTGGAAGAATTTAAGTCTTCCCTGGCAGACAGCAGGACGCCGAATCCGGATGTGCGTCCTGCCGCAATAAAGGCAAGGCCGCGGCGTTCCGGGAAAAGAAGACGGAAGAGAAATAGCCGGTGGCCGGAAATTACAATTGTTGCCGGCGTCATTTTGTTTCTGTTGCTGGTAGTGTGGATTATGAACTAAAAGGAGCCGTATGACTAATCCTTTTTTAGTAACGAGCCGGAAAGACATGGAAGAACGAGGCTGGGAACAGCTTGATTTCGTATATATAAACGGCGACGCATATGTAGATCACCCGTCTTTTGCTGCCGCTGTCATCGGCCGTGTTTTAGAGAGCAGGGGTTATCGCGTCGGCATTATTTCTCAGCCCGACTGGCACAGCGCCGAACCGTTCAAGGTATTGGGAAAGCCTCGGCTGGCCGTCTTGATAACAGCAGGGAATCTTGATTCCATGCTCAACGAAAAGACGGCGGCAAAAAAATTTCGCAGCCGTGACAACTATTCGCCCGGCGGCATGACGGGACGGCGGCCGGAGCGGGCGACGATTGTTTATGCCAACCGCATGCGCGAAGCGTATCATGATGTGCCTATTATTATCGGCGGCATTGAAGCCAGCCTGCGGCGTTTTGCCCATTATGACTATTGGTCTGACAGCGTGCGGCGTTCTATTCTGCTGGACAGCAAGGCCGATATTCTGAGCTACGGCATGGGCGAGCGTTCGGTTGCGGCTATTGCCGACGCGCTGGCAGAAGGGAAAAGCACTGCGGAAATGTATGATATCCGCGGTATCTGCTATGTGTCTGCCAAACCGCCGTTGTCGAAAAACGCGGTTTTGTGTCCGTCGTACGAAGACGTACAAGCAGATAAAAAAGCGTTTGCCGAAGCCTTTAAAATACAATATGAAGAGCAGGATCCATACTACGGGAGGACGGTTATCCAGCGATCGGGCAATCGGTTCGTCGTGCAGACGCCGCCGTCTATGCCGCTGACGACAGAAGAGATAGATGCTGTGTATGAATTGCCTTTTCAGCGGCGCTGGCATCCGTCGTATGATAAATTCGGCGGCGTGCCGGCCCTGCAGGAAGTGCAATTCAGCCTGACCAGCCATCGGGGGTGCTTCGGACATTGCCATTTTTGCGCCATTGCAAGCCACCAAGGCCGCATTATTCAGCACAGAAGCCATGATTCGCTCGTGCGGGAGGCGCAAAAAATGACGCATCTTCCCGGATTCAAGGGATATATCCACGATGTAGGCGGCCCGACAGCCAATTTCCGCCACGCTGCCTGTGAAAAACAGCGGATTGCCGGTGCTTGCCGCAATAAGCACTGCATCGGCAGCGAGACTTGTCCAAATCTTGACACGTCGCATGAAGATTACCGTCTGCTGCTGCGGGCAATCCGCCGCGTGCCCGGCGTCAAGAAAGTGTTCGTCCGCTCCGGCCTGCGGTACGATTACGTTCTTGCTGACGGAAATAAATCATTTGTTGAAGAACTGTGCCGGTATCATGTGAGCGGGCAGCTGAAAGTTGCGCCGGAACACGTCGTAAAACATGTGACGAACTTAATGGGAAAAGCCGGCGTTGATGCTTTTCTGCAGTTTAAAGACTGGTTTGACGATGCCAACCGCAAGCTGGGGAAAAAACAGTATCTTGTGCCTTACTTTATGTCCAGCCATCCGGGCTGTACGCTCCGGGACGCCGTTGCGCTGGCTGAATTTCTGCGGGATATGCATATGCAGCCGGAACAAGTTCAGGATTTTATCCCGACGCCGGGGAGCTTGTCGACGGCGATGTACTATACAGGAATGAACCCGCTGACCGGATCTCCGGTCTATGTTGCGCGCAGTCCGGAAGAAAAGCAGATGCAGCGGGCGCTTATGCAGTATAAAAAACGGGAAAATTACGATATTGTATACAAGGCTTTATGTGCGGCCGGGCGCAGGGATCTCATCGGCTACGGCCCGAAATGCCTGATTCGTCCGCGAAAGGAGAAGGCTGCGGCGGAAATAAACGTACCGAGGCGCAGCCAGAGGAACGGCCGCTTCCGAAAAAGCGGCGGGAGGAAATAAGGGGTAGAAAATGAAACGATATATACCCATTGCGGTTATCATCGTCTTTATCCTGGCGCTGCTGGGATTGAGCAATCGGATATTGGAACAGCAAAAACAGGCGGCCGAGCAGGCTGCGTATGAAGCGCAGCGTCACCTGGTTATCTATTCTGATCTGCCGGAAGATGTAAACGCAGGCTTGTCCGATACGTTTTTGAAGGAAACGGGCTGGCGTGTGCAGATACAAACAAGGACGGGCGATCAGATTAATACCCTTTTGCAAACACCGAACGGAGCGCCGCCGGATGTGATTATTGCATCGGAGCCGGTGCTGCGGGAACAAAAACGGGCCGGGAATCTTCAGGCCTATGCGTCGCCGGAAACGGATACAGTACCGCCTTCTCTGAAAGACGAAGACGGATATTGGACGGGGCTGTGGTATAATCCGATGGTTTTTGTCGTCAACGGAAGTTATTATGAACGCCGCGGCCTGGATATACAGACATGGGATGATCTGATGCGCGATCCGGAACTGACGGTCGTATTTCCTGATTTGGCCGCCATGGATATAGCCGGCGATTTTCTGTGCACACTGGTAGAGATAAAAGGTCTTGACAACGCCGGTCAGTATCTGCGTGACATACAGCGGCGCGTTCCGTCATATTCCAAGTCTATGTCAGCCAGTGTGCGGCTTGTTGCTGCCGGCGAAGCAAATGCCGGCGTCGTTGACGGCGCTATGGCGCGTCAGTACCGTCGGGACGGAGCGCCTATTTATATCATATATCCGAAAGACGGCACGTCGTACTGGCTGACGGGAGCGGGTGTTACGCGGTGGTGCGTTGACGGGGAATTGGCCTATGCTTTTATGGACTGGCTTTTCTCCGGAGATGTCGATGCTGTTTTACAGAAAAATCATATTTATCTGACTAGTGCCGCAGGGAAAGGGGCGGCCGAATTGGATGCAAACGGAAATGAAATAGTTCTCTTTCCCGTCCGAAAAGAATACACGGCCGAAGGCCGGCGGGCGCTGCAGGAATGGTGGATAAAATCAGTGCGCTTTGGAAAGGAATAATAGAAATACATGGAAACTATTGGATTTATCAGCCTTGGCTGTTCAAAAAACCTCGTTGATACGGAGGTCATGCTGGGGATTTTGCGGGATAGGCATATGAAAATTACGGACGATCTGTCCGGTGCGGATATCATCATCGTCAATACGTGCACCTTTATTGAACCGGCTAAGGAAGAATCGATCCGGACGATTCTGCAGGCCGCCGAATATAAGAAAACGGGCCGCTGCCGCATGCTCATCGTGACGGGCTGTTTGAGCCAGCAGTATAAAGAAGAATTGCTGGAAGAAATGCCGGAAATTGATGCGCTTTTAGGTACGGGCTCATGGGACAAGATATGGGAAGCCATTGATGCGGTTCGCAGAGGAGAACGGACCTGCTTTATGGACGATGTAAGTCATCTGTACGACGAGCATATGAGCCGGCTGCGCACGACGCCGCCGTACAGCGCATACGTTAAAATTGCTGAAGGATGCAATAACGGCTGTTCGTTTTGCATTATTCCCCATGTGCGCGGACGGCTCTGCAGCCGGCCCGTTTCGTCTGTTGTCGAAGAAGTGAAAAAGCTGGCCGCTGACGGCGTGAAGGAAATCAATCTTATTGCGCAGGACACGACAAGCTATGGTGTCGATTTGGCCGGACGTTCCCTGCTTCCCGATCTTTTGCGCCAATTGGCAACTGTTGACGGCGTACGCTGGATACGGCTGTTTTATCTCTATCCGGCCTATTTTACAGACGAACTGATGGAGCTGATTGTCAGCGAAGAGAAAATCTGTCCGTACGTAGATCTGCCTCTTCAGCATATTTCCCAGTCTGTTCTGCGGCGGATGAACCGCCGCGATTCTGAAAACGATGTGCGGCAGCTCATGAAAAAATTATGCGGATACGGCCGCAAACTGACGCTGCGGTCAACGTTCATCGTAGGATTTCCCGGCGAAACGGATGAAGAATTTGAGACGCTGTGTCAGTTCGTTAAAGAAACGAAATTTGATAACGTCGGCGTTTTTACCTATTCCCGTGAAGAAGGAACGGCGGCCGCCAAGATGGACGGACAAATTCCCGAAGAAGTCAAGGAAGAACGGTATCATGCGCTTATGGCCATACAAGCTGAAGTATCGGAGCAGAGGAATCAGGCTTTGGAGGGGTCGGTTCACATGTTTCTCGCTGAGCAGGTTACGAATGAAGACGGACTGTGTCAAGCCGTCGGGCGCATAGAAGTGCAGGCGCCTGATGTGGACGGCCTGACGTATCTGGAAGATGCCGCCGGCATTCGGCCCGGCGATATGGTGCCGGTCCGCATTGTCCAAGGATTTGCCTATGATCTGGTGGCGGAACGCATCTGAGCGGGGTGGTAGAGGTGTTTGTTGAAATAGTGACGACAGGCTCTGAATTGCTTTTGGGAGAAATCGTCAATGAAAATTCCCGCTACTTGTCGAAAGAACTGAATTCGCTGGGGTATTCGGTTATCTATCATACGACGGTAGGAGACAATCCTGAACGGATGGAAGCGGTTCTGCGAACGGCGCTGGCGCGTGCCGACATTGTCGTTACGACAGGGGGACTCGGCCCGACGCAGGGGGACATGACGAAAATCGTCGGCGCCAAAGTCATGGGGGCCGCAATGGAATACCATCCGGAAATTGTCGAGGCGATACGGCAATGGGTAGCCGGCCATCATGCAGGAAAAGAATTGACGGAAAATCAGAAGCGGCAGGCCATGATTCCCTCCGGTGCGGAAATTTTTGCCAACGGCGTCGGAACGGCTCCCGGCACGGCGCTGCAGAAGGACGGAAAAATTCTGGTGCACCTGCCGGGGCCTCCGGCGGAAATGCGATGGATGTATCAGCATTGCCTGAAACCTTATCTGCGCCGCAAATTCGGAGACCAAGGATACATCAAATCGTCTTATATGAAAATTTACGATATGGGCGAAGCGTTCATTGAAGAAAAACTGATGGATCTTGTACAGGCGCAGTCTAATCCGACGATTGCCATGTATGCCCGGCCCGGATTCGTCGAAGTGCGCCTTACGGCCCATACGAAAACGGAGGACGAAGCGGATGCGCTGCTGCGTCCGCTGAACGAAGAATTAAAACGGCGCCTGCACTGGACGGCCGTTTCCTACGATAACGAAACGATAGGCGCCGTATTGGGGCGCGAACTGCGCCGCCGGCATATGAAAGTAAGCGCTGCCGAATCGTGTACAGGCGGGCTGGTCGGGTCCCTGATTACGGATGTGCCGGGGGCGTCGGCATATTTTCTCGGGTCGGCCGGTACGTACAGCAATGCCATGAAAATGCGGGTACTCGGTGTTTCTTCAGAAACTCTGGCGGCCTATACTGCGGTCAGCGCTGAAACGGCCTGCGAAATGGCCTGCGGAAGCCGGCGGTTGTACGGCTCCGATATTGCGGTCAGCACGACGGGGATTGCCGGGCCCGGCGGCGGAACGGAAGAGGCGCCGGTCGGTCTCGTATATACCGGCATCGACGGACCTTGGGGAACAGTGTCCCATCGTGACGTATTTCCCGGCGACAGAGAGGAAATTAAGCGCCGGGCGGCTTTCCGGGCGATTTATTACGCTGTTCAATACATCTTACAACATGAAGAATAGGAGAATATTATGGCAGACAAACGGACGGCGCTGGAAAATGCGCTGCGCAAGATAGAAAAAGATTTTGGCAAAGGTGCTATCATGCGTCTCGGCGATATGGCGGACAAGATGAACTTGGAAGTAATTTCCACCGGTTCCTTGGCGGTGGACTTGGCCGTAGGCGTCGGCGGATATCCCCGGGGCCGCATCATCGAAATATACGGCCCGGAATCATCGGGCAAGACAACATTGGCGCTTCATGCTATCGCGTCGGCGCAGAAAAACGGCGGCATTGCCGCATTTATTGACGCCGAGCACGCGCTTGATCCCGTATATGCCCGCCATCTCGGCGTCGATACGGCTGAACTGCTCATTTCTCAACCTGATAATGGCGAACAGGCGCTGGAAATTACGGAAGAACTGGTTCGCAGCGGCGCCGTTGATCTCATCGTCGTCGATTCCGTAGCGGCATTAGTTCCCAAGATGGAAATTGACGGCGATATGGGCAGTGCACATGTCGGCCTGCAGGCTCGTCTCATGAGCCAGGCTCTGCGTAAACTGACAGGTATTATTTCCAAGTCGAAAGCTATCGTTATTTTTATCAACCAGCTCCGTGAAAAAGTCGGCGTCATGTTCGGCAATCCCGAAACGACGACAGGCGGCAGGGCTCTGAAGTTTTACGCTTCCATCCGAATAGATATACGCAAAGCCGACGTTATTAAAGTAGGCGGCGAAATGGTCGGCAACAGGGTTCGTGTTAAAGTTGTCAAAAATAAAGTGGCGCCGCCGTTCCGCACGTGTGAATTCGATATAATGTACGGCACAGGTATTTCCAGTGAAGGGACCGTTCTGGATTTGGGAACGTCTATGGGCATTATCGAAAAGAGCGGTACATGGTATTCTTACCACGGCGACCGGCTTGGACAAGGAAAGGAAAATGTTAAAAAATTTTTGAAAGACCATCCGGAAATTACCGGAGAGATTGAGACGATTATCCGCGATACGCTGGCGGCGGAGCCGGAAAAATTTGAAGATATCATGGTCGTTTCAGAAAACAGTGATGATAACGACGCAGATGTGTTGGTTGATGAAGAACGCTGATCATGGATTATCGGGAAGTATACGGAAAAGCGCTTCATTTGCTGAAGGTACGGTTTCTCAGCGAAGAAGAACTGCGCCGCAAGCTGGCGCGTTATGATGTCGATGATGACGTCATTGATGCCGTCGTAGATGAATTGAAAAATAAACGATTTATCGATGACCGGCGATTAGCCCGAGCAGTGTACGAGCAGTATGCGCGGAAAGGACAATACGGACATGCTTATATTGTCTGCTGTTTACGCCGGCGCGGTCTGTCTGTGCCTGATGATTTAGAGCGCGTCGATGAAGACGAAGTGGTAAAACTTCTCGTTCGCCGCCGTTTGGCCGGCAGCGATGATCCTCGGAAAATCGCCCGTTTTCTTCAGTACCGCGGCTTTTCGCCGTCCGTAATCAGGAAGATGATAGATTACTTTTATTCTTGACAGAGTCATTAAAAAAATTTACAATTTAAATAGCCGGTTTAATACTGGTGGTATTTTGCATAATTGCAGGTTTTTTAGATGACGTAATAACATATGCTCATACAAAAAAGCCGGACAGTTGTTCGGTTTTTTTTTGCGAAGAGGAGGTGAAAACAGTACATGGTAGCGACTATTGCCGCAGCAGTTATATTCGCGCTGGCCGGCGCCGGCGCCGGGTATTTTTACCGGAAAAATATTGCCGAAGGGAAAATTGCCCAGGCTGAAGTGGAAGCCCAGAGAATTATCACGGCGGCTCAGCAGAATGCGGAAGCCCGCAAGAAAGAGCTTGTTCTTGAAGGAAAGGAAGAAGTCCATAAACTGCGGACAGATGCGGAACGGGAAAATAAAGAGCGCCGCAGTGAGGTTCAGCGGATGGAGCGGCGGCTGCTGCAAAAAGAAGAACATCTGGATAAAAAGTTCGAGGCCCTAGAGAAAAAAGAAGAAGCACTGCAGCGGAAAGAAGATGAAGTGACGAAGGTTCAGGAAAAAATCGAAGCGCTGTATGCCCAGGAAATGGCTGAACTGGAACGGATAGCAGGTTTGACGTACGAAGAAGCGAAAGAGCTTCTGCTCAACAACGTGAAAACTGAAGTAAAGCACGAAACGGCGCAGATGATCAAGGCGCTGGAAGACGAAGCCAGGGAAGAAGCGGAAGGAAAAGCCCGGGAAATTATTTCTACGGCTATTCAGCGGTGTGCTGCCGACCATGTGGCGGAAACGACCGTGTCGGTCGTATCTTTGCCGAACGATGAAATGAAAGGCCGCATTATTGGCCGCGAAGGGCGCAATATCAGGGCTATCGAGACGCTGACCGGCGTCGATCTCATTATCGACGATACGCCGGAAGCTGTTATCCTATCGTGTTTTGATCCGATTCGGAGGGAAATCGCCCGCATTGCTCTGGAAAAACTGATTGCTGACGGTCGTATTCATCCGGCGCGCATTGAAGAAATGGTGGAAAAAGCCCGCAAAGAAGTTAACCAGAAAATACGGGAAGCCGGAGAACAGGCGACGTACGAAACGGGCGTTCATGGACTCCATCCTGAAATTATCAAAATTTTGGGCCGTCTTCGGTATCGGACGAGTTATGGTCAGAACGTGCTGCGCCATTCGATAGAAGTTTCTCTGCTGGCAGGCCTTATGGCTGCTGAGCTTGGCGTTGACGAAATGCTGGCTAAGAGGGCAGGCCTCATTCATGACATAGGCAAAGCTCTTGACCACGAACTGGAAGGCACGCACGTATCTATCGGCGCGGAAATGGCTAAAAGATACGGAGAATCCAAACTGGTCATAAACTGTATTTCCGCACATCACGGCGATGAAGAGCCGCGGAGCATCGAAGCTGTTCTGGTTTCGGCGGCCGACGCCGTATCGGCGGCCCGTCCCGGAGCGCGGCGCGAAACATTGGAAAACTATTTGAAACGGCTGAATAAGCTGGAGGAAATTGCCGAATCTTTCGATGGTGTCGAAGATTGCTTTGCAATCCAGGCCGGACGTGAAATCCGCGTTATGGTCAAGCCGGATAAGATCGACGAAGCGGACTGCATTTTGCTTGTCCATGATCTCGTTAAACGAATCGAATCGGAATTGGAATATCCCGGACAGATTAAGGTTGTTGTCATTCGGGAAACACGGATGATTGATTATGCAAAATAACATGGAATACCAGTCCCCTGCCGAAGCATTCCGGCAGGGGATATCTTTTTATTATCTTAAAAGAGTATAAAAAAAGTCTTGCCAAATTATAGACGACATGGTACAATACTTTTTGTCGGAACAAAAAAGGTTTCGGTGCGTAAGACGGCCCCGTGGTGTAGCGGTTTAACATGTCGCCCTGTCACGGCGAAGATCGTCGGTTCAAATCCGATCGGGGTCGCCAAATTGCTCAGGTAGCTCAGTCGGTAGAGCAGGGGACTGAAAATCCCCGTGTCGGCGGTTCAATTCCGTCCCTGAGCACCATTTACATGCGGAAGTAGCTCAGTGGTAGAGCACCACCTTGCCAAGGTGGGGGTCGCGAGTTCGAGCCTCGTTTTCCGCTCCATTATACGGCGGCATAGCCAAGCGGTAAGGCAGAGGTCTGCAAAACCTTCATCCCCAGTTCGATTCTGGGTGCCGCCTCCATATTCTTTTGTCATGCCGAGGTGGCGGAACTGGCAGACGCAACGGACTTAAAATCCGTCGGATAGAAATATCCGTACCGGTTCGATTCCGGTCCCCGGCACCATTTAAATAATTCGTGCTGTGAGAGTTGCCTTGCAGTTAGTAAAAAGGTTTGGATCACCATCCAAACCTTTTTTTGTAATTTTTGTTGTTTTATTTTATAATAAAAACGGCGGTCTGTATGGATGAATACCAGTACAAAGTGTCTGATTTTGAAGGGCCTTTGGATTTGCTGCTGCATTTGATTGAAAAAAATAAAGTGGATATTTATAACATCCCCATTGCAGAGATAGCCGATCAGTTCAATGCATATGTTGAACAGATCAAGGAGTTTGACGTCAACTATGCCAGTAGATTTTTCGTCATGGCGGCAACGCTGCTGCAGATGAAGTCGCGGCTCCTTCTGCCGAAACAGTCGAAAACGACGGAATCGGAAGCAGAAGAAGACTTGCAGGAAGCGTTGGTGCGGCAACTTGTGGAATATAAACGATTCAAAGATATTTCCGCCGTTATTAGCGGATTGTGGGAGCTGCGGAGCCGCATGCTGGAACGGCCGGCGACGCCGGTGCCGAAGGATATCCGGTTTGCGGGCGTGATCGAAAAAGAGGCGCTGTATAAAGCGTTCAAGCTGGTATATGAGGCGTTGGACGAAAAAAAGCCGCCGGAAATCCGCATTGCGCAGGAAATTTACAGCGTTGAGGAATGTATGCGCCGCGTCGTTTATACACTGCGCCGGTCGCCGTATCCGATGGCGGTAGTGGCGGTGTTCCGGCAGTGCCGTTCCGGCGCAGAGCTGGTCATTACGTTTTTGGCTGTGCTGGAGTTAATTAAGACGGGACAGTGCCGTACTGTTGCGGAAGGAGAAGATGGAAATGCCGTTGCCTTGCGATACGTTTCCGAACGGAATGCCTGAAAAGGAAGCGCTTCTTGAAGCAATTCTTTTTCTCAGCGGCCGGCCTGTGAAGACTGCCGATATCTGCGCTCGAACCGGCTGGAGCAGCGACGACGTGCGCGCCGCGGCTGCCGGATTGGAGCGATCTCTTGACGAACGGCGGGGAGTCATGCTGCTTCGTGTTGCCGGCGGATACCAGCTGGCAACACGGCCCGAACTGTACGAAGCCGTCAGCTGGGTTCGTTCCGGGACGGAAGAATTGTCGCCGATGGCCATGGAAGTGCTGGCGATAGTTGCGTTCAAGCAGCCTGTTACACGAGCTGAAATTGAAAAACTTCGCGGCGTGTCGTCGGAGCGAATATTGTCAACATTGATTCAGCAGGGACTTGTCGTCGATTTGGGCCGGAAAGACAGTCCGGGGCGGCCCATTTTATACGGTACGTCGTCCTATTTTTTGGAGTGTATCGCCATGGATTCGATTGACGATCTGGCAGATTGTTTGCCGGCGGAATTGAGGGAATCCGAAAACGGCGGAGAAGAAATACAGAAAATGATACGGGAGGATATGAATGGAACGACTGCAAAAAGTAATGAGTAACTGCGGCGTCGCGTCGCGCCGGGCGTCGGAACAAATGATACTGGAAGGACGGGTTCGCGTAAACGGCGTCATCGTGCGGGAATTAGGCCTCAAGGTTGATCCTGCCAAAGATATTATTCTCGTCGACGGCAAGCGCCTGAAAGTTCAGCCGAAACATTATTATTTGTTTAACAAGCCGAAAGGCGTCATTACAACATCGAGCGACGATCAGGGACGACCGACGGTTATGGATTACTTTACTCGGGAAAAAGACCGTATTTATGCTGTCGGAAGACTAGATCAGAATACGGAGGGATTGCTTCTGATGACGAATGACGGCGAACTGGCCAATATTCTCATGCATCCCAGCAAAATGGTTGATAAGACGTATCAGGTCAAAGTGAAAGGGCATATTCCCGATACCGTGCTGCAGAAACTGGCCGAAGGAGTAGAACTGGACGACGGCATGACGGCTCCGGCAGATGTGTATTATGAAGGATTTGATCAGCACAGCGGCTTGACGACGATAGAAATTACGATTCATGAAGGGCGAAACCGTCAGATTCGGCGCATGCTGGAGCATTTCGGCTACCAGGTGCATAATCTGCGCCGCATTCAATATGCTTTTTTGACGCTCAGCGGCGTCAAGCGCGGGTCGTACCGCAAGTTGACTGCGCAGGAAGTGGCGGAGCTTTATAAATACAAGTAGGGACGGGAAGTGCGATGAAAGAAGTCATCGTTATCGGTGCCGGAGCTGCCGGCATTATGGCGGCCCTGGCTGCGGCCGAAAAGGGCGCAGCGGTCCGCCTTATGGAAAAAAATAATATTGTCGGCAAAAAACTGGGAATTACCGGCAAGGGCCGGTGTAATCTGACGAATAGCTGCACCATGAATGAATTTATTTCCCGCACGCCGGGAAACGGCAAATTTCTCTACAGTGCGTACGCGCAGTTTACGAACGAACAGTTTTTGGAGATGGTTCACGCATGGGGACTGAAAACGAAAGTAGAACGAGGCGGCCGCGTTTTTCCGGAATCAGACAGTGCTGTTGAAGTGCGCAAGCTTTTGTATCGGCAGCTGCTTTCAGCCGGCGTGGATGTTCATTTGAGCGATGCCGCCGAGGCCGTGCAGTCCTGGGGCGGCCGCATGGTCGTCAGCGCCGCGTCCGGTACATATGAAGGCGATGCCTGCATTATTACAACCGGCGGCATGTCCTATCCCGTTACAGGATCAACTGGTGACGGATATGTCTTTGCCAGAAAGTTCGGTCATACAGTGACCGATTTAAAACCGTCGCTTGTTCCTTTTCTGACAAAAGAGTCGTGGCCCCACGCCTTGTCGGGATTATCTCTGAAAAATGTTGAAGCGTCCTTGTGGAAGAAAGGCAAGTGCCAGGCAGCATATTTCGGCGAAATGATGTTTACCCACTTCGGCGTGTCGGGACCGATTGTTCTCATGCTCAGCGCCGCTGCGGCTCATAAAAAAAAGTGGGCTTATCCGGTGCAGATGCGGATCAACCTTAAGCCGTCTCTAAGCCGGGAGGCGCTGGATCAGCGCGTGCAGCGCGATTTTCAGAAATATATCCGAAAAGAAGCGGAAAATGCCATGAAAGACCTGCTCCCACAGCGGCTGATTCCGGTTGTGCTGGCCGAGGCCGGTATTGATGCCCAAATGCCGGCGCATCAGATTTCCCGCGAACAGCGGCTTGATATCGTCGATACGCTGCAGGCACTGCCTCTTACCATTACGGGAACACGGCCTGTTGAGGAAGCTATTGTCACAGCCGGCGGCGTCAGCGTAAAGGAAATTGATCCTGCCACAATGGAGTCGAAGTTAGTATCAGGATTGTATTTCGCCGGAGAGGTTATGGATATAGACGCGTTTACGGGCGGATATAATTTGCAGGCCGCTTTTTCAACGGGATATGTAGCCGGGACTGCGGCGGCAAGGGAGGAATAAGAGATGCGTAAATTGATAGTTGCCATTGACGGTCCTGCCGGTGCGGGAAAAAGCAGCGTCGCAAGGCTGACGGCGAAGCGGCTCGGTTACTTGTATATCGACACAGGCGCTATGTACAGGGCTTTTACGTGGGCCGTTCTGCGCTTTCACGTTGATATAAACGATGATGCGGCCGTGCGTGCGCTGACAGAGTCGATTTTTATACGGCTTGAGCCGGATGATGAAGGATGCCGCGTTTTTGTCGGCGACAAGGAAGTGACAGAAGATATTCGCAAACAAGATATATCTTCTCGCGTATCTTCCGTCGCAGCTCTTGCAGTCGTACGGGAAAAACTGGTACAATTACAGAGGAGCATGGCGCAAGCAGGCGGTGTTATATTGGACGGCCGCGATATAGGGACTGTTGTCCTGCCTGATGCCGATGTGAAGATATTTCTGACGGCATCGGTAGCCTCACGGGCACAGCGCCGTTTTTTGGAAAACAAAAGCCGTGGCGGAACGGAATCGCTGGAGGAGATTGCCGCAAGCATTGCCGCCCGCGACGACATGGATTCGCACCGCGCCGTAAGCCCGTTAAGACAGGCTGAAGATGCAGTGTTTATCGACAACAGCGAATTAAATCTGGAAGAAACGGCCGATGTCATTTCAGATTTAATCCGGCAGCGAAGCCGATGAACGCTTTCTGCTACTGGATTATCCGCCGGATATTCAACTTCGTGACTTATACACTCATCGGCATGAAAGTCTACGGCGAAGAGCATATTCCGGCGAAAGGACCGTTCATTATTGTCTGCAACCACGCCAGTTATTTTGATCCGCCGCTGGTGGGAACGGCTGTGCGGCATCATCTCATTCATTTCATGGCCAAAGAAGAGTTGTTCCGAAATCCCTTTATGAATTGGTTTCTCCGGTATGTACATACATTTCCTGTCCGGCGGGGCCGTATTGATAAAGAAGCTGTTATTCAGGCGTTCCGTGTTGTGAAAAACGGCGGCGTTCTCGGCATTTTTCCCGAGGGAACGCGAAAACAGCAGGGGATTCTCGGCAAATTTCATGACGGATTTGCAGGGATTGCCATAAGGGCCGGCGTACCGGTTCTGCCGGCAGCCGTCGTCAACTCCCGGACGCTGCCGAAAAAACGAGGACCGGTTCAGGTTATTTTCGGCGAACTCGTTAATCCGCCGGAAAATAAACGGGCTGACAAAGAGACGATACGGCAATTTTCCGAAGAAATTCGGGAAATTGTGCTGGCTATGTTGAATCGGCATGGAGGAATGACAGGATGAACGTATATATAGCTGATGCCTGCGGCTTTTGTTACGGTGTGCGCCGGGCTGTCGATATGGCGGTGCATGCCGAAAATGGAACGAAGACATTAGGGCCGATCATCCACAATCCGCAGGTAGTAAGCCGGTTGGCCGAACAGGGAGTCGTTCCCGTCGACGCGCTGGACGATATTGAAGACGGAGGAACCGTTCTTATACGGTCCCACGGCGTAGGGCCGCAGATTTATGAAGAAGCAGTCAGAAAAGAGCTGCGGATTATCGATGCGACGTGTCCTCATGTCAAAAAAGCACAGCAAGATGCAAAAAAAATTGCTGAAGAAGGAAAAAAGCTGATTATTATAGGCGAAAAAACCCATCCCGAAGTAATTAGTATTTCCCAATGGGGGGCAAATCGTGCTATTATAATAGATAGGGAAAAGGAAGCAGAGGAAGTCCCCTTTGCAGATTCCATGGGAGTTGTCGTGCAGACGACATTTTCTCAAAAACAGTTCGAGCGCATTGCTACTGTTCTGCGGCAGAAGACCAATGAGCTGGATATACATATGACGATTTGTACGGCAACGCAGCAGCGGCAGTCGGCCGCCGTTGCGCTGGCGGGCCGCGTAGACGCCATGATTGTCGTCGGCGGCAGAAACAGCGCCAACACGGGACGGCTGGCGCAGGTATGCAAAGAACAGGGGTGTCCTACATACCATATTGAAACGGCGGCTGAATTGAAGGCAGATTCGTTTCGGGGTATGAATAATATAGGCATTACAGCCGGTGCATCCACACCGGATTGGATAATACAGGAGGTTGTTGAGATTATGGAAAATTTGCAAGCTGAAGGCACAGAAGTAATGAGTGAAGAATTGTTAGACAAGTACGACTATGAAGAAAATCCAAAGAAAGGCGACGTGGTAAAAGGCACGGTTATTTCTGTGAACGATGATGCTGCCTATGTTTCCATCGGTACGAAAGCAGAAGCCATTCTGCCGAAAAAGGAAATAGCTGTTCCTGCTCCGGAAAAAGCGAGCGACGTAATCAAAGTAGGCGACGAGTTGACGGTAGAAATTGCCAATAACATCAAAGAAGAAGGCGCTATTGTCGTATCTCTCGTCAAAATGAAAAAAGTCGAAGACTGGAATGAAGTGCGCGAAGCCTTTGAAAAGGAAGAGCTCGTCGAATGCGTCGGCAAAGAAACCAATAAAGCCGGCCTTGTCGTATCTATCAAGTCCCTGCGCGGATTTATTCCCTTGTCTCAAGGCGATATTAAATTCGTAAAATCACTGGAACACCTTGTCGGAGAAACATTCAAGGTAAAAGTCATTGATATTGACGAACATAAGAACCGTCTTGTCTTGTCCCGCAAAGCCGTTCTTGAAGCGGAACGGGAACAAAAACGTGCGGAAGCGCTGATGCAGATTGAAGAAGGCGCTGTTCTCGACGGCACGGTTGTTAAAATCATGCCGTACGGTGCATTCATCGATTTAGGGGGCGTAGAAGGCTTGCTCCATATTTCTGATATTTCGTGGAAACGCGTAAGTTCTGTCGATGCCGTACTGCAGGTAGGTGAAAAACTGCAGGTTCTCGTACAGAAATTTGACCAAGAACGGAACCGCATTTCCTTATCGTTGAAAGCGCTTCAGAAAAATCCTTGGATTGCAGCTATTGAAAAATTTGAAGTCGGCGATGTGGTAAAAGGCGAAGTGAAAAAACTTCTTCCCTTCGGCGCGATCTTGGCTGTTGACTCGGAACTGCAGGGTCTGCTTCACGTATCGGAGCTGACGGAAAAACGCGGCGCTGCCGTTAAGGATCTGGTCAATATCGGCGACGTCATGAATGTAAAGATTATCGGCATTGATACAGATAAAAAGAAAATATCCCTGAGTGTCCTGGCTATTCAAAAAGATGAAGAAGAACAGGAAGTCCGCAATTATCTGGAAAAACAGGAAAAGGCCGAAGCTGCTGAAGCAAACAGCGACGCTGCAGAAGGCGAATAATTTTTTGAATGCAAAGGATAGCCGGTATGGCCGGTTATCCTTTTTTCGTATGAGGAAAGGATAACAGAAACGGTATGTATAAACCTTTAGTAGCTATCGTCGGCAGGCCGAATGTCGGAAAGTCGACGCTGTTTAATGCCATCGTCAAAAAACGCATATCTATCGTTGAGGATATTCCCGGCGTGACGAGGGATCGTATTTATTTCGATGCCGAATGGCTTAATCAGGAATTTACCATGATTGATACGGGCGGCATTGAATTTGTTGACGAAGAAAACCATATTTTCACCAGCATGCGCTATCAGGCTGAATTGGCTATCCGCGAAGCCGATGTGATCATATACCTTGTCGACGGGAGAAGCGGCATTCAGCCGCAGGACCAGGAAATTGCCAATATTCTTCGTTCCTGCGGCAAGCCGGTTATCCTGGCAGTCAATAAAATCGACAGCGTAGAACTGGCTATGAATATTTACGAATTTTACAGTTTAGGCCTAGGGGATCCTATTGGCGTTTCGGCCGTTAATCGAATGAACCTGGGAGATCTTCTTGACGAAGTGCTTAAACATATTCAGCGCGTACCCGTTCAAGAAGACGACGAAGAGATGATTCATATAGCCTTCGTCGGCAGGCCGAATGTCGGAAAATCCTCAATGACGAATGCCCTGCTGGGGCAAGAACGGGTAATTGTCAGCAATATGCCTGGAACGACGCGTGATTCCATCGATACGCAGTGGAAATACGGCGATTCTAAATTTGTTCTTATCGATACGGCGGGGATGCGCAGAAAGTCGAAGATAGATATACCGGTTGAACGGTACAGTGTTGTCCGGGCGCTGCGTGCTGTCGACCGCTGTGATGTCGCGGTTCTTATCCTTGACGGCACAGAAGGCGTAACGGAACAGGATAAAAAAATTGCCGGATATGTCCATGAAGCGGGAAAAGGCTGCATTATCGTCGTTAATAAATGGGATCTTGTGCCGAAAGACAGCAAGACCAGCCAGAAATATGAAGAAGATATTCGCCGCGAATTGGCATTTTTGCAGTATGCGCCTATTTTGTTTGCATCGGCATTGACAAAGCAGCGCATCAACCGTCTGGCCGACATGGTCAAATTTGTTTCGGAGCAGCAGCATATGCGGATCTCGACGAGCGTGCTGAACGAGCTTATTGAAGATGCGCAGCTGACGAATCCGCCGCCGTCAAAAGGCGGAAAGTTGCTGAAAATATATTATATGACGCAAGCTTCCGTTCAGCCGCCGACTTTTATACTTTTTGTCAACGAGCCGCAGCTTATGCATTTTTCGTATTTACGTTTTCTGGAAAACAGGCTGCGTGAAACGTTCGGTTTTGAAGGAACGCCTATACGTCTGATTTTGCGCGGCAAAAAAGGTGGTGACGACATATGATGGAGGCTGTTGTCTGTCTGCTGCTGGCATATCTTGCCGGGGCATTTCCAAGCGGATTGGTCATTGGAAAGTTTTTTTACCGTACTGACCTGCGCAACTACGGGAGTCGTAATACGGGCGCTACGAATGCATACCGTGTGTTCGGCGCTGCCGGCGGACTCGCCGTTCTGATTCTGGATGTGGCCAAAGGAGCGCTCGGTGTTTATTTGGGACAGCTTGCCGGAATTATGTGGCGGCTTTCTGCGGAACAGCAAATTTATCTCATGGTTCTGGGCGGCTGTGTGGCCATTATCGGTCATTCCTGTTCGGTTTTTCTGAAATTTAAAGGCGGTAAAGGTGTAGCGACAGGTCTGGGCATTATTCTGTTTCTGGCGCCGTGGGAAACGCTCATCGTTTTTGCCGTATGGTGCCTTATTGTGGCGGTGACGCGCATTGTGTCCTTGGGATCCATTGCGGCGGCAGTTCTCGTGCCGGTATTGATGTATTTCTTCGGCGAACCGTGGCCGGTATCCCTGTTCGGGCTGCTGGCAGCCGTTCTTGTCGTTGTGCGTCATAAAGATAATATTATTCGGCTTATGCAGGGAAAGGAATTAAAAGTCGAGCGCATAAAAAAAGAATGAGAGAAATTTCTCACTTCATATTTAGGGAATACTATTTGATATGTAAAAAAAAACGTGTATAATTGTTTGTGTACGAGCAGGTGATTGTGTGAGAATCATATCCGGCAGTGCGAAAGGGAGAATATTGAGATCACCAAAAGGATTGCTGACGCGGCCAACATTGGATCGGACGAGGGAAAGCTTGTTTAATATACTGGCAGGAAGCGGTCTTGAAGGCGCCGACGTACTGGACGTGTTTGCCGGTACGGGGGCGCTGGGACTGGAAGCGCTGAGCCGCGGCGCGGCGACGTGCGTGTTCATTGACAGCCGTACAGGCAGGCTTATCCGGCAGAACGCCGAGTTATGCCGGGTCAGCGGGCAATGTGAAATATTGCCTATGGCTGCAGACAAGGCGTTGTCTTGCCTGCAGGGCCGGAAGTTCCGTTATATTTTTGCAGATCCGCCGTATAATAAAAATTTGGTAACTGCCACAATTTCGTTAGTTTGCCGATATAATTTGCTCGATCCGGCCGGCGTACTTTTGATGGAACACAGCAAAGATGAACCAGCTGTTGCCGATGAGGGATATGAGATCGTCAGGGTAAAATCCTATGGAGCAGATACGCGAATCACCTTTATCCGCAAACAGCAGGGAGGTATTTGAACGTGCGAATAGGACTTTGCCCGGGCAGTTTTGACCCGGTTACGAACGGACATATCGATATTTTTGAACGAGGCAGCAAATTAGTAGATAAACTCATTATTGCGGTATTTGCCAATCCGGCTAAGCAGCCGATGTTTTCCATGGAAGACCGGGAAAATATGCTGCGGGAAACAACGAAGCATATTCCGAATGTCGAAGTCGTCAGCTTCGGCGGGCTGTTGAACCGGTATGCCAAAGAACGGGGAGCGACGGTTATTATCCGGGGATTGCGTGCTCTCAGTGATTTCGAATACGAATTTCAGCGGGCTCTGCTGATGAAAAAGCTGGAACCCGATCTGGAAACGGTGTTTATTATGACCGGCATGAAATATTCTTTTATCAGCTCGACAGGTATTCGCGAACTTGCCTGTTTCGGCGGCAAGCTTGACGATATGGTGCCCGAATACGTAGAAAAAAAATTGAAAGAGAAGTTTAAAGATAAGTATGAGGCCTAGGGGTGGAAGACATGAACGCAGATAAATTATTGGAAGACTTGGAAAGCTTGGTTGTGAATGCGTCGAAAATGCCGTTTACAAACAAAAAAATGATAGAAGAAGATGAATTGCTGCAAATTATCGATGATTTAAAAGAATCCATGCCGGCTGAATTGGAACAGTCGAAACGAATATTGGCCGAAAAAGATAAGATTATTTCCGACGCCCAGCATCATGCTGACAGCATGGTTGCGCAGGCAAAAGATTATATTGCCAAACTGACGGAAGAAAGCGAACTTGTGCGGCAGGCTCAGGAACGGGCAAACCAAATCATCATGAATGCGAACCAATCTTCAGAAGAGTTGAAGAGCAGTTCAATTACCTATGCCGGAGATGTCTTGAAATACGTTGAAACGACGTTGGAAAGGACGCTGTCCAGCATTAAGCAGAATCACGACAGCTTGCTGCAGTCGAACGTTCGTCAGGACGGAAAATAAGCAGGCGCAATCTGGTAATAAGCAGCATAAGTGCAATATCCCGATGGGTATTGCACTTATTTACGTCATGGGAAGGAGAATGGCATGAAGATAATGATGGACGGAATGAAAACTATTTCGTCCCGAGATAATCAATGGATTAAATTAGCCTGTTCTCTGAAGCAGAAAAAAGGGCGCAGGAGCCATCGCCGTATTTTTGTTGAAGGCCTGCGCGTCGTGGCGGATGCCGCGGAAAGCGGCATCCGCGATGCCGTTTGCTTCGTCGCTCCGAAGGGGCGGGAGAATGAAAAATTTGCCCGTATTTACGAAAGCGGACTTTCTCTGGGATGGCAGTTCTTTGCCGTTACAGACAGCGTATATGATAAATTGTCTGATACGAAAACGCCGCAGGGCGTTGCGGCGATGCTGCCTTTTTTTACGAGCAGTACGGCTGTGCTGGGCCGTCTTGCGCCGCATCAGCCTGTCGTGTATCTGCAGGCCGTACAGGATCCGGGGAATTTGGGAACTATCGTGCGTACGGCGGCGGCGGCTAATGCGGCGGCAATTTTGGTGAGTGAAGACAGCGTGGACGTATATAATGACAAAGCGATACGCAGCGCTATGGGAGCGATTTTTAAAATTCCGGTTGTTCAAGATGTGGATGAAGAAGAATTGCTGGATTTTTGCTGCCGTCACGGCCGTGTTCTTGTCGGGACGGCGCCGCAGGGCGCTATTCCGTATGACCAATGCGATTACGGACGGCCGGTTGTGCTGGCTTTTGGCAATGAAGGCAGTGGGCTGACGGAAGGATTGCTGCGCCAGTGCAGGGATGTGCTGCATATTCCCATGCGCAGCGATACGGAATCGCTGAATTTGTCCATGTCCGTCGGCATTATCTTATATAAAGCCTGGGAGGCTTCCGGATTTAAGGAGGGATAAAAGCGTGAGCCGTATTTCGGATATTTTGCGGCAATATAAAGAAGATGTCATGTCGCTGGAGGATGCCGCGGCGGCGCTGGAGGAAAAAAGGGGAGACAGCCTGGAGCTGGGCTTTGCCAACCTCGATTTGCAGCGGCAGAAGCGGTGCGGTTTTCCTGAAGTTGTATACTGCGCGGGAAAGACGGCGGATCAGTCTGTCAGCATTCTGCGTGTTCTTATGAAGCAATATGATAACGTTATCGGCACGAGGGCGCCGAAGAACGTGTATGAACAGCTGGCGGCAGAAAATACGCGCGTCCGTTATGATGAATTGGCTCGCATGGTATATCAGTTCGAGGACAAAACTATCGTCAACGGCGACCGCGTCATTGCCGTCATCACTGCAGGGACAAGCGATATTCCCGTTGCCGAAGAAGCCGCGCTGACGGCAGAAATTATGGGCAACCGCGTGGAGCGGATTTATGATGTCGGCGTTGCCGGTCTTCACCGAATGCTGGCGCGAAGTAAAGAAATCCGCCGGGCCAATGTCAATATTGTCGTTGCCGGCATGGAAGGCGCTTTGGCCAGCGTCGTAGGCGGTCTGGTCGACAAACCGGTTATTGCCGTTCCGACCAGTGTCGGCTACGGTGCAAATTTTCATGGTTTATCGGCGTTGCTGGCTATGCTGAACAGCTGCGCTGCCGGCGTGGCTGTCGTGAATATCGATAACGGCTTCGGCGCCGGCTGCATGGCCGGCATGATCAACGGAATGAGGTGAGGCTATGGAAGCGTTGTGGCAGATGGAAGCGAATATCGATGATATGAATCCGCAAAATATGGAATACGTTTTCAGCAAGCTGTTGGCTATCGGCGTCAACGACGTATGGGCAATGCCCATATTGATGAAAAAATGCCGCATGGCGTCGATGCTGTGCGTCTTGTGCCGCAAAGAGCTCTTGGAAGCTGCGGAGGAAATCATCTTTTCTGAAACGACATCCATCGGCGTCCGTTATTTTCCTGTGCAGCGCACGGCCTGCGAGCGGGATATTCGGAACGTTTCCGTTGACGGCCGGGATATCCGGTGCAAAATCTGCACATATTGCGGAAAACTGGTCAATATTTCCGCAGAGTACGATGATTGCCGCACCGCTGCCGCGCAGACAGGAGTACCGCTGAAGATATGGCAGCGAAAAGCGAAGGAAGAGGCGTATAAACGATATGGATGCCAGGCTGCAGCCGATAATAGCGGCGTTTAAAAAACGGCTGAGGGAAGAGAATATTTGCTGTTCCCGGGAAAAAGAAATAAATTATGGGTATCAAATTATCTGCACGGACGGGAAGATTGAAGGGACGATAAACTTCTATTACGGGAAAAAAGGACTGTCCGTCGTCTTTCAGGGAAAAGACGAATCGTTTAAGAAACGGCTTTCTGCGGCAGTTTACGGCACGGCTTTGCAGGACGATGAGCCGTGCCGCACAGACGACGTTCATCCGGCCGGCATTTCCTCATGGATAGGATGCGATGAAGCGGGAAAAGGAGATGTTTTCGGGCCGCTGGTTGCAGCGGCCTGCCTGATTACGGCGGAAGAAGAAAAACAGCTGCGCAGTCTTGGTGTGTGCGACAGCAAACTGCTGAACGATGCCGCGGCAGTTAAGACGGGAAGGAAAATTCGCGATCTGCTGGCCGACCGCTGCATCGTTACCGTTATCATGCCGCAGGAGTATAATGACCGGTATGAGCAGCTTCGCCGGGAAAAGAAAAATTTGAACCATTTGCTGGGATTACTTCATGGCCGCAACATAGAAGTACTATTGTCAAAATACGAATGTCCGTGTATAATAGTCGATAAGTTCGGGAAAGAAGAATATGTCTTAGCGGCGCTGTCGGAAAAAGCGAAAAAACGGCAGATTATTCAAGTGCCGAAAGGAGAACGGGATATTGCTGTCGCAGCGGCGTCCGTGGCGGCGCGGCAGGCTTTTATAGAAGCCATGGCATCATTGGCATCGGCGTACGGCATTGCTTTTCCGAAGGGCGCGTATGCCGGTATTTCCGATGCAATTTCCGAATTTCGAAGCCGCTATGGCGACGAAAAGCTGGCTTGCGTCGGTAAGCTGCATTTCAGAAATTTTGATTTTCTGCGGTGAAGGCGACATGAACAGAGTAATTATCAATGCCGATGATTTCGGTATTCATGAAGAGGTAAACAAAGCGGTCATAGACGCCCATGAGCACGGCGTGCTGACAAGTGCGTCTTTGCTGGCGCAGGGGCCGGCTTTTGACGATGCTGTCGAACAGGCCCGCCTGCATCCTCAGCTTGGAATCGGCGTTCACTTATGTCTCGTCGGCTCGCTTCCGCCGGTGCTGTCCCCCCGCGAAGTGCCGACATTGGCCGGTTCGGACGGATTGATGCCTGAAAACTACGGACAATTTATAAAAAGAATGTGGACCGGCGCCGTTAATTTCAGTCACATATATGATGAATTAAACGCGCAGATCGAAAAAATCGTGTCGACAGGCCTTTCGGTTACACATGTAGACAGCCATCAGCATCTGCATATGCTGCCGCCGGTGTGGAAAATCGTGCAGGCGCTTATGAAGAAGCATGGGATTCATCGGCTCCGCGTTCCGCGGGAATCCTATGCGTTCAAAGTGATGTCGGCAAGCCCGGTGCGGATTGCCGGGCGCGACGGATTGACTTTTCTGGCGAAAAAAGCGATGGCAGACGTAAGACGGCTGAAGTTTACGACGGCGGATTATTTTTGGGGCATGGTTGACGGCGGAAATATGAATGAGAAAAATCTTGCCCGTATTTTGCAGATGATTCCCTTCGGCGTGCATGAAATCATGATGCATCCGGGCAGAAGCACGGCCGTCCTTTCGCAGGCCTTTTCCTGGGGCTATCATTGGGAAGAAGAACTGCAGGCTCTCGTATCGCCGCAAATCCGGCAGATCGGAGAAAAAAAACGTATTGAGTTTATACATTACGGCCAGCTGCCGTAACGGTGTACAGGAGTGAATACAGTGAATATATTAGTAACCGGAGGAGCCGGATTTATCGGTTCTCATTTGACTGACGAGCTCATCGAAGCCGGGCACGCCGTCACCGTTGTTGATAATTTGAGCACTGGATTGAAGGAAAATGTCCATGCCGGCGCGTTGTTTTACGAATTGGATATACGCAGGTATGACGAGTTGGAGAAAATTTTTGCCGGCGGCAAATTCGACGTGGTTTTTCATGAAGCGGCGCAGACGCTGGTTCCCTATTCGATGACCCATCCGCGGGAAGACGGGGAACTGAATATTATGGGCTTGCTTAATGTCTTGGACCTGTGCCGTTTGTACGGCGTGAAAAAGTTTATTTTTTCTTCGTCGGCTGCCGTATACGGAGACAATGACGCTGTGCCGCTGACGGAGGAGGCGCCGCTTCTGCCGTCGTCTTTTTATGGGCTGACGAAAGTAACGGCTGAAAAATATATTCAGCTGTATCATGACATGTTCGGGATGCCTTACGGCATATTGAGATATTCCAACGTTTACGGCGAACGGCAGGGAAGCCGCGGCGAAGGCGGCGTCGTTTACGTCTTTGCCGATGCGCTGGCGCAGGGCCGCGAACTGACGATTTTCGGCGACGGCGGGCAGTCCCGGGATTTTATTTATGTAAAAGATGTCGTACAGGCCAACCTGGCTGCGATGAAGCCCGATGTATTGCCTGGAGTTTACAATATTAGCACGGGGATTGAAACGACGGTAAACGCGCTGAAGGAAATATTGCTGTATTTTTCCGGATCTGCCGTGCCCGTTTCATATGGAGAATCCCGTTCCGGCGATATTTACCGTTCCGTTCTTGACAACACGAAAGCGGGAGAACTGCTGAAGTGGCGCCCGGCGACAAAATTGCTGGAAGGTTTGCGGAAAACATATGATTATTTTGAAGGGAGGCATAGCCGTGAAGGAGGATGCAAATTATAATTTTTATTTAGTAAGGGAAGATATTCTGCCTGAAGCAATTAAAAAGACGATTAAAGTCAAAGAGTACTTAAAGCATAACCAGAAAAAGACGATCAATGAAGCGGTCCAGCTGATGGATCTAAGCCGCAGCGCGTATTATAAGTATAAAGATCACGTGTTCCCGTTCCATGATGTAACGCAGGGGAAAGTGGTTACGATTTCTATTTTTATGGTAAACCGGCCCGGCGAACTGGCACAGGTTCTTCATGCCGTCGCTCAATGCAACGGTGATATTCTGACGATTAATCAAGGGATTCCTCTGCAGGGCGTTGCCGACGTAAGTATTTCCATTGAAACGAAAGGCATGACGGTGCCGATAGACGAATTAATTAAAAAATTAAAAGTTTTGTCCGGCGTAAACAAAGTCGATATTATCGGCCAAGCATAATACGGTTGTTTTGTCATTAAGGGGGAAAATTATGAGAAATGTATCGATTGCCATGCTGGGATGCGGCACTGTAGGCAAAGGCGTTATTGACTTATTGGCTATGAACGGGCCGATTATTGAGGAACAGCTGGATACGAAAATTACGCTCAAACGTGTTTTGGTCCGGGATATAGATAAATACAGAAACATGGATTTGCCCTCATCTATTTTGCTGACGACAGATTTTTCCGACATTATCAATGATGATGAAATAGAAATTGTCGTTGAAGTAATGGGCAGCGCTGATTTTGCCAAAGAGTGCTTGGAGCAGTGCTTCAAGAAAGGGAAAAGCGTAGTCAGCGCCAATAAAGACGTTATTGCCGATTATGGCATTCCCCTGCTGAAACTGGCGAAGGAAAACAACGTGGATTTTCAGTTTGAAGCCAGCGTGGCCGGCGGGATTCCCATTGTGCGTCCTATGTATTCATCGCTCAACGGCAATACGATAGAAGAAATCATCGGCATTATGAACGGGACGACTAATTTCATATTATCGAGCATGACCGACCGGGGCATGACATATGAAGATGCTTTAAAGGAAGCGCAGGAAAAAGGTTATGCAGAAGCCGATCCGACAAACGATGTCAGCGGGTATGATGCGGCGCGAAAAATTGCGATCTTAGCTACGCTGGGATTTCACTCTGCCGTTACCTTTAATGATGTGGCTGTCGAAGGCATTGAAAAAATTGCCAAAGAAGATATTCAGCATGCGACGGAAATGGGATACGCCATCAAACTCCTGGCCATTGCCCGGCAGGACGAAGACGGCATTTCTCTCAATGTCCATCCCGGTTTTGTCCGTAAGAGCCATCCCTTAGCCAACGTCGGCGGCGCGTACAACGCCGTCTATGTCCGGGGGAATTGCGTCGGCGACGTTATGTTTTACGGACAGGGCGCAGGCGCGCTTCCGACGGCCAGCGCCGTTGTCAGTGATGTTATGAATGTTATCCTGCATTGCAATGTAAACATTACGGGAAGCCGCGATTTCATCTGGCACGATCCGAAAATGAAGCCGCAGGGGCAGATATGCGCGCCTTACTATCTGCGGATGATCGTAGATAATGCTTCCGGCGTATTGTGCAGCATCTCGGCAGTTCTGGCCAAACATAACATCAGCATTCGTTCCCTTATACAAAAAGATGAAACCGCGGAAATTGCCGAAATCGTCATCCTTATCGACAGTTCGGCATCGGGACTTGTCGATGTGTCGCTCAAGGAAATTGCGGAACTGGCCTGCGTCCGCAAGATAGCCAACGCAATCCGCGTTATTGAGGTATAAATATGACAAAATCCATTCATGTACGAATTCCTGCGACGTCGGCTAACGTCGGTTCAGGTTTTGATGCAGTCGGCATTGCATTAAATTATTTCAATGATATTTATTTCACGGCAGACGACAGTGCGGATACTATTACTGTTGAAATTGACGGACTGGGAAAAGATGAAATTCCTATGGTTTTTGCCGATAACCTGGTAGGGAAAGCGATGATGGCCGCTGCCGGAAAAAACGGGAAAGATCTGCCGAAAGGCGGAAAACTCCATCTTGTCAACCGGATTCCGCCGGGCCGGGGAATGGGCAGCAGTTCGGCAGCCATTGTCGGCGGAATTCTTTTGGCTGACGCGCTGACCGGCGCAAAGATGAGCAAAGAGGATATGTTGACGCTGGCAACGGAGATGGAAGGGCATCCGGACAATGTTGCGCCGGCTTTATTCGGCGGACTGGCCGTATCCATCATGGAAGGCGGCAAGACGATGACAAACGTTATTCCCGTAGGCGACGAGCTGTCTTTTATTACTGTATCGCCGGATGTCGAAATATTTACGGAAGACGCAAGAGCTGTCCTGCCGTCGGAAATCGCGTATAAAAGCGCCGTGTTCAACGTCAGCCGCGTAAGCTTTCTCGTGTCGGCTTTTGTGACGAAACAATATGATCGTCTGAAATACGGCCTTCAGGATGAACTTCATGTGCCGTACCGCATCAAACTTATTCCCGGCGGCAAAGACGTGCTGTGTGCAGCTGAAGATGCCGGGGCTTTGGGGGCGACGATCAGCGGTTCTGGGTCTACGCTTATTGCCTTTGCGACGGAAAAAGAAGAAGTGATCATGAATGCCATGATAGACGCATTTGCCGCAGTAGGCATTGCATCGGAAGGGCATATATTAAAATGCTGCAACTGCGGAGCGCAGATTATTCTATGATACAAGATATAGAACCGCACGAATATCATAACGAATACAAACCTGTTCCCATACAGGAAGACAGTATTATTTTGGCCTACAGGGAGCGGAAAATATTGATCTGCCCGGACGGGGAAAATACATGTTTTTCCTATCCGCGCCGCCGGGATGCAGCAACGCTGCCGGATACGTCGTTTCGCTGGCTCTTTCGGGAAGACGACGAACAGTATTTTCTTGCCCTGGAAGATATTCCGGAAGGAAACGGTTTTGCCTATGTGTCGATAAACTTCATGCGTGCTGCCCGTCCCCGCTTCCGGGCTTTTGCCGGAGTCGCCGGCCTGTCTCTGTATAACTGGTACAGCAATCAGCGTTTTTGCGGTCAGTGCGGCCGCCCTATGGCGCACAGCGATACGGAACGCATGGTATACTGCCGTCATTGCCGCACGATGAATTATCCGCGTATTTGTCCTGCCGTCATCGTTGCCGTACGCAACGGCGGTAAACTCCTCGTGTCGAACTATGCCGGCAGGAACTATACGAGAACTGCTTTGATTGCCGGATTTGCTGAAATCGGCGAAACGATTGAGCAGACCGTTCATCGTGAAGTCAGGGAAGAAGCCGGCATTAAAGTTAAAAATCTGCAGTTTTATAAAAGCCAGCCCTGGTGTTTTACCGATACATTGCTGTTCGGATTCTTCTGCGATTTAGACGGAGACGAAACGCTGCATATTGACAGCCGCGAGCTGGCATCTGCAAAATGGGTGGAAAGAAGCGAACTGCCTGACGATCCGGAGCAGGCAAGCTTGACGATGGAAATGATAACCCTGTTTAAACAGGGAAAGATGTAAGTTTATAAAAAAGATAAAGGCATTCTTGGACGATAGCGTTCAAGGATGCCTTTCGTGTATTATAGGGAGCTTTTACCGGATGCGGAAGAGATACGGCGTCTGAAAGAACATCGTGAAGGGAACGCCGGCCGTGCGGCTCCGCCGTAGTATGCAATATGTATATTAGCGATTTTTTATTCTTTTCTTGTCTAAACAAGTCAAATATTTTATAATAATAATATGTGAAATACAGAACATATTTAATCGATAAAGAAAGGTATGGTGAAGGAAATGTCTCAGTGGACAGATATGTACCGGCAGAAACTGACGACGCCGGAAGAAGCAGTAAAACTCGTAAAATCAGGTGATTGGGTAGATTACGGCATGGCAACATCGCAGCCGATAGCCCTTGATAAAGCCTTGGCGGCCCGTAAAGAAGAATTGAAGGATATTAAAGTCCGCATGTCCTTTACGTTTGCACCGCGTGAAATTATTGCCGTTGATCCGCTGCGGGAAACGTTTACGGCGATGAACTGGCACATGAGCGGCTATGACCGCAAGATGTGCGCGCAGGGACTGATGAATTTTATTCCCATGTGCTACCGCAACGAGCCCTCCATGTATCGGGATATTCTCGATGTAGACGTAGCGATGATTACTGTTGCCCCGATGGATAAGCATGGATTCTTTAACTTCGGGCTCAATATTTCGGCCAACGAAGCGATTACCAAAAAGGCGAAGAAAGTAATCGTAGAAGTCAATGAAGCCATGCCGCGTGCTCTCGGCGGCCGGGGAGAACAGATTCATATTTCCGACGTCGCCGCTGTCGTCGAAGCAGGAAATATTCCGATGCCGACAATTCCTTTCAAAACAGGCGATGAAATTGATGCAAAAATCGCAGAAATGATTGTGAAAGAAATACCAAACGGCGCGACGCTGCAGCTTGGTGTCGGAGGTCTGCCCAATACGGTCGGCGCTATGATTGCAGAATCGGATCTAAAAGATTTGGGAATGCATACGGAAATGCTTGTTGATGCGTTCTACCTTATGTACAGAGAGGGACGCTTGACGAACAAACTCAAAACTATCGATAAGGACAAGGCTGTCTGGGCCTTTGCTTTGGGATCACAGGATATGTATGATTGGATTGACGATAATCCTTTCCTGGCAGCGTATCCTGTCGATTATGTGAACGATCCTTTCGTTATTGCTCAGTTTGATAACTTTATTTCGATCAATAACTGCGTTGACATCGATTTGTTCGGACAAGTCTCGTCAGAATCGTCGGGCATCCATCATATCAGCGGCAGCGGCGGCCAGCTTGATTTTACGGACGGCGCCTACCGTTCCCGCGGCGGCAAGAGCATCATTGCCCTGCGTTCAACTTTCCATAATAAAAAGACTGGCAAAGACGAATCGCGTATTAAAACGACGCTGCTTCCCGGCACTATCGTAACCGATCCGCGTTCACAGGTGAACTGGGTAGCCACAGAATACGGCATGGTAAACCTTATGGGTTCGTCCACATGGGAACGGGCGGAAAAATTAATCAGCATCGCGCATCCGGATTTCCGCGATGAATTAATTAAAGCGGCTGAAGAAATGAAGATTTGGCGTTACAGCAACAAGCGGTAATGTTGCCGTAATTGCATATGTAAAAGACTCTTATTGTGAAGGCAGGAACATTTTTGGCTTACAATGGGAGTCTTTTAAATAAGAAATTGCATAATAGTATCATAAAAGTGCAAAATAATTATGAGTAAAAGAGATTCATGAAAGGGTGTGATGTTGATGAGTATTATGCAGGAAGAGTTTGAACAAAAGAAAGAAAGGGTTGATGAAATATTAACAGCCCATGCCGGGCAGGACGGTGCACTGATTGCCGTACTGCAGGATGTACAGGGGTTGTTTAATTATTTGCCGAGGCCGGTACTTTCTTATATAGCTGAGAGACTTAATGTGCCTATTGCTGATGTGTACGGCGTCGTGACTTTTTATTCTCAATTTCATCTCAATCCACGAGGGCGCAATATTATATGTTGTTGCCAGGGAACGGCTTGTCATGTCCGCGGAGGCAAGCATATTCTGGCCGAGCTGGAAAAACAACTGAATATCAAGGCCGGCAATACGACAGATGACCGGCGGTTTACGCTGGAAACGATTGCCTGTCTGGGAGCTTGCGGCATGTCGCCGGTCATGCAGATTAACGGAGACACGTACGGCAGGCTGACAAGCGATGATATTCCCAAAATTTTATCTCGGTATGAGTAAAGAATATTAGGAAGGAGGTATAGTATTCATGAAGTCACTAGAAGAATTAAATGCCCTCCGCGATTCGTGCCGCCAGGGCATAGCCCTTCGGCAAAAAACAGGTTTTGTGCCGGTACAAGCCGTAGATACGGCGAAAGCCTGTGTGCAGAAGCAAGTTTTAGTTTGCGGAGGCACGGCGTGTGTGGCGTCAAATTCTCAAAACCTGCAGACGGCGCTGCATAAAGAATTAGCAGAAAAAGGGCTGGAAAATATAGTTTCCGTTATTCAGACTGGTTGTCACGGATTCTGCGAAAACGGGCCTATTGTAACGATATATCCGGAAGGAACGTTTTATGTCCATGTCAAGGCGGCAGATGCGAAGGACATTGTTGAACAGCATATTATGAAGGGCGAAGTTATTGAATCTTTGTTATATATGGATCCTGTAACGCATAGACGTGTTCAGACACATGCCGATGTTCCTTTTTACAAGAAGCAAGTGCGGCGCGTTTTGGCAAGATGCGGATTGATTGATCCGGAAAACATTGGCGAATATATTGCCATGGACGGGTATCAGGGTTTGGCAAAGGCGTTGACGATGGATCCGCAGGCGGTTATTGATGAAGTAAAACTTTCGGGTCTTCGAGGCCGCGGCGGCGCCGGTTTCCCGACGGGAAAAAAATGGCAGTTCTGCCGCGATGCAGCAGGCGATAAGAAATATATTATCTGTAATGCTGATGAAGGAGATCCCGGCGCGTTCATGGACCGCAGCATTCTGGAAGGCGATCCCCATTCCGTGCTGGAAGGAATGTGTATCGGCGGTTATGCAATCGGTGCCGATGAAGCGTATATTTACTGCCGTGCCGAATATCCCTTGGCGCTTCACCGACTAAAAGTGGCAATTCAGCAGGCTGAAGAAGTTGGATTGCTTGGCGAACGGATATTAGGCAGTGACTTTAATTTTAAAATTCATATCAAAAAAGGCGCAGGCGCTTTTGTGTGCGGTGAAGAAACGGCACTTATTGCATCTATTGAAGGCCGGCGCGGCACGCCGAGTCCGAGGCCTCCGTTTCCGGCAAACTGCGGGCTGTGGGGAAAACCGACAAACAATAATAACGTAGAAACATGGGCCAATGTAGCTAATATTATCCGCAACGGTGCATCATGGTTCAATGCTATTGGGACAAAAACGTCGCCGGGTACAAAGGTATTTGCCCTGACGGGGAAAATCGATAATACCGGCCTTGCTGAAGTGCCTATGGGCATTTCGATGCGGGAAATTATTTTCGATATCGGCGGGGGCATACCTGATGGAAAAGCATTTAAAGCCGTCCAGATCGGTGGTCCGTCTGGAGGCTGTCTGCCTGATGAAATGCTTGACACACCGGTTGATTTTGATTCTCTTTCCGATATCGGTGCCATGATGGGTTCCGGCGGTTTGGTTATCATGGACGAAACCACGTGTATGGTCGATGTAGCAAAGTTTTTTGTTTCGTTTACGCAGGCAGAATCCTGCGGCAAATGTGCGCCTTGCCGTGAAGGAACGAAACGGATGCTGGAAATTCTTATGAGAATTACTAAGGGGCAGGGCACGAAGCGCGATTTTGACCTTCTGAAGGAGCTGGCCAATAATATCAAGCTGGCAGCACTGTGCGGCCTCGGACAGTCGGCGCCGAATCCTGTACTGAGTACGATTCGGTATTTTCAGGATGAATATGAGGCACATATTAAAGAAAGACGATGTCCTGCCGGTGTATGCGTTGATTTGCTGCACTTTACGATTACAGAAGCCTGCCGCGGGTGCGGCCTATGCGCCCGCAACTGTCCTGTCCACGCTATTTCCGGAAATATAAAGGAACGGCACTTTATTGATACGAAGCGCTGTATCCAGTGCGGTGCGTGCATGAGTAAATGTCCGTTCCATGCGATAGTAAAGGAATAAGGAGTGGTGGAAAATATGGAATCAATTACTTTGACAATAAATGGTATTGAAGTGACTGCGCCCAAAGGCGTAACTGTCCTTGAAGCGGCAAGGCTGGCCGGCATATATATTCCAACCTTATGTCATCATCCCGATTTAAAGCCTGAAGGAGCGTGCCGTTTGTGCATCTGTGAAGTCAGCGGAGCCAAAGGACTGGTGGCAAGTTGCTGCTATCCGGCGGCAGAAGGCATGGTTGTAAAGACGAATACGAGCAAAGTACGTCAAGCACGGCGCATGGTTATGGAATTGCTGCTGGAAAATCATCCGAAGGACTGCCTGGCCTGTCCCAAAAACGAAGACTGCGAGCTGCAGCGCATGGCTGCTGACCTAAGCGTACGCACGCGTCGGTTTGAAGGCGGAGATCATAAGATACATACGATTGATGATTCCAATCCTTGTCTGGTTCGGGATCAGGATAAATGTATTTTATGCGGCCGCTGTATCCGCGTATGCCGGGATATACAGAAGATGAATGTATACAGTTATGCTCGCCGCGGTTTCGATGCCATGGTTTCTACAGCGTTTGAGCAGGATTTGTCCAACGTTGCCTGTACATACTGCGGCCAATGCGCCAGTTTGTGTCCAACGGCGGCAATTCGTGAAAAAGATGATACGGAACGAGTCAGAGCGGCGATTTACGATGAAAATAAGATCGTCGTCTGTCAGATAGCCCCGGCTGTCAGGGTGTCGCTCGGAGAGGAACTAGGTATGGAGCCAGGCAGTATCGTTACCGGAAAGATGGTTTCAGCATTGAAAACACTGGGATTTGATAAAGTTTTCGATACGGATTTCAGCGCTGACCTGACGATCATGGAAGAAGGATATGAATTTTTGCACCGTTTGGAACACGGCGGCGTACTGCCCATGATTACATCGTGCAGCCCCGGCTGGGTCAATATGTGCGAACTGAAATATCCGGATTTGCTGGATCACTTATCGACAGCTAAGTCGCCGCAGGGGATGTTCGGCGCTATCATCAAGACGTATTGGGCGGAAACCGCCAAGGTGGATCCGGCGAATATCGTCAGTGTTTCTATTATGCCGTGCACGGCGAAAAAAGCGGAATGCCTGCGTCCTCAGCTAAGAGCGTCGGGATATCAAGATGTGGATATTTCCATTACGACCCGCGAACTGGGACGTATGCTGCGCGAAGAGGGCATTAACTTTGATTCCCTGCCGGAAAGTGAATTTGATAATCCGTTGGGGATTGGTTCCAGCGCCGGCGTCATTTTCGGCACCAGCGGCGGCGTTATGGAAGCGGCACTGCGGACTGTCGCCGATGTTCTTTCCGGAGAAGAATTGAAAACGATTGAATATACGGCGGTCCGCGGTTTGTATCAGACGAAGGAAGCTACGGTCAATCTGGCCGGCAGGAAAATACGAGTTGCTGTCTGCAATTCTCTAGGTGCGGCTCAGGAGATTATGGATCGTATTCGTGCCGGAGAAAGAGAATACGATTTTATTGAAATCATGGCCTGTCCCGGCGGCTGCATCGGCGGCGGCGGTCAGCCCGTTCCTACAAACATGGCTATCAAGAAGAAACGGATGGAAGCGCTGTACCGTATCGACGACGGCAGCAGACTGCGTAAATCCCATGAAAATCCCATGATACAAATCTTGTACCGGAAATGGCTTGGAGAACCCTTGGGTGAAAAATCGCACCACCTGCTGCATACGACATATGCAGCCCAAGTTCGGTAATAAGGAGGGACGATAAATGAAAACACGTATTGTTGCTGATGTGATGGAGCGAAACTTTATTACGGCCGCTCCCGACACGTCAGTATTTGATTTGGTAAATATGATGGTAAAGCATAATGCTACGGCGATTCCCATCGTCAACAACGACGGCATATTAGTAGGAATTGTTACGGAAGCCGATTTGATGTACAAAAAAACTAAGATTAATATGCCCCATTATGTTCGCTTGATGGGCGATAAGGTTTATTATAATAACGGTATGAATGCCTATAAAGGGTATCAGAAGCAGATGGCTTGCAAGGCTGATGAACTGATGACGAGAGATGTTGTCGTCGCGTCTCCAAACGCATCTGTTGAGCAGATTGCCGGTATCATGGTAGCGGAACATTTAAAACTAATTCCTGTTCTTGACGGCAGCAAAATGATCGGAATTGTAACACGGCGTCATATTTTAAACGAATTATACAAAGATTATAAAGTTTAAAGCTCGATGAAAGAAAAAGCCTGTCGTGCAGAGGATACATTCTGCGTGGCAGGCTATATATATATCGGACAGGTATTGTTTTTAAAACGTTCAGTATCTATTGACAGAATCAAGAGGAGATGGTAGATTGAAAATAAATTAAACTTTATAACGCATAAAATGCTTTATAGTTAGGAGGCACGTTATTATGCTTACAGAACGAATTCAACGGGCAAAAAATGAATATGTAAATAATAAGCCGGCCATTTCTTATGACCGTGCCAGAATCTGGACGGAATCGTACAAGAAAACGGATGGATTGACGGCGCCTATCCGCCGGGCAACGGCGTTTAAAGATGTATGCGAACAGCTGGCCGTTACGATTTTTCCCGGCGAACTCATTGTCGGCGCCGTTGGTGAATTCCGCCGGTGCGGTATATTGACGCCGGAATTTTCGTGGACTTGGGTTGACCGGGAGATGGACCACTTTTCTGACCGTGTGCAGGACCCGTACGAAATGACCGATGAACAGCGTGATTTTGTACGCAGGCATATTTTTCCTTACTGGAAAGGAAAATCGCTGGAAGAAGCTTTTCTGGCGCAGATTCCGGCCGATATAGCGACGGTGGCCGTTGATACGGGCATTATCGACATTGATTCCAAATGGCGCCAGTCAGTAGGTGAAATTACGCCGGATTATCAGGACGTCCTGTTCAAAAAAGGGTTTCGGGGCATTATCGACACGTGTGAAGAAAAAATGAAGCAACTTTCGCTGTCTCAGCCGGGAAATCTTGAAAAACGTGATTTTTACCGGTCTGTTATTTTGTGCAGCGAAGGCATGATTACGCTGGCTAACCGGTATGCCGATAAAGCGGAAGAACTGGCGGCAGGTGAAACAGACGGCGTGCGGAAAGCGGAACTGCTGGATATTGCCGCTATATGCCGGCGCGTGCCTGAATTTCCGCCGCAGACATTTCATGAAGCGCTGCAGATGATATGGTTTTACCAGCTTGGCGGCATTTTGATGGAAAACCCCCTTTCTCTTAATCCGGGGCGGTTTGATCAATATATGTATCCCTATTATCGGTATGACATAGACCATAAGCTTCATGACGATGACGGTATTCTGGAGCTTATAGAATGTTACTGGCTGAAATTGTCTGAATGGGTGTGGACCATTTCTGCCAATACGGCGGATTTTTTTGCCGGATATAATCAGTTCCAAAACCTTACGGTCGGCGGCACGGACCGCAGCGGCAAAGATGCAACGAACGAATTAAGCTATCTGGCCCTTAAGGCGACGGCGGAGGTCAAAACGCATCAGCCGGGTCTTTCCGTCCGCATATCCCCGAACAGCCCGAAGGAATTTGTCGATGCGGTTATGGAATTAGTTGCGCAGGGCACCGGGTTTCCTGCCATTCACAGCGATAAGACCGGATATCAGATGCTGAAAAATCTCGGCTATGAAACGGAAGATGCCCGCGACTGGAATAACTGCGGCTGCGTCGTTCCGCATTTCCGCAAGACGTTCGAATGGACGAGCACGGTAAACGTCAATTTCAGCGGCGCCTTTGAATATGCGACCAATGGCGGCAAGAGCCGTATGACAGGAAAACAGATGGGACTTCCCATTTATCTGGATCGGAAATTTGAGTCGTATGAAGCCGTAGAAAAAGCGTTTTTTGAGCAGTTCGACAACCTTATCGAAATTTCTGTTACAGGAACGCTTGTCGCGCAGCGCCTGCAGAAGGAAATGGTTCCGCGCCCGTATTTTTCTGCGTTGTTTGAAGATTGCCTGGAAAGCGGGAAAGATCTTGTCGACGGCGGCGCAAAATATAATATCGGGCCTGTACTTACCGGCATAGGCCTTGCCGAATCGGCCAACAGCCTGGCGGCGGTTAAAAAACTTGTTTTCGATGACCAGGTGTGCACTATGGAAGAACTACTGGATGCCATGGATAAAAACTGGGAAGGGTATGAAGAGTTGCGCAGGCAGGCACAAAATGCGCCTAAATACGGGAACGATGATGATTACGTCGATGATATTGCCCAGCGCATTTCCAATCATTTTTATGAAAAAACGCATACATACACAGATATATACGGAAGCCGGTTTACAAGCGCTTTCATGGGTATATCCAATTTCATACCTACAGGACGGGTTATCGGGGCTACGGCATGCGGGCGTAAAGCCGGCGAACCGATTTCTGAAGGCGTATCACCGGTAGCCGGCACAGATATGTCGACGCCGTTGGCGGCCATGAATTCGTGCGCCAAGATGAATCAGGACGTTCATTCCGGCGGCACGCTGCTGAATATGAGGCTGAGCCATGATTTGGTAGCAACGAAGCGGGGCCGCAGCAATTTAGCTTCCGTAATACAAGCCTTTTTTGATATGGGCGCTTTTCATGTCCAGTTCAACACCTTGTCGACGGAAACGCTGCTGGACGCGCAGGCTCATCCGGAAAACTACAGGGATCTTCTCGTCCGTGTAGCCGGGTACAGCACGCAGTTCGTTCATCTGTCCAAGACGCTGCAGGATTCCATTATCCGGCGGAGCGTCCACAATGGTTTCTAAGGGGCGCATACTGCAGCTGCAGCATTATTCCATTAACGACGGCGAAGGCATAAGGACGGCGATATTTTTTGCCGGATGTCCTCTCCGCTGCCGGTGGTGTGCCAATCCTGAAGGATATACGGCGAAAAACCAGATACTGTACGTCAAATCCAGGTGTATCAGCTGCGGCCGATGCACCGCCGTCTGTCCGAAAGGCATCAGCGCCGATTTTACGACGCCTTTATCGGCACGGGAAGTCTGCACGGGCTGCGGCGCCTGCGCTGCGGCTTGTCTTGAACAGGCGCGCAGCAGTACGGTAACAGAATATACGGTACGTGACGTCGTTAGGAAAATTGAGCCGCAGCTCCGCTTTTTCCGCCGCTCCGGCGGCGGTATTACCTATTCCGGCGGTGAGTGTACGGCTCAGGCAGAATTTCTTTCCGAACTTGCTGCGGCTGTGTACGATATGGGGTTGGATCAAGCCATGGAAACAAGCGGCTGCTTTGACTTATCGGCTTTGCAGCCCGTCATAGATAAAATGGATCTGCTGTTTATAGACATTAAATTGATGGATAGGAATAGGCATCGATACTATACGGGAGCAGATAACGACGTGATTTTGGCGAATATTGCCGCCGTCGGCGCGCGGCGCCGAGGTATCGTCATCCGCGTGCCTGTCATTATGGGCGTCAACGGCAGCGATGAAAATATCAGAGCGACGGCACGGTTCGTCAAAGCGCATCTGCTGGACCCGCAGATGGAATTGCTTCCTTATCACAACTATGGCGCCGATAAGTATGTTCAGCTCGGCATGTCCTATGATGAAACAGAGTTCCGCACGCCGACGCCGGAAGAGATGCGGCATTTATACGGAATTATTGAAGCCGAAGGCGTCCGGCTCGTATCGTTTACATAATAGTAAATAAATTGTTTACGGATTATAGAGCAGGCTTTTCTGCTTGAATGAATATGCAGGTAAAAATATCTCCGGCCGATGCGTGCCGGAGATATTTTTGTTTGCTGACAGATATATAATCCGTAAAAATAAAAGAAATTTGGTAAAATACTAAATAATAAAAAAGATATAAATCATAAACAAATAATAAATTATTGCCAAATTGGTTGCAAATATAAAAAATATACAATAGAATAGGGTAATAAAAATGCAGTTAATTATTAGTGTACATAACTGCAAATGGATAAGAGGGACAGAAATGAGGGGTAGATATGACAAAAAAATTTTTTAGGACCAAGAGCATCGATGAGTTTTTGTCCGAAACGCAGCAAGACGGCGGAATGAATCGAATCTTTGATACATTCGGGCTGACGATGCTCGGTGTCGGAGCTATTGTCGGCACGGGGATTTTCGTCTTAACGGGGGTGGCGGCGGCCAATTTTTCCGGGCCGTCGCTGGTTATTTCTTTTATTATTGCCGCCATGGCCTGCGGCTGCGCGGCTTTATGCTATTCCGAATTTGCGGCGATGGTGCCTGTTGCCGGCAGCGCTTATACGTACGGCTATGTTGCTCTGGGGGAATTCTGGGCATGGGTCATCGGCTGGGATTTGGTACTGGAATATGCGTTTGCTATTTCGGCTGTAGCCATCGGCTGGTCCGCATATTTTAATAATATTCTTATCAATTTAGGCATTACTTTGCCGGCAGCCCTGACGACGGCGCCGTATGACGGAGGTATTGTCAATTTGCCGGCTGTTCTTATCATAGCTTTTGTTACGGCCGTCAATATCCGAGGCGTCAAGCAAAGTTCGCTGGTCAATAACGTTATCGTGGTTGTCAAACTGGCCGTCGTGGCGTTGTTTATTATTTTGGGCGTAAGCCATGTGCAGCCGTCGAATTGGGTTCCCTTCATGCCTTTCGGCTGGTCCGGGGTCCTTGCCGGCGCGTCGATTATTTTCTTTGCCTATTTGGGATTTGATACTTTGTCTACGGCAGCGGAAGAAGTGAAGGATCCGCAGAAAACCTTGCCGCGAGGCATTATTTTATCGCTGATCGTCTGCACGTTGCTGTATATTTTGGTTTCCGGCATTTTGACCGGCATGGTTCCGTACGGGGAATTTAAGACAGTAGCGGCGCCGGTTGCATTTGCCTTGCAGGCAGTCGGTTATCATTGGGGCGCGGCGGCCGTATCTGTCGGTGCGATCTGCGGCCTGACATCGGTTTTGCTGGTGTGCAGTTTCGGTCAAAGCCGTGTTTTATTTGCCATGAGCCGTGACGGTCTTTTGCCGAGATTTTTCGGACATCTTCATTCAGACTATAAAACACCGGCAAGAAGTTCTGTACTGGTTGGCGTTGTAACTGCTTTTACAGCCGGTTTTCTGCCTATTAACGCCGTAGCCGAACTGACGAATATCGGTACTCTTTCTGCATTTATCATTGTTGCGGCGGCAGTTCTCGTTCTGAGAAAGAAAAATCCCGATCGGCCGCGGGGATTCAAGTGCCCCTTTGTTCCGGCGATTCCGGTGCTGGCAATTCTGTTCTGCGGCATATTGATCTATATGCTGCCGCTGGTTACGCAGCTCCGTTTTGTCGCATGGCTGGTTATCGGCATGGTTATTTACTTTGGCTACGGGTATAAGCACAGCATTATTTCCCGGGCTAAACGGGGCGAACTGAATCAGGCTCCGAATTTTGCGGCAGCGGACGACGGTGCAGTATCTGTTGCTGTTCAAGATGTACATACGTCGCACAGCAAATAATGGGTGAAACAAAAACTTCCCGGTCATTGCCCGGGAAGTTTTTTCGTGGTCAACGGATGAAAATGTCAGGATTTGGATGGCAAATGCTTTTGCCGGACAATGAGAATGATGCCGGCCAGGATGAGGAACATGCCGGCAGCCGTGCTGACATACAGCGTTTCGCCGAGAAAAACGATGCCGCAGGCGACGCCGACGACGGGAACGGCCAGGATGGCGATAGAAGCCGTCCCTGCCTCCATGCGCGTCAGGATAAAATTCCAGAGGAAGAAAGCCAGCGCCGACGCCAGAATGCCGTTGTAGGCCAGACAGGCGGCGGCCATGGGCGTCCAGTTGACAGTGTCTGTTTCCATGAATGTCGTATAAAGGAATAGCGCTGCCGAGCCGACGGCCATCTGCCAAGCCGTATATTGCAGCATGGTGCAGTCCTTGCCGTGGAGCTTACTGTTTTGGTATTTTATGATAATATTGGCAGCGGCCCATGCGATAGCGCCGCCGACGGTGATGCAGAGACTGGCGGCATTTCCCAGTGAATCGATATGCATGAGGATGATGAGGCCTGTCATGCTGACGGCGATGCCCAGGCATTTACGTTTAGTAAGCCGTTCATTTAAAAAGAAATGAGCTAAAATAGCGACCCAGACGGGCATACTGTAATTCAGAACGGCGACAAGGCCCGCGTCGAGGTCTTTAATGCCGATCTGCATGGCGGCGTTGTTGCCGGCAATTCCCAGAAGTCCTGTCAGGGCTATCCATTTCCAGTAACACCGCGGCGGTATGGGAAGTTTGAGCCAGGCGTTGACGGCCAGCAGCACGGCGGCTCCTAGAGCGAAACGGTAGCAGGAAAATAAGACAGGCGGGAAAAACAGGGTGGCCTCTTTCATGGCAACCCAATTAAATCCCCAAATGGCATATATCAGCAGCAGTGCTTTAATCATAACAGGATCCCCTCGTTTCATTCCATTATCGTATCGGTTGCTCCTTGTAGTATAATCGCTTGCTTGGGGAAAATCCAGACGGAATACGTATTTTTGACAGGAACTTGTTCTGTTTGTCTGGGAATACTCGGCCATTCCTTTCCGATATCCGTGATTTATGATATGATTTATCACATGGGATGTTAATGAAGCGTATCCCGTCAGTTTATTGCCTGTTCGGGCCAGGGAAGACAGAAGACGGAAAGCCGTACAGAACCAGAGCAGGCAAACAGTATGCAGATGTTGAGGAAAGGATGAAGGTAATGAAATGTGTCGTTCTGCTCAGCGGCGGCGTAGATTCAACGACGTGCCTTGCTATGGCAGCAGAAACTTACGGGAAACAGGAAGTCATGGCGCTGACAGCCTATTACGGGCAAAAGCATGCAAAAGAAATGGAGGCGGCTCGAGCCGTAGCGGCGTATTACGGCGCAGTCCACAAAGAAATAAACGTATCGCAGGCCTTTGCGTTGAGCGATTGTTCCCTGCTGCAGGGAAGCAAAAAGGCTATCCGGCATGAATCGTATGAAAAGCAGCTGGCCGAACTGGGCGGCGAAGGAACGCTGGAAACGTACGTTCCTTTCCGCAACGGCCTGTTTTTATCCTATGCGGCGGCTGTTGCCGTCAGCATAGGCGCAGAGGTTATTTACTACGGCGCGCATAAGGATGACGCTGCCGGCAGGGCGTATCCGGACTGTACGCCGGAGTTTGAGGCGGCGATGGCCGCGGCCGTTTATGAAGGGTCGGGGCGGACGTGCCGTTTGAAAGCGCCGCTGCTTCAATGGAACAAAGCCGGTGTCGTTCGGGAAGGACTGCGGCTCGGTGCGCCTTACGAGCTGACTTGGAGCTGTTATGAAGGCGGGGATGAGCCTTGCGGCGCCTGCGGGACCTGCATTGACCGGGCAAGAGCTTTTGCCGCCAACGGCGCAGTGGATCCGGCGTGCCGGAAAAACAAAGAAATGGGGTAAAAAGGAGCGCGTATATATGAGGCGTATAAGAGTGGGCCTGGCAGCGGCTGTATGGGTCATGACAATGGCCGGCGGCATTGTATATGCCGGCGCAGCCAGCATATCGGAACGTGATGATTTTTATCATGCCGTCAATGCCGAAACGCTGGAAACAAAGCAAATCGAACCGACGGAACCGTCGTGGTCCTGGTTTTCCGAACGCTCGCTGGAAAACACGAAAATATTAGAAGGCGAAATACAAGGAATTGCCGCAAAGGCGGGAACGTATGAAAAAGGAACGCCGGAACAGAAAATTGCCGATTTATACGGCTGCGCCGTCGATATGGACAGACGGAACGCGACGGCGCGCCAGCATATTGACGCGGTCATCGAACCGCTGAAAAATGCCGGGACGCTGCAGGAACTGACGCAGGCCCTGATGACGATTCACAACACCTATGCCGGCAGTGTTTTTGTCGATTACACGGTCAGCCGCCTGCCGGACCAGCAGCAGTATGCCGTCCGCATTGTGCCGGCTGAAACGATTTTGACTAAATATGAGTTGGAGGCGGAGCCTCATTCCGGCGCATGGCAGGCATATAAAAAATACATTGCCGACGTGCTTGCAGAATCCGGGCAAGATCCGGAGGAAGCAATGGTTCAGGCAGAAGCTGTTTTTTCCATGGAACAAGGCTGGGCGCAGTCAATGCTGACCAGCGAAGAAGAAAATGATGTTGCTGTCGAAAACCGGATGGCCCGGAGAGAAGACGTGGAAAAACTTATGGAAAACATGGACGGCAAGGCGATTTTTGCTTCCTGGGGTCTGGACGGTGAAAAACAGGTATTTCTGTCCGCTCCGGATTATCTGCGGCGTATGGATGAAGACTATGTGCAGGAAAATTTGCCTGTATTGAAAAGCTACGCTGTTTTCCGGATCATGAACAGTTATGCGCCCTATGCCGACAGCAAGCTGAGAGATTTGCAGCGGCAGTACACGCTGCAGCGGTTCGGCATCCGGCAGCTGCGGAGCGATGAAGAAACGGCAAGCCGTATGGTACAGAATCTGCTGGCCTATGACTGCGGGCAAATTTATTTGAAGGAACATTGTTCGGCTGAAGCGATAGAAGATGTTGCAGCCATGATTGATAAGGTTCGCAGCGTATACAGGAAACGGCTTGAAGCAAATGATTGGCTGGATGAAGAGACGAAGAAAGAAGCCGTCGGCAAACTCGATTCACTGCGTGTTTTCATCGGCGGTCCGTCGGAAAACGACAGACCGGTTATCGAAGCAATGACCGACGTTATTTCCGAAAAGGACGGAGGAGATTTGCTGGGCAACATCATTCATAATGCCGTACTGGCGCAGGAGCAGATGAAAAAATTGCTCGGCACCGACTTTGATCCCGATAAGTGGTATGCCTTCCAGCCGCAGGATGTAAACGCCGCCTATATTGGGGAAAACAACAGCATTACTATTCCTGCCGGCATTTTACAAGCTCCTTTTTACAGTCCGGATGCATCGCCCGGCGAAAATCTCGGCGGAATCGGCGTCGTCATCGGCCATGAAATTTCCCATGCCTTTGATCCGAACGGCAGTCAGTATGACAAAGACGGCCGCATGAATAATTGGTGGACTGCGGCGGATTACCAAGCCTTTCAGAAAAAGTCCGGCGCATTCGGACCGTATTACGACCGCTATGAAGTCGGCGAGGGACTTTATGAAAACGGAAAGCTGGTTGCCAATGAAGCCATTGCCGACTGCGGCGGGTTATCCGTCGTAACGGAAATAGCCGGCGGCGACAGTGCGGTGCTGCGTGATATATACCGTAATTTTGCCGTTATTTTTGCACAGAAAATGACGCCGCAGCTGCTTTTGAAAATTGTCCAGAACGATCCGCACCCTGTCGGACCGGCACGGGTAAACAGCGCGTTATCATCAACAGATGCCTTTTATGATGCCTATGGTATTGAAGAAGGCGACGGCATGTATGTTTCCCCGGAAGCAAGAGTAAATCTTTGGTAAAATGGAGGTTGAATTTTGCCGTTTATCGGAGAATCGGCACGTTAGGCCTTGCATTATCGAGCTTGATACGATACAATCACAGAGGAGCAGTGCCCGAATATCTTTCGGGCACTGTGCTATATTACCCGGATGGGACAAAAAACGTACCAGTCGGAACAATGATGTTACATATCCAGAATAAGGAGGTAACGTATGGAGAAATATGTTGCGCTGATTGCTCATGACGCCAAAAAAGCCGACATGGTTATGCTGGCTTGTCAGTTTAAAAGCGTATTGCAGAAATTTTCCCTTAGTAGGGACGGGAGAGACGGGAAAGCGCATTGAAGATGCAGCTGGTCTTACTGTCGTCAAGATGCAGCCCGGACCGCTGGGCGGCGATCAGCAAATCGGCGGCATGGTCGCTTCCGGCGATGTGATTGCAGTCGTGTTTTTAAGAGATCCGTTGACAGCGCAGCCTCATGAACCGGATGTATCGGCGTTTCTTCGTTTGTGCGACGTCCACAGCGTTCCGCTGGCAACGAACGTGACCAGCGCCCGCATTTTATTGACCGCGCTGGATAATAGCACGATGGATTTATTTGGTAAATAGATAAAGGAGATTTTGACATGCTGAAAAAAACGAAAATCGTCTGCACTTTGGGACCTAGTTCCAATTCCCAGGAAACGATTGAAAAAATGATCAAAGCCGGCATGAACGTAGCCCGCTTTAATTTTTCCCACGGTTCTTATAAAGAACATAAAGCACGCATTGACATGGTGCGCGCCGCATCCAAGAAATTGGGAGTTCCTATTGCCCTGCTTCTTGATACGAAAGGGCCTGAAATCCGCCTCGGCACGTTTAAAACCGGTTCTATTATGATGGAAGAAGGCCGTGAATTTATTTTGACGGCCCGGGATATTGAAGGCGATGAAACGATTGTTTCCGTAAGTTACAAAGAACTGCCGAAAGACGTAAAAGCCGGCGATCACATTTTATTGTCCGACGGACTGATAAATTTGGAAGTTCTCGGCGTAGAGGGCGAAGATATTCATACGAAAATCCTCAACAGCGGCAAAATGAGCGATCATAAACGCGTAGCTGTGCCGGGCATTGCAATCAATCTGCCGTCTGTTTCCGACACAGATGCGGCTGATATAGAATTCGGCATCCGCATGAACATGGATTGGATTGCCGCGTCCTTTGTTCAGCGCGGAAAAGATGTTGTTACGATCCGCAAAATCTTGGAGAAGCATGCCAGCCAGATGCGGATTATTTCCAAAATTGAATGTCAGGCTGCCGTCAACAATATTGACGAAATCATTAAGATGAGCGACGGTATTATGGTTGCCCGCGGGGATTTGGGTGTTGAAGTTCCGGCTGAAGAAGTGCCGACGCTTCAGAAAATGCTGATCCGTAAGTGTCAGGCAGCAGGGAAGCCGGTCATTACGGCAACGCAGATGCTGGAATCCATGTGTACGAATCCCAGACCGACGCGTGCCGAAACAAGCGATATTGCCAATGCCATTTTAGACGGTACGGATGCGGTCATGCTCAGCGGGGAAACGGCCAGCGGACTGTATCCGGTCGAAGCAGTAGAAACGATGGCCCGCGTCGCCATGTTTACGGAAAGCCAGTTTACGCCGCCGGCTCATCAGGACGAACATGCAGCGGCGCCGACGACGACGGAATCTATCGGCAAAGCCGTTGTAAAAATTGCGGAAGACTTAAAGGCCGCCGCTATTATTGCCTCTACGGAACGAGGCAGCACGGCGCAGACAATTTCCAAATTCCGTCCCGAATGTCCTGTCGTTGCCGTATCTCCCCATGAAAATGTCGTCCGCCGTCTTCAGCTCAGCTGGGGGATTCAGGCGATCAGCGGCAAAGAAGCCAGCGACACGGATGAAGTTGTCGACAATGCGGTTTTTGCCGCCCTTGACAACGACCTTATTAAGGCCGGCGATCTTGTAGTCCTGACGGCAGGCGTACCTGTCGCCAAGTCCGGCTCGACAAACATGATCCGCGTCCAGGTAGTCGGCGATATTTTGATCCGCGGTACGGGAATCGGCCGCAATTCCGCCATCGGCAAGGTATGCATTGCCAATGATACGGAGTCGCTGAAGGAAAATTTTACGCCGGGATGCATTCTTGTCGTCCGTTCGGCAGAACCGGAATGGATCGAATATATGAAGAAAGCCGGCGCCATTGTATCGGAAGAAGCCGGTCTTACGAGCGAATCGGCCATCGTAGCAATTACACTGGGTATTCCGACGATCGTCGGCGCTGCCCATGCGGCAGATTCGCTGGAAAATGGAGAAATCGTTACGGTTGACGCCAGCCGGGGAACTATTTTCCGCGGCGAAGCCAATGCGCGTTAAATAAACGGAATCATCGAAATCCCCTTTAACATGAAAAAACACGCTGTCCGTCAAGCCGGCTATATCAGTATTGACGGACAGCGTGTTTTTTATGAAACAATAAGGTGCCTGGCGGCAGAAGGAAAGATAAAAGGAATAGCTGACGTTAATATCCTAAATTTTCGCCGACGAGGATAACTTTAATGCGGCCGGCAGGGCTGCAGCGGCGTGTCCGGACGAACTGATTGCAGATGCTTCCCACGCTATTGCAGTCGGCGCACAAACCGGTTTCTGTACAGGGCGTCGGCGATTGGAATCGCTGCTTGTTGATGGGGGCGGCGACCGTACGGGCACGCATGACGGCGGCTTCGAGCGTAGGCATGACTTTATTCATGCCGGCGATGACGACGACTTGTTTCGGCCCGTACAGCAAGGCGGCGAGGCGGTTCCCATTTCCGTCAATGTTATAAAGCTGGCCGTCTTCCGTGGCGGCGTTGGTGCTCATGATAAACGTATCGCAGGTTAGGGCTTTGCGCATGAGTTCCATCCGTTCATCCGGCGTTTTTGCCGCATCCCGGTCGATGACCGCATAGTGTTCTAAAATATACGGGCGCAGACCTATTTCATCGATGGAAACAGAACCGCCCCATGATACGACGTGTCCGGCCGGAATAAGAGCCAGCGCTTTCTGCAGCGCTTCTTCTTTAGTAGGACAGTAATAAGCCTCAAAACCATGCTTGATGAATTTTTCCGCCACTTTCGGGCCTTTTTTGTCATACATGACGTGCATCATATCCGATCTGTTATTCATAGTAACGACCTCCTGTTTCTGGGTATGAAAAGTAATTCTAAAAGAAGCGTAGCTTATTTTTTCTTCTTTGACAATAGAGAGAAACCGCAATTTTCATAAAAATTTTGATTCGGTCGTCCTATGAAAGATGATGAAAGCCAAATCGGCGGCTGAAGGAAGAACGTTAATCGCGGTCTTCGTTCAGCCAATTGCGGTTGAAATTCGTTTGATCCGATTCAACGTGGCCGCGGTGTCCGAAGACCTGACAGCTGTTCAGAGCCGCTTCCAGTGCGGCGAATTCCGATTCCGTCAGTTCTACGTCGGCGGCGCTCAGATTCTCCAAAATCCGTTCCCGGTTTTTGGAGCCGGGAATAGGCACGGTATTCGGATATTTGTGAAGCATCCAGGCCATGGAAAGCTGCGCCGGCGTTGCGTTTTTTTCGGCGGCAAATTTTTTCAGGATATCGAGGATGGGCTGATTGGCTTCCATATTCTGCGGCAGCAGCTGGGGAACAAATTTGCGCACGTCGTCGCCTTCAAAGGACGTGTCTTTCGTTACCATTCCCGATAAAAATCCGCTGGCGACGGGAGAAAAGGGGACGACGCCGATGTTGTGATTCAGGCAGTACGGGAAAATATCTTGTTCGCAGTCCCGTTCCAGCATATTGTATAAATTCTGCACGGCAGAGACGGGCGTCACCTTGTGGGCGGCATCCAGCGTTTCTGCCGATACTTGGGACAAGCCCCAGGCGCGGATGAGTCCTTCCTGGATCAATCGGCCCATGACGGAAGCAATGTCTTCGACGGGGATCAGCGCGTTGATGCGGTGCAGATAATACAGATCGATATATTCTGTCTGCAGCCGCTGCAGGGATTCGTCTAAATGACTCCTGATTGCTTTATATAAACCGGTCTTTTCCGCTTCTTCCGTGCTGATAAAGAATTTTGTAGCCAGAACGATGTTTTTCCTGAACGGTTTAATGGCTTTTCCTACGAGGTTTTCGTTGTGCCCGGGATAAAACTGTTCCCTGCCGTATACTTCGGCCGTATCAAAAAATGTGCATCCTGCATCGTAGGCGCTGCGTATGGCGTTTACGCTGTAATCTTCGGGAGGCACGGAACCGTAGCCGTGAGAAAATCCCATGCAGCCCATGCCGATTTCCGATACAGTCAAATCTCTTAACATTCGCGTTTTCATTGTCTGCTCTCTTTCTGCCGCACGAGCGGCAATGCGTGAATAATGGATTATGGTATAATAAAACAAACAATAAACTATAAGGCTATATAGTTCAGCTATATTATATAAAGAAAATACGTATCCTGTACATTAACAGCTTTTTATAGAGCATGGGCATTTAGTTATGCTGAATGAGGGAGGCAATAGTAGTGGACATGATGCAGCTGAAGTATTTTACGGTTATTGCAAAATACAATTCGCTGACCAAAGCTGCCGAAGAGCTGCATATTTCTCAGCCGGCCATGAGCGTAGTATTAAAGAAACTGGAAGGTGAATTGGGCGTAACCCTGTTTGATAGGGCGGCAAACCGAATACAGTTAAACAAGGCCGGCGAAACGGCACTGTCTTATGCTGAATGCATTCTGCGGAATGCGGAGCAAATGAAGGCCGATCTTCAGTCTTATGCCGGCAGAGCCGTCATATCGGCGGCATTTTGTGATCCCGGTGTGCAGTGGTATTGCGAGCCTGCCTTTGCGGCTCAATGTCCGGACGTACAGATGAGGGCTTTTTTATATGAGGCGGAACATAATGAAGCCCAATTACTGGTAAACCGGATTTATGACATTGTTGTATCGCCGTATAAAATTTACAATTCTTCTGTCGTTTCCCGGCCGTTTTTGAAAGATCAAGTATATTTATCGGCTCCGAAAGACAGTGTGTACGCGGCTATGCCGTCCGTATCGCTGAGGCAGCTGGAAGGGCCTTTGCTGACTTCTACGATGGGCGGGTATTTTCTCCGTAATTTGGAAGAAATCATCAGCAAGGAAAATCCCTCGGTGACATTGATTAAAAACGATTGGATCGTGACACAGCAGCTGATACGGACGACGAATATTCTTGCGACGTCGTCTATAATGGCAGTACTTATGGAAGTTCGCAGCGACGGGCCGCACCGGATATTGATTCCCTTGTGCGATGAGGAACAGCAGGCCTTTTATCATATTAATTGTCTGAAAGAGACGATAAGAAAAACAAAACCGTTTTTTAACTGGGCAGAACAGTATAAGAAGCAAAGTAAAGAAAAACTCGACAGGATGGCTTTCGATTTATAAATGGTTTTGCACGATTCCTTCGGCGCCTCCGAAGCGCTGTTGCTCTGATTATTGTCTTTTATGTATAAATCTTTTATAATGAATAGACAAAAACAACATTGCATCGGTATGCAGAAAGGAGGAATACAGCATGAAAATTGCAGCTGTTCAGATGGCGCCGATCTTGGGTGATGTAGAGAATAATTATCAAGAGGCTCGACGATGGATTTGCCGTGCTGCCGAAGAGAATGCAGATATTATTGTGCTGCCGGAACTATGGAACACGTCTTTTTATCCGGAAAATGTCCGGGAACTGGCTGACGAAGACGGCGTGCGGACAAAATACTTTCTTTCTTCGCTGGCATCTCGTTATCAGGTTAATATTGTCGGCGGATCTGCTGCAGTACGCCGCGGCCAGCGCATATACAATACTACATATGTTGTTGACCGGACGGGAAGCCTTGTCGGCACGTATGATAAAGCACATCTGTTTACGCCGGGTTGTGAAGACGCGGTATTTTCAGCGGGAAACTGCGTGAATACTTTTATGCTGGATAATGTACCCATGGCGTCGGTTATTTGCTATGACGTGCGGTTTCCCGAATGGGTACGGGCGGCGGCCCTGACAGGTGTGCAGGTATTGTTTGTGCCGGCGGCATGGCCGGATACGCGTATTGATCATTGGGAGATTTTAAACAGAGCCAGGGCAATTGAAAACCAGATGTTTGTCGTCGCTGTCAACAACTGCGGCATTGCAGGAACGATGCATTTCGGCGGATATTCGCTCATTGCCGGTCCGTGGGGAGATGTTCTTGGCCGGGGAGATGACAAAGAAGGGCTGGTATTGGCTGATATTGATGTGCAATCCATTGCGGGGATTCGAAGCAGCATCAATGTGTTCCGTGACCGCAGGCCTGAATTGTATATGACAACATAACGGGAGAAACCTGCGATGGATGCTGTTTTTCATGGACTGGAAGGCATTTTTGAAATTTTATTTATGATAAGTATCGGATTTGTGCTGGCAAAAAAAGGCTGGTTCGGCGTTGATACAAGCGCCATCCTGACACGGCTGATTATGAAAGTGGCGCTGCCGTTGTTTATGATCTGTCAGCTGGTTCGAGATTTTACGCATGATTCTTTTTTGCAGATTGCTCCTGATTTGGGACTTCCCTTTTTGTCTATTCTGCTGGCCTATGCTGCCGGCAGGGCGGCAGCTGCTGTGCTTCATATACGCAAAGAGCGGCAGGGGATATTTATTACGTGCTTTTTTATTTCCAATACGATTTTTATCGGTCTGCCTGTTAATTTAGCGCTTTTCGGTCCGCAAAGCGTGCCGTCTGTCATGCTGTACTATATGGCCAACTCGGTGTTGTTCTGGACGCTTGGCGTGTACCATATTGTTAATGACAGTACAGGCGGAAAGCGTATGTCCTTGTTTTCGCCGATGACCATAAAAAAGGTTTTTTCTCCGCCGCTGATAGCCTTTTTGATTGGCCTTGCGCTGATTTTGTGTAATGTTACCTTGCCGGAATTTCTCCTTACTTCCTTCCAGTATGTAGGAAATACAGCGACGCCGCTGTCGCTTCTCGTCATCGGTATTGAAATGAGCTCGCTGTCGTTTAAAGGCATTCAGTGGGATCGGGAACTGCTTGGCGCTTTGGCCGGCCGGTTTATTATCTGTCCTCTTTGCATTGCGGTGCTGCTGCCGTTTCTTTCCGTTACGGCGATGTCGTCAATGGTCTTTATCATGCAGGCCAGCATGCCGGCAATGACGCAGATGACTGTCGTAGCCAAAGCCGTCGGCGCCGATGTGAAATATTCGACGGAACTTAGTTTTATTACAGTCATGTTGGGAATTGTCTTCATTCCGCTGTATATGTTTGCAGTCCAGTGGATAATATAGAGGAAAAATCAGGATAGAGGAGTAAAAATAGGATGCTTGAAAATGAGTTTTTAAAGGAAATGGAAAAACATGCAGCGCAGGCGTACGTTCTTAATTACCGGATTGCCAATGAACCGGAATTATCCGGTGAAGAATACCGTGCCTGTGCTGCGTACGTTGCCTTGTGCCGGCAACTGGGAATGGCAGTGACGGAATCGTATGCCGGGCTGCCGACGGCGTTTAAAGCGGTCGCCCGGAGGGTGGAAAAACCGGTCATGAAAGTGGCTTTGCTGGCCGAATATGACGCATTGCCCGGCATCGGCCACGGCTGCGGCCATTCTGCGAACGGCGCAATGAGCTTTTTGGCGGCAGCCGCGTTTCATGATATGGCTGATCTGCCTGTCGATGTGGATTTAATCGGCACGCCTGATGAGGAATTGCGGGGCGGCAAAGCGGCTATGTGCGAGCAAGAAATATTCTGCGATTATGATTTGGCCATTATGGTTCACGTCCAGCCGAACAGGACGACGGCTAATTCTCATTTTCTGGCTCTCAGCGATTATCGCATTGCTTTTCACGGGCAAACGGCTCATGCGGCCAGTGAACCTTGGAACGGCAGAAACGCTCTGAACGGCGTCATGCTGGCAATGCACGCGATTGATATGCTCAGGCAGCACGTTCGGCCGGAAACAAGAATCGGCACGTATATAATAAACGGCGGTATGGCCTCCAACGTTATTCCCGATTATGCCGAGTTTGAATGCTGCGTGCGGCATACGGAGCGGACCTATTTGAACAGCGTTATTGCGTCGATTATGAAATGCTGCGAAGGCGCGGCTATTGCTACAGATACGACATATGACGTCACGCAGGTCGGCTATGAATTTGACAACATGGTGTGGAACGAAACGGCGACGAATATATCGCGGTCTGTTTTGGAAGAAATGGGTATTTCATCAGAAGAAACCGATGAATGCGGGAGTTCCGATATAGGCAACGTAAGTCATCAGTGCCCGACTTTACACATTCATCTTGCCATGGGAGATATGTATTATCCGGAACATTCTTCGCACATTGCCGATGCTGTGAAGAGCCGGACTATTGAGCCGATTATTCGGCAGGGCGCTGAAATCATGGGCCGGATTATCCTGCGGATGTACGGCAGCGAAACACTGCGCCGCGCCGTAAAAAATGAATTTGAGGCAGCGTCATCCCGCTGAAGAGCCGGCAGGTCTTATAATGTAAACTATTATTTTAAATAAAGAAGGCGAATTTTGGCGGCCTTTCGTTATAGTTCCGGAAAAGGGCGTGAAAAATACCGCAGACGCATTCTTAGCGTCTGCGGTATTTTTATGTGCGGCAATATGATTAGAATACGCCTTGTGCCAGCATGGCATCGGCAATTCGTTCAAAACCGGCAATGTTGGCGCCGGCAACGAGATTGTAGCCCAAGCCGTTGCGCGCGGCGGCGTCTTTACAGTTCTTGTAGATCGTATTCATGATTTGATGAAGCCGTTCGTCTACTTCTTCTTCCGTCCATACGAGACGTTCGCTGTTTTGGCTCATTTCCAGAGCGGATACGGCGACGCCGCCGGCATTGACGGCTTTCGACGGAGCTACGATAATGTTCTTTTGGCTGAGCAGATATTTCAGCGCTTCGTTTGTCGTCGGCATGTTGGCTACTTCAATGTAATAGCGGATGTTGTTGGCGGCGATTTGTTCGGCATGCTGCAGATGGACATCGTTTTCCATGGCGGAAGGCATGATAATATCGACTTTCCGGCCCCAGGGTTTTTCTCCGGGGAAAAATTCCACGCCGAATTTATCTGCGTAGTCCTGGACGCGGTTGCGGCCGCTGTTCCGCATTTCGACAAGATATTCGATCTTTTCTTCCGTCGAAACGCCGTCGGGATCGTATACGTAACCGTCCGGACCGGATAAGGTGACGACTTTTGCTCCTAATTCAGTTGCTTTTTTGCAGATACCCCACGTTACGTTGCCGAAGCCGGAGGCGGCAATCGTCTTGCCTTTTATATCCTGGCCGTCATCTTTTAAGACGTTTTCAAGGAAATATACGGCTCCATAACCCGTGGCTTCCGGACGAATGAGGGAACCGCCGAAGCTGAAGCCTTTGCCGGTTAACACACCGTTTTCAAACGCTCCTTTCAGCCGGCGATATTCACCGAACAGGTAGCCGATTTCGCGGCCGCCTACGCCTATATCACCAGCCGGTACGTCTACATCCGGGCCGATGTAGCGATAAAGTCCCTGCATAAAGCTTTGGCAGAAACGCATGATTTCCGCATCGGATTTTCCTGTCGGATCGAAATCAGCGCCGCCTTTTGCACCGCCGATGGGAAGGCCCGTCAAGGCGTTTTTAAAGATCTGTTCGAAGCCGAGGAATTTGATGATTCCGGGATACACGTTTTTTTGGAAACGAAGCCCGCCTTTATAGGGGCCGATAGCTCCGTTAAACTGGAAGCGATACCCGGTATTCGTATGATAATTTCCGGCGTCATCCTGCCATACGACGCGGAATGTGAATTGCCGTTCCGGTTCAACAAGACGGTTCAGCAAGTCATATTTTTCGTATTCCGGGTGCTTTTCCACAACCGATTCGAGCGAAGAAAATACCTCTTCTACCGTTTGGACAAATTCCGGTTGATTTGCATATTGTGTCCGTACTCTTTCAATGACCGATTCAAGATATTTGTTCATACAAAATCACCTCGTTAATTAAATTAATAGCCCTTAACTCATCTTTCTGTATGGTTATCATAACATTTTTTTTACTCCTTGAAAATGCCGATATATGAAAATAAATTTCGCAAAAAGAAATACGCTGTCTCCTAAAATGGAAAAATATTAAAAATATTAAGAAAAGTCTCGCTTAATATCGGTTGATTCAAAAATAAAAGTGATTATATTCCTAAAAAATATTTGAGCGATTACAAAATATCATCTATTGATGGTGAGTATATCAATTTCAAATCAACATATAGAATATGATATACACAAAATAGTACAGTATTAATTGTGGTTTAACATCAAGATATAATATATATTACTGATAAATACCGAATAATGGTATATGCTGTAAGCGAAAAAGATTTTTCAGATCTTTCATCTAGCCATATAAGAGTTGATAGTGTACAATGGACGTAAAATTAAATACATAAATCATATACTATATAAAGAATGTTAAGAAAAGAGGCGTGGTTATTATGGCAATAAGTAAAGCATATTCTCCTGAGTATATACGGTATTTGGAATTATTGTCAAAAGAATATCGAACGCAGGCAGAAACATTTACGGAGATCATTAATTTGCAGGCTATCGTCAACTTGCCGAAGGGGACGGAGCATTTCATGAGTGATTTGCACGGGGAATACGAAGCGTTTTATCATATTTTAAATAATTGCTCCGGTGTTATTCGGGAAAAGGTGGATATGATATTTGCAAACTCCATGACGCCGGAAGAACGGGATGAGCTGCTGACGCTTATTTATTATCCGAAGGAAAAACTGGATATGCTGCAGAGAAAACAGATGATTACTGACCAATGGGCAAAAAAAACGCTCAGTCATTTAATTCGGCTGGCGAAGCTTCTTTCTTCCAAATATACGCGGTCAAAAGTCCGTAAAGCCATGCCGAAAGTTTTCCGTTTTGTCATCGACGAACTTATTCATGCTCAGCCTGATGAAGATAAGAACCGGCGTGCCTACCATATGAAAATTTTAAATACGATTTTGGAAACAGGGAGTACGCGGCAGTTTATTTACGCCATGACAGATTTGATCAAGCGGCTGGCTGTCGACCATCTGCATATTATCGGCGATATTTACGATCGGGGCCCTCATGCCGATAAGATTATGGATTATTTGATGCATCATCATTCGCTGGATATTCAATGGGGAAATCATGACGTGCTGTGGATGGGCGCCGCTGCCGGAAGCGAGGCCTGCATTATAAATGTGCTGCGCAATAATATCCGGTACCGTAATATGGAAATTTTAGAAAGCGGATACGGCATCAGCCTGCGGCCGCTGGCGCTGTTTGCTTTGCATACATATAAGGGAAGCAATGAGATAGAACTGATGGTCAAAGCCGTTAATGTCATGCTGAGCAAATTAGAAGGACAGGTGATTCTCCGTCACCCGGAATATAAGATGAATGATCGTTTGTTATTCCACCGAATTGATTGGGAAAACGGCACGATTACGATGGATTCCAAGACGTATGAACTGACGACGAAAGACTTTCCGACCGTTGATCCGGATGAACCATATGCGTTGTCGCCTGAAGAACAGCGCATCATATCGGACATTCGGACGGAGTTTCTGGAAAGTGAACGGCTGCAGCGACATATTCGCTTTTTATACAGCCACGGTTCGCTGTACCGCAGTTACAATAATAACTTGTTGTTCCACGGTGCTCTGCCCCTTAATGAAGACGGCAGTTTCAAGGAAATTTTCCTGGATGGCAAACCGTATAGCGGAAAAGCGTTTATGGATCAAGTGGATTTTATCATCCGGAAAGCATACCGCAACCGAGACAGCGGCGACTTGGATTATATGTGGTACTTATGGTGCGGTTCCGACTCGCCTGTATCGGGACGTATTGTTAAAACCTTTGAACGCAGCTACATTATCGACGAGTCGACATGGAAAGAGCCGCAGAATGCCTATTACCGCTTAAACAGAGATAAAAATGAATGCATTAAGATTCTTCATGAATTTGGCATTGATTCGCCGCAGGGACATATTATCAACGGGCATACGCCTGTTAAAGTGAAGAAAGGGGAAAGTCCGGTTCGGGCCGGAGGAAAAGAAATCTGCATAGACGGAGGTTTCTGCAAAGCCTATCAGAGTTCGACCGGCATTGCCGGATATACGCTGATTTTCAACTCCCATGGGCTGCGTCTGAAAGCGCATTATCCTTTTAAAAATGTTGAACAGGTCTTAATGAATAATGCCGATATTGATTCGGAAACGATGCAGGTAGAGCTGGAACCTAAACGGGTTATGATTGGCGATACGGATAACGGCAAGAAGCTGCTGCAGATGATCGACGATTTAAAAGCATTGCTGCACGCTTATCGGCAAGGCATCATTTTGGAACGAACCGATTTAACGGATTAAGCCGCAAATTGAGTAATGAATAGCAAAAAAAGAGCGCCGCTGACTGCGGCGCTCTTTTTTTGCAGATGTGTCAGAGAAGGCGCGTTATGCTGAATGGTTTAAAGGACATTGCAGATTTCATATGAAAACAGCCGGATTAATCATAGGTTTATCAATGAATACATGATATAATAAATAAAAAATACTAATTAATAATAATTATTTACAAAAGAAAGGCAAGATCAAAATGAGAGAAATAACTCAGCGTATTCAAGAACGGTCAAGACAAATGACGGAGGCGTTTCACTGGTTTTTCAAACAGGAAGCATCCAGCGGCATCGTGCTCCTTTTGTGCGCAGTTCTGGCGATGGCGGCGGCCAACTCTCCCTGGGCTTCTGCATATGAACATGTGCTGCATCGAGAGTTTATTGTCGGCATAGCGCCGTGGCAGTTGTCCATGACGCTTCTGCATTGGATTAACGACGGGCTCATGGCAGTATTTTTTTTCGTCATCGGCATGGAAATTAAGCGAGAGTTTTTGTTTGGCGAACTGCAGTCTCCGTCGTCTACACTGCTTCCTGTGGCAGCGGCACTGGGGGGTATGGTTGTACCGGTGCTGCTTTATATAGTTTTTAATATAGGAAAACCGTCGATAAACGGATGGGGCGTTCCCATGGCAACGGATATTGCTTTTTCTCTCGGCGTACTGGCTTTTGCCGCGCCGAAAGCGCCGCGGGTTGTCGTCGTATTTTTGACGGCCTTGGCCATTGTCGACGATTTGGGCGGTATTTTGGTAATTGCGTTGTTTTATTCGTCAGCACTAAATGCCGGGGCCCTTGCCTGCGGGGTGCTGATTGCCGCGGCTTTATTTGCCGCATCCCGCCTTGGAATGCGTTCTGTCTATGGGTATCTTGCCGGAGGCGTCTTGTTGTGGTACGCGTTTTTTTACAGCGGAATTCATCCTACCATTGCCGGAGTGGTGCTGGGCTTTCTGATTCCGGCGGGGACGGAAGAAACGCATGAAGAAAGCCTGCTCTATCGATTGGAACACAGACTGACGGCATGGTCGGCGTATTTTGTCATGCCCGTATTTGCGTTAAGCAATGCGGCGATCCCCCTGGACGGAGGAAGCATATCGGCTGTTGCATCGCCTGTCAGTCTTGGGATTATAGCGGGGCTGTGTCTCGGCAAGCCTGCCGGGATTTTTCTGGCCGTATATGGGCTGAAACGGCTGCAGGTTGTTTCGCTGCCGAAATCTGCAGGCCTTGGACATTTCCTGGGAGCAGGCCTGCTTGGCGGGATCGGGTTTACCATGTCCTTGTTCATCGCTTCCCTGGCTTTTGACGACGTATCAACGCTGACGGCGGCGAAAACGGCTATTGTCGCCGCATCTGCCATATCCGGCATTGCCGGGACGGTTATGTTTGCATGGCTGGGACGTTCACGCCCGGCTGCGTGACCGGCACAGGATTTTTATTGACGCAGCCATGCCGAATGAGTATAATCATAAATACGACAGAATATTTTATAACTGAGATGACAAAAGGAGCAGGTTCGATGAATATTATTGATGAATTGTCCTGGCGCGGCGCTGTTAATCAGATGACGGATGAAGAAGGGTTGCGGCAATTAACGGAAGAAAAACAAATATCTTTATATTGCGGTGTTGATCCGACCGGCGACAGTATGCATATCGGTCATTTGATTCCTTTTATGATGCTGAAACGGTTTGCTTTGGCAGGCCATCACCCGTACGTCGTTATTGGCGGAGGTACCGGTGTTATTGGCGATCCCAGCGGCCGCAAAACGGAACGGCAGCTTCAGACGATTGAAAAAATTCATGAAAATGCTGAAAAATTAAAAGCCCAATTTATTCATTTGTTCGGCGAATCGTCCAATATTTCCTTCGTCAATAATTATGACTGGCTGAGCAAAATAGATTTACTCAACTTTCTTCGCGACTACGGCAAGCTGTTCAGCGTCAATACGATGCTGGCTAAAGATGTCGTTGCCAGCAGACTGGAAAACGGTATTTCTTTTACTGAATTTTCGTACCAAATCCTGCAGTCCATTGATTTTGAGCAGTTGTTTACACATAACGACGTGCAGCTCCAAATCGGCGGAGCCGACCAGTGGGGAAACATTACGGCCGGCATTGATACGATCCACAAAATGCATGGCAGCAGTGCAAGAGCATACGGACTAACCATACCGCTCATGCTGAAATCCGACGGAACGAAGTTCGGCAAGACTGCCGGCGGCGCCGTATGGCTGGATCCGAATAAGACTTCGCCTTTCGAGTTCTATCAGTTCTGGCTTAATCAAGATGACGCCGATGTTGTAAAATATTTGAAATACTTTACGTTCTTGCCGAAAGAAGAAATTGATGAACTGGCAGAAGCGGTCCGGACGGAACCGGAGAAACGGCTGGCTCAGCGGCGGCTGGCGGAAGAAGTAACGGCCTTCGTCCACAGTCCGGAAGCGCTGAAAGAAGCGCAGAATATTACGGAAGCGCTGTACCGGGGCAGTATTGCCGATTTGACGGAGCGGGAATTGACACAGGCATTCGGCAAAATGCCGACTGTCGATGTGACGGATGAAGACAAGGATGTCGTCAGCTGGCTTGTTGATTCAGCGATCTGCAAGTCCAAACGCCAGGCTCGCGAAGACGTAACCAACGGTGCGATTACGATTAACGGCATAAAGGTGGCGGCGCTGGATGAAATTGTCCGGCCTCATAAAAATTCGAACGGAAAATACGTTATCGTCCGCAAGGGAAAGAAAAACTACACGTTGGCGAGAATTAAAAAAAGTAAATAAAGATGTATTGACGGATGTTAACCCATGTGCTATAATAACTCATTGCAAAATATTCAATTGATGATATGGTAAAATACATGGAGGAGCGCTTCCGGTGATAACAAGTTAAGCAAGGTTCAGGAAAGTACAGGAGCCTTGCTTTTTTGTCGCTTTTTGGAGGCACTTTGGCGGCGCGCCAGTATCAAATGGTTACTTTTTATAAGGGGTGAAGAATCAGCATGTTCAAACCTGTACAAGTAGGGAAACGGACTCGCTATACGTATGCCAAGATCAACGAGGTCTTGAAAATGCCGCATTTGCTGGATTTGCAGAACAAATCATATGAATGGTTTCTGGAAAAGGGACTGAAAGACATATTCAAAGACATTTCACCGATTGAAGATGCGTCAGGCAATTTGTCTTTATCCTTCGAAAATTTTAAATTAGGGGAACCGAAATATGATATCCGTGAATGTAAGGAACGGGATACGACGTATGCTGCCCCTCTCCGGGTTCAGATCCGCCTTGTCAACCATGAGACGGGGGAAATCAAGGACCAGGAAGTCTTTATGGGGGATTTCCCGCTGATTACAGATACAGGTACATTTATTATCAACGGCGCGGAACGTGTTATTGTCAGCCAGCTTGTACGTTCGCCCGGCGTTTATTATGGGCGTGAAATCGATCCCATGGGCGTGCGGCTGTATACGTCCACGGTTATTCCGAACCGCGGCGCCTGGATCGAACTGGAAACAGATGCCAATGAAGTAGTATATGCCCGTATCGACCGCAACCGTAAAATCCCCGTAACCGTTTTGATCCGGGCTCTCGGCTGGTCTTCCAATTCGGAAATTCTGGATCTGTTTTTTGACGACAAGCGGCTCCAGGCGACTTTTGAAAAGGACACGACGGAAAATCAGGATGAAGCCTTGGTTGAAATTTATAAAAAACTTCGTCCCGGAGAACCGCCGACAGTAGAAAGCGCCCGCAATTTATTTGAAGGCCTGTTTTTTGACGCCCGCCGCTATGATATGGCCCGCGTCGGCCGTTATAAAGCCGGCAAGAAGCTGGGATGGGAACGCCGCCTTTTCGGGCTGACGCTGCATGAACCTATTGTGCATCCTGAAACGGGAGAAGTGATCGTCGACGCACATACGGAAATCGGCGCGGCTGAAGTCAACAAAATAAAAGAAAGCGGTGTTTTCGGCGGCGAAGGGTTGGTAGAAGCCTTCGTGGAAAAGCCGGACGGCTCCGTGTATAAGATTATTTGCAATAACAGCAACCTTCCCTATGACCATCGGACGATTACGAGAGAAGATATTATTGCCAATATTGATTACCTGCTGAATTTAATGGACGGATTCGGCACGATCGATGATATTGACCATTTGGGAAACCGCCGTCTCCGCTGTGTCGGCGAACTGCTGCAGAATCAGTTCCGCATCGGCCTGACGCGCATGGAGCGGGTCGTCCGGGAACGCATGACGATTCAGGACGCAGAGAGCATTACGCCGCAGATCCTTATCAACATTCGCCCCGTTGTTGCGGCTATCAAGGAATTTTTCGGTTCCAGCCAGCTGTCGCAGTTTATGGATCAGACGAATCCGCTGGCGGAAATTACGCATAAACGCCGTCTCAGCGCTCTCGGCCCCGGCGGCTTATCGCGTGAACGGGCCGGTTTTGAGGTCCGCGATGTCCACCATTCCCACTATGGGCGCATGTGCCCTGTAGAAACGCCGGAAGGTCCTAATATCGGCTTGATTTCATCGCTGGCTTGTTTCGGCAAAGTCAATGAATTCGGCTTTATTGAGGCGCCGTACCGCCGCGTCGATAAGGAAACGCATGTCGTCACAAACGATGTGTGGTATATTACGGCAGATGAAGAAGAGCAGTATATTATTGCTCAGGCGAATGAACCGCTTACAGAAGACGGCCACTTCGTCCATGCCCGCGTTGCCTGCCGTCACGGCGAAGATACGCGTGAATATCCGGCAAACCGCGTTGATTTCATGGACGTTTCGCCGAAGGAAGTCGTATCTGTCGGTACGTCGATGATTCCGTTTTTGGAAAATGACGACGCCAACCGGGCGCTGATGGGCGCCAATATGCAGCGTCAGGCCGTTCCGCTTCTCCGAACGCAGGCTCCTCTCGTCGGAACAGGGATGGAGTATAAGGCTGCCTGCGACTCCGGCGTATGCATTCTGGCAAAACATGACGGCGTCGTACGCCGCGTAACAGGCGATGAAATTCAAGTAGAAACAGATTCCGGCGCGATAGATACGTACCGCCTGATTAAATTCGTGCGGTCGAACCAAAGCACGTGCATCAATCAGCGCCCGTTAGTATATAAAAACGACCGTGTGTCGGAAGGCCAGGTACTGGCCGACGGGATGTCCACCGACGGCGGAGAGCTTGCCCTTGGCTACAATATTCTCGTGGCCTATATGCCGTGGGAAGGGTACAACTATGAAGATGCTGTCCTGTTGAGCGAAGAGCTGCCGAAGAATGATTTGTACACGTCCATTCACATTGAAGAATATGAATGTGACGCCCGCGATACAAAACTCGGCTCCGAAGAAATTACGCGGGAAATTCCCAATGTCAGTGAAGACAGCACGAAAAATCTCGATGAAAACGGCATTATTATGATCGGCGCCGACGTATTTCCAGGCGATGTGCTTGTCGGAAAAGTTACACCGAAAGGCGAGACGGAATTAACGCCGGAAGAACGGCTCCTGCGCGCCATATTCGGCGATAAAGAACGGGAAGTCCGCGACACGTCGCTGCGCGTTCCCCACGGCGAATCGGGGAAAGTCGTCAACGTCCGCATTTTTTCCCGTGAAAACAATGATGAACTCCCGCCGGGCGTCAACCGTCTCGTCCGCGTTTATATCGCCCAGAAGCGGAAAATCCATGAAGGCGATAAGATGGCCGGACGGCACGGCAATAAGGGCGTCGTATCCCGCGTCATGCGTCAGGAAGATATGCCGTTCCTTCCTGACGGCACGCCGGTGCAGATCGTTTTAAATCCGCTGGGCGTACCGTCCCGTATGAATATCGGCCAGATTCTGGAAACACATCTCGGCTGGGCTATGCATGAGCTGGGCGTTCAAATCAAAAAGATGAATCCTGATTTGGAAGACAGACTGCACGCCGCAGGATATGATTTTGATACGTACGGCATGCCGAAGCCGGATAAAGCGGGCATCCATATCGCAACGCCCGTATTTGACGGCGCTCAGGCTGAAGATGTGTTCGAAGCGCTGCGGATTGCAGGGCTTCCCGACGACGGGAAAACAGTGCTGTACGACGGCCGTACAGGTGAACCGATGGATCGGCGCGTCACTGTCGGCTACACGTATTTTCTTAAATTGCATCACCTTGTTGACGATAAGATACATGCCCGTTCAACAGGCCCGTATTCTTTGGTTACGCAGCAGCCGCTGGGCGGCAAGGCCCAGTTCGGCGGCCAGCGTTTCGGTGAAATGGAAGTTTGGGCGCTGGAAGCATATGGCGCCGCATATACGTTGCAGGAAATGCTGACTGTAAAATCTGACGACGTCGTCGGCCGCGTCAAAGCATATGAAAAAATCGTCAAGGGTGAAAATATTCCAGAACCGGGCGTTCCGGAATCGTTTAAAGTATTGCTGAAAGAACTGCAGGCCATCGGGCTTGACGTACAGATCCTCAATGAAGACGGAGAGGAAGTAGTCATCAAGGAATTAGATGACGAAGATGATATTGAACCGGAACAGACCGATGAACTCCGCCGCGTCATGGAAGGCAGCGAAAGTGCTGACAGTGCGTCGCACGGTATGGACGGCGGATCGGACGAAGAAGAAGAAACGGATGAGCCTATTGCCAACGGCGGCGAAGATGATATTATGAGCGCCATGAGCCTCGATGCCGTTGCAGAAGCGGAACATTTGAACGATGATATTCTTAATGACGATGACGACTAATGGAAGGGAGCGGTATTAGTGCTAGATGTGAATGAATTTGACTCCATGCGGATTGGACTGGCTTCCCCGGAAAAAATTCTCGAGTGGTCGCATGGCGAAGTCAAAAAGCCGGAAACCATCAATTACCGCACGCTGAAACCGGAACGGGACGGTCTGTTCTGCGAACGCATTTTCGGACCGACGAAGGACTGGGAGTGCCACTGCGGAAAATATAAACGCATCCGTTATAAAGGCGTTGTCTGCGACCGCTGCGGCGTTGAAGTTACGCGGGCAAAAGTACGGCGCGAACGGATGGGACATATAAAACTGGCTACGCCGGTATCGCATATTTGGTATTTTAAAGGGATTCCCAGCCGAATGGGGCTTATCCTCGATATTTCGCCCCGCTCGCTGGAAAAAGTGCTGTACTTTGCGTCGTATATCGTCTTAGATCCGGGAGATACGCCGCTGACGAGGCAGCAGCTGCTGACGGAAACGGAATATCGTCAGTATCTCGATATGTATGGCGACAAATTCCGTGTCGGCATGGGCGCGGCAGCAGTAAAAGAGCTGCTGCAGAGCCTCGACTTGGAAAAACTGAATCAAGAACTGCGTGAAGAGCTGCGCGATTCTTCCGGACAGCGGCGGGTCAGGGCCATACGGCGTCTTGAAGTCGTTGAAGCGTTCCGCCACTCCGGCAATAAACCGGAGTGGATGGTCATGGACGTTATTCCGGTTATTCCGCCGGAACTTCGCCCTATGGTTCAGCTTGACGGCGGCCGGTTTGCTACGTCGGACCTGAACGATTTATACCGTCGTGTTATTAACCGCAACAACCGGTTAAGCCGCCTGCTTGAGCTGGGCGCGCCGGATATTATTGTCCGCAATGAAAAGCGTATGCTGCAGGAAGCAGTCGATGCGCTTATCGACAACGGACGCCGCGGCCGGCCTGTTACGGGTCCCGGCAACCGGCCCCTCAAATCGCTTTCGGATATGCTGAAAGGGAAACAAGGTCGATTCCGCCAGAACTTGCTGGGAAAACGTGTCGATTACTCCGGCCGTTCCGTTATCGTTGTCGGACCGGAATTGAAAATGCATCAGTGCGGGCTGCCCAAAGAAATGGCTTTGGAGTTGTTCAAGCCTTTCGTCATGAAGAAGCTGGTGGAAAAAGGCATTGCGACGAATATCAAAAATGCCAAAAAGAAAGTCGAACGGGTCAGCAATGAAGTATGGGACGTATTGGAAGATGTAATTCAGGAACATCCTGTCCTTTTGAACCGAGCTCCGACACTGCACCGCCTCGGCATTCAGGCATTTGAGCCGATTTTGTGGGAAGGCCGGGCTATTAAACTGCATCCGCTGGTCTGCACGGCCTTTAACGCCGACTTTGACGGCGACCAGATGGCCTGCCATCTGCCCTTATCGGTAGAAGCGCAGGCTGAAGCGCGGACGCTGATGCTTTCGGCTCACAATATTTTGGCGCCGAAAGATGGAAAGCCTGTTGCCGTGCCGACGCAGGATATGGTTCTGGGCGCCTATTATCTGACATTAGTAAAGCCTGGCGCATTAGGCGAAGGGAAGCTGTTTTCCGGCTATGATGAAGTCATGCTGGCGTATGACGCAAAAGCCATTGATATTGAAGCCGTCATTAAAGTACGCATTCCCGGACACGGCCTGATCGAAACGACGGCCGGCAAGCTGCTGTATAATTATCAGCTTTACGAACCGCTGCGCTTATATCATACGGATAAAGTCATGGTGTTTACAAATCCCGAAGACACCGTATTTGCCTATGAAAACGGAGTCATTGACTCGACTCACCTTGTAAAAATCAAAGAGGCCGACGGATACATCCGCGATTATGGTTTTTCTCAGCTGAAAGAAACGTTCGGCATAGATCTCTTATCTGTTCGGCCGATTCCGGCTCATAAAGTAGATAAAGAGGCCGTTGCAGCCTTTAAAGCCGGCAAGGAATTTGTTGATGTCAACTGCCTCGGCGTGCTGATGAATAAAAAGGAAATCGGCAAATTGGTTGATTCCTGCTTCCATCTCGTCGGCAACACGAAAACAGCCGATCTGCTTGACCGCATCAAGGCTATCGGATATCATTACGCTCGCCAGGCCGGCATGTCCATCGCCATTTCCGATATTCAGATCCCTGCTGAAAAGTGGGATATTCTGAACGAAGCAGACAAAAACGTTCAGAATGTTATGAAAATGTATCTGCGCGGCTTGATCACGGATGATGAACGGTACCGCAAGACGTGCGCTATTTGGGAGAAAGCAACGGATGATGTGACGGAAGCTATGATGGACAACATGGATCCGTTCAACTCTATTTTCATGATGGCCGATTCCGGCGCGCGCGGCAACAAACAGCAGATCCGTCAGGTTGCAGGTATGCGCGGCTTGATGGCGGATCCTTCCGGCCGCATCATCGACTTGCCGATTAAGGCGAATTTTCGCGAAGGCCTGTCCGTATTGGATTACTTTACATCCAGCCACGGCGCCCGCAAAGGGTTGGCGGATACGGCTCTTCGTACGGCTGACTCCGGGTATCTTACACGGCGTCTCGTCGACGTTTCTCAAGACGTCATTGTCCGCGAAGAGGACTGCGATGTTTTCGGCATCGATCTTGTCCGGGAACGGGCTCGGCTGGCAAGTTCATGCCGCCAGGCCGTTGCATTGCTTCGCGAAAAATTAATCGGGCGCGTATTGGCCAAAGAGGCCGTCGATCCGGAAACGCAGGAAGTGGTGTTTGCGGAAGGACACTTGCTGACAACAGACGACATGGATGCGATTATCGAGCATAAACTGCCGAAGCTGCATCTGCAGGGAAGCCAAATGGATATTAATGATGATATGAATCATTCGAATTTGGTGGAAGTCGTTGCGCTCGGCGCGCCGGAAGAAGGAATACGGTCGTTGCTGCGCAAATCCATGATTGACCATATGCTGGGAAAAACGGTGGAAACAGCCGTTATAGATTCCAGCGGCATGGAAATCTGCCCGGCCGGAACGGCTCTTACGGCAGATGCGATTGAACGAATCTTGTCCAGTGACGTAACGGAAGTCAAGGTCCGCAACAATGATATACGCGGCGTGGAAGTAACGGCGATTGTGGAAGGAAACGGCGTCATTGAACCGCTGGAAGAACGAATTGAAGGCCGTACGGCGGCGGAAACGCTTGTCAATCCGGAAACGGGCGAAATCATCGTTCGGCTCAATGAAGAAATCATGGCCGATCAGGCGAAAGAAATCGCGAAATATTATGATACGGTCCGCATTCGTTCGGTACTCACGTGCCGCAGCCGCTACGGTGTGTGCGCGAAGTGCTACGGCCGCGATTTAGGTACAGGCGGAAAAGTCAACGTCGGCGAATCGGTCGGCACTATTGCCGCCCAGTCTATCGGCGAGCCCGGTACGCAGCTGACGATGCGTACATTCCATACCGGTGGCGTTGCATCGGCCGGAGACATTACGCAAGGTCTTCCCCGTGTTGAAGAATTATTTGAAGCGCGCAAACCGAAAGGCAATGCCATTGTAACGGAAATTGACGGCGTCGTATCGATTACGGAAAAAGAAGACCATCATGATATCAATATCGTTCATGTCATCGGCGAAGACGGCGAAGAACGGAGTTATACGATTCCGTACGGTTCCCATCTTGTCGTGCATGAAGGCGATGTCATTACGAAAGGAAGCCGTATTACGTCCGGGTCCATTAATCCCCACGACATCCTGCGTATTTTAGGCGTCGAAGCAACGCAGCGCTATCTTGTATATGAAGTGCAGAAAGTATACAAATCCCAAGGTGTCGGCATCAATGACAAGCACATAGAAGTCATTGTCCGTCAGATGCTGCGGAAAATGAAGATTGAAGATGCCGGCGATGCAGATATGCTGCCGGGCGATTACGTAGACGTCAATATTTTTGAAGATACGAATAAACGAATTCAGGCTGTAGGCGGCAAACCTGCCATCGGAAAGCCTATGCTCCTTGGCATTACGAAAGCGGCCTTGGCGACGGAATCCTTCCTGTCGGCGGCATCGTTCCAGGAAACGACGCGCGTACTGACTGATGCGGCGATTAAAGGAAAGATAGATCCTTTGCTGGGTTTAAAGGAAAATGTTATAATCGGCAAACTCATTCCTGCCGGTACGGGGATGAGCCGTTACCGAAAAGTAAAAGTTGTAAAAACCGTTCCGGCTGTCAGCTATGAAGAGAAAAACGGAGATCCGATAGAATTACTGGATGAAGTCGGAACTTCTGAGGCCGGTCATTAAAGCGAAGCCGGAAAGAAGCCGCACGAAGAAAGAATGTCGTCTTCGTGCGGCTTTTATGGTTTTCAATATGCTGAATGATACGCACGGAATAGTGTAATAAAAAATCTCTTAATGACGCAGTTTTTACGAAAAACACATTGACATCGCCATAGGGGAATGCTAAAATATCAAAGTATCGCGGCAGTGTGTCGCGATTAATTTGCATGAACTAAGGAGTGAGGTTTCGTGAGCTTGGAATTGGCTGGCAATGTCCGGAAGACAGTAGGGGCAAAGCAGACGCTGAAGGCGATGAAACGAAACGAAGTCGCCCAGCTGTATATTGCCAGCGACTGTGATGAACAGGTTGTCGCGGCTCTTATTGCCTATGCGGAAGATGCCGGTATTGGCGTGGATCGGACGCATACGATGCAGGAACTGGGAACGGCCTGCCGTATTAAAGTAAAGGCGGCGGCCGTAGGGATACTCAAATAATTTTGGTAATATCATCGGTTTTATGCCGGTGATTACATTATAAATCTAATTGTTTGGAGAGGAGGTGCCCATATGCCAACAATCAGTCAATTAGTTCGTAAAGGTCGTCAGGATTCCGTAACGAAATCCACAGCGCCGGCATTGAAGAACTGCCCGCAGAAACGCGGCGTCTGCACGCGTGTATACACGGCTACGCCGAAAAAGCCTAACTCTGCTCTGCGTAAAGTTGCCCGTGTCCGCTTGACGAACTCTATTGAAGTAACTGCCTATATTCCCGGCATTGGTCACAATTTACAGGAACACAGTGTAGTATTAATTAGAGGCGGTCGTGTAAAAGACCTTCCTGGCGTACGTTATCACATCATCCGCGGTGCTTTGGATACAGCTGGCGTAGCAAACCGTCGCCAGTCCCGTTCTAAGTACGGTGCAAAAAAAGGCAAATAATCAGATGAATTTGATAGCATACACAGCTTAAAAGGAGGAATTAGACATGCCCAGAAAAGGCCCTGTGCCGAAGCGCGATGTACTGCCTGATCCGGTATATCATTCTAAATTAGTTACGCGCTTTATCAATAAAGTTATGCTTGATGGTAAAAAAGGCATCGCAGAATCTATCGTATACGATGCATTTGATATCATCCGTTCGAAAATGAACAAAGATCCGTTGGAAGTATTTGAACAGGCTCTTAACAATGTCATGCCTGTATTGGAAGTCCGGGCCCGCCGCGTAGGCGGCGCCAACTATCAGGTTCCCGTAGAAGTACGGGCTGACCGCCGTTTATCCCTCGGCATCCGCTGGACCGTTGCTTATGCGCGTAAACGCGGCGAACGGACGATGAAGGAAAAACTGGCAGCAGAACTGATGGATGCGTTCAATAATACGGGCGCAGCGATTAAGAAAAAAGAAGATACCCATAAAATGGCTGAAGCCAACAAGGCTTTTGCACATTACCGCTGGTAATTCATGTAAAGTTTTCATTATTTGAGGAGTGGACAAAATCGTGGCAAGAGAATTTCCCTTGGAAAAGACGAGAAATATTGGTATCATGGCTCACATCGATGCCGGCAAAACCACGACAACAGAACGTATCCTTTTCTACACCGGCCGCGTTCATAAGATCGGCGAAGTTCATGACGGCGCCGCGACAATGGACTGGATGGCGCAGGAACAGGAACGCGGCATTACGATTACGTCTGCTGCAACGACGGCTCAGTGGAAAGGTCACCGCATCAACATTATCGATACTCCGGGCCACGTTGATTTTACGGTAGAAGTTGAACGTTCCCTGCGCGTTCTTGATGGTTCTGTTGCTGTATTTTCCGCGAAAGGCGGCGTTGAACCGCAGTCTGAAACGGTATGGCGTCAGGCTGAGCATTACCATGTTCCCCGTATTGCCTTTATCAATAAGATGGATACGACAGGGGCAGATTTCCTGAATTGTATTCAAATGATGAAAGATCGCCTGCAGGCTAATGCTGTAGCGATTCAGCTGCCTATCGGCGCTGAATCTACGTTCAGCGGCATCATTGACCTGATTACCATGAAGGCTGAAACGTATGACGACGCGCTCGGGAAAGAAATTGAAATTGTCGATATTCCGGAGGATATGCAGGAGCTGGCCGAAGAATATCATCAAATTTTGATTGAAGCTGTCTGCGAAACAGACGATGAGCTGATGATGAAGTATCTCGAAGGCGAAGAACTCACTGTCGAAGAAATCAAAGCGGGAATTCGTCAGGCTGTCGTAACGAATAAGATGTTCCCTGTACTGTGCGGCTCCGCTTATAAAAATAAAGGGATTCAGATGCTCCTCGATGCTGTCGTTGATTACATGCCGTCGCCTATCGATATTCCGCCGGTTGCCGGAGTCAACCCGGATACGGATGAAGAAGACAGCCGGAAAGCGGATGATAAAGAACCGTTTTCCGCATTGGCATTTAAGATTATGGCAGATCCGTTTGTAGGAAAGCTGGCTTTCTTCCGTGTGTATTCCGGGACGCTTCAGTCCGGCACGTACGTGCTTAATTCAACAAAAGGCAAAAAGGAACGTGTCGGCCGTATTCTGCGGATGCATGCCAACCACCGTGAAGAAGTGCAGGAAGCGTACTGCGGTGATATCGGCGCCATTGTCGGCCTGAAAGATACGACGACCGGCGATACGCTGTGCGATGAAAAGCATCCCATTATTCTTGAAAAAATGGAATTTCCGGAACCGGTTATTTCCGTTGCGGTTGAACCGAAGACGAAAGCCGACCAGGAAAAGATGGGCGTTGCCTTATCCCGTCTGGCTGAAGAAGATCCGACCTTCAAAGTCAAAACCGATGCGGAAACAGGGCAGACGATTATTTCCGGGATGGGCGAACTGCACCTTGATATTATCGTCGACCGCATGGCCCGTGAATTTAAAGTAGACTGCAATGTAGGCAAACCGCAGGTTGCTTATCGTGAAACGATTCGCAAATCTGTTAAACAGGAAGGCCGCTTTGTCCGTCAGTCCGGCGGCCGCGGTCAGTACGGCCATTGCTGGCTTGAACTGATTCCTCAGGAAGCCGGAGCAGGGTTTGAATTTGAAAACAAAGTTGTCGGCGGCGTTATTCCGAAAGAATACATCGGCTCTGTTGAAGCCGGCGTCAAAGAAGCAATGGAAACGGGCGTTCTCGCCGGATTCCCCATGGTCGATATCAAAGTTGTCGTATACGACGGCTCTTATCATGATGTTGACTCTTCGGAAATGGCCTTTAAGATTGCCGGTTCCATCGGCTTTAAAGAAGGCGCCAAGAAAGCCGATCCGGTTCTCTTGGAACCGTACGTAAAAGTTGAAGTCGTCGTTCCGGAAGATTATATGGGCGACGTTATCGGCGATTTAAACTCCCGCCGCGGACGTGTGGACGGGATGGAAATGCGCAGCGGCGCTGAACATATCAACGCATTTGTGCCGTTGGCTGAAATGTTTGGCTATGCAACGGACCTGCGTTCCAAGACACAGGGACGTGGCGTTTATACGATGACTTTTGATCACTACGAAGAAGTTCCCAAGAACGTAGCAGAAAAAGTCATTAGCGACAAAGGTTAATAGCGACTAATTTTACTTGCATTGGAGGAACTGCAACATGGCAAAAGCACATTTTGAAAGAACAAAACCGCATGTAAACATCGGAA
>CAZDQW010000010.1:0-10563 GCA_964507845.1 uncultured Megasphaera sp.
TTCCGATGTTTACATGCGGTTTTGTTCTTTCAAAATGTGCTTTTGCCATGTTGCAAAAAATCCTCCTTCAGGAAAAAATTACCATGTAGCAGCATTCTATCATACAATACGGATTTGGGCTCTCTCCAAGCGGAAACTAGTATTGCATATAGAAATAACCTCGTATAACGAGGTTATGATTATGGTGGCGGCTCGGAGATTCGAACTCTGGACACTGCGGGTATGAACCGCATGCTCTAGCCAACTGAGCTAAGCCGCCATGTTTGGAGCTATTGACCGGGATTGAACCGGTGACCTTATCCTTACCAAGGATACGCTCTACCGACTGAGCTACAACAGCTTACACCGTTCAAAGCACTGATATAAAGTTTTCTTTACTGCCCGGCAATAAAAATTTGGTAGCGGGGGCAGGACTTGAACCTACGACCTTCGGGTTATGAGCCCGACGAGCTACCAACTGCTCCACCCCGCGATGTTAAATTGGTGGTGGGGGAAGGATTCGAACCTTCGAAGGCAGTCGCCGGCAGATTTACAGTCTGCTCCCTTTAGCCACTCGGGAACCCCACCACTGTTGGAGCCGATAATAGGACTTGAACCTACAACCTACTGATTACAAGTCAGTTGCTCTGCCAATTGAGCTATATCGGCTCGGCTTGTCTCACAGAACGTAATTTATTATACAGAATAAATTACTTCTTGTCAACACTTTTTTCAACGTTTTTTATTTTCTCCGGCTCGCTGCCGGGAAAACTCTTTAAAACCGCTGACTTAGCTAGTATACTATATTCCATAAAGAAATGCAAGAAAAATTTATTCTATTAGGAGAATATTTTTATGGACAGCCACTGCATCAAAAAATTTGCCGCCTCCCTAGGCCTCAGCTGCGTCGGTATCGCGCCGGCGCGTCTGCCGGTGCCAGCAGGCTACGGGGACGAAATCTGTCCCCTTGCCGCCGGTAAAGGCACAGAGCGGTACGAACCGGAACGGCTTCTTCCGGGCTGCGCGTCTGTTATCGTCGCCCTCTTTCCGTACTATGCCGGGAAAGAATACGCCGGCAATTTATCGCTCTATTGCCGCAGCACGGACTACCACACCGTAACGGCGGCGTATCTGGAGAAAATCAGCGCCTACGTGACCCGTTCTTTCGGCGGCCGGTGCCGCTGCATTGCCGACACTTCCCCTCTTGACGACCGCTGGCTGGCCTACTGCGCCGGCCTTGGCTTTTTCGGGGACAACCGCTGTTTTTTTCACGATACATACGGTTCCTACGTGTTTATCGGCAGCGTGCTGACGACAGTTCCCTTCGCGCCGGACAGACCGCAGGCCAAAGAATGCCTGCACTGCGGTGCCTGCCGCCGCGCCTGCCCTGGGCAATGTTTTTCCGGCGGCACCTACCATTACCAACGGTGCAAATCGTATTTGACGCAGAAAAAAGGCAGCTTTACGCTGCCTGAACTCAACATTATGGGGAAAACGCCGTCTGTTTTCGGCTGCGACGTTTGTCAGCTTGTCTGCCCCCTCAACGCAGCCGTTCCGGCAGCGCCCCTTCCCGACTTCCTTCATCTTCGCCTGACTCACATAAGCCGGCACAGCATAGAACCGTTGTCTAACCGCCAGTTCCAGCAAATTTTCGGCAACCGCGCCTTTGCCTGGCGGGGTAAAAAAACATTACTCCGCAATTTTGATGCTCTGGCATCATCCCAGCCAGGAAATAACGGAGAAAAAAACATACAAGATGAGGATGACGCAGATACCTGCCGCGGCTAGGACCGGCAGAACAAGGGCCGCCGTACTCCGCGCGGCGCTCATGCCGTAAACGGCTTGAACGGAAAGGATGTCTAGGACAAAGGTCCAGATGACGGCGCCGAGGGATAAGATCTGTACGGCCCATTCAGGAGCAGCAAAGACAAAGCTGCCTGCCAGCGTCGCCAGGTTGAGGGGGATTTCTGCGAAGCACAGCACAGCCAGCAGCGATTTGAAAGCGCCGCACCCTCCGAGGAACCGGCTCGAACCGTGAATCAGCACAGCGCGCAGGCCAAAAAGCACGGCAGCTCCTCCGTACATCGCGGCGGCAGTCCATAGGGCGGCGCCGTCCCACTGGGCGCATACCGATACGATGGACAGCAGCACCGACAAGGACCAGATGACGGCTCCCTCGTAAAGCCGCTGCTCCTTCGAAATAAGGATCATCGTTTCCTTCGGCGCCGCAATGACGCCGTAAGCTAAAGCCATCGCCTCTCCAAGATAATAATTCACTGCTGCCACACTCCTTTCATGAGCAGAAGCGGCAGAGGAATATTGCTGCCGTACATCATGCCGGCAATATCTTCTCCGCCCGATGACAGACCGGCAATGACCTGCCGCAGGGACAAGTCTTGGTCATACGCCACCACGGGTACATCGTCGGGATCGGCGCCGATAAGCGAACCGGCATACGCCAGGGCATCGTAATAATTTCCCAGTTCATCGACAAGCCCCGCCGCTTCAGCCTGTTCGCCCGTAAAGATGCGCCCGTCGGCAAGAGAGCGTACTTTTTCTTCATCCATATGACGCTCACGGGCCACGGCGGAAACGAACTGCTCATACATGCCGTCGACCATATCCTGCGTCAAGCGCCGTTCTTCATCGGTCATGGGCCGGAAGGGAGAAAAAATATCTTTATGGGCGCCTGATTTGATTTTTTCTTCGCTGACGCCGAGTTTGCCGCTTAATCCCTGCAAATCATAGTAGGCCATGTATACGCCGATGCTTCCCGTAATGGTCGAAGGATTGGCATATATTTTATCGCCGTACGCCGCCAGCCAGTAGGCTCCCGATGCGGCGGAATCGCCCATGGACACGATAACCGGCTTTCCCGACTCCTTTAAGCGCTGCAGTTCCGCCGCTGCTTCCTGCGTCGCCGCCGCGCTGCCGCCGGGGCTGTTGATGCGCAGCAAAACGGCGTGCACGTCATCATCGCGGCGAGCCGTCCGTAACTGCCTCATCAGCGACCGGGACGACGATGATTCGGCGCCGCCCCAGGACATGCCGCTGCCGCCGACAATAGGCCCGCTGACGGTGACGACGGCTACTTTTTTCTGCCCACGGAGCTGCTGGAAATATGACGACCGGGACAACGACCCCGCCGCGGCGACGGCGAAAAACAACGCCGCCGTAACAGCGGCGGCAATTCGTATTTTCCTTTGTTTGTCCATACTGCCTCCTATAACAAAAAGGGACAAAAAGCCGCCGCTTTTCGTCCCTTATGCAAAACAGACGCTATTCACGCGTTGTATCCAAGTTGAGGAACAATGTAAATTCGCTCTTAAAATATAATTTCACGGAACCGACAGGCCCGTTCCGGTGCTTGGCCAGGATAACTTCCGTAATATGCTGGTTTTCTGTCTCTTTGTCGTAATAATCTTCGCGGTATAAAAAAGACACGATATCCGCGTCTTGTTCCAGTGCGCCGGACTCGCGCAGGTCGCTGAGCATGGGCCGCTTATCCTGCCGGCTCTCAACGCTGCGGCTGAGCTGCGACAAGGCAATAAGCGGTACTTTCAGCTCCCGGGCCAGCGCTTTTAAAGATCGGGAAATTTCAGAAATTTCCTGCTGGCGGCTTTCCGTGTTCCGCCCCTGCATGAGCTGCAGATAATCGACGATAATCAGGTCAAGGCCGTGTTCCGCTTTAAGGCGTCGCGCTTTTGAACGCATTTCGGCAATGGAAATACCCGGCGTGTCGTCAATATAAATCGGCGCCTGGTACAGCTTATCGCACGCGTCGGTCAGCTTTGTCCACTCTGCGTCGCTGTTTAGCTGACCTGTGCGCAGTTTCTGCGAATCAATGTGGCCGATCTGACACAGCAGACGCTGCACCAATTGTTCCTGCGACATTTCCAGCGAAAAAAAGGCCACCGTTTTATGCTGGCGCACGCCGACATTCTGCGCAATATTCAGTGTAAACGCTGTTTTTCCCATACTAGGACGGGCGGCAACCAAAATGAGATCCGACGGCTGCAGGCCCGACGTCAGGCGATCCAGGTCTTTAAACCCTGTAGGCAGGCCCGTAATTCCGGCTTTGCTTTCGTAAAGCCGGGTAATTTTATCCAGCGTTTCTTCAACGACGGCGCCGACTGGAGAAAAGTCGGTGTTCCGCTTGCTTTCGGATATGCGCAGTATTTTCCGTTCCGCTTCGTCCAGCAAATCGGCCGGTTCTTTTTCGCCGTCGTAAGCATCTGCCGTCAGTTCCGTGCATGTGGCAATAATATTGCGGGCCAGCGCTTTTTCCGCAACGATATTGGCGTGGTATTCAATATTAGCCGCCGTCGCTACCAAATTAGGAAGGCTCAGTACATATTCCAGCCCGCCGGCATCGTCCAGCTTTTTCGTGCGCCGCAGTTCTTCCGGAAGGGTAATGACGTCTACTTCCTTGTTGTCACGGTGCAGCTGTTCCATCGCCTCGAAGATCATGCGGTGCACATCCCGGTAAAAATCGCCGGGACGCAGTTTTTCCAGCGCAGTAACGACGGCGTTGTGATCAAGCAGCATGGCCCCAAGAACTGCTTGCTCTGCCTCCACGTTCTGCGGCGGTATCCGTTGTTCCATCGTATGCCTCCTGCAGTATGCGCTATGTTACCAGCATGATATCCAGCACATCCCGTATCGTCGACGCGCAGTGAATGTCTAGCTGCAAGTGATGAGCCGGTATATCTTTTTCATTATCTTTGGGAATAATAATTTCTTTCATGCCGGCCTGACAGGCTCCGTAGGCCTTTTCAAACACGCCGCCGACAGGCTTTACGTCGCCGCGGACGGAAATTTCTCCCGTAACGGCAACATCCTGCCGCACTGGCGTCTGCGTAACGGCCGATATGAGCACCGTTGCGACGGCGCATCCAGCCGAGGGGCCGTCGATATTTCCCCCGCCGATAAAATTAATATTGACATCGTAATCGGACAGTTCTTTTCCTGTAACGGAACGCACGACGGCGGCGGCGTTAAAGAGGGAATCTTTGGCCATGGAACCAGCCGTATCGTTGAAGCGGTAATATCCTTTTCCCGGCTCGCGGGCTGGAAACGCAACGGCCTCGATTTCAATAGCCGATCCTAAATACCCCGACACGCCCAGGCCGAATACTTTTCCGACAGCCGGCACTGCGCTGGCCTTTTCCGGAGAATACGGCGACAACCTGCTGATCTGCGCGACGCGGCGGACATGTTCCTTCGTGATGACGATGCCGTCTTTACTTCCGGCCTGATATACAGCCAGCCCGTACGTATCAGCCAGTATGTTGACGGCTTTGCGTCCTTCAACAGTAAAAGTACTGATCAGCGCCGATACGCCGTCTTCCAGCACGGCTCCCAATTCGGCGGCAGCGTTTTCAATAATCTTTTGAATATCCGCCGGAACGAGGGGTTCAAAAAACACTTCGGCGCACCGCGAACGGATCGCCGGATTGATTTCCCAAGGGCTCCGCGTCGTCGCACCGATGAGGATAAAGTCGGCCGGCGCGCCTTCGGCAAAGAGCTTTTTAATGTACTGCGGCACATTGACGTCGTCTTCGTCGTAATAGGCCGACTCGAATTTTACTTTTTTATCTTCCAGAACTTTCAACAGCTTGTTAAGCAGCATCGGGTCCATTTCACCTATTTCGTCGATGAACAGAATGCCGCCGTGCGCTTCCGTAACCAGACCCGGTTTCGGTTCCGGTATTCCCGTATCGGCCAGGTCCCGGCGGGCCCCCTGATAAATCGGGTCGTGAACCGAGCCGATAAGAGGATTGGTCATGTCGCGGGAATCCCAGCGCAGCGTCGTCCCATCCGTTTCCACAAAGGGAGCGTCGGCGCCGAAAGGCGTAAAAGGCAGTAATTTTGCTTCCTGCAGGACAATGCGCGCCGCCGTCGTTTTCCCGACGCCCGGCGGGCCGTATAAGAGCAGATGCTGCGGGTATGCAGACGCCAGTTTGCTCTGCATCGCTTCAACGGACCGCTTCTGCCCGATAATGGTGTTCAACGTTTTCGGCCGCACTTTTTCCATAATCGATCCGGCAAGTTTTATGCCGTCGAGATGCCGCAGTTCCGCAAGCTTTCTCTTCGTCTGCGGCGTTTCCACATCGTGCATTTCTTCCTTAATGATCTGCATCTTAATTTCCTGCACGTATTCCTGCTGCTTTTCTTCCATGCGCTGGCTGATCTTTTTTTCCAGGCGTTCTTCCACGGCCTGCCGGGCCAGCATCTCGGCCAGCACCATTTCCAGCTCGTTGAGCACGGTAATCACTTCATCGTCATCCGGCACCTTGTCATACGACCCGTCTTCATAAACAAGGCGCTGCAAACCGACGAGACGAAGCCTCGGATCTTCGGAATGCACATAGGCCAGGGCCGAATATTTGCTGGCTCGGAGCACCATTTTTTCCGGGCCGATAAGTCCTGTAAAAGCGCCGTACAGCACGTTGACCTGACGGCGCAGTTCTTCTTCCGCCGTCGGTTCCAAATATTTATGGCGCTGCAGCAATTTATCCAGTAATTCTTTCATGATCTCACACCTTATGACGGCGCCGGGCGGCTGTGCGCCTTATCCTTCGACGACATGCACTTTAATGACGCTCGTAATCGTCGGATGAACGCGGATGACGACGTCATACGTCCCCAATGATTTTATCGGATCTTTGATTTCAACCTTTTTCTTGTCAATGTCAATATCGTACTGTTTTTTGGCGGCTTCGCTGACATGTTTCCCCGTAATAGCGCCGAATACTTTTCCGCCTTCGCCGACTTTAACGGGAATCGTCAATTCTACTTTTTTCAGCTGACTGGCCAACACAGCTGCTTCGTCCGAAGCAACCTGGGCTTTATGCTTGGCCGCAGCTTGTTTTTGTCTGGCGTCGTTAATATTGGCCGACGTGCCTGCCACCGCTAAATTGCGCGGCAAAAGAAAGTTACGGCCGTATCCTTCCGAGACTTCGACTATATCGCCTTTTGATCCTAATTTTTTTACGTCTTGCAATAATATGACTTTCATTCTTTTTCAGTCTCCTTATTCATGATTTCTATTTGCCGAAGAGCCGACAGCACTTTCTGCTGCGCTTCAGCCATCGTGCAGCTCCGGAGCTGGGCGCCGGCGACTGTGCGGTGTCCGCCGCCGCCGACCGATTCCATGACCAGCTGGACGTTTAAATCACCTTTTGACCGGGCGCTGACGCCGATGCACCCATCGGCCAGTTCGCTGAACGTAAAGCTGGCTTCTACCTTATCGATATTGACGAGCACATCGGCAATCTGAGCCGCTACGATCGAAGCATTTTCCGTCCCCTTAGGGCATACTGCGACGGCGACGCCGTCCTGAATCCTGGCGTCGGCCAAAATACGGGCCTTGTCCTGCATCATCGCAAAGTCGGCGCTGAACAATTCGCGGACAATTTCAGGATCGGCGCCGCTCCGCCGCAGGTACGCCGCAGCGTCAAAAGTGCGCACGCCCGTCTGAACGGCAAAATTTTTCGTATCGACGATAATGCCGGCATATAATGCCGTCGCTTCGATTTTTTCCAATTCCACGTCGTCCTGGTAATATTGAAGAAGTTCCGTCACCAATTCGCTCGTCGATGAACTGGAGGGTTCCGTATACGTCAAAAGCGGCTTTTTAATAAAGTCGGAGCTGCGGCGGTGATGGTCGATAACGACACGGCGTTCCGTCATTTCTATCAGCGGCGGCGCAACGGTCATGTCGGCGCGGTGCGTGTCGACAATAAATAGCAGCGTCTGGCTGCTGCACATTTCTTCTGCCGTTTCCGCCGAAATAAGCATTTCCTTGAACAGCGGTATGTTCATCATCTGCGTTTCCAGCCGCCGTATGGCATCAGTCTGGTCGCTGACGACGATATAGACAGGCGTCCCTGTAATGCGGGCCATGTGCGCTACGCCGACGGCGGCGCCGATGCTGTCGTAATCTTCCCGTTCATGTCCCATAATCAGCACGAGATCGCTCGTATCGATGAGTTCTCGGATAGCCTGGGCGACAACGCGCGCCCGGACGCGGGTATTTTTCTCGACGGATTTCGTCTTGCCGCCGTAAAAATGGGGCGACCCGTCTTCTTCATATACGACAACCTGATCGCCGCCGCGGCCCAGTGCCAAGTCGAGGCCGGCTCTGGCTTTTTCGGCCAGTTCGTTAAAGTTGACCTGTCCGCTGGCTACGTCTTCTTTCGGGCAGGAAGCAACGCCCATGCTGATCGTGACGGGAATGCGGTTGACCGTGTAAATGCGGCGTATTTTTTCCAGGAAAGAAAAATTATCTTTTTTCAGCTTATCCAGCGCTTCACGGCTCAGGCAGGCAAAATAATTTTCATTTCCGTAAGAGCGGACGAAAGAACCCAGAGCCGTCAATTCATCAATAAGGCAGTTATTGACATTCGTCCACAGCGTCGTCTGCTGAACCGACGTCATGCCCTTGGCCACCTCTTCCATGTTGTCTATTTCAATATCGCATAAGACGGGAACGGAAGCGATGCAGTTCATTTTCTGCGTTTCCGTTTCTGTCTGGTCTTCAAAATACAGGATAAGATAGTTGTCGTCAGCGGCATTTTCCGTCTGCAAGTACTTGTAGACGACGCGGTAGTACCGGCTGCCGATATGTTCAAAAAAGTAGCCGAACTTCCCCCAGAATTTATCCATATGCAGATTCGGCATAATATGGTCCAGCCTCTGATCGTTGTCCACATCGCCGATCCAGTCGCGGAATACGCTGTTGGCCCAGCACAGGCTGGACTGCATGTCGATGATGGCGATGCCGACGGGAAGATTCTGTACGGCGTACGTCGACGCCTGGTCGACGCTCTGGGACACGGCGTCAAAAAAACGGCTCAGTTCCCTATTCCGTTCATTGGCGTTCTTCCGCGTCAGTACGTAGGCCCCGATAATCAAAATAAGCGCCAGCAGGGCAATTACCCAGTTATATACGGCAATAATTGCCAGCAGCAGAATCGTAATCAGGAAGAACGGTTCTGCATTTCGTCTCAGCAAGATTTGTTTCAACATAAGGGTTCCCTCCGGGCATTATGCCGCCCCGCGCTTCTTACGGTAATTCAGGAGCATGTCCGCCAGTCCGGCAGCAAACGCCAGATACGAAAAAACGGGCAGGACGAAAAACAATACGATAATAAGAGCCTGCAGCCCCGTACCGATATGAAAACGTCGGTCAAGAAAGAAAAAGAAGAACGCCAGCCCCTGGATGCAGATAAAGAAAAAAGCCACTTGGTTGATATTGATGCCGATAACGGTAAGCCATTCTATGTCCCGCGTCGCTCCCCAATATTTCATGACCAGCGCCAATACATATAAGTATATCATACTGCGGGAAATTTCCCAATAACGAATCGGCAAAAAAGGCTTGATGGGAAACCCCAGCCGAATGAGGACGAGCTGGGAAATCTTCACGTTAATATAAGCAATGATCGCCATAGCCAGGCAGATAAACATGGGCAGCATCGACGGAAGAAGCCGGCGCACCTCTTCAAGCTGTAGCCTTGCTTCGGCCAGCTCGATATCCGACATGCCGCTGGTTTCGTATCCGGACAGCATTTCCCGGATCATGGCGTCAAAAGTCGCGCTGAGCGCGGCAACCAGATCGATGCCGAGGACGGCGTATATCATGGCCAAAAGTACAGCCGACGCTCCGATCAGCGCCGCCGCCACGCAGATCAGCATCTTAACCGGCGTCCAAGCGTATCGGAAACCGGCGCCGATAGACAGGCCGATGGCGCCGAACGTGACGAGCTGAGCGACGGCTGTCATGGGATCAATGAAAATCCCCATGAGAACGCCTGCCGCAAGGCCGAGCAGCACGGCCTGCCGCAGGCCGTATTTCATGTAAATAATCGTCATGGGAATCGGCATGATGAAGTATCCGATGAACGAAAAAAAGGGCATATATGTACTGAGCAGCGCTAAAATCAGCATAACGGCGGCAAAACATCCTGCCGTTGTCAGCGGTGTAATGCGGTTTTGCTCCATGCAACCATCTCCTTTCATAAACCCACAGGCATATCTTGCATATAAACAGCGGAGGCGCAATACCTCCGCTGTCTGTTTTTTCTATTTTACTATACTTCCATAATAATCGGCAAGATCATAGGACGGCGGCGCGTCTTTTCATACAGATACCGGCTCAGCGTATCGCGCACCTGGGATTTGATGACGGCCCATTCGCGGATATCTCCGGCTTCGCACCGTTCCAAGACGGCGGCAACGCGGTCATGGGCTTCGCTGATCAGCGCTTCCGAATCCCTCACATAAACAAACCCCCGCGAGACAATATCCGGCCCGGCCAAAGCATGACATGTTCCTTTGGCCAGCGTCATGACGACGATGACAACACCTTCCATGGCCAGTTGCTGGCGGTCGCGGATAACGATGTTCCCGACATCGCCGACGCCCAGTCCATCGACGAAAACCCTGCCGGCGTTGACATGGCCGGCCTTATGGCCGGAACGGCTGGAAAATTCAAAAATCTGTCCGTTGTCGCCGATAAGGACGTGATCTTTTTCTACACCCATCATGACGGCCAGCTGCCCGTGCTGCTTGAGCATC
>CAZDQW010000010.1:10573-69390 GCA_964507845.1 uncultured Megasphaera sp.
GAACGGGAATGAAATATTTCGGCCGAATCAGATCCAGCATGATTTTCAGTTCTTCCTGGCTGGCGTGACCGGAAACATGGATTTTCTTTTCCCTGCCGGCAACAACAGTGGCGCCGAGCTTCATCAGATTGTCGATGGTGCGGCTCACGCCGGTTTCATTGCCCGGAATCGGCGTTGCCGAAATAATGACCGTATCGCCGGGAATGATGCTGACGCTGCGGTGGTTGTTCGACGCCATGCGGGACAGCCCGGCCATCGGTTCACCCTGGCTTCCCGTCGTCAGGATCAGCAGCTGATCTTCCGGATACCGGCTCAGTTCATCAGGTTCAATGAGCACGCCGTCAGGCACGTCGAGGTACCCGAGCTCCATGGCAATCTGCACGTTGTTGACCATGCTCCGTCCCAGTACGGTCACTTTGCGCTTAAACTGGACCGCCGTGTTGATTGCCTGCTGAATGCGCGAAATATTCGAGGCAAAGGTCGCCAGGATAATGCGCCCCTGCGCCGAGCGGAACGCCTTGCGGAACGCATGGCCCACAGTAATTTCCGACTCCGTGTACCCCGGCCGTTCGGCATTCGTGCTGTCCGACATGAGAAGGAGCACGCCGCGCCGCCCTAACTCGGCAAATTTATGAATATCAAGGGGCTGTCCGTCCACAGGCGTCAAGTCGATCTTAAAATCGCCTGTATGGACAACGGTGCCTACCGGCGTCTTGAAATACAAGGCGCTGGCGTCGGGAATCGAATGATTCGTGCGGATGAAGCCGACTTTCATGCACCCGGCCGCGATTTCGTCTCCGTACTGCACTTCGTGCAGTTTATAATTCGCAATATGGTTTTCCTTCAACTTACCTTCAATAAGACCGCATACCAGTTTTGTCGCATATACAGGCACGTTGACTTCATTCAGCAAGTATGCCAGTCCTCCGATATGGTCTTCATGTCCGTGCGTAATAACGACTGCCCGTACCTTATCCCTGTTTTCAATTAAATAACTCATATCCGGAATGACCAAGTCAATGCCGAACATATCGTCATCAGGAAACGACAGCCCGGCGTCAATAACAATAATGTCATTCCCGTATTGGATAACGGTCATGTTTTTTCCGATTTCACCCAGACCGCCTAAAGGAATGACCATCAATTTTTCCTTTTTAGCCAATTTTTTTACCTCCTAGTAAACGTATCCGTTCTAACTGCATATAAAGCATCTCTCCGATCTCTGCGGCCCGCCGTCACGTACAGGCTTTTGAAATGCCATGGCGCCATTCCAAATGGAATGCCTCTTTCAGATATAACGAACAATAATAGCTTTGCCTTTACATTCTATTTTCCGTTATTTCCTTGCTCATGTCAATAATCTATACCTGTAAAAATTCTCTGAACTGTAAAAAATCCGCTGTACATATTTACTTTGCCAAAGCCGTGTACACGCAGGATTGTATTCCCTGCACCGCTTTATCCGGATAAAGAACAGCGCCGCACACAGTATTGTGCGGCGCTGCATTACATATCTTTTTTTGTTTCAGCCCTTGCTGTCGTCTTATGCCGCTGCGTCTTCGTCGTCAGCACCGGGAACTTCCCCGGGGACGGCAATGGCTTTTACGCTTTCCGGAACCGTCAGATCGGCACTTTCCGGCAAAGCGGCATAGGTAACGGAAATGGAAATTTCACTGTTTTGAATCAGTTGTTCAAAAAGTTCTTTCTTTTCAGCCGGCGTGTCGCTTTCCGATAAAATCGTCAGCGCCGCTTCGCGGATCTGCGGAGTCCAGGGGACATCGACGCGCGTAATGCGCCGGGCTTTGGGATCGATGGAAAGGCTCAGCTCCATATCGCCGGCTGCCTGCAAAGCCTGCAGCACTTTTCCGAATCCTTCAACCTGTTCTTTCTTGTATCCGTCTTTTTCCCACTGCGCCTTATCCATATCCCGGTACAGCTTGCTTACGTCGTATGCGACAGTATACTCGTTGTTTCCCCTGTCCGTTACGGACTTCACGCTGGCCATGACGTTATGGTCTTTATGGAATCGGGCCGAAATCGGTTCATCGCTCTTTAATTTCCGTTCCGCTTTTTTCCATACGGCATCGCCGCTCTTTGTATCTTCATAATATACATGAACAACGGCGCCGTCCTGTTCCGCGTAGCTGTGCACAACCTTTGCGTTTCCTAAAACCGCCGCTACGGCTTCGCTTTTCACCTGAAACGGGTCGGCCCTCATGCCAATCGTGTTGACGACTAACGCGCCGGCCCCTTCTATCTGAGGTATTTCCATCTTGATCTGCAGGACATATTCCCCTTCAGGATTGGCCAGCATGTTGCGGGCCGCATCTTCGTATATTTCCGCAGGCGAAACTGCCAATGCGGCACCGCCTGCCGCAACAATGGCAACTGCTGTGCAGAGTGCTTTTTTCAGATGTAATCCAACGTTCATACTCATTCCTCCTTACGATGATTTGTTCGGTAATATATTTGTAATATATTTATTGATAAAATCATGAACGATGACGACAACACTGCCCCCGATCAACTGGCAAAATTATAGTCCGGGTGATTCATATGACAATATTCGTCATCACCAGGAATTTTCCTGCCGGTGACTCTCTGTGCGCCGAAAAAATTGGCTTTACTTTACGCCGGCTTTCCGGTACAGTTCATAGAAATGGTGAATCGGTCCGTGTCCCTTGCCGATCGGTTCGGCATGACAAATTCCGTCAAACACATACTGCTTGGCTGCTCTGACAGCATCCGTCAAATTCATGCCGTTAGCCAGATTCGCCGCAATAGCGCTGGACAGAGAACATCCCGTTCCATGGGTGCTCGTGCTTTCTGCATGGCGGCCCCTGAAATAATAGAATTCCTTCCCGTCATACAGCAGATCCGTCGCATCTTCCGTGCGGTGCCCGCCTTTTACCAGCACGGCTTTTGCCCCCATAGCCGCAATAGTTCGGGCCGCTTCTTCCATCGCAGCAAAGCTGTCAACAGGTTTTCCCGTCAGGACTTCCGCTTCCGGAATATTCGGCGTCAGGACATCGGCCAGCGGGATCAGTTCCTTCCGCAATGATGCTTCCGCCTCTTCCGCCAGAAGACGGTGGCCGCTCGTCGCCACCATGACGGGATCTATGACCGTATATGCCGGTTTATACTGCCGTAATTTTTCCGCAATCACACGTATGGTTTCCGGCACGCTGACCATGCCGATTTTAACGGCATCGACTGCCATGTCTTCAAAAACGGCGTCGATCTGCGATGCAATCAGCTCCGGCGGCACATCCATGTACCCGCGAACGCCCTGCGTGTTTTGGGATACGACAGCCGTAATGACATTGAGTGCAAAACAGCCGTGGGCGCAGAACGTTTTGCAGTCAGCCGCTGCCCCGGCGCCGCCGGACGGATCGGTGCCGGCAATGGATAAAACATGTTTCATCATACTAACCTCCTGATTTCAATGACGTCGTCTTTCTTTAATGAGGCGCGCCCCTTTCGGGTGGACATATAAGAGCAGCGACGCCGAACCGTACATGCCTCCGTAAGGATCGTAATCGAACAGCGCCATGCTCCCCGTCTTAAAATCCACAGCCGTGCCCGTCCACGTTTCCGTCCATTGTCCCAGATAAGGAGAATGGCCGATGATGCACACGACGTCAGCTTCAGCGCCGCAGAGAATATCCCGGTATACGGCGCGAAGATCTCCCCTTTCCAGCGCCGGATGTGTATGAAACTCCCCAAAGTCTATTTTCTTGCTCAAATAAGCCGCCGTCTGACATGTTCGAACGGAAGGGCTGGCCCATAAGGCCGTTTTCCCGTCAGGCCACCAGTACCTCGCCGTATCGGCCATCAAAACCGCCTGCTTTTTCCCTTTTTCCGCCAATTCGCGCCGGCTGTCTTCGCATCCCTCCCGATACGGTTCCGCTTTCCCGTGCCTCATTAAACAAAGATACATCCTGATCACTCCTTTGAGGCCAAACATTTATTCCGCTACATGCTCCAGTCCGACGGCCAGCAGCGTAAAGACATGGTTGTCTGCCAGTGAGTAATACACAACCTTGCCGTCGCGGCGGAACTGAACAAGACGTGCATCCCGCAAAATCCTAAGCTGGTGCGATACGGCAGACTGACCCATTTGTATCTGTTCGGCAATATCCCGCACGCACAGTTCGCCGTCCATGAGCGTGTGGAGGATGCGCAGCCGCGTCGGGTCGCCCAGGACTTTAAAAACGTCAGCCAGCGGCTGCGTATATTGCAGCATCGCCGAATGGTATAACACCGGCTTCTCGCCGTGTATATGGCGTTCTTGTTTCACATTCATCTCTCCTGTACCAAGATTCTCTGCTGGTTTCACTATGTTTCATTACTTTATTTTCCTTTATACTACACCACATTATACCACATTTTGAAACTTTATGTCATATGTCATTTCCTGCACAAAAATAAAGCGGCCTGCCGGATGATTCCGGTATATGCCGCTTTTTTCCCGGGACCTTACGAATCCCCGTCTGCAATATGATGTTTTTCTTTATATCGCTTCGTCCATTTCCAGCGGTTATGCAGCCAGAACCATTCTTCAGGATACCGGCGTATATGAGCTTCCAGCCGGTCATTGAGCTTCTGCGTCACTTCATAGACGATTTTCTGCTTTTCCTCCCGCGACAGCGCCGTTTTACCCGCAAAAGGCCGAATCGGCGGAAGAGCTTCGACGACGTAATGATAGGGCCGGTCTTCATGTATGAAGATTGATAAAATCGGATAGTTCCGCATTCCCGCCAGTTTTGCCGGTCCGTCGGCAGTCAGCGTATCGCGGCCGAAAAACTTGACCATAATGCCCGTATATCCCGGATCCTGATCCATGAGCAGCCCGATATAACGGCCTTGCCCCAGAAAGCGGACCATGTCGCGGATACTCGTCTTATACGCGACATGCTGCTTCATCATAGCCCGGTATTCATTGATGAAAGCGTCCGAATTTTTGCTGTTCTGCTGCTGGGCCACGGAAATAAGAGGATAGCCGCTCATTGCCAAAAACGCGCCGAGCAGTTCCCAGTTTCCCGCATGGCACGCCATGAAAACGGCGCCTTCGCCGCTTTCTTTCAGCTCATCGAGATATTCCTTGCCGTGAAATACGATCTTTTCATCCAGTATTTCCTTCGTATAAATAGGAAAAGACAGGACTTCAATAATCATGGGACCAAAACGGACGGTACTGGCTTTGGCGATGGCCATGGCCTTTTCCGGATCATCGGTAATGCCGCATTCCAAAATCTGCGTCTGCGCCAATATTTTTCGTTTTTTCGGCACGAAGGTCCAGAAAAACCAGCCGATAAACCGGCCGAAAACGCGCCGTGCGGAAAAAGGGAGACGGCAGATCAAAAAGCTGAGACATTTCATAAAGGTATACATAGGCACCTCGTCATGTATGCAGCTGCTGTTCCAGTTCAGCAATTTTCTTTTCCAGCGCTTTTATCGTCTTTGCCATTTCCGGCAACCGTTTAATATACGCCTGAGTGCGGTTCCACTCCATATGGGGCCGGACGGGAAAGCCGGCGTATACTTTATTGCCTTCCATGTTTCCCGTTATACCGGACTTGCCTCCGAACACGGCGTTGTCGCCGATCGTCACATGACCGGTACAGCCCGTCTGTCCCGCAAAAATGACGTGATGCCCCACTTTTGTGCTGCCGGCAATGCCTGTCTGGGCAATGATAAAGCAGTCTTCGCCGATTTCCACGTTGTGCCCCAAATGGACGAGGTTGTCGATTTTCGTGCCGGAAGCGACTTTCGTCGCACCCAGTGTCGCGTTGTCGATGCACGTGCAGGAGCCGATTTCCACATCGTCGCCGATGACGACGTTACCTATCTGGGGAATACGCGTATGTTTGCCGTCTTTTGTCGCAAAGCCGAATCCTTCGCCGCCGATAACGGCGTGGGCACGGACGACGTTCCGTTCGCCAAGAACGCAGTTTTCATGAATAACGGCTCCGGGAAAAATCATCGTTTCCCTGCCGATAGATACGTTGTCGCCGATAAACACGTGCGGATACACTACGCAGCCGTCGCCGACGACGACGTTTTTGCCGATGACGGCATATGCCATGACTGCCGCACCTTCGCCGATTTTTGCGCTGCCGTCGATAACGGCCGTAGGATGAATCCCCCGTTCAATGGACTGGCGGGGATGAAACAGTACCAAGAGTTTAGAAAAAGCCAGCCGCGGATTATCTACGATAATAAGGGTATTACCGCCGGCCGGCACTTCTTTTTCCACCATTACCGCACCGGCATGAACCTGAGGAATGTATTCCGTATAAGGATCTACGGCAAAGGTAATATCGCTGCCGCCCGCTTCGGCTAACCCTTTAATATCGTCAATGAGGACATCTGCGTCGCCAACAACGGTGCCGCCCAGAAATGCCGCCAGTTCCCGTACTGTTTTTTTCACTATGTACAACTCCTTTTACTGCAACTTTTGAATCAAATCATCTGTTACGTCAATGCCGCCGCTGGGCACGGCATCTTTGATGACGACGATGCCGACTTCTTTTTCTTTGGCAATGCTGCCGAGCCTGCTTTGTATGTCCGACATGAACTGCCGCTGCATACTGGCCGCAAAAATATTCAGTTCCTGGTACGATTGCTGCTGCTTTTTCTGAAAGTCTTCGTCGGACATCGTTCCCCGGGCCTGATCCAGTTCAGCCATGACCGATTTTTCCTTTTCTTCCGTCTTGGCTTTGTACTGCTGCACCAGCGGCGCTTCCTGCTGCACCCGCGTCATATCGACTACGCCGACCTTATCTTCTCCGCCGCAGCCGGCAAGAATGACGGCGCCTATTACCAAAAGCAGCGCCGCTGCGGCGCGCCTGCACTTTTTTCCCATATCGCTAAAGCCTCCTGTTATGCCAGTCTGGCAATAATATCATCTGTTATATCCAGCGCCGTTCCTATGCCGGCGTATTCGCAGAAAACCATATCGATCCCCTGCTCCTGCGCAGCCAATCCTGCTTTTTCCCGAATATCGGCCATGATGGCGTCCCTGACGGCAGATATATCTTTTTCTTTCTGCGCCAGCCGTTCTTTCCATTCCAGGTTCCACTTATCCGGATCCGGCCGGTCCCGCAACCGCTCCATCTGCGACTGAAAAGCGCTGCGTCCGGCATTGCGCCGTTTTTCCATCTCTTCCTTCAGTTCCCGGCCGTACTGTTCCAGTTCCTGCCGGGCCTCTTCCCGATACGGCGCCATGGCAGCTTCGATTCCGCCGGCATCGTCGCCGGTCACGACAACGCCGGTTCCGGCATTTTTCAGCAGTGTATGCAGTTCGCTGACGGCGGCGTCCCTCTCTTCCTTGCGGAGCGCAACGTTCTGCAGTTTCAGCTGCAGATTGACGATCCGCAGGTTATCGGCGTTGGATATGATGGGCTGCGTCTTCCGCCGTTCTTTCACAATGCGCTCGTACTGCTGCTGCAGCCCGTTGTTCAGTTCTCTTTCCTTCAAAACCAGCTTAGCTTTTAATTCCTCGTTGAATGCCGCCGTCCCGACAGCATCTACTGCGGCAAACTGCTTCATCATCAGTCCCTCTGCCGCAGCCTGGCGGGAATAATGCTGCTGCTCAAACTGATACTGAGCAATCATGGCGTTGTATTCCAGTTCCAGACGGTGGTACTCGCCGTACCTGGGATGACTCATGACGACATGCTCCAAATCGACGTACGCATAAACGGGAGCGCCTGCGTCAGGCGCGTAGGTCCTCGTTTCCGTTGCCTTCCATCCCAAAGCGGCACAGGCCGCTATGATGACGGCGCCGATCACTGCCGCATGTACCCGTTTCATGGCCCCCTCCTTATTTGGACTGGGAATCGCTCAGCTGTTTCGCTACCTGGTCCGTAATATCCGTGCCGCCGTACAGTACAACCCGCTTATCCACAACGAGGCTAAGACCTTTCATGCTGGCGACAGAACCGATGGCGGCGTCGACTTTATCTTTCATATTTTTGAAAATTTCTTCCCGTTTTTTATTCATTTCGCCCTGCATCTGCTGAAACAGCTCCTGTTTTTCTTCGTCCGTCATGTTTGCCGACTGTTCTTCAAACTGTTTCTGCATGTCTTCGCCGGCCTGCTGCAGCTGTTTCTGCGCTTCGACGGCGTCCTGATTATCCGGCGTAATGATCCGGCTCATATCGACGACGCCGATATTGCTCGACGGCGCCGCATTGGCCGGATTGCCGGTCTGCATGACCGCAAGTCCGGCAATACTCAGCACGAAAACCAGGGCAATAACCCCGGAAAAAATCTTCACGTTTCGTTTCTTACCCATTTCTGACATCATGGTCGCATTACTCCTTTTTTACGTTACAAGTACCCAATGACGCGAAGCCACTGGTCGTGATCCGATACGATATATTCAAGACCGATATATTCATGGATGCGGTACGTCAGGCCCACTTCATCGTCATGATTCGTCAAATCGCGGTCGATTCGCAGCATCCATTTTTTGCCGAAATACTGACGAAGCCATAAATGGCTGCTGTTGTCGCCGGTCTCATACTGATATCCGATGCGCGTATATTTTCCCCATCGGTAGAAATATCCGGGAATAACGTTCCATTCCACAGCGCCAGGCATAAACTCCACTTGCCCGTACAGTTCATGATGGAACCCGATTTTTCGCCCGATATGAGCCTTCAGCACCGTGTCGCCGTCGCTTCCCCTGCCGTCTGCATCTCGGCCTACGTCGACATAAGCGCCGGCCTGTATATCGTAAAAATCCGTCTGGGAACGCAGTTTGATCTTCATATTTTCATCGACGCGGACGATCGGCTCTACACGCAGCTTATATTTGCGGATGACCCACTGCTGTTCCAGGTTTTCCTGCAGATCGGCCTGTATGTCCCGCTCATGGCGGCGCACAAAAGCAACAGGAAGGCCTTCCAGGCCGGCATATCGCTGCTCTATATTCCTGCGCGCGCTGAGAAAGATGACTCTCGGCAGATTTTCCGCATCGATATCAACATCGACGTTCCGCACGACCGGCAGCTTCGGCAGAAGATATACGGTCACGCGAGCCTCCGTGCCCGGTTCGATGGCAATATGGGGATAAAACTCCGGCGCCAGCCCTTCCAGTTCCTTTTCCATGACGGCCCGGATCGTGCCGTCCGCCCAGTCCAGGGCATCGACGGGAAGCCCGACGAGGAGATTTTCCACCACCGTCGAAGCGCCGCGCAAATCGGCGTCAGCCATCTGACGTCCCAGATCAGGCAGCGCACCGTAATCCATCGTCAGGCTGACAGAGCGTATCGTATCGCCCCATGGCCGTATCTGCACGGATAGTACCGTATCGGCTCCCGGCGCGATATGAATATCGTCGACGGTATATCCGATAAGGACCCGATTGACGATATCGAAAATAATTCGCTCGTACGCGTCATAATTATGTTGTATGTCGCCGCTGTCATGATTCAGCAGCACGTGGTTGCCGACTGTTTGAATGCTGGCGGCAATGCGCTTCTGCACCAGCGGCGGCAGCTTCTCCTGCACAGACTGCACGTCGACGCGCACCTGTTCTACCGGCGCTGCCCACACGCCGTTCATGCCGGCAGCTGCAAGCAGCACTGCCGCTACGGCTGTACGGAACAAGGGTGATCCCCCCTGTCTGCTTTCATCAGAACTTACCGCCGAAACTAAAGTGGAATTTGCCGCCGTCGTCACCTACGCCGTAATCGAGGCGGATCGGGCCGATAGGCGTCGTAACGCGGAAGCCGATACCGCCGGAATAATGAATTTTATTATTGTCATGGTACCAGGGAATATGTTCCGTACCGCCCCAGGCGTTGCCGGCATCGACGAAGAATACGCCCTGCACGCGTTTGGCAATGGGATAGCGGTATTCGATATTGCCCAGATACATCTTATTGCCGCGGAATTCGTCGTCTTCATAGCCGCGGAGCGTATCGGCGCCGCCGAGGTTGAACAAATCATTATACGGCATATCGCCCGTTGCAATGCCGCCCATGAGACGGACTGCGATAACATGGGCATGGCCGACCTTGTAGTACAGCCGGTTTTCGACGATAAATTTGAAATAGTCAAAGTCGCCGCCCAGGCCGTTGCCGGCCCAGATGCCCGTAAAGGACAGGCGTTTGCCCCGCGTCGGATCGTATACGTTGTCGCGGTTGTCAAATACATGAGACCAGCGGATGCTGTTCGTACGGCCGAAGTTGTCTTCCATATAATTGCGATATTCTTCCCTGAATGATGAACTGCTCGGATTAGATAATTCCGGATAGTTCAGGCCGCTGTTCCAGTCTTTATACTTCGTTTCCTTCGTTTCCAGGGTAATAAAGTCGCTGACATATTCGCTGCGGACTCGGCCGTACGTGATGTTGAAGCCTCTCGTCTGGCGGTCGTAGTCAGCAACTTCGTCGCCGTCTTCATTATAATCTTCGTAATCGTTTTCACGGTCGAAGATGCTGAAGCCGATAGAATCTCCGTGATCGTTCAGCCACGGATGGGTATACGAGAAAATGTAGTTCTTATTGGAATCTGTATTGCCGCCGAATTCCCACTGGATGCTGACCTTGTCGCCTGTGCCGCGCAGGTTCGTTTCGCTCAGTCCCAAGATGCCGACGAGGCCGTCGGAATCGGAATAGCCGGCGCCGATAGTAACGGTGCCTGTCTTCTGCTCGACGACGTCAATTTCAACAATGACGTCTTGGCTGTTCTTCTGACCCGGCAGAAGGCGGACGTTGACGTCTTCAAAGTATCCCGTGTTGTACACGCGCTGAATGCTGCGGCTGGCCGTTTCCCGGTTGAATACGTCGCCGGGCTTAAAGCGCAGTTCGCGGAGAATAACTTTATCTTTCGTCTTGTTGTTCCCCCGCAGCTGAATATCTTCGACATGAACTTCCGAAATACCGATGTGGAGAATGCCGTCCTCGTCAAGGCTCACATCGGACACGCGGTTCAGCATATAGCCGGCGTTATTGTACGTCGTGTTGATCATCGCCACGTCGCGGCTGATCAGCGTCGTATTGAGGACGGAGCCGGGCGTGACGGTAACGAGCTGCCGGAGCGTATCTTCCGACAGCGATTGATTGCCGCTGAATTTCACGCCGTTTACAACGGGGTTCATCTGAACGGTATAATTCAGCAGCACCCCTTCGGGGACCTGTGTGAAATCAGGCTTAATAGCGGAGAAAAGCCCTGTCGAACCGATGACGTTCAGGTCATGGCGGATATACGCTATGTTGACGGCATCGCCGACGCGCATGGCCAGGCGCGGAAGAATCCTGTCTTCAATTTGTTCGTCCGGCACGGGCGCAATCGCAACGGCCGTCGCGATTTTATCAGCATACGGCGCCACTTCGCTTTCGTCAAGGAGGCCGCCGTAAGGCATGTTGTTTTCCTGCCCCGGCACCACGACTGCCATGGGATACCCCGGCACTGAGGAATCAACGACAAAATCGCCGGTACGGGCAGGAAACAAAACAGGTGAGCCCGGACCCATATGGGCTGGTCCAGGCGGCGGAGCCGGCCGGTACGGTGCTGCTTCGGCATCCGGACCTGCTTCTTCGTCTGTCGGAGGCGTAAGGGCTTCCTCTCCGGATTCTCCGGACGGAACAATTCCTTCGTCTATTGCCCCGTCAGCAGCTTCATCAGCCGCAAGTTCTGACTGTCCTGCTGCCTGTTCCGCCGCAAGCTGTACTTCTTCCGGCGACATACCCGATGCGATGGCCGCCAGCTCTTCGTCTGTTTCATATCCCGTCAGCCCTGACTTTGCCGCAGTAATCGTATCCTGCGTCGCCTTATCAGCCTGCGCCGTTACCGTCGCATTTACGGCCATACGTTCCGCACCGGCGGCGACGGCATTTTCAAAAGCAACGCTGCTCTCCGGCAAATCTTCGCCGATTCGCTCATATCCCGTCACACCTGCGGCAGGCACAGAATCTTCCCCTGCCGGATCTTCTGCTGCCCAAACAGGGCAAGTCATCATCGCGCTGGTCACCATCAGTGCGAGAATTTTTTTCTTCCGCATGTTCATACAAATCCTCCGTTTACCTAATCATTGTTTCCGTACCGCGCAAACTGTGGCGCGCATCTTGTACGGCTCGCTGTATCTGCGCTTCCGTCAGAACCTGTACGGCCGGCGGAACGCGCTGTTCCGCGGAAACGGCAGGCACGTCGTCCTGAACGGTGTCTGCCGCATCCGGTTGTGAAAGTGAATTGTCGATCCCTGTATCTTCTCCGTAGGGCAAAGATACTGCCGCATCCTGTCCCGGAGGCGCCGCACCGGTTCCAGTCTGTTCCGCAGCCGCCTGCTCAAAAGGCGCTTCAACGGAAATACGCTTTGCCGTCAGCGGCGGCACGGCAGACCCGCCTGACTGCTCCGTCACGGCAAGCCACAAGCCGGCGCCGGCTAAGATAAGGCCGGCGGCAAGGGCTATTTTCCCTTTAGGACGCAGTCCTGCGCCGTGATTTTTCCGCAGGTTCTTCATTTCCGCTTCCGCCAGCATCAGGTTCAGCTCGCCCCGTATGTCCGACCGGCTGTCGAAGGACTGTTCCGCCCGTTCGAGCCACTTCCTGGCGGAGCGCACCTGTTCGGCCTTCGTATTTCCCGATTTTTCCATCGCGCCTGCTCCTTTCTGCACATGTTTATAGTATCCTTGTACGGAAACATATTTGTAACAGAAAAAAAACGGCAAAATATATACATTACATCATGTATGCGGCAAATTTCTTTGTTTTTCTCGAAAATTTACCTGTATTTCTATTTTTTACTGTCGTGGATAAACTGGCTCAGCATTCCGCGTACGCGGCGAATACCCCGCTTCTGCAGGCGGTAAATATATGGCAGGCTGACATCCATATCGCGAGCCAGCAGCTTCTGCTGCCGGTCATGCAGGTACACTCCTTCGATGACGGCCTGTTCCTTCTGCGGCAGCCGCTGCAGGACGCTCGCCACATGTTCAAACAGGAGCCGCTGCCCCGTCTGTTCGGCAATATCCACGGCCGTATCGGGAAGCGTTTCCTGCAGCGTCACGCCGTTTTCGTCAGCCTCGTCCAGAGACAGCTGAGGCATGTGCCCTTCCTTGCTGAGATAATCCAGAATTTCACCGCGGATGCGGTGAACGGCAAAGAGGGGAAAGGCCACGCCGCGTCTGAAATCGAACCGTTCGACGGCTTCGATAAGCCCAAGCGTCCCCTCCTGTATGGCATCGCAGATCAAATCGGAACGGATGTGCCAGCGCATGGCTTCCTTGAAAACCAGCGGCTGGTACTGTTCGATAAGGCGGCTGCGGCTTTCCATATCGCCTTCTTCCTTGTAAGCCGCCCACAGCCTTTTCTCTTCTTCAGGAGTCAGCAGGGCAATCGTTTTTAATTCTTCCAAATATCGTTCCAGCACCCCAGATCCTCCTATCTAGAAAAATGAATACCGGTACAAACCGCCGGCAAAACTGTCATCATCGGACTGCCATGCGCTGAGGCTGAATTTGCTGCCTAAATTATACTGCATGCCGTAGCGGTTATCGCCGTGGTTGATCCCGAACGCCGCCGTGATCATAAAGTCATTGAACAAGTATTTGCCCATTTCAATATTATAGTAGTTGTTGCTGACATCTGCATTTTTGTCGCTGAAATCCAGAGACCCATTCGTGACGGTAAACATATCCAGGGACAGCATTTTTTCCAGCTCCTGCGTGATCCCCAGGCTGTTCAGCGTCATGCGGATGCCTGATCCGAGCAATGTTCCCGCATCTTCTTCGCTCAGCGAACTCTGCTGCTTGCCGGAGCTGTTGCGCAGCGTAATGAGCGACACAATCTGCTGCCTCGTCAGCGGCGGATCGGACCGCAGGATCATATCCATGTTGTCTGCCGGGCCGCGCAGCATCAATAAGACGCCGTACTGTCCGACGCGGCTCGTGCCTTCCAAGTCGATGACCGGCAGGAACGAACCAATTTGGGAGAAATCGGCCCGCGCTTTGCTGATACGGAACTTCGTATCGAGATAATGGATAACGCCGCGCTGCGCTTCAATTCGTCCCGAAGGTACGGGATGGCGCGTCGATCCGCGGAAACGGGCGCTGCCATATACCATTAAATCATATAACGCCGGATTATACAACCGTACTTTTTCTCCTAATGTAACGGCAATGTCCAATTCCGCAGCAGGAGGATCCGTACTGTCGGAAAGACTCAGGGGAATATCCACGGTTGCGCCGGAAATCGTAAGGTCTCCTCCGATTCTCGGTCCGAACCGGCCTTCCGTCAATTCAATATGACCGTCCAGGAGTCCTTTGAAATAATCACAGTCTACAGCCAGACGGTCAAGGGTAATATTGCCCGTATACTTCGACAGGCGCCATCCGTCCCATCCTACATCGCCCCGAACGGAAACGTTCCCGGGATTAGAAGCTCCCTTTTTATCCATAACCGCTTTAATATCGACCGACGCCGACTGGCCGCCGAAGATGACGCGGCCCGTAATCCGGTCCAGCGGATAGGCTACGCCGCGGAATTGTATCGTGCCGTTTTCCACGCCGAAGTTGCCGCGTACTTCCGGTCTTTCCAAGGTGCCGCCGATCTGAAGAGCCCCTTCGACGGCGCCCTGCGCCGACTCGACATAGTAGGGTGAAATAATTGTCAGCACATTGAGACCGGCATGATCGAGCTTAACCGTCACGTTCATCGGCTCGGCGCCGCGGCCGCCCCGGAGGGCGCTGACAGGCACGTCGCCGGAAGCCGAGACCATGTACGGGTCGCGGGACAGGGACACTTGGCTGATATGAATATTGCCGCCGCTGATATTCAGCAGCGCAAATCCCTTTGTAAAGGAAACGCCGTTGATCGTTCCCTCAGAAAGCTGCGCCGATATGTCGGCTTCCACATCGCCGCCGGTTCCGCTCAAGTTGGCGGCAATATCAATGGGCGTATCAATATCAACGCTTTCATTTCCCGTAATGTCAAGAAGAACGCGGGACGGGAAATTGCGGGCGCCGATCTGCATATCGACAGGCCCGCGGAATCCGTAAGTTCCTCTTGCGGCCACCATGCTCCCGCCGCTCGTTTTCAGCGACAGGGAATTGACTTTTATCGTATCTTTCTCAAGCTGGATATCTATATCGGCAGGCTCTACGGCCTGTCCGGCCAATGATGCATCGGTAATACGGCCGGTAATTGACGCCGCCGGGTCAAGAGCCGTCCCTTCCAGCCGGATTTCTCCGTCAATACGGCCTTCCACGTGCTGCAGCGGTGCTCCTACAAGCTGGATAATGCCGGCAATGTTTCCGCCAGCCACGCTGGCCCTGCCGCGCATCCACCCGTCTTTCGTGCGGTACAGCAAGATGCCGTCGTAAGAGCCTCCCTGCTGTTCAAAATGCAGGTTCGTCAGGCGGATCATGCCGTCGTAATAAGCAAAATCGCCGCGCACGTCCGACAAGGGCATGTGGTTGATCGTAATCGTATCGGCGCGGAGCGTTCCTCCTGCCGACGGATTATCCGGCGTGCCGCCGATATGTGCCGACAAGTTGAAAATACCGCTGCGGTGCAGATCGCTCCGCGGCATCAGACGGGAAATATCGAGCTCTTTCCCTTCCACGTCCAAATTCAGCTTTTCGCCGATGGTTCCGTTTACGGCCAGCGACGCCGTATAGGAAGAAATATCGCCGTCTGAAATAAACAGCGTGCCGCCTTCATACCGGTAATCGGCGCTGATATTTTTATATAAATAGCCGGCATAGGAACCGCTGGTCAGGTAAAACGATCCCTCGGCAACCGGGTTATCCAGCGTTCCTTTGATTTCGACAACATTGTCGGCCCAGCCGGTCATGGGAACATCGCCTTTCCCAATGGCAGGCAGCAGTTTTTCCAGCCGCATATGCTCCGTTTTGATGACCCCGTCGACGGCGCGGCTGTCCAAATCGAGAGAGCCGCTGATCGTATGGGTGCCGTCGACATACCGCCAGTATAACGCCGGTATGTCGATGCGCCGGCCCGTTCCCCGCACGGAACCGTCAATGCTGTCGAAATTCATGTATTGTATCGAACCCTTTTCAGCGCTTACGGAAGCGTCCCACTGCCAGTCCGGTCCGTATATGCGTCCTGCTACTGAAATCGTTCCGCTGACGGGTACGGCGATGACAGGCTGGAACAGGCCGAGGGAAACACCTCCGGCCGTAAAGGCAAAATCAGGCACGCCGCCGGCTGCATCGTACGTCCCGCCGCCGCGGATAAGGCCGCCGCCGGCCGATATGGCTGCATCGGCTATCGTTAAGATGCCGTTTTCATACACAGCCGTTCCTTCTGCATGATCGGCGGCGATGCCGTTGTACGACAGGCCGTCTGCGCTGACGCGTCCGTCCAGTCTGACCGCTCCGGTCCGTCTGCTGCCGGCAGCCTTCACGTCTGCCGACACGGTTCCCAGCGCCGATACCGGTACTTGCGGAATGCGGGATAAATCGATGCCCTCAGCCTGCACATCCGCCGCGTAGGCGCCGCTTTCGGCATCGTAAGCGCCGCGGCCGCGCACAGTACCTCCAGCGCCGTAAAATTCCGCCTGTTCCATCCTTGCGACGCCGTCTATATATGATATATCGGCCGTTCCGCCGTCTATGACCGCTCCTTCGTAACGAATCCCCGAAACCGACGCCTTTCCTTGCCCTTCCACATGATCCGCCGTACCCCACAGCTTGCCCGTAAAGCCTACGGTTCCCGTCACGGGCACCGGCACAAAGTCTGAAAAAGCCTCCAGCGACGCGCCGGGAACATGGACGGACAGGTCGAACACCGGCGTGCTGGCGTTCGTCCGGACGATGCCGCCGGCCCGGAAAGCCTGGCCGTTGACCGTGCCGGATACGTTCGTCAGCACGGCTTCTTCCGCCGACAAGCTCACATGGCCCGAAAGATCTTTCACGGACAGTCCGTATACGGAAGCGGCGCCGCCTGTTATATCAGCCTGTCCGGATAAAAAGAGGCCGTCTTTGCCTTCCGCCGCCCGCACCCTGATATGGTCAGCCGTTCCGCCGAGAATCTCTATATCCATCGACGCGGGAATAAAAGGCGCCGCGTACGCCGCCTGTATCTGATCGGCCCGGACAGTCATATCATACCTGCGCGGCGACGTATAGCTTCCCGAAAGAGACACGGCTTTTCCGTCCAGCGTCATGTCGGCTGAAACAGATACAGCTTTGGGATAATCGGCAAACGATACGGCGCCGTCTGCGTCCTTGAAAACGACGGCGTCCCTGCCGGCCGCAGAAACCCGTACTGTGCCGTCATGAAGATAAACAGTACCGCGGAAATCGGAGCTCCTTTTGTCATCGCTTTCTTTGATGAGCGACGCCGCATTCCACGTCCCGTCTTCCGCATTTTCCCATAAATGAACGACAGGCTGCTCTATATCAATCGTATCCAGCACTTCCAGCGGCGCGCCGTTCCACAGGGCCGGAATGATTTTCAGCGGATCTATGTAGACGTTCAGCTCTTTTCCTTCCATGACGAGACGTCCTTTTTTATCGCGGACGACAGGGTCAAAGACGCAGACCTTTCCTCCTGCGGTTATATCCAGGGACGAAAAACCTACCGTCCCGTTCAGCTTGCTGTCTGCTGTTGTCTTTACAACTTCTCCCAGCTTCTGCGTCAACGCCGGCTTTTCCATCCAAAAGGCCCCGCAGGCCGAAAACAGAAATACCGCCGCAGCACAGCAGCCCATCCATTTTTTCTTCACGCCGCATCTCCCGGTAACTGCACGTACAGATAAAGGCATTACGCCGTTCTTTTCTCTATTCTACCTAGGCCATGCCGTAAAATCAAGAAATATCGGTAAATATTCCTTTGCCGATGCAAAATCCGTCTTTTCTCTGCATCTTGCCCGCAGTATCCTGCAAAAAAAGAAAAGCCGCCTGCTCCGCCGAGCGGAACCACACGGTACAGTCCTCCGTACAACATGATTCCGTTCACTGCCGGCATGCGGCTTGTTTCACACATATTTCTTATCAAGTTAATCTGTCATGGACGGGATGATAACGCCGGAACGGACATCTACGCCCATGGCCTGTTCCAGCTGGGCGATGCCGACGTTATAGTCGTACAGCGCCTGAATGTAGTCGACCCGCGCTTCGTTTAAGCTCAGCTGCGCGTCGAGAACGTCCAAGTTGATGCCGACGCCGGCCTGGTACCGGACGCTGGCGACTTTAAAGCTTTCTTCCGCCTGGGCAACAGACGTTTCATTTTCCACGACGCGCTGCGCGGCGCTGCGGATGTTCAAATACGCCTGTTTTACTTCAAGCTGCACGGCTTCGCGGGTCTGCTGTTCCGTTTCGCGGGCAGCCAGCAGAGCCTGGCGTGCCTGGCGAACCTGGGCATTCGTTGCGCCGCCGTCGAAGAAGCTGAACGAAATGCCGCCGGTTACCCGCCATGCGCTGTTTCCGGAACCGGGGAACGTGTCGTCGCTCCAGTCATTTCCGGCGCCGATAGATACGGTCGGCATATTGCCGGCATTGGCAATGCTGATATTCTTTTCCGCCTGACGGACGCTCAGAGCGGCCTGAAGCACTTCGGGCCGGTACATCATAGCGTAATCCAGCGCATCGTCCAGGGAAATATCGTACGGCTCAAAAGGCAGTTTATGGTCTGCAAGTTCCAGTTTCGTCTGAATCGGCAGGCCGAGGATATTGTTCAGGTTCGCTTCCGCGTTGTCGACGTTGTTGTCCGCCGAAACGGCGTCGGTCTTGGCGTTGGCCAGCGATACGTTGGACGTCAGGACGTCGAGTTTGGCTACGGTGCCCACATTATACTGAGCCGTTACGTTTTTCAAATGGCCTTCCATATTGGATACGGCTTCATGGTATACGTCGCGCAGTTCCTCATACGCCAGCAGGCCGAAATATCCTTCTACGGCAGATAATTTCGTCGCCTGTTCGACGCGCAGCACTTCTTCCTGCGCGCTGGTCTTGGCCAGCTTCGCCACGGCAATCTGACCTTCTACTCGGCCGCCCGTATAGATGGGAATATTGACGCTCAGGCCGTTGCTGAACGTATTGGTAATGCTTTTCTGCGAGTTCAGGGATCCGGTGACCTTATTTCTCGTCGCATCGAATGTATACGTAAACTGCGGCATTTTCCCGGCCCGCGCTTCATCAATGTAATATTCGGCGCTCTTTAAATCGTAATGGGCAATCCGGATATCCCTGTTGTAATCAAGGGCCATCTGCACCGTCTTCGGCAACGTGAGCTCGACAGCCTGGTCAGGAGCTACCCGCCCGACAACGATGACCGGATCGGGCTTCTTTTTCGCCGCCTGCTTCTGATTCCGCTTTTCCGTGTCGGCCGTAATCTTGCGGGCCAATTCTTCCCGGAGAGCCGGCGGAACATCTATCGGGCGAGTCTGCGCCGCGGCAACGGCGGTGCTGCGCTGCGCCGATCCGGAACCGGCCGCGGCGGATGCTTCGGGATCGGCGGCGAAAACTGCCGCGCTCCCCAGCGTCGATATCATCAGAGCGATGAGTATATTTCTGTGCAACTGTTTTGTCATCTTGGGTACCCCCGTCATTAATTTCTATAGTTTATTTTCTTTAAAACACATAGTTGATGCCGTAATAATTCCCGCCGTCACTGCGCTTCATAGGATGCGTAAACTGGCCGAAAAGGTAAATATCCGGCAAAATGCGGTATTGCGCCTTAATGCGGTACCGCCAATCATTGGGATCATATCCCTCCAGGCTCAGGCGGAACGGTCCGTCGGCAAACAGATCAAAACCTGCGCCCAACTCGCCGTTAATCAGGCCGAAACGGCTGTCAAGCCAGCCGCTCCGACGCCCGGCCTGCAAATTGAGGTTCGTACCGTTGCCAATGCTTTCCGCTCCGACCAAAACGAATGAATTGTTCCGGTACACCCTAAAATTTGCGTGGCCGCCGCTTTCGCTCTTCGTATCGTTGTATAGGAAACCGGCTTCGCCTTCAAAGGTCAAACCGCCGCTGCCGCCGAGGAAATGATTGACTTTTTCCGTAATCTCCGCCGTATTGTGCAGCGTCGTCTGAATATCGGCCCGGCTCTGCGGATTGGTCGCTATCGTTTCCATAGAGCGGGCAATCGTATCGAAGCGTTCGGTAATATCTTTCATATTCGCCGCCATATCGCGGACATTGGCCGATGTGGCGCCGTCGCCGTCAAGCTGCTGCAGCGACGCGTTCATCTGCGCCGTTATGGCCGCCATATTCGCCGTAATCTGCTGTATATTGGCGGCGTTTGCATCCATCATGGCGCTGGTCTGCGCCGTAATGACTTCCATGTTGCCGATCATCCTGCGCATGGCCTCCTGCGTGCGGGCGTCTCCGATAATGGCGTTAATGCTGTTGAGCATATCGTTTGCGCCGTTTATCAGCGCGCCGGCGCTGTTGACCATATCATCCATGGACTTTCCCTGACTGCTGTCGAGAACATCCCCTGCTGCCAGTATGTCCGACTTATTTTTCCCCGGCATAATCGAGACGATTTTTTCGCCCAGAAGCCCGTCCGTCGTAATGGATACGCGCGAATCTTTCGGTATTTCCGTTCCTTCGTCGATCCGAAGGGCTATATCGACGCCGTCGCGCAGGGGCGTTACTTTTTCGACCTTGCCGACGTTGACGCCGACATACCGGACGGAATTTCCAGGCTGCAGCCCGCCGGCATCGTGAAATACCGTATGTACTTCAAAGCCGGGACTGCCGAATATTTCGGCGCGGGCCAGCGTAATAACGACGTACACAAAAGCCAGTACGCCGATAATCGTGACCAGTCCGACTTTCGCTTCCGCACTCCACTTCATATCATCGTCTCGCTTTCTTCGGAAAGATCGCCGCCGCGGATAAACAGCTGCACTTCCCGATCATCAGTATGCATAAACTCTTCTTTAGGAGCAATATACCGAAACCGGCCGTCCTGCAGGAAAGCCAGCCTGTCGGCAACGTAAAAAGCCGACTTCATGTCATGGGTCACGATCACCGACGTCGCCTTGAGGTGCTTCTGCATGTCCGCAATGAGACGGTTGATATCCATGCTCCGCAGCGGATCCAGCCCCGCCGTCGGTTCGTCGTATAAAATAACCTTCGGGTTCAGGGCGATCGCCCTGGCCAGGCTGACTCGCTTTTTCATGCCGCCGGACAAATCGTTCGGCATCATGTCTTCTATGCCTTCCAGCCCGACGAGCCGCAGTTTTTCTTTCACGATAGCCCGTACTTCTTCTTCGCTGCACCGCAGGCGCTGCCGCGGCCCGAAGGCGACGTTTTCCCCTACCGTCATGGAGTCAAACAGCGCCGAGTACTGAAATACCATGCCCATGTACCGGCGCACTTCATTGAGCTCTTCTTCGCCGTACCGGGAAATATCGGCGCCGTTTACGAGGACGCGGCCGCCCGTCGGTTTCTGCAGCCCCATGATGAGCCGCAGGATCGTACTCTTTCCGGAACCGCTGGCTCCCAGTATGGCCAGCGTCTCGCCGTCGAAAATCTCCAGGTGGATATGATCCAGCACGACGCGGCTTCCGTAAGCCACCGTCACATCGTCCAGACAAATCATAGGCGCTCCTAATACAAAATGACAGATAATAAATAATTGCAGATAAAAATAAAAATAATCGATGTGACGACGGATTTTGTCGTCGCCTGCCCGACGCCTTCGGCGCCGCTTTTCGTATGCATCCCTTCGTAGCAGGCAATCAGCGCGATGATGCCGCCGAAGAACATGGCCTTAATAAGGCCGTAAACGACATCGCTCACATCGGTAAACAATTCGACGGAATTGATGTACGTAAAATGCGTCAGCCCTGCGCCGAACGTCGCAACGGCATAGCCTCCGGCCGTGCCGATAAGGTAGCCGTAAAAAGCCAGCACCGGCACCATGACGACACAGGCCACGAAGCGGGGAACGACGAGATACGCCACAGGGTTGACAGCCATGCAGCGCAGGGCGTCAATCTGTTCCGTCACCTTCATCGTGCCGATTTCGGCAGTCATAGCCGCTCCGACGCGGCCCGCCATGACGACGCCCGTCAGGATAGGCCCCAATTCGCGCCCCATGGCGATGGACATGACGCCGCCCAGCGTCGACTGGGCTCCGTAACGCAGCAGAATATCAACAATCTGCAGCGTCATGACCATGCCGGCAAACAGCAAGGTCAAACTGACAATGGGCAGGGAATGAACGCCTAAATGAGCCATCTGCGCAACCGTCAGCTTCCGCTGAATCTTGGGAAGCTGCCTCACTGTCTGAGCCAGTAAAATCGCCAGGACGCCGACTTGCTCAAATATATGCAGCGTAAACCGCCCGATTCTTTCCAAGGCTTCCTGCATCGACAACACCCCTCCCGGACAGTCCGTCCACCTTACTATACCATTGACGCCGCAGTACTGTAAAACAGGAAATGCGAATTGTTAAAAAACTGTAAGAAAACTGAATTTGCTTTTTGAGTTTCATACCAATAAGATAATAGCATTTTCTCTGTAAAATGGCAAGAAAAAAACGGCGTCCTCCCCGTCTTCTCCCTATCTTTCCGAAGTTCCCGCCGCCGGCGTCCGATTTGTAGTATATTTATGGTATAATATACGGGGAAAGAAAAACGGATTCCCCTGCTTTACTTTACAGCAAAGGAGCGATATACAATGAACGAAACGATGCAAACACTTATCTCGCGGCGCAGCATCCGCAAATACAAACCGGAACAAATTTCCGACAGCGAGCTGCAGCAGATTCTCGAAGCGGGAACGTACGCCGCCAGCGCCAGGGGGCTTCAGCCCGTCACGATGGTTGCCGTCCAAAATAAAGAAACCATCGCCCAGCTGACAGCCATGAACGCCAAGATCATGGGAACGGACAGCGACCCCATGTACGGCGCCCCGACGATCATCGTCGTCCTGGCCGATATGGAAAAATCCGCCAACGCCTGGGCCGACGGCTGCCTGGTGCTGGGCAACCTCATGAACGCCGCAGCATCCCTCGGCGTCGGATCGTGCTGGATCAACCGGGCGAAGGAAGAGTTTGAAACGGAAGAAGGCAAGGCTCTCCTGCGCAGGTGGGGACTGCCGGAACACCTCGTCGGCGTCGGCCACTGCATCCTCGGCTATGCCGACGGACCTGTCCCTGCGGCAAAACCGCGCAAGGCTGATTTCATCACTTACGACCGGTAAGGGCTGCGGCAAAAAACGCCTGTAAAACGTCAGGGATGCCCCGGAGCCGCTATAGGCAAACGCACGCACGGCAATGTTTGATTTTGCCGTGCGTGCGTTTTTTTGCGGAACGTTTCCCTTCCGTCACATATGATCGTAAATATCCCGGGCAAGATAGGCCAACCCGTACACGGCCTCCGGTTCCTTTTCGATGCCGTCGGCCATGACGGCGCACACATACGGCGCTCCGTCTTTCCAGACGATGCCGCAATCGTGATAGATGCCGTCAAGCTGGCCCGTCTTATGTTCAACTGGAACGGTATGGGGAATCTGTGCCGGCAGGATGCAGTTGTCTTCCTGCTGCGCTAAGATGCGCCGCATGGCGGCGTCCCGTCCGGCATCGACGCACGTACCGGCTGCCAAACGCCGGAACAGCTCGCCCATATCTTCCGCCGTCGTCACGTTTTCCCGACCGGCAGCAGCGGCGTCAAAATCCATCATCTTGCGGCGCAGCACGGTATCCGTCATTCCCTGCCGCCGGATTTCTTCGTTCACGGCGTCAAATCCCAGTTTATCGATAAGCATATTCGTACACGTATTGTCGCTTTCCACTATCATATGGGCGATCAGTGTCTCTATCGTGACGGCCGTTCCTTCCGTCATGTAAAAGAAAGAACCGCCTTCCACGTTTCCGTACACGGCGCAGGACTCGCCGAAGCGGAGACGGCCCATCTTTTCCTGGCGGAAAGCGCATACCATAATGGGGACTTTGATCAGGCTTGCCGCCGGCATGACGCGGCTGCCGAAACGGTACGCCGCAGCGCCGTCCAGACGGCTGCAGTACAGCGATACGCGGCAGCTTTTCCCGACCCGTTCCGTTACGGCCTTTCGGAGCCAATCATCATTCATCGCCATGTTCCTCCTCTTTTTCCCGCACCTTCCGGCATTTGGGACAATAGCCGTACCATTCCAAATTGTGGCCTACGACGTCAAACTGCGTCTTCCCGGCCATATCGGCCTCAAAAGACGCCAGCGGACAACCGGCGATCTCCACGACCTTGCGGCAAGACAGGCAGATGAGGCGGTGCCGGTGCCCTGCGGCGCGCAGAGAAAAGCCGTACTTGCGCACATCAGGCAAATACGTTTTCTCCGCCAGCTGTTTTTCCGTAAATGATTCCAAGATCCGGTAAACGGTGGAAAAATTGATGTTTTCTCCCATGTCGGAAAGGATGTGGTATATTTCTTCCGCCGTCAGCACACCGCCGTGCTCCGACAAGACATGGAGCACGGCCTTCCGGGGCCGCGTGTTCTTCAGGCCGCAGCGGCGCAGGTACGTGCCGTATAAGTCCCACGGAATCTCTTTTTTATCCATTCCCGTCCCTCCTTTACCGCCGCGCCGTCCAAGGCCGTTCTTTCCAAACAATGACAAGCAGCAGGACGGCGACGGAAATAATCGCCGTCACGCCGCCCGGCGCGGCGTCCGTCCAGTAGGCGACGCACAGCCCCAAAATAATGTCGCTGAAACTGAACAGGATCGAAAAGGCCATGGTCCGCTTGAATCCCAGCTGCAGCTGCAAAGCCGACGCCACGGGCAGGGCAATAAGCGAACTGATGACGAGAATGCCGACTATGCGGATGGCAACGGAAATCGTCGCCGCTACGAGGACGGCGAAAATATATGTAATGAGCCGGCTTCTGACACCGGCAATAACGGCGCCGTCTTCGTCAAAAGTCAGCATGACCAGCTGGGGATAAAGTTTTATGACCACTGCCGCAGATATGACGCTCAAAAAAGCGACAGCCCGCACATCGGCTTCCGTCACCGTCAGAATGCTGCCGAACAAAAAGGCCTCCACATTCGCATGAACCAGTCCGGAGCTGATGATCGTAATGGCAATGCCGACGGATAATGACAGAATAATGACCAAAATCAGTTCGGCATAGCGGCGGAACCGGCGGCGCAGCGCTTCAATGAGAAGGCCGGAAAAAGACGTCACGGCAAAGGCGCTGATGACGGGATTGACGCCGGCAAGAAGGCCGGCGGCCACGCCGGCCAGCGAAGCATGAGCCAAGGCGTCGCCGATCATGGAGTACCGCCGGAGGACGAGGAACATGCCGATAAGGGGACATACGAAGGAAATCAGCACCGCCGCCAGAAAAGCATTCTGCATGAAAGCATATTCAAACATCGCCGACCCTCCCCGTATTGTCCGACACGTACTCACGGATATAATCATCCGGCGAGCAGAAATGGCCTCCGCCGCTGACGACGTGAAACATCTTCGTCGAATTCCGGGCGGCAAATTTCAGGTTGTGCTCCACCGTCACGATAGTCACGCCCCGCTTTTCGTTCAGTTCCTTGATAAAGGCGTACAGCTCAAGCTGGCTTTTTACGTCGATGCCCGTCGACGGTTCGTCAAATACGAGCAGATCCGGTTCTCCCATGAGGGCCTTGGCAATCATGACCTTCTGGCACTGGCCGCCGGACAGCGTCCCCATGAGATGGTCCTTCAGCTCGTACACGCCCATCTGTTCCAGCCCTTTTCGCACGGCGTCCTTGCTCCGGATGCCCAGTATCTGCCGCTGGCAATTCAGCACTTCCTGCACCGTTATGGGAAACTGGCTGTTCAGAGAATCGAACCGCTGGGGAACGTAAGCGCGGCGGCGGAACGTATTGACGATTTTCCCCCGTCCCGGCGCCAGCAGCCCCAAAATCAGCTTGATCAGCGTGCTCTTGCCGCTGCCGTTTTCGCCGACGACGGAAATATACTCGCCGTCGCCGACTGTCATCGACACATCTTCCAGCAAGTACGGCCCGTGCTCGTAAGCAAAGGACACATGTTCCAGCGTTATCATTCTTTCCGTTCTCCTTCCTGTCATCAATGGGGCCATTATATCCCGTTTCAAAAGAAAATGCAAGGCATTTGCATTTATTGACAAATTGTGCCGATTCCTGTATGATAACGCTTACCTGCAATACATCACACGGAGGACACCTGTATGAAAAAATGGATTCTCACCCTGACGGCAACGCTTTTTTCCGCCGCCGTCTTTACAGGCTGCCATTCACAGCCTCATAAAACGGAGACGGCCGGCGAAGCGATTCCCGTCGTCGTCTCCTTCAACGCCATGAAGGAATTCACCGAAGCCGTCGGCAAAGAAAAAGTCCACGTCGTCACCATCATCCCGGACGGCACGGAGCCCCACGATTTCCAGCCGACGACGAAGCAGCTCAAAGAACTGAGCGGCGCACGCCTCTTCATCTGCAATGGCCTCGGTATGGAGCCCTGGGCCGAAAAGACGATAGAAGCCGTAGGAAACGATGCGCTTACGCTCGTCGAAGCATCTCGTGGCATTGAAGCCCTTTCCCTGTCCGACGGCGTCTATGATCCCCATTGCTGGCTCAGCCTGAAAGAAGCCCAGGTCGAAGTGGCCAATATTGCCGAAGCCCTCGCCCAAGCCGACCCGGGCAACGCCGAATTTTACCGCCGGAACGCCGCCTCGTACAACGGACAGCTCCAGGACCTGCTTGCGGAATATCAGGAAAAATTCAGAAACTTGCCGCGCCGGCAGTTCGTCACGGGCCACGCAGCCTTTGCCTACATCTGCCGCGACTTCGGCCTGACGCAAAGCAGCGTCTCCCCCGTCTTTTCCGGCGGCGAGCCCGGCGCGCAGCAGCTGGCGCAGCTGGCCGCCTACTGCCGGGAAAACGGCGTCAAGACGGTTTTCACCGAAGCCATGGTCAGCCCGAAAATTTCGGAAACCTTGGCCCGCGAAGTCGGCGCTTCCATCCAGCCCATCTACACGATGGAAAGCGCCGACGGCGGCCTGACTTATGTATCCCGCATGAAAGACAATCTGGAAAATATATACGCCAGCCTGCAGTAAAAAACAGGGACTGCCGCACCTTTTACAGGTCAGCAGTCCCCGTTTTCATTATATTTCTGTATACTTTTTCCGCTCTGTCAATGGTCGGCCATACCGCTGCCGCCGTACAGGCTAGTGCGCAGCGCGCCTAACTGCCTGATTTCGTCATCAGTCCGCCTGCCGTATACGCGAAGGCCGTTCAGCGCCGCCGTCAGCGCGCCGTATTCTTCATCAGTCAGTACGACGTCGGCGGCGCCGAGGTTTTCCATAATCCGACCGTCGCTCCTCATGCCGGGAATAGGCACGATATGGTCCTCATGCATGACCCAGGCCAGAGAAATCTGAGCTGCCGTGCAGTGCTTCTTTTCGGCATAGGACGTCACCAGGTCGATAATCGGCTGGTTCGCCCGCACATTGTCCGGATTGTACCGGGAAATGACGCGCCGTATGTCGTCGCCGCTGTACGTCGTCTGCGCCGTATACTTGCCGCTGAGGACCCCTCCGGCCATGGGCGCGTACGCCGCAAAGCCGATGCCTAAGCGGCGGCACAGGGGAATAACGCTGTCTTCCCACTGCCGCGCCATCATGGAGTACTCGCTCTGCACCGCCGTCAGAGCCGTGACGGCATGAGCCTTTTCGATATCCTCGGCCGTCGCTTCCGACAGGCCCCAGCCGCGGATCTTCCCTTCCCGGATGAGTTCGCCGAACCAGCCGGCCACTTCTTCCATATCCATATACGGCGGCACGCGGTGAACGTAGTATACATCGAGGTAATCTGTCTGCATCCGTCTCAGGCTCCCTTCAAGGGCGGCGCGCACGCCGTTCCGGCTGTATTTGCCTCCCTCAATGCCTTCCTGTCCCGGCAGGGGCAACGGCGAATACTTGCTGCACAAGACGACGTCACGGCGTATGGGCTTTAACGCTTTGCCGACCAGTTCCTCGTTGCGGAACGCCGCATACACTTCCGCCGTATCGTAAAACGTACATCCCAGATCGTATGCCCTGCGAATAAGCCGGACAGCCTCTTCTTCCGGCGGCGGCGCGCCGTATCCCGTGCTGAATCCCATACATCCCATGCCGACGGCCGACACGGTCAGATTTCCTATCTTCCGCTGTTTCATCGTTCTTCCTCCTTTTCCTCTTCTGTACCTGTATTGTACGGCGCTTCTCCTTGACAAGGAATAGACGAATATGCTAAAACGGCATTAAGAAAAACCTAATGCAAGGAGGTTTGTCATGTATAACCGTCTCTTGGACACGTTCCTCACCGCTGCCGACGCCGGCAGTTTTTCCAAAGCCGCCGCCCGCCTGTACTGCACGCCCGTATCGGTCATGAATCAGATCAACTCTCTGGAAAAGCACATCGGCGTCCTGCTCCTGACGCGGACCAGCCGCGGCGTCATCCTCACGCCGGCAGGCCGCTCCCTTTACGACGACGCCTTAAAGCTGAAAGCCGCATCACAGGCCGCCGTCGAAAAAGCCCGGGCCATCGCCGCCAAAGACCGCTCCGTCATCCGCATGGGCACGTCCATCCTCCGGCCATGCCGCATCTTTCTCGACATGTGGGAGCCTGCCGGCCAGTTTCAGCTGAAGATCGTTCCCTTCGACGACTCTCCTGCCGGCATGGCCGCCATGCTCTCTTCCCTGGGGAAAGACATCGACTGCTTCATCAGTCCCTGCGACTCCGTCCGCTGGCGCCGCGATTACGCCGTCAAAGAGCTGGGCGCTTTTCCCTGCGCCGTTGCCGTGCCGAAAACGCACGCTCTTGCGAAAAAAACGTCCCTCCGCCTGAGCGACCTGACGGAGCAGTCCCTCCTGCTCGTCAAAAAAGGCGAATCGCCTGTCCTCGACTGCATGAGAAGCGACATAGAAACCAACTATCCGTCCATCCACATCATCGATATTGCCAACTTTTACGACCTCGACGTCTTCAACCAGTGCAAGGAACGGGGCTGCGCCATGGAGACCCTGCCTATCTGGGACGGCATCCATCCGTCCCTTGTGACGATCCCTCTGGCCGAAGACTACGCCGTTCCCTTCGGCATCATTTATTCACGCACGCCGTCGCCGTCTTTTTCCGCCTTCCTCCGCTTGTGGAACGGCGGAAAGACAGCGCCATAGAAGGAAAAAGCCGCCGTGAAAAATGAAGGGGAGAAGCTGATTCCGCCGGCCGGTGCTGCCGTAAGGTTAAAATTTGTACGTTACCTGCAGGCGCGTATAGTCGCCCAGTTCGAAGTTTTCCGACCCGTAGAGAGTGTCGCGCTTGCCGATGCCCTTAGCGCCGAAAGTATAGAAGTCTTCGAGGAGGAAATCCTTCGCCGGGACGTAGGCGCCGCCGATGGTAAAGCTCTTGATGCCGTCGAGGTACCGGTCCGGCAGGGCTTCCGTGCCGTTGCCGCCGAAGAAGGAACCGTGCTCGAAATACTTGTAGTCTGCAAAGGCACTCCAGCTTCCCGGCACGTCCGGCAATGTCAAAGTCCGACGTGCCCGACTTCAGCAATTTCTAATTTTTGCAGCATTGCCTCGTATAGGATATTTCCGTCATCATCAATCCATTCCGTCTTTGTCGGCGTCCACAGAAATTCCTGTATCGTCGCGTGCGTGCAGGCGCTGTCGCTGAGGTCCGTGCTGTAGCTGAATTCGCCGTAGCCGACGCGGATCTGGGCCTTGTCGTTCGTCCATATGGCCCGCACGCCGTCAAATTCCTTGCCGAAACAGTAGCCCGTAATCCCCATAGGCTCCATCAGGCGGCCGATGGAAAAGTCCCACTTCTTGGCATGCTGCGTCACATCGACGTTTTCCAGCCGTTGGTAGTTCATTCCCTTTGAGTCGGACACGTTATGCTCCGTATCGACGCTGCTCATGCCCGAAGCACTGCCGAGAACGGTGACGTTCGTATTCTCGCCAATGCGGGCGTCTAGCCCCAAGCGCAGACACTGTTCAAAGCCGTGGTTTTCTTTATCAAATATGTTCTTTTCTGCTATGCCGATGTTGGCCTTAAAGCAGCGATTGCCCTTTCCGCTTGGACTTAATTTTTTTTTATCTGTTATGAAACTATTTTCATTTACTGTTTTCTATTTCCAAGGTTCTCTTGTACATACGTCATGGCAAACATAAAAACCGCGTCTTACTGACGACAATAGTCATCAGTAAGACGCGGTTTTTAATCAGAAAGTTATGTACGTTTTATTCTATGGGCTGCGTCCTGACGGCGCTATTCCGGAGCTTGCAGCGACTTAATGGCCAGCCGTGACGTTTCGTTCCGCTACCTGCCGGGCCGCCGCTTTTTCCGCCTCCAAATGAGCGAAGTATTTTTTCGTTTCCGCTGCGACGACGCCGCTCAAGCCGATGAGGGCGATGAGGTTCGGAACGGCCATGAGACCGTTCACGATATCCGCCAAAATCCAGATAACTTCCAGCTTGATAAAGGCGCCGCAGGCTACCAGTCCGATAAAGATAATGCGGTACGGCATGATGCCCCTGACGCCGACCAAATATTCGACGCACCGTTCGCCGTAATAGTTCCAGCCCAGAATCGTCGTAAAGGCAAAAAGGGTCAGACCGACGCAGAGGATGATGCCGCCCCATACGGGATAAGCCATGAGAAAGGCGGCGTTCGTCAGTTCCGTGCCGTTGAGGCCTGTCGTCCACAAGCCGCTGACGACGAGGACGAGACCGGTCATGGTGCAGATGATGATGGTATCGATAAAGGTCCCCGTCATGGAGATGAGACCCTGTTCGGCCGGCCACTTCGTCTTTGCCGCCGCCGCGACGATAGGCGCGCTGCCGAGGCCGGATTCGTTGGAAAAGACGCCGCGGGCCACGCCGCTGCGCAGCGCCATCATGACCGTCGCGCCGAGGAAACCGCCGGACGCCGCCGTCGGCGTAAAGGCGCATACCAAGATCTGCTCGATCGCCGCCGGAATTTGCTCATAAAAGGTAATCAGAAAGCCCAGAGCCGACGCGACGTAAATGATCGCCATGGCCGGCACGATCTTCGACGCCGCCTTCGCAATAGACTTCAGGCCGCCGATAGTGACGGCCGCCACGACAACCGTCAAGACGACGGCCGTATACTCGACGGGAATGCTCGTCGTCAGGCGCGTGATTTCGACGATGGAATTGACCTGGGCAAAGGTGCCGATGCCGAAGAAGGCGACGAGAACTCCGAAAAAGGCAAATACACTGGCCAGCGGTTTAAATTTAGGTCCCAAGCCTTTTTCGATATAATACATGGGGCCGCCGGAAATTTCGCCGTTTTTGTCGACAGTGCGGTATTTAACGGCCAGGCAGCATTCGGCGTACTTCGTCGCCATGCCGACCAGCGCCGCCATCCACATCCAGAACACGGCGCCAGGACCGCCAGCGTGAACGGCTGTAGCAACGCCGACAATATTGCCGGTGCCGACAGTCGCCGCAAGAGCCGTGCACAAGGCCTTGAAACTGTCAATATCGCCTTCACCCTGGTTTTTCGCCGTGAAGATAAGCTTAAGCGCCCGGGGCAGGCTGAAAATCTGCAAAAGGCGCAGGCGCACCGTCAGCATGAGGCCCGTGCCCATGAGCAGTATCAGCAGGGGAGGCCCCCAGACAAAACTGTTAATCTGATTCAATACATCCAACATACCCATAACTCCTTTACGCTGTAATAATGGATAAAAACAAAAAACCTGTCCTCATCATACCTCTGAAGACAGGCCGAAAAAAACAACGCAAAGAAATGTTGCCGCTGTTCTCTGTCCTTTTGCCTGAGAGATTAGGAATATACATTCCGTGCACCTTCGGCGCCCAATCGGGACTCTCCAGAGTCGTGTCCATACACGGTCCTGCCATTCGGCACCTGAGAGTTTGACTCCTTCGGTAGGTCTGTCCTTCTCCCGTGTACTTCGTCCACATCGTATGTGATTTAGGCATCATTATACACCGCAAATTTCTCTTTGGCAAATAATTTTTGAAAAAAAATCAGGATTTCCGCTCCTCTGTTTTTCATCGTTTGCTTAAAATATTACATAATATTTTACTGTATTTTTTCTTCATGCAAGGTATTTGCACAATTTATAATAATTTATTTATAAATTGTTATATTTGAAAAAAATTCCGCATTTTTCTGATTTTTTTGTTTGCGGCATCTGTTTTTCTCTATAAAACAAAAAATTTGCACTTTGCCGTCCTGCGCAGGCGCCGAATAGTAAAGTGCAATCACAGCCGGAATACGAAAGCAATTTCGGTTATCCGCTGAAACACAAACAGGGCACTGCAGAAAATACGCAATGCCCTGTTAAGCCGGATGTCACCGGCAAATTTCGATAATTTTCGGCTTGGCGTTGAGGTCATTCGTCAGCGAACGATCAAAGAGCTTGACGCCGACGACGCCGATGATCAAACCGGCGCTGCCGCCGATGGCGGCAGCATATACCGTATCCCAGCCGCTGGCAGCTCCGATCCAGTGACCGGCAGCGGCGCCGGCGGCAGCAACCAAGAGCGGCATGATAAAGCAGACAAAAGCGCCGATAATAACATTGACTTCCCGTACCTGGAATTTAACATGCTGCCCGACCTGGGCCCCTACGGGATTCAAGGCTTTGACAACGATATGTTCCGCACCGGGACAGGCCCCGCAGGCCATGCAGTCCGAATGGCGGCCGACCTTTACTTCCGCCAGACCGTTTTCTTCAACGGACAAAATCGTTCCTTCTTCTATTTTCATGGTATCCTCCCCTTTACGTGTAACACTTCTGCAGAGCAGGCTCTATGCTCATCAACGTTTATCTTATTATAGCACGGCCCGTCAAGCGAATCAACACCATTTAAGTGCAGTTTTGTTTCTTATCGCAGCGTCATAGCTGAACCGGTCTTATTCTCCTGCCGCCGCAAAAAACCGGCCTTTTGCAAAAGGCCGGCCGTTTCCGCATGATATGTTATTTTAAAAATCCCTGAATAATCATTTCTTCCGCTTCTTCCGCCGTAAGTCCCAGCGTCATGAGTTTCGTCAGCTGTTCGCCGGCAATTTTTCCGATAGCCGCCTCATGAATGAGCGCCGCGTCGGCGTCGTTTGCCGTCAGTTCCGGAACAGCCGAAATGTTCGCGTCGTCCATAATGATGGAATCGCAGGCCGAATGGCCGTGACAGTGCGCATTGCCGATGATCTTCGCCCGGAAAATCTGGTGCGACCGATCGCGGGCAACGGCGCGGGACACGACGTCAGTGCTGGAGTCTCTGCCGTTGAGTTCGACTTCAAAATCCGTTTCTGCTGTCTGCCGGCCGTGGGTCATGAGCTTTTCTTTAACGATAAACGTGGCATTTGCCGCCAAATCGGCCTTCGTCACCCGTTTTGTCGAATCGATGCCCTTGATCTGCGTCGTTTCCATTTCCATATAGCTACCTTCTTCCATATGGACGATCGTTTCGGGATTCATAATCCGCCGGCCGTTTCCGTCGCCGTCACCGTAATGCTTCTCCACGTACTTGACGCGGGCATTTTTGCCGATATGAAAGGTATGAACGCCGTCGTGCTGCGAACCGTCGTCGCTCCCGCAGTGTATGCCGCATCCGGCAACGATGACGACGTCGGCGCCTTCGCCGACATAAAAGTCATTATATACCGTTTCCTTCAGCCCCGCCTGGTTCATGACGACGGGAATATGGACCGATTCGTGCTTTGTCTCCGGCTTTATGTAAATGTTCAGGCCGTCCCGGTCTTTCTGCGATTCGATTTCTATGTGAGCCGTCGACGAACGGCCGATACTCTTGCTGTTCGAGCGGATATTGTAAGCCCCTTCGGGAATGCCGTGCAGATCGGCTATGACTTCCAGCAAATGCGCTTGAATCTTATCCATCAGTTTTCCTCCTTATAAAACTTGCAGCTACCTGCAACATCCATCAATTCCGGCATGATTTCATGCTTCGTGCCTATCTTCTGTACTTCACCGCCGGCAATGAGAATGATCTGGTCGGCAATATTTAAAATCCGTTCCTGATGAGAAATAATGAGGATAGACTGTTTGTTGTCATGCATCCGTTCAAATACCTTGATCAGCTTGTGGAAGCTCCACAAGTCGATGCCTGCTTCCGGTTCGTCGAAAATAGCCAGCGCCGTATGACGGCGGGCGACAATGGTGGCAATTTCGATGCGCTTCAGTTCGCCGCCCGACAAGGAGTCGTCCACCTCCCGGTTAATATAATCTTCGGCGCACAGTCCTACTTCCGACAAGTATTGACAGATCACGCACTTATCGAGTTTCTGGTTCCCCGCCGCCAGACCGATCAGATCTGCCACGGTAATGCCCTTAAAACGCACAGGCTGCTGAAAGGCATAGCTGATGCCGTGCTTTGCCCGCTTCGTAATATCCCATCCCGTAATATCTTTTCCGTCAAACAAAATCCGGCCGCTCGTGGGCTTTTCAATGCCGGCAATCAGCTTCGCCAGCGTTGATTTGCCGCTGCCGTTCGGGCCGGTAATGACGACAAACTGCTGCTCTGCAATAGAAAGGGTAATGTCTTTTACAATCTCTTTCGTACCGTTTTCATCGGTTACGGAAAAAGATACATGCTGCAGTTCCAACATATATTTCACTCCTTCAATAGTTAGGCATGGTACATGACGCCCCTATGGCATATAACATGACTAATTCGGTGATGTATTCATGAGAATTATATGTCTGAAACGCCTTTTTGTCAATATGTCTTTCAAAATGAAAAAGCAGGAACGGATAAAACGTTCCTGCCTGAGTTCATGCTGATGTTTTACAGCCTCGCCGATTTTCCCGGCACGCCGAGAATACGGACGCTGTTCATGACGACGGCCAGCGTTGCCGTATTATGAATAACGGCCGCCCATAAAGGACTGATGCGTCCCAGGGCGCCCAGCAGCATGGCCGCCGAGTTGACGACGATGGTCGCCGTAAAGTTCTGGTTGATAATTTTCATCGTCTGCCTGCCGATTTTCAAAGCGTCGCACAGTTTTTCCGGGTCTTCGGACCGGATCGTAATGGCCGCCGATTCCGCGGCAATATCCGTCTTGTTCCCGCCCAGGCTGACGCCGATATCGGCAAAGGCCAGAGCCGGCGCGTCGTTGATGCCGTCGCCGACCATCATGACGCTGCCCCGTTTCTGCAGCTTCATGACATAATTGGCCTTATCTTCCGGCAATATTTCCGCATGGTACGAATCAATATCCATTTCATGCGCCACTTCGGCGGCAACATCTTTGGAATCGCCTGTCAGCATGACGATTTCGTCGACGCCGATGCGCCGCATTTGGTTCAGCGTCTTCTTCATGGCCGGCCGTATGGGATCCTGAATGGTCAGGCAGCCGATATATACCCCGTCTTTGGCCACGAACAGAAGATTTTTCCCCCATGATTTATCGCTCTTTTCAGGCACGCCCTGCACGCCTTCTTCCACCATGAAACGGCGGCTCCCGACGAGAACGTCTCCGCCGGCAAATTCGCCGAAAGGCGGAACGGAAGCCTTCATGCCGCGGGCCACGACGGTTTCGGAATCATCATGAGGAGGAATTTCCCATTTCTGGGCCGCCACGTATTTTTGTATCGCAACAGCCAGCGGATGGACGGAATGCATTTCCGCCGACGCCGCCAGCAGAATCATCTCTTTTTCATCGACGCCGGGCATCGCCGCAATGTGGGAAATCTGCGGCACGCCGAGGGTAATCGTCCCCGTCTTGTCCAGGACGACCGTATCGATTTCAGCCAGGTTTTCAATATAGTTTCCGCCTTTGATGAGGATCCCTTTTCGGGCCGCCATGCCGATAGCCGCCGAAATAGCCGTAGCCGTCGACAGTTTCAGGCCGCACGAAAAATCAATGAACAGAAGATTGAGCACGCGCTGCCAGTCCTTCGTCGCGCCGTAGACGATAGCAGCGCCGATAAAGGAAATCGGCACCAACATATTGGCCATTTTGTCGGCAAAATTCTGAACGGGAGCCCTTCGCGTCTGCGCTTCTTCCACCAAATGGATAATCTGGGCCAGCGACGTGTCGGCGCCTATTTTTTCGACTTTTACGACGAGGTCGCCCGCTTCGATGACGCTGCCGGCGTAGACGAAGGAGCCGGGTTGTTTGATGGCCGGATTCGACTCGCCTGTAATGGAAGCCTGGTTGACGGCGGCGTTGCCGGCAACGACAACTCCGTCAATGCATATCTTTTCGCCTAAATGGACAGCAATGCAGTCGCCGACTTTCAGCGATTCGACCGGTACTTTCCGTTCCCTGCCGTTTTCAACGATCCAGACGTCGCGCTGGTCTAATTTCAGCAGGCCGGAAATTTGCCGGCGCGCCCGTTCGGCGGCGTATTCCGTCAGCATTTCCGCGCCGTTCGACAGCGCAAGGAGCGTCAGGCTCGATTCCGGTTTCCCGGCCAGCACGGACGCCGCCACTGCCGTTGCCGTCAGCGTATCGGCGTTGGCCTGACGATCCCTGACCAGACCCATGACGCCGTTTTGTATAAACCGCCTGGCTATATATAAGGTAAAGAGCCGGCGGAATAAGAGAATGCCGTCGTAAAATTCAGGGTTTGTCTTGCGCAGGATATTCATGGCAATAAATCCGCCTACGGAAATAACGGCTTCGCGCCGGTACGCCGCCACATCCCAGTCTTTCTTTTCTTCCTTCTTTTTTCCGTACCTTGCTTCAAAAGCGCGGACAAACGTCTGGATAAACCGCAGATCGGTTTTCCCCCTGTAATAAAAAGTCACGCGGTTCCCGTCGGACGAAGCCGACGCCACGCCGGGAATCTGACGCAGCTTCACGCTGAGTACCGGCCTCATCCGCAATGGAATCGTACTGTGAAGCCGTATCGTACAGCACGTATACATGATTATCTCCGTCCTCTCATCAATGATGCCGCCCACCACAACATCTGCGGCCCCGACGGACGCTGGTTCAGTGCAATCATTTTCCGCATTCCCCTGACGATAAAAAGCAGAGACACCAGAGAACGCAGATCCAGCACGTTCGCCGTATTTCGGGAAATAAACCGGCTGAACAAGTCAAGCGTATCAAGCAGCGTTTCCGCATAGGCCGAAAGCTGCGGCTGGCTCATACCTCCTCCCGGCGGCACGCAGCCGGAAACCGGCCGAAACAGGCGCGTCCCCAGAAAATGCTCTACTCTGTCAAGCAGCGCTTCATCGGAAGAACGGATAAGCAAACTTCCTGTCAGTATATTGGCTTCCACGGCATCGATGCCGGCCAGGCGGCACAGCCCACGGCACAGCATATCTGCCAGCGCCCGGTTCTGCACGATTGCCGCGGCACGGTAACGGCGCCGGCCCGGAGATGCGGCGGCACGGCTGAATACGGGAATATCTGCCGGCGTACCGAAAAAAGGAGCCGTTTCCTGCGGCGGCGCAGTCCTTCCGCTGGAGGCTGCACCGTCCGGGCACATGAGATTATGTATGGCTTTTCCAATCGAAGCTCCGACCATAAATCCAGAAGCATAAGACATGGTCATCCTCTCCTTTCTGCATGATTCATAATGTACTGCTCTACCCGCGCCAGTTCCTTATTGGCCCGCAGAATTTGCGGCCTGTACAATATCAGGACGGAACCGGTCGCTGTATTTACTTCTACTTTATCAATTTCCATATAGCTTGCGACATATGCGTAAACCTTCCCAGCCAGTTCCGCATTACCTACCAGCTTCCGGCTGTGCAGGCGGATGCGGCCCGGAATATAGGATGAAATCCGCACAGTCCGGATAATGAAATCCCATTTCGATACAGGAAGCACGTAAAGGCAACCCCTTTTCCTATTTATGGCATCATAATTGCAAAAAAAGACCATCACCACAAAGGCAACAGTCTTTTATTCATCCGTTGTACTATTTTGTTGCTGCTTCCTGTGCTGCAATCATGTCTTCTAATTCTTCTTTCTGACGCTGTAATTCGGCCAGCGGAATGTTTGCCGATACGGCGCCGGCCGCAGGCTGCTGCAGCGCGAGAAGCTGCCGTTCTCTTTCCGTAAGCAGTTTATAACCAAATACGCCGGCAACGATGCCAATGCCTAATCCAATCCAAAAATCACTGTTCTGAAACATACATACCTCTCCTTTACCAACTACATATTGATACTTACTTATAGTCTTTATTATACATGAAAAAGTAAACACTGTAAACATTTTGATAATAATTATTTTCTCCGCCCATCCTCTCGGTGCGAAAAAAAACTGATTTCTCCGTATGCCCCGCATCGGAAAAGCAGACGATCCCTATCACGGCAGCCAGAAAAAAATCTGCCGTATTCAAACTATAAGCATACGGCAGATTCCTTTATGAATATTGTTTTTCAACTAACTGTTTCAAATATTCGCCGAAAGCGTCTCCCAGATCTGGCCGCCGCAAGGCGTATTCAACAGTTGCCTTTAAAAATCCCAATTTATCGCCTACATCATAGCGCTTGCCCTTAAAGCAATAGGCGTACACAGCTTCGCGCGCCGCCATGAGCTGGATCGCATCGGTCAGCTGAACTTCGCCGCCCTTGCCCGGTTCCGTCCTGGCGAGGATTTCAAAAATATCCGGCGTAAGAATATACCGTCCCAGTACGGCCATGCGGCTCGGCGCTTCCGCAACAGTCGGTTTTTCTATCATGTCCGTGACGCGCAAGACGCTTTTCTCTTCTGTCGGGACGCCTTTTATGATGCCGTAGGATGATACTTTTTCTTCCGGCACTTCCTGACAGCCCAGTATCGTAGCGCCCATCTCGTCATATATTTCCATCATCTGCCGGAGCGCCGGGTTTGTTTCGTTGTACACGACGTCGTCGCCGAGCAGTACGGCAAACGGTTCATCGTCAATAAAGGAACGGGCGCATAAAATAGCGTCTCCCAATCCGCGCATATGTTTCTGACGGATATAATGAATGTTGATTTCCGAAATGCTGCGCACCATTTTCAGCATCTCCGGCTTGCCCTGGCTCTCCAAATGCATTTCAAGGCCGGGATTGGTATCAAAATGATCTTCAATGGCTCGTTTGGCATGGCCGCTGATAACGAGAATTTCTTCAATGCCGCTTTGCAGCGCTTCCTCCACAATATATTGAATCGTCGGCTTATCGACAATCGGAAGCATTTCTTTCGGCGTCGCTTTGGTTGCCGGCAGAAATCGCGTGCCGTATCCTGCCGCGGGAATAACGGCCTTTCGAATTTTTTTCATACCAATTCCTCCTTATGAAAACCAGCGGGATACATCAAATTCTTCCCCGATTTGTTCTTTTACATATCCCTGCGCCAAATACAGTCCCAGGAGGGACAGCGTCGACACGCGCAGCATCGTGCTGTCCCATATGTCGCTGACATCCGCCAGGACGGGCGAAATATCTTCCATAATATCCAGCGCTTCTTCCCCGCTGAAGTCAGCAGGACGCTTCTTGGCCAGCCGCAGGATATTCGCCTGCACGGCCCGGTCGGAGACGCCGGCAAGGCGGAAAAAGCGCGTTGCCATATTTTCGTCAATTATGGCTAATTTTACAAGCGGCGAATTAAACGACGGAACGACAAAGGCCGCCGGCATTACCTGTCCTTTCAGGGCCTTGCGCAGTTCTTCTTCCGTTATGCCCCGGTACCGGAACAGCAGCGGATAGGAATCGGCCAGGATTTCCGCAAAACGGGTTTCTTTATTTTCAATCGCCGTGCAGTGCAGGTAGTCCAGCTGCTGATAATAGGGCTGTTCCGTCGGGAAATCGTCCAAAAAAGGAATGACATATTTATGGATATACTGTTCAAATGATTTTTTGTCTACGTTATGGGAATTTCTGGAATACAAAAACAACAGCAGGATAGACAAAATATTATAATGGCCGTCCGATAAATACGGCATGACTTTCAGCGCGTCGACGGCAATAAGATGGCGCGTCGATACGGGCGATCCCTTCGCTATGTCGGCAAAAGCCTGCAGGGCCAGTGCGGCGACATAGTCTTTTGGATGGGCGGCGTAAGCTTTCTGGACGTTCTGCAGCGCTTCCTGCACGATAAGCGGCTCCAGCGCTTTCTTCCGCTCACTGTCGTTTCTGCAGTCAATCCGCTGAAAGGCGGCGACGGTAATCCGTTCGGCCCGTTTTTTCATGTCCGCCGTCACCATGCCGTACTGACTGAGAAAATGGGCGGTGCATTGCCTGACGACAGGCGAGTCGGCATCAGGCAGCGTACTCCAGATCGATGACCGGTTCAGCGGAACGGCTTTTGCCTTCGCATCATTGCCCCAGGGGCTCTTCCCCTGCCGGGATGCCGGAGCCACATTTATTTCTTCTCCGGCGCTTTCGCCGTCGTCATGAAGCGGTTTGCTGACAAACTGCGTCTTATCCGGCAGGGCAGGCCGTTCATCCTGCATTTTCCGCAGTTCGGCAGGACTGATCACCTGCGTCTCATCGGAAACATCGCCGTGCTGTCTTGCCGCGGCCTTCGCCGTTTCTTCCATGACTTCCTGCACGATACGGCGCGGCGCTCCTTTTTCCGGACTGCTTTTTTCCGCCAGATCCGCTGCGACGACAGCCGCCATATCGGTGAGCGTAATATCTTCTGCCGTCTTTTCGCGGCCGTCTTTTTCTTCCGCAGCTTTACCGCTTTGTTCCATGGCTTTTACCAGTTCCTCGCGGGATAAAACACATGTGCGGTCCGCTACTTCTTCGTATTTTTCCTCCGCCGGCCGCCGGGCTTCTTCATAAACGATTTCGCCGCCGCTGCGGCGCACAACTTCGCCTTTCGTCGTTACAAATGCCGTCTCGGCAGGGTTTTCCTGCCGTTCTTTCACTGTGACGCCGGACAGTTTCGGTACCGGCGCCGTATGGACAATCTCTTCCGGCGCCACGCGCACCGACCTTTTAGGCCGGATCTTTTCGGCATGCGGCGGCTGGGATTTTTTTTCATTCTCCTTGCCGTTTCCATCGCCGGAAAACAAAATATAACAAACGGCGAAGAAGATCAGCATTACGCCGGCAACAATTACATAAGGTAAAAAACTGGCCATCTTGCACTCTCCTCCATCATAGATCTGCCAACATTTTTTCTTATTGTATCACATCGAAATTATTTTATCACTACCGGATTTTCCGGCAGGCAGCTGCACCTTCCTGATTTTTTAGACAAATACCGCGCCAGGCAGTATACTATAATCAAATGAAATAAAAGAAGGTGTAGTTCATGCCGCACAGCATTAATCTGCCGTACAAAGCAATTTTATTTGATTTGGACGGCACCGTCCTCGATACGCTCGACGGACTGACTTACAGCATCAATTATATTTTCGGCCGCCATCACCTGGCGACGCAAACGCCGGACCAAGTGCGCGCCGGCCTCGGATACGGCTATGCCGGCCTTATTGCCCGGACAGCGCCCGATGCGCCGGCCGATCTGCAGGCACAAATGGCAGAAGAATTCAACGCCTATTATACAGCTCACTGCCGCAGCCGCTCCCGCCCGTACAGCGGCATTCCGTCCCTGCTGCAGGAACTGCGGCGCCGCGGCTGCCGTTCGGCTATTGTCTCCAACAAAGGTCATGCTGCCGTAACGGCGCTTCATGACGAGTTTTTTGCCGGACTCGTTGACTTTTCTATCGGCGCATCGCCGGAAATCCCCAGGAAACCGGCGCCGGACATGATATATGAAGCCTTGTCCCGGCTGGGCTGCCGACCTGACGAGGCCGTATACATCGGCGATTCAGAAGTCGATAGGGAAACGGCAGCCAACGCCGGCCTTCCTTCCATACTCGTTTCGTGGGGATTCCGCAGCAAAGATTTTTTGGAAACCGTCCGTCCCGATTTCCTCATATCATCGTGCAGCGAACTGAAAGACCTGCTGCTTCCCTCTGAAAACTAACGCGCAGGAAAAATACAGGCAGTGCCTATCGGTACTGCCTGTATTCATGTTGCTGTTTCCTAATACATTACATCACATCATTTTCAACGGAAGCAATGGCACGGGAAGTCGCCTGGTCTACGAGCGGCGAATAGTTCGGCGCATCGTCGCGGCGTTCCCGCCTTTCCTTGGCGCTGCCGACGCCGTCCGATATGTTTTCCTGAACCTGCACAGGTTTTCCCGGAGCGGCAATCGTTTCAATACGCACAGCTCCCGCCCTTATCCGTTTCGTCAACTCCTGCAGCGTCTGTTCACTGACAGGACGGCGCACCGTAACGACGATCTGCTCATGAATGTAATCAGGAACGGCGCCGATATAATTTTGAACGCCTTCAAATTGAACAAGCGTATTGACGGCCCGGTTCAGCATCCGTTCGTAATCGCTGCGACTCAGGCTGACTCGGCGGATGGAAACGGCGTCGGGCCGCGAAACAGTATCTTTAATGCGGGAGGTCAGGAACCGTCCGGGCTTCCCTTTTATGCCCAACACGAGCGTATCGCCGTCCCAATACATGGTTCCTCTGGTAAAGTACGTCAACGTAGAGCCGTATTCGGCATCGAGACATTTCATGACCTGCTGCTGTATCTGCACATGAGAAATATACTCATCGTCCGAACGGATTAATTGATATACGGCTTTAGCCGCTTCCCGGCGGGTTATCCCGTCTTTCGGTCGGAACAGGCCGTCTTCCGGCACCATGATATTTTTGCTGTGCAGTACCTGCACGGCCCGCAGTTCCCCTTCGGAAATGCTGTCTTCGTCTGCGTACGTTTCAACGGCGCCGTCCATATCGGCCATATGGCAGTACTGCAGGTACTGGTAAATAATACCGGCAAATTCTTCCCGCGTCACTTCTTTGTCAGGCTGAAAAGATCCGTCCTTATACCCCGACAAAATGCCCTGCGCCGAAAGAGCTGCTATGGCGTCGCCGGCCCGTCCGGGAGCAACGTCCGTAAATTCAGCATCGTCAAGAGATATGTTTGCGGCAGCGCTGAAAATGAGCTGCGCCGTCTCGCCCCTCGTCATCACCTTATCCGGCAGAAAACTATCACCTGCGGCAAATACCAGACATTGCACATCATACAAATAATCGACGGCATTCCTCTCCGCTAAACCGGCTATGTCCTTATACGGCGCTTCCGCCGCAACAGGCGCAGCCGACAAAACGGCGGCAGCAATAGCGGCGGTCGCCCATGCTTTGCATTTCATATACCAACGCTCCTTTTTGGAAAATTTACTGAACGATGATGCGCAGCGCGCTGCCGAGTTCGTCGTTCAAATTTTTTCTCGTCTCATCAGAAACAGACTGAACGATGAGCACTATTTTTTCATTAAGATAATCGACTTCCGTCCGCACCGGCGCATTTGTCGCTTCTGTCGCCAGGTATATCTGTCTGGCCTGTTCCATCATCCGTTTATAATCAGCATAACTGCGTCTTGCTGTCTGCAAATAAATAATTTCGGCAGGAATATCCGGATCATCCATGAGAACCGTCTCCAACTTATTCCGGTTCGCCCGCGTTTTTACGCCGATATGAAGCGTATTTCCCTGCCAGTACATGATGCCGTCATCGGCAAATTTTTTAATGGATCCGTACACTTCCGCAATATCTTTAAATACTTTCGTTTCAACAGACAGTTCTTCCGGCGTTGCCGCAGGATCGGACGCCGTTGTTTCTGCATATTCCTGCCGCGCTTCGGCAGCCTTTTGCACGTTTCGTGAAGTATCAGCCGGTTTTACCGCAGCGCCGGCCGCTTTTTCCTGCCTTTCGCCAGCCCGGGTTGTCTTTCCGTCAGATACCGGCGAGACTGCCGCTGGTTCTTCCGCAGCACCGCCTTTGTCCATAATGATCCGGTACAGCACGTTGACCGCCTCGCCCCGCGTTACGTATCCTCTCGGGTTAAACCGGTTCTGCGAACCGCTCATGTAACCGGCCGCCGTCATCGCGCCGACAGCTTCTTTTGCCCATGGCGAAATGATTTCTTCATCGGCAAAGCGAGGTATTTTTCCGGATGCGGGAGCCAGTCCTTTATAACTCATGTAATTGTAGGCTATGACGGCAAATTCCTCCCGCTGTATCTTCTGCGCCGGTTTAAATGTGTTGTCGCTGTATCCCTGCATGATCTGCTTATCTACCAGAGATGCGATGGCCTTTGCGGACCATCTTCCTTTTATGTCCGTATAAGTCGCTTCCGGCGCATTGCCGTCTTCGCCGATCAGGTTGTCAATAATCACTGCCACTCCTTCGCGGGTAATGTCTTCATCAGGCATAAATTTCCCGTTGGCGCCGGTGACGTATTGATGATCGTAAAAATACTGAACAGCCGTCTTCCCCCAATATGTGCCGATATCCTGAAGCTGCGTCTTTTCATTGGCTCCGAATGCCGCCGTGCCGACGCTGGCCGCCAGTGCCGCGGCAACGAAAAGCTTCATGCACTGTTTCATCAATTCATCTCTCCTTTTATGTCAGATTGCGCGTTTGTTCATGCGTAATCGTTATTATTGTATCACAACTCAAAAAAATAGGAAACCAACCGCCCGGATAGAAACGGCAGGCCCTGCTAATACGCTGTTATGAGGCGCTGTATATCTTCGGCGCGCCTTGTCTGCAGCATCGCCAGTTGCACGGCAATCTTTGCTTTCTGCGGCGTCAGGCTGCCGGCACAGATCGTGCCGGCATATTCAGCAGCCGGCGAAACGGCGCCGCCCAGCGTCCGGCTGGCCCTGACAACGATAAGTCCTTCCTTCATGGCGGCCTTCAGCATCTGCCACACCGTATCCGGCATGCGGCCGTGGCCCAATCCGGCAACGACGACAGCTGCGACGCCCGACGCTACGACGGCTGCGACGCAGGCTTCCATGCCGACATGACAGTATATGACGGCTGCCGGCGGCAGAGCCGTCACGAGCCGGCAGGAAAAGTCGGACCGATACGTATGCCGGCTCAGTGAAACTTGATAAAACACAGGTTTTCCATCCTGCACCAGTCCGGCATATCCGGTCTGGCGGCCCGTAAACGCATCGGCATGCACCGTATCCGTCTTTTCGGCGAAGCGGGCGCTGTAAATCCGCCCGTTCATAACGATCAGCACGCCGTACTTTCCGGCTGCTCCGTCAGCTGCCGTCTGCACGGCTTCCAGCAAATTCAGAGGTCCGTCGGCGCTGACTGCCGTTGCCGGCCGCATGGCCCCCGTAAAAACGATCGGCTTTTTCGTCCGGACCGTCAAATGAAGAAAATACGCCGTTTCTTCCATCGTATCCGTTCCATGCGTGACAACGATGCCGTCAATATCGTCCCGGTCCGCCAGATCCTGTATCTGCTGCGCCAATTTTATCCATAATGCTTCCGTCATATCCGAACTATCTATGCGGCAGAATTCTCCGCCTTTCACATCGGCATACTTCCTCACGGACGGCACGGAATCCAGTATTTCTTCCAGCGTCACCGTCCCTGACTCATATCCCGTCAGGTCGTCGGCGGCCGCAGCCTTTCCGGCTATAGTGCCGCCGCAGGCTGCAATATATATCGTCGGTAATGTCATACGCCTGTCCTCCCGTCTGTTCGGTTTCCATAAAATTTTTATGTTATGCAAAAAAACTACTCACCGCAGCTATCAGATGAGTAGTTTTTGTCATCAGCACGTTCTGCCAAAATATCCGGCTGTTTCCGCATCCAGCCACTGCACGGCTTCGTCCATCATATTGGTCGTTACAAAATGCCCCAGCCCGTCATACATCGTCAGACGGCTCCGGATACGGCTGTCGGCCCTTATCTTATCCATATATAATACCTGCGCCGAATGATCGACGACGCCGTCGTCCCTGCCGTTCAGCGCCAGCACGGACCGTCCTGCCAGCCTGTCCGTATACGCATAGGGATCCATGGCCCGCAGCTGCATAGCCAGCATTGTACTGCCGCGGAAATCATTCATATGCAGCGCCGCCCGGAAACGCCGGTCCGACTCATCCCACCAGCCCGATCCGTTCATAGCTACGGCCGTACAAAACGCATCATAATGAGTCATGACGCCGAGCGCCGTAAAAGCGCCCATAGAATGGCCCATGACGGCGCAGGGCAAGTGACGGCGCCATTGCCGTATGTATTCCAATATAAGCGGTACTTCCCGCAGGTTTTGGAAAATCGTCTGCCAGAAATCCCCGTACGCCGACGGCTGTTCATAATCAATGGCGCCCCGGCTGCCGTGATTGACGGCATCGGGAATCAGGACATCGTATCCGTATGCGGCCAATATGCGGCCGCGCAGCGCCTGGTACTCCTTCCGCGACGTCCAGCCATGATAAAATAAAACGACGCCTTTCGGCATATCGCCGCAGGTAATCTGGAGGGCAGGAATACCGTCTATATGTATCTTCGTTTCTCGTATCATCATGTATCCTCGCTTATATAGGGATTCAGCGTTTTTTCCGCCGGTACGCCAGAGGCGGCTGGAGCAGTTCCGACCAGATAATGCCGGCATACAGTTCTTTTGCCGGCGCCGGCAATCGGCTCCACGGCTCCTCCGTTCTATGAACCGCCGCCGGCGGAACAGGCGGCGCTGCCGCAGTCACAGCTGCCGCAGGTACGGAAGCAGGAAGATCGCGCTGAACCGGGGGCCGTACCTGCCGCGGCTCAACTCTTGGCCGCAGTTTTCTTCCAGCCGTCGGCACAGGCGACGGCTGCGGCGCAGTATTCCTTTCCTCCGTCTGCCGGCGGCTTTCCGGCTGCGGCGCCGGTTTCGTCCGTTTGGGGTATTTCCGTTTCCTGCGGAGCGCATCGGGCAGGGAAAATAATACAATCAGCACGATAGGAATGAGGTAACTGAAAAGGGTTCCGTCAAAAATGCTGTCCATTGTATCACCTGCTTACTTATACTTCTTCATCTGCCGGATGACTTCCTTTCCGGCTTTCGTCCGACGGGGGCGCTTTTTTTGCCTTCGGAATGCCGGCCTGCGCCACGGCGGCCCGCATTTCCGTATCTGCCATGATATTCTTCATGTTGTAATAATCCATTACGCCTAAGGTGCCGTCCCGCAGCGCCTGGGCCAGAGCCAGCGGCACTTCTGCCTGCGCTTCGACGACCTTGGCCTGCATTTCCTGCGTATAAGCCTGCATTTCCTGCTCTTTGGCCACGGCCATGGCGCGCCGTTCTTCCGCCTTTGCCTGGGCGATCTGCTTGTCCGCTTCCGCCTGATCGGTCTGGAGGCGCGCGCCGATGTTGCGTCCTACGTCGACGTCGGCAATATCGATAGATAGTATTTCAAAGGCCGTTCCGGCGTCAAGGCCTTTATTCAATACGGTTTTTGAAATTTCATCGGGATTTTCCAATACCTGCGAGTGATCGCTCGCCGAGCCGACGCTCGTTACAATCCCTTCGCCGACGCGGGCAATGACCGTCGCTTCGCCGGCGCCGCCGACAAGGCGGTCAATATTTGCGCGCACCGTCACGCGGGCGCGGACTTTCAATTCGATGCCATTCTGCGCAACGGCAGAAATAAACGGCGTTTCAATAACTTTCGGATTAACGCTCATCTGCACGGCTTCCAGTACGTCCCGTCCGGCCAGATCAATAGCGCAGGCCCGTTCAAATGTCAGGGCCATCGTCGCCCGATGAGCTGCTATGAGCGCATCGACGACGCGATCCACGTCGCCGCCGGCCAAGTAATGCGCTTCCAGCTGATTGGCATTGACATTAAGCCCCGCTTTATTGGCTTTTACCAGAGGCAGGATGATTTTTGACGGCACGACACGGCGCAGCCGCATTCCGATCAAATTGACAATACCGACCGATACGCCGGCCGCCATAGCGGAAATCCACAGCCCGAGCGGCACGAAATGCAGAAACAGCGAAATGACGGCAACAATAAAAACGATGAGAACAAGGGGAATTGCCACAGCGGATAGTAAAGACATAAGCGGTAACCTCCTTTATGCATTGCGTTTAGGAACCGGTTCTACGACAACGCGGCTCCCTTCGACTTCGACGACACGGACTTCAACATCCCGTTCAATGAACGAGCCGGCAGATACGGCATCGACGCGGTCCTTGCCGATACGTACGATTCCCGACGGCCGCAATATTGTTATCGTCTTTCCGTACTGGTATAAATACTTGCTTTTATCACTTTGCGACGAATACCCTTTTTCCTTCGTCGACTGATCTTTCAGCATCACTTTGGCCAGAACACGGCTTTTCGGCAAATGCTTTCCCATAAAATAAAACAGCACCAGGGAAAGAACCGTGCCGCCAGCCAGAATGTATATGGCATCCAGCGTAGCCCCCAACGTATAGAACAGACTGCCGAAAAGCAGGACGACGCCGAGAAGGCCGAAAATACCGGCGCCGGGCGTAGCGATTTCCAGCCCGACAAGAAAAAGGCTGCCGATAAACGCGCCAAGCACGATGAGGTTATCTCCCAGCGAATCATCGCCGGACAAAAAAAGCAGCCCGCCCAGCACGACAGCCGCCACCAGCCCGACGCCCATGCCGGCCGTTTTGATTTCCGCAAACACAGCCGCCAATATCAACGCGATGAATATCATGCGGACGTAGTTGTTCTGCAGCAGTCCTACAAACATATCTTTCCAATTCTGTTCTTCATACGCTACGACAGTATCACCCAGGCTGAACAGTTTAAGGGCTTCTTCCGGCGAATTAGCCGTGCCGGCAGATATATTCAGCTCGCGGGCCTGCACATCAGACAGCGACAATATCTTTCCGACTTCGGCATATCCGGGAAAGCCGAGACTTTTGTCGACCATCGCCTCGGCAATGCGGGGGTTGTAGCCCATTTGCGAAGCCGTCGCGCTGAATTCTGATCTCATGGCGGCAATATTTTTTTCCGTGCCCGGAATCGGTTCGGCAGCGCCGATGCTGCTTCCGGGCGCCATGACGATATGGCGGCAAGACAGGGCGAGCAAAGCGCCGGCCGACCAAGCCCTTGACGAAATATAAGCAATCGTCGGCACCGTCGTATTCCTGAGCATGTCGCGGATTTTCAAGGCACTGTCCGCCTGTCCGCCAGGCGTATTCAAGATAAGCAGCAGAGCCCTGTCATGTTCTTCTTCCGCCGCATCCAAGCTGCGGCGTACCAGCGCCGCCTGGCTGTTGTCGATCTCGCCTGAAATGGTGACAGCCCGCACCGTTCCGGCAGCTTCGGCAGAACCGAAGGCGGCGGCAAAAAAGAGAAGCAAACTGACAATGCCTATCCATATAGGCCGCATACTGGTCATGAGACACCTCCTTTTATCATAAACAAGTTATTCCGTATTGTCGTTTTGACTGAGGCATTGAAAATATCCGGCCTGCTGCAGTTTTTCCAGTTCTTCCGGCGACAAAGAAAGGGCGGCCTGCCGTTCCAATTCTTCCGCCGGCTTCGCCTCAACGGCACGCAGCCGTTCAGCTACTGTTTCGTATACTGTCTCGGATTTATTTTCCTTCACCCACTCCAGCATCTGTTCCAGCCATTTGCGGCATGTCCACGACTCTTCCCCGTGATTATGACCGCGCAAAATTTTTATCTGTTCCGTCTCCGGAATCTTATTCAACAACCAGTCCCATTTTTCCCTGGCAATAACATAGCTGTACAGTTCATCAACATCGCGCAGATTCCGTTCCCTCAGCTCCAATGCATATTTCGACCAAAATAAACTCAGCGTCATATGGATTACCTCCAACGATAAGATTGGCACTCTGCTTATTATAGTTTCCACATTCCCAACATAAATACCTTTTTTTTTGTCACTATTTTTCAAAAAAAGTAGGGAAAACAAAAAACGGCCATGAACATATCATGGCCGTTTTGAAAACAGCGCAAATCAAAGTTTATTCATATCACGACTGGCAACGATGTCTACTCCGAGACCGAGGATATTGGCAACGATGACGTCGCCGGTCTTGACGGGTGCCTGTACTTCAACGCCGCGCAGCACTTTGGCGCAATCAAGAACTCTGCCCTTCGGCAGCGTCGATTTCGATACGACAGGCAGCAGAGGCAACTCGCCGCCGGCAATGCGCACCGTCGAAGTGAGCATGCGCTGCGGATTCGTCAGTTCCTGGTGGGCATACGTTTCGCCGCGGGGGCACGTATTGCCTGTTACGTCCGTAATAGCGCCGTCTGTCAGCGTCACCGTAAGCAAACAGCCCATGGGGCAGTTGATGCAGTTTAATTGTTTCGTTTCCACACTCATGTTATGCTTCCTCCTTTACGGACACAATCCAGTCGTCATGACGGCCTTTCGCCTTGTCCGCAGGCACGTTGACGGCAATCATTTCGCTCGGTTTCGCAACGGGAAATACCCGCGAAAGCAGCACTTCGCCGCCGCTGGCAACGGTAAGGCGGCATTTTTTCAGAGGACGGCGCACGCGCATGAACAGGCGCACCGTTTCGCCTTCGGCTGCTGCCCGGATATGCTGGGGGACGCAGGTACGCACTTCGTCTGCTGCTTCAACGCGGACGTCGGCAACTTCGCCTTCCATCTTTCCGAGAGATTTGAGAGCCGCAAACTTGCCGGCAATTTCCGCTTCTTCCGACACGAAGTCGACAAGGTCGTGAACGTGAACAACGTTGCCCGCAGCAAAGATGCCGGGAATACTCGTTTCGCGGTGCTGGTCGACTATGGGGCCGTTCGTCAGGGGATGCATGGAAAGACCAAGGCCGCGGGACAATTCATTTTCCGGAATCAGGCCGACGGACAGAAGAAGCGTATCGCAATCAATGTCGAATTCCGTTCCCGGAATAGGCTGCATATGGTCGTCGACTTTCGCCGCCGTAATGCCCGTCACACGATCTTTGCCGTGAATGGCCGTAATGGTATGGGATAAATACAGAGGAATGTCGTAGTCATACAGGCACTGCACTATATTTCTCGTCAGGCCGTTGGAGAATGGGCAGATTTCAAGAACAGCCTGTACCTTGCAGCCTTCGAGGGACATACGGCGCGCCATGATGAGGCCGATGTCGCCGCTGCCGAGAATAACGATCTTTTTGCCGGGAAGATATCCTTCCATATTAACCATGCGCTGCGCCGCGCCGGCTGTAAATACGCCGGCAGGACGATAGCCCGGCGTGCGGATGGCGCCGCGGGTCCGTTCACGGCACCCCATGGTCAGGATGATTGTCTTTCCCTGTACAGTAATGAGGCCGTGTTTCGGGCTGACAGCCGTAACGGTTTTATCTTCATGAACGTCCAGAACCATGGTATCGACGAGAATTTCGATTTCCGGCTTGTCTTTTACCAGATCGTAGCAGCGCTGCGCATATCCCGGACCAGTCAGTTCTTCTTTGAAATGGTGCAGGCCGAAACCGTTGTGGATGCACTGCTGCAAAATGCCGCCGGCTTCACGGTCGCGTTCGAGGACGAGAATTTTCTTGGCGCCGTTTTCCCAGGCGCTGTACGCGGCGGAAAGACCGGCCGGTCCGCCGCCGATGATAATGATATCATACACTTGTTCAGCCATTATGCGTTACCTCCGCTCTGCGTTTCTTTATCGTAAAACATGTAGGAATTTCTCATTTCCTTGCGCACTTCCGTAATAGGAATGTTCAGCTCGCGGGACAGTATCTGCGTGACGCGGGGGCCGCAGAAGCCTCCTTGGCAGCGTCCCATGCCGGCACGGGTGCGGCGTTTCACGCCGTCAACAGTACGCGCGCCGACGGGGCGGCGGATAGCGTCGATGATTTCGCCTTCCGTAATCGTTTCGCAGCGGCAAATAACGCGGCCGTAAGCGGGATCCTTGGCAATAAGCGCTTTTTTATCGTCTTCACTGAGCGTGCGGAAGCAGGGCTGGGCAGGACGGCCCTTTTTCCAGTCCTCTTTTGCAGACGCGCCTGTTTCGGAAACGATTTCACCGGCAATCGCCTTGGCAATAGCCGGCGCCGAAGTAAGACCCGGTGACTGGATGCCTGCGGCCTGGTAAAGCCCTTTCGCCTTTTCCGAAGATCCGACGATGAAGTCACCGGTGCTCGATACGGCGCGGATACCGGCAAATTCCGTAATCGCCGCACCGACAGGAATGTTCGGCACGAGTTTGCGCGCCTTTTCAATAATTTCGTTCATGCCCGGAATCGTAACGGCCGTGTCGTCCTTTTCCGCACCGTCCAGATCGTGGGCGTTCGGCCCGACGAAGACGTTGCCGTGCGTCGTGGCGCAGACCAGAATCCCTTTGCCCATTTTCGACGGCGTCGGGAAGATCGGCGAGTAAACCAGGTCTTTCTGCGCCGTTTTGTCAAAGAGAATATATTCGCCGCGGCGGGGCATAATCGTAAACGTATCGTCGCCGGCAAGACGGCTGACGTCGTCGGCATGAACGCCGGCAGCATTGACGACGTACTTCGTTTCAATCGTTCCCTTATCCGTTTCAACGGCTTTGACAACGCCGTCTTCTACCGTAATGCCGGTCACCTGACAGTCTCTGATAACTTCAGCACCGTTGACGACGGCGTTTTCCGCAAAGGCCAGCGCCAGGCCGAAGGGCCAGCAGATACCGGCCGAAGGAGACCACAAGACGCCTTTGACGTCTTTACTGATATTCGGTTCTTTTTCGCGTGCTTTATCGCCGTCCCAGATTTCAAGGCCTGGCACGCCGTTTGCTTTTCCTCGTTCGAGGAGCTCCTGCAGAACGCTCATTTCTTCATCATCCAGCGCGGCGACGAAAGATCCTGTCCACGAGATATCCAAATCCAGTTCGTCTTTCAACTCATGATACAGCGCGTTTCCTTCTACATTCATACGCGCTTTGACGCTGCCCGTCGGCGCGTCGAAGCCGGCATGAAGGATGGCGCTGTTGGCCTTTGTCGTACCGGCAGCCAGTTCCGGTTCTTTTTCCACCAATACTGCGCGAAGGTTATATTTCGCCAATTCATACAGTATGGCTGTGCCGGTAATACCGCCGCCGATTACGACGACATCTGCTTGTTTAGTCATGTTCACAACCTCTTTCTCTTTATAATCAGTGCCCAAAAATATATTTTATAGTTTCATTATATATTTGCCTGAAAATATTTGCAATATGATTTTTACAAAATTCCATATTTTTAATTTATACAATTTTATCATGCAGAAACAGATTCCATAGCCTTTTGTCATACGGTGCCGCCAGCCTCTATAAGACATACAGGCGAAAAAATATAGGGACTTCCGAAAAAGTCCCTATATCACTTGCCCTGGAGCAATGGAATTATATTATGCAAACACGTTCAGCGCTGACGCTACAATATACGCCAGGCATGCGCCGCAAATCGGCCCAACGATAGGAATCCATGCATATCCCCAGTCAGAGCCGCCTTTGCCGGCAATGGGAAGAATAGCGTGAGCCAGACGGGGACCGAAATCACGAGCCGGATTGATGGCATATCCTGTCGGACCGCCGAAGCTCAGGCCGATAGCCCAGATAAGGATGCCGACGACGTAAGGCCCTACGCCGGGAGGAATCGCGCCGACCTGTTTCGAGAAAATCATCCAAATAACAAACACGAGGAAAAACGTGCCGATAATTTCGCACAGAAAGTTCGCCGGATAGTTGCGGATAGCCGGAGCCGTGCAGAACACGCCGAGTTTAGCCGCCGGATTATTCGTTTCCGCCCAGTGAGGCAGATAGGCTAGCCAGACGATGGCTGCGCCGAGCATAGCTCCGAGAATTTGAACGACAGCCGTTGCCGCAAACTGTTCAAACGTATATATGCCGACGAAAGTCTTCGCCAGTGTAACAGCCGGGTTCAGGTCGCCCTGCGGCGCGCCCAGCGTCGTCGCTGTAAAGACGCCCATGGTAACGGCAAACCCCCAGGCTGCCGTAATGCAGATCCAGCCTCCGCCCTGACCGTTTGATTTCGTCAGCGTATTGCAGGCGCAGACGCCGGCCCCGAAGGCAATAAGCACCATCGTACCGAAAAATTCACCAACCAAATTATCCATAATCAAACACCATCTTTCCGTACCAGTTTATGCCGCAATCAGTCTTCGTCGCTGAGCCAATGCATGGCGTGTTTGACAGCTTTGCGCCAGCCTTTGTAATATGCTGCCGATTTGTCTGCATCCATCGTTGGCTCAAACCGATTCTGGAGCTTCCAGCTGTCGCGCAGTTCGTCTTTCGACGTCCATACGCCGACGGCAAGGCCGGCCAGGTACGCCGCGCCGAGAGCCGTCGTTTCGATAACCTGCGGACGATCGACGGGAACGCGGAGAATATCGGCCTGGAACTGCATGAGCATATTGTTGGCGCAGGCGCCGCCGTCAACCTTGAGCGATGCCAGCTTAATGCCCGAATCGGCTTCCATGGCGCTGAGAACGTCCATGGTCTGGTATGCCATGGAATCAAGCGTCGCCCGGACGATATGAGCTTTCGTCGTGCCGCGCGTAATGCCGATAATCATTCCGCGGGCGTCCATGTCCCAATACGGGGCGCCGAGACCTACAAAGGCCGGAACGACGTATACACCGTCCGAATCGGGAACCCGTTTGGCAACCCATTCCGAATCAGGCGCCGTATCGATGAGACGGATGCCGTCGCGGAGCCACTGAATAGCTGATCCGGCTACGAAAATCGAACCTTCAAGAGCATATTCGACTTTGCCGTCGAGTCCCCACGCAATCGTCGTAACGAGCCCGTTTTTCGATACGATCGGTTCCGTACCGGTATTCATGAGCAGGAAGCAGCCTGTGCCGTACGTATTTTTCGCCATGCCCGGTTCAAAACACGTCTGGCCGAACAATGCGGACTGCTGATCCCCTGCGGCGCCGGCAATCTTGACGGGCGCTCCGAGAATCGACGGATCCGTCGTGCCGTATACTTCACTGGACGGACGGACTTCCGGCATCATGCACTTAGGAATATCCAAGTAACCCAAAAGCTGGTCGTCCCACTGGAGGGTGTTGATGTTGAATACAAGAGTACGCGACGCATTGGAATAATCCGTTACATGGACGGTGCCGCCGCTGAGTTTCCAAATAAGCCACGAATCAATGGTGCCGAACAGAAGGTCTCCTTTTTCCGCTTTTTCCCGCGCCCCTTCGACGTTATCGAGAATCCACTTGATCTTCGTGCCGGAGAAATATGCGTCAATGACAAGGCCGGTTTTTTCCTTAAATTCGTCGACTAAGCCTTTGTCTATCAAGTCTTCGCAAATATCCGCCGTCTGCCGCGACTGCCATACGATGGCATTGTAAACGGGGCATCCCGTCGTTTTATCCCATACGACGGCCGTTTCACGCTGGTTCGTAATACCGATAGCCGCAATATCTGCCGCCGACAGGCCGCTTTGTTCCAGCGCTGTCCGCATGACTTCCACCATCGTGTGAAGGATTTCATTGGCATCGTGTTCTACCCATCCCGGTTTCGGGAAATGCTGTGTAAACTCCTTTTGGCTGACGCTGACGATGCGGGACTCTTCATCAAAAATAATTGCACGGTTGCTCGTTGTCCCGGCATCTAAAGCCATGATGTACTGTTTCTGCATAATACCATTCTCCTTTCATTTATCTATCTCTCTTCTTTTTCGTATACGGCATGAAATTCATGCTTTAATTTAATTATAGTAATACTTGAAATTAGTTTCAATAAGGCATTCACATATTTTAAGTTAAATTGCGTATCTCGTATAGTCTATTTACATTATATGTGTTTTGTGCATTCACCATACATCCCAAAGCTTCCTATATCGTTTAATTTGCATATACAGTTTAAATTGTAAAAAATATCGCCCCTATTTTTTGATTTCCTTTTCTAACAGTCGTATAACTATGATATAATTAAACATATGGAAATACCATAATATGTACATCTGTCCATCAGCATTCACTACAAGGTGGTGTACCATGCAGAACCAAAAAGATAAAACAGCCATCACGGCTGCCAAACTATACTATCAGTCAGGCTACAACCAAAGCGAGATCGCAAAGGAGCTGAACCTTTCCCGCCCATCCGTATCGCGGCTTCTCCAATACGCCAAGGACAACGGTTTCGTCCGCATCGAAATTTTCGATCCCATTGAAGACCAGAGCCAATTGGCAAAGCGGATAAAAACAGTGTTTAATCTGAAAGACGCCTGCATCGCCAATGCGCCGATTGAAGACGAAGATGACATAAAAAAATATATCGGCCAGCGCGGCGCCGTCTATCTCAACAAAATCGTCCAAGACGGCGACATCATCGGCGTCGGCTGGGGAACAACCATGCACAGCCTGGCTCACGCCCTCATTCCCCACCCTCTCAACAACGCCCTCGTCGTTCAGCTCGAAGGCGGCATTACGTTAGCCGCAGGCGAAACATATGCCAACGAAATCCTGGAGCGCTTCGCCAAAAATTACGATGCCGCCGCCCAGTATCTTCCCCTGCCGGTCATTTTTGATTCGAAAATTGTCAAGGACATGGTCTATAAAGACCGCCATATCAGGCGCGTCCTCGACTTAGGCCGCAATGCCACCATCGCCTTGTTCAGCGTCGGCACCGTCCGGGACACGGCCCTCTTCTTCCGTCTCGGCTATGCCGACAAAGAGGAAAAAGAATACATTAAGACCCACGCCGTCGGCGACATCTGCTCCCGCTTCTTCGATAAAAACGGCGTTATCTCCAACGACGAGCTGAACGACCGCACCGTCGGCATCGACCTCGACAGCCTGCGGCATAAAGAGTACAGCATCCTCTTATCCGGCGGCGCCGCCAAAGTAGCCAGTATCCGCGCCGCCTTAAAAGGAGGCTACGCCAACATACTCATAACCGATCAGTTCACAGCCAAACGGCTCCTCATGCCGGAATAAAAAATCCTGTTCACGAAAACCTGCTTTTCCCCTTTCAAATTTACCTTTTTCGCCAACTTAATACATCTTGAATATTCCCACCTTCCCCTATATTCTTTGTTTTTAGAAAGCGATATTCCCAGCATCCTCCATTCCGCAACCAAAAAGACGGATACAGTTTCCCAAAAAGATACCGTATCCGTCTTTTTTATATTTTCTTTTTGTAGGTCATTCCCCACTCCGCCATAACATCAATACTAGGACACATGAACTCGCCCAACGCAGTCAGCGCATATTCCACAACTCACAAATCTTGTATTCCGACAGATTATCTTGCAGAACCATTACTTTAAGAAACGAACGGCTTCTGAAAAGTTTCAGAATGTATTGCCGCATATAAGAAATCACTATCTGCTCAAAATCGCAGATAGAAACTTTGTCAATAAAAGAATCCGCAGTAAAATTGCAAAATCGCGAAGTATCTCGCTAACACTCTGATTACTTTGTGATTTCATGATTTCCAATTTTCTATTCGTTTCTTCATCTACTCTTACATTGAATCGTATCGTTTTTTTTCCATGTGCAATACTCCTTTTCATACGCTGATTTCCTAATCGTTACTATATCCATACAACTTTACTGATTTGACTAGCAGGTGATGACAATTTCTAAACTGTTATCGATATACCTTTCTCGCCGTAAAACAAGAAAAGATTTGCAGCATCCTGTATCTGATTCATATATTAGTTAGATATATTATCTATATAATTTATTTTATATTTCTAAATAATATTGATTTAACTATTTAAAAAATATATAAAAATATACAAAGATCCGCAATCAATTACCCCGCACAGGAAAAGTATCTTCGAACAATGCAATCATATTGTGACTCCATTCAATCTTTTCTGTTGGCTCATTGTTCCTGCTCATCTACTTGCCCTTATCAGCCTATATTGTATCAGATGCTGATCCCATCTCATTCCCTTTTTAGGTAGGTAATATTGACTCCTCAGATAAAACAAATTCAAATAAAAACGATATCGCAATGTTAGGCAAACTATTTCGAGGAGCACCGATTTCTGCAACCGATTCCTTTCATACCAAATTTTACTTTAAAAGCAACGCGCATTATATCTTTATCCGTCGTCCCCAAGAAGCGGCTATCAAAAAAATTCTACCTCCGGATACTGCCTGTATTCGATTATCCAGTTCCCTTTGGGATTTAAAATATTCCCCGTTAGCCTATTATGAACTTTTCTTTTTAATGACCGGTTTCGTGGAGTATGGGATAAACCTGCTTTTCTCCCTTGCTCCAGATCAGGGTACTGCAGCCAGTACCACGTCCTGTCTTGATTTTATTACTACTTATTGTATCGAAACACGAGATATAACCGACGTTTGCCTTACCAGAGAACTCTATACTTACTATATCAACTACACGGGACAGGTTCTCGACTCTTATCAATCTTTTTCATCTGTCTTTAAAACGGCGTTTCCTAACTTAACGTATAAAGACGGAAAAGAAAGAATAGATCAGCGCAAATCAACAAAATTGGGGAAATCTCATTCAGCTACAGGCCATGGATATATCGGATTGAAATTTGACGCAGAAAAATACCGTAAAGACTTGCAGCTTCGACAAACAGAGTCCTCTCCTTTATCCGTTTCGGAAGACTTTGACCAGTACATAAATCAACTGATTCAGGAGTATTTCCCTGAATATTAAAGAGATAGCTTTTAGAAAAGCCCCTTTTCTATAGAAAAAGCTTGTATTCTACCGCATTTTGCACCCCTTCTGCACCCCTTTTCTGTTAAAATGCCGAAAAATGACAGACTATATCCGTAATGCCGAAGCTTTGCCGTCAAGACAATACATAAGGGGAAAACGCATTAAAACGCTCGCTTTTCCCTTATATGTGAACCTTAATAATCCTTTATTTTATCTGCTTTGGCTAACTTTTCGAAAAACCGCTTTTTCCCCTTTACAAACGGCTGTTTTATCTGCTATACTAAGCAAGTACACAACGTGCGGATGTAATTCAGTGGTAGAATACGAGCTTCCCAAGCTTGGTACGAGGGTTCGATCCCCTTCATCCGCTCCAAAAAAAAAGATTGCTGATACAATATGCACCTGTAAAAGGAAAGTAGACACTCACAAAAGTGTGAATGTCTACTTTTTTTCTTTTATGGTAAAAAAGGAGAAACGGAAGATATGAATAGGAAAGAAAGGAG
>CAZDQW010000011.1:0-66476 GCA_964507845.1 uncultured Megasphaera sp.
AGTGCTTACAGCTCTAGCCAACAGGGGACAGGCTCTGTTGGCTAGAGTTTTTTTGTCTTGTATTTGCAAAAAAACGGGACAACGAGAGAGATGAGTTCTCGTTGCCCCAAACATTATTATTATTTAATTGCAAATCTATTAAATAAATTGTTGGACCGGATGATTAATGCTGATGCACAGGAAACGATAATGCCGCAAAGTCTCTGGTGATTTCTCCGATAAAAGCTCGCGTCGCAGTAGTATCAGGGAGATCGCGCTGCATGCTTTGCAGTATGTTGGGGAAAAACAAATTGACGCCTTGCATGTAAATATAGTAATAATATTGCAGCTGATGGTTGTTGCCGGAAATAAGCGCAGTTATTTCATCATGGACAGTGAAGGCCAAGCTGTAAAAATTGAGCAGTTCATCTTTAAAGCGGTTCAACGAAAGCTGATTTTCACTGTAATCTTGAAGAAGATGTTCGCCCATAGAAGCTAAGGCCTGCGTTAATTTTAAGGCATTCTCCGGAAGGGATTTATTTTCGTGCTCTAAAATATGCTCTAGTGTATGAATCGTGCTGATGATAGATTCGCAGAAAAAATTAAACGTAAATAGCCCGTCTGTTCCGGATAGTTCTTTGATGCGCTGAGATGCCATCGGATAACCTCCTTATACTATATAGTATGCAGTGACACGCTTGCGGTTTTGGCTTCAAACTGCATAATAGGCGCAGAATCATGAATCGGAGAACAGTATTATAAAAAACATAATATACTGTTTTTCCGCCGCCTGTGAATTTACGTGCAGATACTTTTTTCTGTTTTTATTTTGCTATAATGCTGCTGAATGCATTATGGTGTATTATATCATAATTTTCCAAAAAATGAATTGAGTCGGTGCGGAGAATATGGTAACATGAGTACGGAGATTGCTTGATTGTTATTGTTACAGGAGGTACACGATGGCTCAGCATAAAAAAATAAAGTTAAAGAAACGTTCCGGTCCGGCGGCCCGCATTCATCGCGGCCTGTCTATGCCGGTCGGTCCGGGAAGCGACAGTAATGTTGTCAGTTTTCGTAGCTTGGCGGAACTGAAAATGAAGTATTTTATTTTTACAGGAAGGCTTTCACGCCGTCCTTTTATTTTGAGGACGTTAATTCTCATGTTTGCTCAATTTATGTTTTCCATCATTTTATACCTGCGTTTTGTTGAGGCGGTTTCCATTGGCCGAAACGATTTTGCCGCAATTTTCGCTGCGATTTTTGTTGTCTTATCTATTCCCGTTATTTGGTCTCAATTATCGCTGGGAATGCGTCGGTGCCATGATATGAATAAACAGGGAGCCTTATTTATCATTCCTTTTTTCTGCTATATGTTAAGTTATATTTTCCCTGTTTTCGGTCTGGATACGGCAGCATTGGTCGTACAATCTATCATGGCGGTATCTTATCTTGGATTCTGTACCGTGAAGGGAACGGTCGGCGATAATGCGTACGGGCCGGAACGGATCCGCTAGAAAGGAAATACGGCGGAAGAAAAGGAAGCGGCTTGGTTTTGCCTGCGTGAATTTTGCCGGCGGGACGGCTCTGTCAGGTGTTTTACAATCGGCCGGAAACCTTGTATAATAGGTGAGAATATATTCTTCTGAGGAGACAGGCCATGAGCATACCTATGATAAAATTAAATAACATGAGCCATGCATATGAGGATGAAGAAAGACGGACGGTATATGCTGTCAAAGATGTCACGCTGACTATTGAGCCCGGTGATTTTGTTGCTGTTATCGGGACAAACGGATCGGGAAAATCAACGTTGGCCAAACATTTCAATGTCTTGCTGACACCGACAAGCGGTACGTGTGAAGTTTGCGGCCTGCGGACAGATGATGCGGATAATGTGTGGGAGATACGCCAGCAAGTCGGCATGGTCTTCCAGAATCCGGACAATCAGATTGTCGCTGCTGTCGTAGAAGAAGACGTGGCTTTCGGACCGGAAAACTTAGGTGTACCGTCTGATGAGATAAAACGGCGCGTCAGCGAGGCGTTGCGGCGCGTCAACATGACTATGTATGCCAAACATGGCCCTCATTTGCTGAGCGGCGGACAAAAGCAGCGGATTGCGATTGCCGGCATTTTAGCCATGCAGTCCCGGTGCATCGTTCTCGACGAACCGACGGCAATGCTGGATCCCGTAGGGCGGCGCGAGGTCATGGAAACGATACGCCAGCTTAATGACGAAGGCATTACCGTTATTATTATCACTCATTTTATGGAAGAAGCTGTACAGGCACGGCGGGTTGTCGTTGTCAACCAGGGCAAAGTACAGATGGACGGAACGCCGCGCGAAGTGTTTTCCCATGTCGGCGAGCTAAAGGAACTGGGACTTGATGTGCCTGCTGCCGCTGAAATTGCCGCGGCTCTCCGGAAACGGGGACTGGATCTTCCCGGCGATATCATTACAAAAGAAGAACTAGGAGATGCGCTATGTCGATTGTGTTAGAACAGGTGGCATATACGTATGGCGTCGGGTCACCTTTTGAACGGGCGGCGCTGCATGAAACGTCTGTAGAAATAAAGGAAGGCGAATTTGTCGGGATTATCGGACATACGGGATCGGGAAAATCAACATTTGTTCAGCTGCTGAACGGCCTTATCCATCCGACGGCGGGACGAGTCCTGGTCGATGGAACGGATATTTCCCAAAAGACGAAGGAAGTAATGGCCGTGCGCCATAAAGTCGGCATGGTGTTCCAGTATCCCGAATATCAGCTGTTTGAGGAAACGATTGCTGGAGATATTGCTTTTGGTCCGAAAAACTTCGGCTTAAGCGATGGTGAAGTAGAAGAACGAGTTCGTGAAGCGATGGAATTTGTCGGTCTTGATTACGATGTCTATGCGGAACGGTCGCCGTTTCGACTGAGCGGCGGACAGATGCGCCGCGTGGCTATTGCCGGAGTCATTGCGATTCATCCTAAATATCTCATTCTCGATGAACCGTCGGCAGGACTGGATCCGGTAGGGCGGCGGGAAATTTTTTCGGAAATACGTCGCTGGCATAAGGAAAAAGGGATTACCGTTATCTTGGTGTCCCATAATATGGAAGATATTTCTCAGATGGCTACGCGCCTGCTCGTCTTATCTCACGGCCGCATTGTTCTTGACGGCGAACCCTTGGAGATTTTTTCCGGCAAGCAGGATATTCTGCGGGACGCCGGCACGTCTGTTCCGCCGGTTACGGAAGTGCTGCAGTATCTGCAGGGGAGAGGGTTTCATCTGAATGATAAGGTACATAGCGTTGACGAAGGCGCTGATGCAGTATATGAGTGCATAAGGAGGAAAAAATATGCTCACTGATATTACGCTTGGGCAGTATTTTCCCGGAACGTCCTTCCTGCACAAATTAGATCCGCGGGCCAAGATTATAGGGACTCTCATTTTTATTGTGGCTATTTTTTTTGCCGATTCCTTGGCGTCTTACGGTATTGTAACGGCATTTGTCGTATTAAATTACACAATATCGCGCCTGCCTGTAAAATTAATTGCCAAATCGCTGAAGCCTTTGTGGGTGATTATTGTCTTTACGATGAGCATTCATGTTTTTTCGACGCCCGGGGAAGTTCTCTGGCAGTACGGCATTATTCACGTTACGAAGGAAGGGATTTATCAAGGGAGCCTTATGACGGCGCGGCTCGTTTTCCTGATTGTCTTTTCGTCGCTGCTGACGTATACAACGTCGCCTATCGTACTGACCGACGGCATAGAACATCTGCTTAATCCGTTTAAACGGATCGGCGTGCCGGCCCACGAGCTGGCCATGATGATGACGATTGCGCTGCGGTTTATTCCGACGCTTCTTGAAGAAACGGACCGCATTATGAAGGCGCAGACGGCCAGGGGAGCCAATTTTACCAGCGGAAGTCTGCTGCAGCGCGGTAAAAATATGATTCCCCTGCTCGTGCCGCTTTTTGTCAGTGCGTTTCGGCGTGCCGACGATTTGGCGACAGCTATGGAAGCTCGCTGTTACCGCGGCGGAGAAGGGCGGACGCGCATGAATGAACTGACATATACGTACCGCGATGCCGCCGCCATTATTATTGTCTTGGTCGTGACGGTTGTACTGGCTGTTATGCGGTGGGGAGTATGAAGAAAAATATTTGCCTTGTCGTTGCCTACGACGGTACTGATTTTCATGGTTTTCAGCGACAGACCAACGCGCCGTCGATTCAGCGCTGCCTGGAAGAAGCGCTGTCGGCTATTTTTCAGTCGCCAATTACGATATACGGCGCGGCGCGGACAGATGCCGGCGTACATGCCCGCGGCCAAGTCGTGAATTTTTACGGCGAAGGCTCTATCCCGACGGAAAAAATACCGTATGCCATGAAAGGTTATTTGCCGCGGGAAATTGCCGTTTTGTCGGCGCAGGAAATGCCGGATCGATTCAGCGTGCGCCATGATAATAAGGGCAAGCATTATTGTTATTCCATCGTAAACAGCCCGATACATGACCCCTTCCTGCTTCGCTATGCCTGGTTCGTCCGCAAGCCCCTTGACAGGGCTGTCATGGAGTCCGGCGCGGAGATACTTACAGGCACGCATGATTTTTCCGCTTTTGAAGGACAAAATACGACGCCTATGAATCCGGTCAAGACCATATATGCCATTAAGCTGAGCAGTGCGGGATCTATCCTCCGGATACATGTCGTCGGAGACGGTTTTTTGTACCATATGGTGCGAAATATTGCCGGCGGGCTTGTCGATTTAGGGCTTCATAAAGTGACGCCTGAAGAATTTGCAGCCATTTTAGCGGGAAAAGACAGAACGAAGCTGGGGGCAACGGCTCCGGCTCAGGGGCTTTGCCTGGAAGAGATTTTTTATGAAGAAAAGCGGCTGCAGGATGTTCTGCAGTCGCTGGAAAACGGAAACTTCCGATGATGCCCGCTGCGGTGCGGCGGGCTTTATTTTATGCAGGAATAGGAGTGCAGCATGGCACAACATATTGAAATTATCAAACCGGATCAGCGGGATAAAATTCGTGAAATAGGTTTTGTTCATTTTATGTCCATTTCCACGTTTGCCATGTCCATGGGATACTGCGGCATGTGCTTCGGGTGGCGCCTGGCTCATCAGATTTGGGGCGCGCCGGCGTTTATCGGCGAATTTTTCGGGATCTGCGCGCTGGTGTTTTACATCGTCATCTGCGTCCGGTATGCGCATAAAATGCGCATAGATGCCGCGGCAGTGCGAGCCGAGTGGAATAGTCCGACAAAGGTTAATTTTTTCGGCACGTTTAATGTCTCTACCGTATTGATGGCGGCTGTTCTTGCGCCGTATCATCACGGCGCGGCCAGCTTTTTCTGGTATGCGGGACTGCTTGTCATTATGGTATTCAGCTGGATATTGCTGAAGCACTGGCTGTATGACCGGCAAAATGTCGATACTGTCACTCCGGCATGGCTTCTTGCCGTTTTAGGGCCTATTACGATACCTGTTGCCGGCAACGTTTTGAAAAACCCGGGATATTATGATATTTCCGTATTTTGCGTAGCTATCGGGCTTGTTACAGGGATTCCCGTCATTGCGCTTCTTTTTGCGCACAGCGTCTTCGGGAAAACGTTGTCAAGTGCGGCGCAGCCGAGCCTGATGATCCTCATGGCGCCGTTCGGCATGGGGTATATTACATACACGCAGACATTCGGCGTCGATACGTTTACGACTTTGTTCATCAATGCAGGCATCTTTATTTTCTGGCCTATTGCGATAAAAGTTCTGCATGTCATGCGTCATTCGCCGTTCCGCATGGGATGGTGGGCATGCAGTTTTCCGACGATGGCTTTTGCCAACGGTGTTCTCCATTACAGTATGAATTATTCTGTTTTATGGACGCAGCTGTTGGCAGGATTCCTTTTATTGTTCAGTACGACATTAATTTTATATTTGTCGGTCAAAACGATTTGGGCGGCGGCGCATAAAACTCTATGGAAACTGTATTAGAACATGCCCCTGCCGGCAGTTCTTTTACTGAACATTTTTTTATGTCAAAATCAGGCAGCGAATTGATGCTGCGCAATGAGAAACAGAGCTGGTACGGACAGTATCAGACAGCGTGAGCATCAGGCAGATCGTTCACATCAAACATGTAAAAAAGCCCCGCCGAGGGGCTTTTTTACGTTGCATTGCAACGATAAAAGCGTTAGGATTTATGCTCCTGTCTTATATACACGACGCGCTGGCTGTAGGGGATTTCAATTCCGTTGGCGTCGAAGGCATCTTTTACGGCAGACATGATGGCGTAGGTTACGGGAGTGACGTCCTGCCGGCGTACTTTGGGGTAAGCGGCGATACGGACGGAGTTTTCGGCAAATTCCTTAATGCCGATTTCCAGTGTGTCGGCGTTTAAGATGCGGCCGTCTTTTTTGAATATGTCTTTTAAGATAGCAATAGCCTGATGATGATCGTTATCATAGCTGATGTCAAACAGAAAAGGGATGAACCGTTCGTCAAGATAGGAACTGTTTGTTACTTGGGATGACGTTATTGTGGAATTGGGAATAAACACTGTTTTATTGTCTTTGGTAACGACCGCCGTGTTCAAAACATGAATAGCCTTGATGCTGCCTTCAATTCCGTTGACAGAGACCCAGTCGCCGGCTTTAAACGGCTTGAAGATGAGAATAAGAAGGCCCGATGCAAAATTCGCCAGGTTGTTCTGCAGGCTTAAGCCGATGGCAAGGCCGAAAGCTCCGAAGGCGGCGACAAAGGATGTTGTCGGGACGCCCAGTTTGCTTAAAGCCGTTATGATGGCAAAAGCCATGAAAGCATAGTAAATGATCTGGGAGATAAAGGTAATGACGGTTCGGTCGTAATTGGCGCGGGACATCATCTGAACGGCGACGTTTTTCAGAAAAGCGGCAATATATCGGCCGATGAAAAAGATAATAATGGCGAAAAGGATATCCGGGATATGAGTGAGAAGAAAATTTATGATTCGATCCAGCATCATCGCATCTTGCGTAATATGTGTCTTTACTTCTTGCGCCGCGGCATTGAGTATCGGTGTTGTCGATGAATCCATAGAAGCCTTCCTTTCTGGGTATTGTCGGTAGACAGGAGATGTTTCTATTATACAAGAAAATATATTATTTGGCATAGGCAGCAGTGAAAAATGTTCGTCTTATTGGGACGCTGAATGAAGAAGGAATAGTTGTTCACAAAAAGCACAGGAAAAGGACCTATATAATAAGATAATATTTGCGTATTATCGTGTTGTTTTGGTATACTGTATATGTGTAAAACTATTATTATATCTGATAAAAGATAATATGTAAATGTTTTTCTGTAAAGTGGAGGCATAACGCATGGATGAAGCAGGACGGTTTACGGGATGTATGTTAGGCGGCGCTGCCGGCGATGCCCTCGGATATGTTATTGAATACATGGATTTAAAAACAATTCATAAAAAATACGGGCCTTATGGATTGCGGACCGTATTGAAACTGGAATCAAACGGCAAGCGCGGCGTTATTTCCGATGATACGCAGATGACAATATTTACGGCAGACGGATTGCTGTGGGCCTATCAGGATGGATTGTCTCCGGCAGAGGGGATATATCGTTCCAGTATGCGCTGGTACTATACGCAGACGGAACGGATAGTCCGGCATGACCAGGCATTGTGGATGAAACGGCAGGCTCATGAAACAGCGATGGAGTATGACTTGATGAGTGAATCTGCATTGTTTGCCCGGCGCGCGCCAGGAAAAGCATGCTTGATTGCTTTGGCGTCAGGGAAGTGCTTTACGGAAAACGAAAAAGCGAACGCCTGCAAAACCAGTTCTGTTCTACGGACGGCTCCTGTAGGATTGTTCTTTGCCGGCGATCCGGAACAGGCCTTTCAGATCGGCAAGCAGGCTGCCTTGATGACGCACGGCGGCCCGGCGGCTTATTTAGCGGCAGGTACGTTCAGCGCTGTTATCGCTTCTCTGGTTCAGGGAAAAGACTTCGGAGCGGCTTTGTCTGCTGCGATGCATGTCCTGCAGCGCGACGAAGATAGTGCGGATCTGCTGAAAGTATTGGTGGCTGCTGTTGATGAAGCTGTTACAGACAGAAATCCCGTTCGAGCCATGAAACAGATCGGCCTGGGATGGCGCGCCGACGAAGCGCTGGCTTTATCTGTATATTGCCTCTTGAAGACGTCATCGCTTAAAGACGCCGTGCTGATGGCTTGCAATCAGGACGGCGACAGCGATACGTGTGGTGCTGTTACGGGAAATTTGGCCGGAGCTGTGTATGGAAGGAGCGGAATTCCCAAAAACTGGCTGACCCATTTGGAATGCGCGGAGTTATTGGAAAAACTGGCCCTGCGTTTATATGAGAAGTCGGGATTTGCTGACCGGGGCAAGGGAAAAGACGAGTAGTTCATTTTGTATTGACATCTTCCCGATTGCCCGTATAATGAAACATAGAGTATTTACATGAAACTCTGCTTGCAGCAGCGAAGAGACCGCGGCAGCGTAAAAGGGAGGGCGTAGAGCGCATGATAGAATCAATCGACCGGGCTTTGGCAATTCTTCAATTATTTTTGCAGGAAGAAGTTCCGCTAAGTCTTACGGAAATCAGCAAGAAATTGAGAATGCATAAGAGTACGGTGAGCCGCACGCTGGACACGCTGGAACACCGGGATTTCGTGCGCCGCAGCAGCGAAACGGGAAAGTACTGGCTGGGACTGCAGGTGTATTCGCTGGGCATGTTGTTCCGTGAAAAGGAATCGTTTCAGAAAATAATTTATCCCTATGCCAAAGCGCTGGCGCTTCAATGCCGGGAAAGCGTCCATTTGACGACGTTTGTCCAGTCGGACGCGCCGTATCCGCAGCATGTTATCCTGGAAAAGATAAAATCGCCTCAGACGGTCGATATGGCGCCGCCTATCGGCGCTATCAGACCCAGTTACTGCGCTGCCTCAGGAAAGTGCCTGCTGGCTTTTTCTGCGTCTTATCTTCGGAAATATCAAGGATGCATGCTGAAAAAATTTACTGAATATACGATTACGGACTGGGATGATCTGCTCAAAGAACTGGCGCAGATTAAACGAAACGGCTATGCTATTGAACGGGAAGAAGTGGAACTCGGCATGACGTGCATTGCCGCACCGATATTCTCGAACGGAGAGATAGCGGCAGCTATCAGCGTATCCGGTCTTGTGTCTCATATAACGCCTGATGTGCAGGAAAATATTATCAGGGCAGTCAAAAAAACGGCCGCCGATATTACACAGGCATTAAGTGAATGAATAGGCAAGGTGAATTATTTGCCATACGGTTATGCGGCAAAGGAATAAGCGTCATGTATTTGACGGAATAGATTTTTATGGTAAAATGAAATGCGGATAACGTGCGTTTGCATCTTTGCGTCTGATTTTCCTCGTGAAAAAATCTCTTATTTTTGCAGGGCAGGACCAGGTAGGATTTACAGTGAGGGCAAATGCGCCAGGAGTTGAGATAAAAGAAGATGAACAGCATTATACAAGGGAAAGTAGTGTCGGCAAAAGGAGTGAGACGCCCCTATAAAACGAGAAACGGCGGAGCGACTGTGACGGTATTTGTACCGTATAACTGCCGCAATCACTGCCCTTTCTGCATCAATAAAGAAGAATACGCTGATATGACGGGATTTTCTGCGGAAAAGATCTGCCGCAGCATTGCCGTAATGGATGAGATTACGCCGTACTGCGATTTCGTCTTTACCGGCGGAGAACCGTTGGCTGATCTGGCATCGCTCCAGCAGATGATTGACTGCATTCCGCCTACGCATAAAATATATATCAATACGACGCTTCCCGTATCGGAATTTCAGACAGAAGACGATATTGTTGCCTTTATGAAGCGAAATCAAGATAAAATTACGTGCATTAACGTATCCCGCCATATGCAGCGTTATGTGATCGAATCGAATGACCAGTTGCTTGCGCGGCTGGCTGTTCCTTTTCGGATTAACTGCGTGTTGTACAAAAACTATCCTGTTCGGGAGTTAATCCCGTATTTGGAACGGTTCCGTGTCGTACCCGGCGCATCGATTCAATTTCGGTTCGATTATACGGAAACGACGCCGGAAAATTTATATGATGAAAAAGACGATAAAATACTGCATGATTTAAAAAATATTGCCGTCTACACCGGTCTTGATGGGTGCAGGATGCGATGCGGCTTCCATTTTGACTATAAGGGAATGGAGCTGACATATCATAAAACGCTGCCATACAGTACGATTGTGGAAAAGGATGAAGCTGACGGCGTGACGTATGATATTTTGTATGATATTTTAATAAAACAGAATGGTGATATTCATTCCGATTGGGACGGTACGGTAATGGATGTGGAAGCATATCGTCATGTTGTGTTTGAACCGTACGATTTGCGATGGATTAATCGGACCGAAAGCCGCCGTGTCCCTTTCCGCTGTTCGGCGTGCGCTGCGATGTAAGGCAAGAGCATGGGTAATAGCGGCGAAGGATTTTTATGTCCGGCGCTTTCGTAGAAGTTGCTGGAAAAACGATAAGGACTTGGTGATTTTGGAAAACGAAAATCCGTACGGTCGGAGAGAAAGACGTATTCAAAGCAGCGTCTGCAGTGTTTGCAGGCGCTGTTTTTTACTTGTCTGAAAAGATATAGGCTTGATTCTACTGCCGTCAAATGTTTTAAGAAGCTGAAAAATATGGTACAATGAGTAGACCATGTAGTCTCATAGTGAACAAATAAGGAGGAAACATGCTGTGGCCATAACTGTTTTGCTGGGCAAATGCGGCGGCGGAAAGACGACACGCTGTTTTGCGCAAATGAAAGAATGGGCCTCGAACGGCGGCAAAGCGTTGCTTATCGTCCCGGATCAAGCGTCATATAACGCGGAGCGGCATTTTGCCGAATACATGGGCGGAAAGGGATTTATGGGGACGCAGATCTCCGGCTTTTCCCGGCTGGCGTACCGCGTGTTTTTGGAACGAAGCAAAGAACATGCTTTTTTGTCGGAACTGGCGCAGAAAATCATTTTTCAGCGGTTGCTGCGCCGTCATGAAGATGAGTTTTCCGTTTTGAAAACAGCGGCGTCGCAGGCGCATTTTTCAGAGACTGCAGCCCGGTTCATCGGCGAATGCCGTTCATTTTGCATATCGCCGGAAGCACTGTCGGCCGCGGCCGTTCAGCTGGAAGGACAGACGCTGGGGCGGAAGCTGCAGGATATTGCGCTGCTGTATCAAAGCTATACGTCATTTTTGCAGGAACATTTGGGAAATGCCGACGACATGATGACGCTTTTGGCTAAAGAGGTTCCGTCATACTCCTTTATCGAAAACGCTTGGGTGTGGATAGACGGCTTTCTTTGGTTTACGCCGCAGCAAATGGCCGTCATTCGCGCCATTGAATCGACAGCAGCGCATGTAACGATTACGCTGCCTATGGATACGGGACGGCTGGCGTCGCAGGCCCGGGAGACGGCGCTGTTTCACCGGCCTTATGCCGTATATGATGAGCTGCGCAGGTTGTTTCCCCAGTTGGATACGGAATTTATCGATGAAATATCTGCCGGCGAATGGATTGATCACTTTTTTTATCCGGTACCGCAGTCCAGGGATGAAGCCGTGCCCACTCTGTCCTTGACGGAATGCGGCAGCCGCATGATGGAAATGGATGCAGCGGCGCGCCGTATTTTAGCTTTATGCCGAAAGGGATACCGGTACCGTGATTTTCTTATCTTGTCTCGAACTGGCGACGACTATTATCATGCTGCCGAACAAGTCTTTTCCAAATACGGAATTCCTTTTTTCAGTGATTACCGCCGTCCTATGACGGCTCATCCTGTTGTCGAAGCTATATTGTCTTTGCTGGACGTATTGACTTCCGGCTGGTCGTATGAGCCTTTATTTGGTCTGCTGAAGACAGACTTATTTCCCTTAAGCCGCCGCGATGTCGATGAACTGGAAAACTACTGTTTGGCTTATGGGATTCAGGGATATCACTGGCTTAAAAACGAAGAGTGGACATATCGAAGAACTTTCTATTTAGAAGAAGAACACAGTGCGGATAAAGGGGAAGAAGAAAAACTGCGGCGCATCAATGAAATACGCCGTTTCGTAGCGGAATTACTCATGCCGTGCTGGTGCGAATCCCGCGATGAACATGCCTTATCTGAATGGTGCACCTTGCTGTATCAATGGCTCGTGCGGCTGCATGTGCCGCAGACGCTGCGGAAGTGGGCCCAGGAAGATGAAGAAGCCGGTATGGCCGGCGAAAGCAAGGAGCACGAACAAGTGTGGAAGCGCATCCTTCGTTTTCTTGATGAAATTGTCCGGCTTTGCGGAAATGATACCGTCTCCCTGCAGGAGTTTTCCCAAATTCTTTCCGATGGATTCGGCGAGCTGAAATTCAGTCTTATACCGCCGACGCTGGATCATGTTATCCTCACGTCTGTGGAACGGGGCTATACGATGCGGGCCCGCGTCGTATTTCTCTGCGGACTTAACGAAGGAGTCTTTCCGAAACATAACGGCGAAGAAGGTATGTTAAGCGATGCGGAACGGCGGCATTTAGGAGCGATGGGCCTTCAGCTAGGTCCGGACAGCCGGTTTCGTTCGTTCCAGGAAAAATTTCTTTTCTATTTGGCAGTCACGCGGGCGTCGGAGGAACTGCATTTATCGTATGCACTGGCCGATGAAAACGGCGGCGCCATGGAGCCGTCGCCGTGGGCTCTGCAGCTGGAAGAAAAAGGGTACGTTGCTCAGATAACCCGTCAGGCAGATGAATCTGCTCCGGGAAAAGAACTCATTGCGTCGGTGCCGTCGGCATTATCTTGGCTGCCCGTAATGATTCGGTCAGCAGCAGAAGGAAACCCTGTCGGCGATGTGTGGTGGGCGTTATATGACTGGGCGTTGCTGCACGGATGGAAGGAAAGGACCGCAGGGATTTTAAAGGGGTTGTTTTACCGAAATGAACCGCAGCGCCTGTCTCATGACATGGTAATGAAATTATACGCCCCTGGCGGCGTGCTCCGCAGTTCTGTGACGAAGTTTGAACAATACCGAAAATGTCCGTTTGCGTATTTTTCCCGGTACGGTTTGATGCTGGAAGAAAGGCAGATATATCATTTCACAGCTCCGGATTTGGGAATGTTGGTTCATGGGGCGTTGCGGGACATCGGCGAAACGCTTCTGGCTGAAAAAAAGCAGTGGCGGGATTTGAATAAGGACGAAATAGCCGGCATCTGCCGTCAGGCGGCGGAACGGCTTGCGCCGAAAGTGCAGCATGACATCCTCATGTCCAATGCCTATTTTATCCAGATTAAGGAACGGCTCATCAGGACGCTGACCCGCACGGTGCAGCGATTGTGTGAATTCAGCGCTGCGTCTCGTTTCCGCATGGAAGGGTTGGAATGCTCTTTCGGACGCAAAGGAAGCCCATGGGACGCCATGCAGTTTGCACTGGAAAACGGGCTGCAAGTCATTGTCAGCGGTCAGATTGACCGGATTGATACGCTGCGTGCCGGCGGGAAAGAGTATGTCGTTGTCATTGATTACAAATCGGGGCAAAAAAAACTCGATATACGGCATGTGTTCCACGGGCTGGATCTGCAGCTTTTACTGTATATGTATGTGGCCCTGCTGAATACGGGACCCGATGCATTGCCTGCGGCAATCTTATACTGTTATGTCCGCGATGATAAAAAGCCGCTGGACCATATTCCCGGAGAGGATGAAAAAAAGAAATGTTACGGCGAAATTCATCGGCTCACCGGTTTTTATCTTAATGACGGCAATGTCATGGCGGTTTTAGATACGGCCATGTCCAATAAGTCGGAGTTTTTGGAACTTGAAGTCAAAAAAGACGGTACAGTGCAGAATAGATCCTATACGGCTTATGACGAGCAGGGCTGGAATCATTTGCTGAACCTGGTGGAAAGCAGGATCTGCGAAATTGCCGCCGCTATTGACAGCGGGAATATCGCTGTCCGGCCTGTGCTGAACGGGCAGCTTTCTTCCTGTCGTTACTGCCCTTATCATGCCGTGTGCGCGTTTGACGAACAGCTTCAGGGAAAATACGATGTCATCGTGTCCATGAAAAAAGAAGATGTCGTGAGGAAAATCGACGAGGAAGGAGGGATGCCGCATGGCGTGGACAACGAATCAGCAGGCCGCTATTGACAGCCGCGGACAGACGCTGTTATTGTCGGCTGCAGCCGGTTCCGGCAAGACGGCAGTTCTCGTAGAGCGCATTATCCGGCGTCTTCTGGATAAATCCCAGCCGATTGATGTTACGGAACTTCTCATCGTCACGTTTACGAATGCAGCCGCCGCGGAAATGCGGGAACGCGTTGCTTCCGCTTTGTCCCAGGCGCTTGCGGAGACGGGCGATCCGGCTGTAGAACGGCAGCTGGCTTTGCTGCCGTCGGCACATATATCGACGATTCATTCTTTTTGCAAAGAAGTAGTGCGCCGGTATTTTTATATGATTGATATTGATCCGGCTTTTACTATCGCCGGGGATGAAGAACTGCGCCTGCTGAGAAATGACGTACTGAAAAACTTATTTTTGTTGTATTATGAAGACGAAGAAAAAGCACCTCTTATATATCCGCTGGCCGATATGTTCGCCAGCGATCGCGGAGACGACGAACTGACCGATGTCATAAGCAAAATATATGATTATTCCCGGAGCATGCCGTGGCCGGACGTCTGGTTGTCCGAAGCGGCTGCGGCATATGTAGTGCCGGAAAGTGCTGTCATCGATGAGCTGCCTTGGTGCGGACCGGTGAAAGCGCATATCAGGAAAATCGCTGAAGAGCAATATAGTTTGTATAAGGCTATGCTGAGGGATATACAAGGACTGGCGTCGTTTGAACCGGTATATGATTCTTTGGCCGCCGAGGCGGAGACGTTGGCTGATATTTTGGAATGCCGCCGCTGGGATGATTTTTTCCGGGCCGTCAGCGCCGTTGAGTTTTCGCGGCTGAAAGGCTTGCGAAATTTGTCGGACGGCGACAAAATGTTGTGGGAGAAATGTAAAAATAGACGAAAGAAGGTAAAAGAGAAGTTTAACGAAACAATAAGAACACCCTATTTTTCCGTATTGCCGGAACAGTGGTTTGACGGCATGAATGCGATGGCGCCTGTCATGGCGAGTCTTGTACGGCTGACGTCGGATTTTGCCGAATTGTACAGAAAAGCAAAGAAAGAACGGGGCTGGATCGATTTCAACGACTTGGAGCATTTTTGCCTGCAGGTTCTTATGGATCCGAGCAGCACTCCGGACAGGCCGGTGCCGTCGTTGGCGGCAGAGGAATTGCGCCGCGCTTATGCTGAAGTGCTCATCGATGAATATCAGGATACAAACGGCGTGCAGGAGCTGATTACGACATTGATTTCCGGCGTCGGCAACCGGTTTATGGTCGGCGATATTAAGCAGAGCATATATCGGTTCCGGCTGGCTGATCCTACGCTGTTTTTGGAAAAATATAAAACATTCAGCCGCGATGAAGCTGCTGTTGAACGGTGCATCGACTTGGGAAAGAACTTCCGCAGTGCGCCGAATATTCTTGATGCTGTCAATGCCGTGTTCCGCCGGGCCATGACGGAAGACGCGGCCGGTATGGATTATGGCAAGCGGGAAATGCTGTATGCCGGGAGAACTGTCCCTGATGACGGCAGATGGGTTGGCGGGCCGATAGAAATTCACATCGTCAATACGAAAAAAGACAGCACTCCTGCAGAAGAAGACGATGATCCGGAACAGGATATGACCGCTTTCGAGAAAGAATGCCATGTCATAGCCGACCGTTTGGTGGCAATGAAAGCGGCCGGGAAAATGGCGGCCAGAAAGGACGGTACGCTGGAACCGCTGACGTACCGCCATATGGCTGTCCTTCTGCGGTCCATGGCAGGCAAGGCCGACATGATGCTGCGCGTTTTCCGGGAACGGGGCATTCCGGCTTACGCTGAACAAAACGGCGGGTATTTCGCTGCCGTAGAAGTACAGACCATGCTTTCTTTACTGCGCTGTATTGATAATCCTGAACAGGATCTGGCCATGGCGGCAGTTCTCCGGTCTCCTCTCGTTGCCATGAGGGAAAAATCTCTTGCGCTGCTTCGTCTCAGCGGCTGCGGTACGTTATGGCAGAATTTGCCGGTTTACGCCGCTTCGCTGGAAGAAGGAGAAGAAAAAGAAAAACTATGCCGGTTCATGCAGCGTTTTGACAGCTGGCGCACGTACAGCCGACGGCACGGCGTGGCCGAATTGCTGCATGAATTGTACAAGCAGACCGGTTACTACGACTACCTCGGCGGCATGGCGGGAGGAACGGTCCGGCAGGCAAATTTGCAGGCTCTTTACGACAGGGCGCGGCGATATGAATCGTCGGGATTCCGCGGCCTTTTCCGATATCTTCGCCTTATGGATAAAATGAAGGAAGATGGGCTGGATTTGGCGCCGGCAAAAGTCCTGAGCGAACGGGAAGATGTTGTCCGCATTATGAGCATTCATAAGAGCAAAGGGCTGGAATTTCCCGTCGTTGTCGTTGCCGATATGGGAAAGCAGTTTAACCAGAAGGATGAGGTTTCTTCCGTTTTATTTCACAAGCAGCTTGGCATAGGCATCAAGCAGTATGATTCTATATGGCGCATGGTCTACCCAACGCTGCCTTGGTGCGGCATCCGCAGCCAAAATATATGGGAAAACACGGCTGAAGAAGAGAGGGTTTTGTACGTCGCCATGACGAGAGCCCGGGACAAGCTTATTCTTACGGGGCACAGCGCGAAGCTGGAAAGTGATTGGCTGCGCTGGACCGGCGGCGTTTCTCCTGCGCAGGCCCGGTCGTATTTTGACTGGGTGATTCCCGCTGCGGCAGACGGCCTTGCAGGTGCGGCCGGATTTGAAGCTTTGGAAAATCAGCGTTATATTTGCAGGGACGATGGATTGTGGCGCATTGCCGTTTACTATCATGCCGGAGGCAGTGAGGGAGCTGACGGGAAAAAAGCGGCGGAACCAAGACTGGAGGCGCTGCGGCGCGGCGAACTGACGGGGACGGAAATTCCGCCGTGGTTCGATGAAACGTTGTTATGGAAATATGGGTATGGCCATGCAGCAGTAACGGCGGCTAAAATGTCCGTTTCCGAAATCAAGCGCCGCTACAACCAACAGTACCGGGGCGAGTGGGAAGAGGAGCAGCTGGCAATTCCTTTAGGCGAAACGTTTGCCGGCAGTGCGGATGAAGACGTATTCGGCCAGTTGCCGCCGTGGTTGTCTGAAGATGCTGATCCAGTAAGCGGTGCGCAGCGCGGGACGGCGGTGCATAAAGCGATGCAGTATATCGACATCCGAAACGGTGCCAGCAGGCAAGCTGTGCGGGCGCAGCTGGAACAATGGAAGAAAGACGGGATTTTTTCTGCCGAAGAAAGCGCCTTGGTACATGTGCCGGCACTTGTACAGTTTTGCCGTTCGCCCTTGGGCCGGCGCATGGCTGCATCGCCGGACGTGCGCCGTGAATATTCGTTCAGCGCGCTGCTGCCCGGCGGCGGATACCTGCCTGTGCTGGAAGAAGGGGAAAAAATTCTGGTGCAGGGAGTGATTGACTGCCTGTTTCGCGACGGCAGCGACTGGGTGCTTGTTGATTACAAGACAGATCGGCTGGAAGATGAAGAGGCTTTCCGAAAACGATATGCTGTGCAGTTGGCGCTATACCGGCAGGCGGCAGAACAAATCGGCGGATTTGCCGTCCGCGAAGCGTACATATATAGTTTCTGTCTCGGCAAGGCAATTGCCGTTTAGCAAACAGGGACGGTCAGACGAAAGGCTGTTTCAAAGGAGGTAGCATATGGGAGTATTTGATGTTGTCGGCCCCGTCATGATCGGGCCTTCCAGTTCGCATACGGCCGGTGCGGCGCGCATCGGCCTCATGGCCAGAGAAATTTTAAAGGAAGATCCGGAAAATGTAGTGATTACGTTATATGGTTCGTTTGCCAAGACGTACAAAGGGCACGGGACGGATAAGGCGCTGGTGGCGGGATTGCTGGGATTTTCTGCCGATGACGTGAGGCTCCGCACGTCGTTTGATATTGCAGACGAACGGGGAATGCATGTTGTATTCCATCGTTCCGAAGAAGAAGTGGATCATCCGAATACGGTGCATATTGCGATGACAGGCCGAAGCGGCAGACAGATGGAAGTGCTCGGCGTATCGCTCGGCGGCGGGAAAATGGAAATCCGCCGGATAAACGGCGCCGACGTGCTGATTAACGGAGAAGAACATACTTTGATTACGGTACATCGCGATATGCCGGGAATTATTGCTCAGGCAACGACAATTATGGCTATCGGCCATATTAATGTGTCGAACATGCGGGTGTTCCGCAGTGCAAAAAACGCGACGGCAGTGATGATTGTCTGCACAGACAGTCCGGTGCCGCCGGAAATGGTCGACATGATAAAAAATATTTCGGCTATTGAGAGCGTAGTTACCTTGCTGCCGCTGTAGGAGGAGTTATGTACAAATACGAATACAAAACGCTGCGCGAATTGATGGAAACGGCGGAAAAAGAAAACTTAACGCTGGCTGAGGTAGTTATTCGTCATGAAATGGAAACATCGGAACAAAGCGAAGAGCTTATCCGACGCCGCATGGAAAGCCGTCTGACCGTGTTTCACGAATCGATTGCTGCCGGGATGAATGATGCGGGTAAATCCGTAAGCGGCCTTGTAGGCGGCGATGCTGCCCGGCTTTTTCACGGGAAGGCAAAATTAATGGGGCCGCTGGCTCGAAAAGCCGCCGTATACGCTCTTGCCGTCAGTGAAGCCAATGCTAAGATGTATAAAATAGTGGCTTGCCCGACGGCGGGGTCATGCGGCATCGTTCCGGCCGTCATGACGGCTGCCGCCGAAGAACTGGGAACCGATATGAGAACCAGTGTGAATGCGTTGTTTGCAGCAGCCGGCATCGGCGCCGTCGTTTCACGAAATGCCTCTGTTGCCGGCGCCGTCGGCGGCTGTCAGGCCGAATGCGGTACAGCGGCCGCAATGGCGGCAGCCGCTGCTGCAGAAATGGCTGGCGGTACGAATGATGAAATATTGCAGGCCTTTGCGTTGTGCATGAAAAATACGCTGGGGCTGGCCTGCGATCCTGTAGCGGGATTAGTGGAAGTTCCCTGCGTCAAACGCAATGCTTGTTATGCCGTGCTGGCTATTACGGCGGCCGAGATGGCTCTTTCCGGCATACGCAGCGTCATTCCGCCTGATGAGGTAATTGACGCGATGGCCGATATTGGCCGCATGATGCCTGTAGCGTTAAAAGAGACGTCCGACGGCGGACTGGCTAAGACACCGACAGGAAAAGCAATTGCCAAGCGGTTGGAAGAAGCGATGAAAGAATAAGCAAATCTCATGCAAAAAAATAACAGACGCAGAACGAATTTACGCTGCGTCTGTTGTTTTTTACTGCTGAAGATAAAGTAAAAGACGAGCCGCTTCCAATAGAAAACGGCCCGTCAAAGGGGGAATGCGTAGCATGATGGTTATTATTTTTCAGCCAACGCGGTGCGGACGGCACTGCGTTTTTTTTCATATACGTTTACGCGGCTTTGGGAAAAAGCCGGATGGCCTTCCAAACGGCGGTAAATCGTGCGGCACAGACCGGCTGAAACAGGAGTCCCTTTTGGCTGGTTCATAAAAGCAAGAAGCAATTCCGATTCGAATTGGCTCAGCTCTACACATCGTGTTTTCATAGCGTCATTCCTTTACATGTGTAATCAGTAGTGCGGCTTATTAAAACGCATCAGTAGTCAATATCAGTTTACTATATTTAGGGGTATTTTACAAGCAGTTTTATTCTGTTTCCGTATAATCTTAATTTTTCACGATATATTCGATGGCAGAAGAGGCTTCTTGTCTGGATGAATAATTATTCGCCGGAGAAAAGCGTCATGATGCTGGCATATCGTTCGTTTAAAAATTTCATAGGCTACATCATGCATTTATGCTATAATTATGAAAGAATAGGGAGGAGGGATACTATGCGTATTAATTTACAGCAACGGCCCAGGCGCTTTTTTTCCATGACGGATACGGAGGCCATGCGCGTCCGTCATGGTGAGTACGGCACACAGGTGCAGGAGTATTTTCATCGCTTGTTTCCCCGCCGCAGAGGGAAATTATTTTCCGATATGATCGGAAAACCTGTGGTCATTGACGTAGAAATGCTGTATCCGACTGTCGAAGAGCCGTTTTACCTGCTTCATACAATGGGGATGAGCGCTATTCCTATGCATTATCCGGCGGGAACATTCATAAGAGAAGGCGAATCTTACGGCGAGTTGTATATGATTTTGCCGGCCGACTGGCCGTTCGGCCGCTGCCGGGATAGTTCCCTGACCGATCCGGCAGCATGGCCTGTATGGCTGCTTATGGAATTAGGAAGATTCCCTCACGTTCATCAAATATGGATGTCTTACGGATTTATGCTGCCCAATACGGAAGCTTGCGAGCCCTTTTCCCCGATGACCAATTTATCCGGCGTAGTGATTGTTCAGGTCGAAGGCGATTTAGGCTCGCTGAAAATGCCGGACGGAACAACAGTAGAATTATTCATGCCTATTTTACTGTACAAAGAAGAAATGGAATTGTGCGATGAAATCGGGGTAGACGCCGTCGTCGAGGAAATTGTTGACAGCAATAAAGGTTCTTTTTCTTTAGATATGAATCGGATTAACGTGGCTCGGAGAATCAGCTTGTAAACCGGTGACGGTTTGTAAAAAAGACAACGTATCGGCCTATAGAGGGATTGGCAATTATATTCGGAACGCGCGGCAGGTATGCAGCAGGCAGAGGGACTGATATGTGCGGTAATACAGCTTGCGTGAAAGGAGAACAGAATATGCTTCAAGATAAACGGTGGCTGCGGATGCTGCAGTCCGGTATTATCGTGCTCGTCGGCGCCGGCGGAAAGACGACGGTGCTGGAACGGTTGGGAACGTACGGACATAAAAAAAATTTGCCTATCATGGTCAGCAGTATTGTACCTGTAGACAGCGCTCGTATTGACAACATTGATCCTTTTGACGTCATCTGCACGGATAATGTGGAAAAAGGAGAACAGTTCTGCGTTGACCGCATTGCCAAAGGCCATGTGCCTGCCTGGTTTTGGCGGCTTGACGGAAATGACTGTTATGCCGGACTGCCGCCGCAGATTGTAGAGACGCTGAAAGTGCGTCATCCGGCGTGGTATATTCTTATTGAAGGGGAAGGGGCAACCAATAAGTGGCTGAAAGCGCCGCTTCCTGACGACGTGCCGCTTCCGTCAAATTGTGATACCGTTATCGGTGTTCTGAATTTGCAGATGCTGGGCAGTTCTCTGACGCCTGAAAAAGTGGAGGGCCTGGAAACAGCGGCTATGATTATGGGCCGTGCGCCGGGCGCGGTTATTACGCCGGCCATGCTGGCCAAGCTTATCCGCCATTCCCGCGGCATGTTCCGCGGCGCAACTTGCTCGAAAGTCCTGTTCTGCACAGGATATAACGCAGTGCAGCACCGCATGACCGAGGCGTTGCTGGATGAACTCGACGATTTCGGGTTGGTTGCCAGTGTTTTGGCTGACGGCTACCGCGATGCTTGTACGATCAGGCAATACGTATCGTATCGTGATATTAAAAAAGAGAGTATTTAACAAACGGCAAAGCAAGCTGCAGCGGCTGCATGATAAGTCCGAATGCTATGCCGCCGTATTTTCCTGATGCAGGGATCTATCGGCAGCGTAAAAATTCCGAAATGGTGCCGTGCAAAGTGCAGGCAGGGCTTGACAAAGATGTCTTTTTCAGTATACAATGACACCAATAAAATTTTAGTTATTACAAGAAGGAAACCATTCAAATGAAAGATGCGTTGTCACTGTGCATGACAATTGAATTTTCGTTTACGAAGAGCTGGGGCTGCTTTTGGAGCGGCGTCGGCTATTTTGGATGCGGAAAAGTTAATGACAGTGCAGAGACCTGAGAATACTTCATCTGGAATGACAGGAGGCCTTGGCAGCGGATGAGGCCGGTTGATTTGAATGGATTCGGAGCAGGCTCATGGGAGCCTGCTTTTTTTTGTAAAGAAATGGAGGATATTATGCTGCGTCAAATTTCACTATTTGCAGAAAACACAAAAGGTGCGCTGCGGCGCATTACAGCCGTGCTGGCGGAAGCTCAGATCAATATCTATACTATGCTGGCCAACGACAGCGCCGAATTCGGCATTATCCGCCTTATCGTCACTGATCCTGATAAAGCGAGCGAGTCGCTGAAAGCTGCGGGATATCAGTGCCGTATGGATAAAGTCATTGCCGTCAATATGTCCGATGAACCGGGAACGCTTGATAAAATTCTGGAAAACATGCAGGAAGCAAATGTCTCTATCGACTATCTTTACATTTCCTATAACCGCAATACATCAACTCCTGTCGCCGTATTTAAGACCAGCGAACCGGAAACGGAGACATTCCTGCGCGGTAAGGGGTATGACCTTCTCGATACGATTTCCTGAATCCCATATGAGAAAAATCCCGTTTTCCGTGATGGAATAACGGGATTTTTGTATGTTTTATCCAGTTTCCGACTATGCCAGTTCCGCTAAATCCATTATAAGACGCTCTGTCTTTTCCCAGCCCAGGCACGGATCGGTAATGGATTTTCCGTAAATGCCGCCGTTGACCGGCTGATTGCCGTCTTCAATATAGCTTTCAATCATTAAGCCTTTGACGAGACGGCGGATATCGCCGCACATGCTGCGGCTGTGCATGACGTCTTTGGCAATGCGGATCTGCTCTATATATTTTTTGCCTGAATTGGCGTGATTCGTATCGACGATGACGGCCGGGTTGGCGAGTTTTCGTTCCGCATAGGCAGTCAGTACGTTGTATAGGTCTTCGTAATGGTAATTCGGCAGGCTGTTGCCGAAACTGTCGACATAACCGCGCAGGATGGCATGGGTCAGCAGGTTGCCCTTCGTTCGTACTTCCCAGCCGCGGAAAAGAAATTCCTGAGAATGCTGGGCGGCGGCGATAGAATTGAGCATAACGGAAATATCACCGGACGGCGGATTTTTCATGCCGACGGGAATGCCGACACCGCTGGCTATCATGCGGTGAAGCTGATCTTCCACGGAACGGGCGCCGACGGCGGCATAGGATAAAAGGTCGGAAAAATAGCGGTAAATTTCCGGATAAAGGATTTCTTCCGCACAGGTAAAACCGGTTTCGCGGACGATGCGGGCGTTCATTTCCCGAATGGCAATGATCCCGGCCAGCATGTCTTCTTTCCCTTCGGGATCAGGCTGGTGGAGCATTCCTTTGTAGCCGATGCCGATAGTACGCGGTTTACTTGTATAGACACGAGGGATGATAAACAGTTTATCAGCGACTTTTTCCTGCACCCTGGCAAGACGGTGCATGTAATCTGTGACGGCGTCTTCGTTGTCGGCGGAGCAGGGACCGATAATGAGCAGGAAGCGGTTATCTTTTCCGGTGATGATTTGTTTAATAATTTCGTCGCGCCGCGCTTTGACTGCACGGATCGTGTTGTTAATAGGAAACTGATCCATAAGTTCCTGAGGAGACGGCAGTTTCCGGATAAATTCGATTTGCATACCCATAAAATAGTTCCTCCTATGACGATTGAGCACCATACCGGGGATGGTGAATGTATTTATATATTGTCGTATCATTATAGCATAATCAGATAGTCTTTGTGTTGCAGTTATCCATATTTTTTTCTTTATGAGGCCTCCTTAGCCGAGTAGGAGAAGGGAAAGCGGCGCTGGTAGAAAATAATTACAGAAAATTTTACGGCAGATCGTCTGATAGATTAGTGGACAAAACGCCGGTGGATATACCAGGGCGTTTTGGTTAAACAAGTATCTGCGATAAATGGAATGCCGTCAGTCTCGATGAAAGTATTGACAAAGTGTTTTTTTATGCATATAATAATGACAATTAATTTTTTAAGATTGCCTAAAGGAGATTTAGTGAAATGAACGGTCTCTTATGTTTCAGACATGCAATTGAATCTATCTTTACATACGTTAGCTGGGGCTATTTTTATTTTAGCGCCGGCTATTTTTGCTGCGGAAAATTCAATAGACATGACATAAACATGAGAACCTTTCAGCAAGGCATATTCGGCGGCATATATCGGAAAAAGGTATTTGCATACACTGTATAAACGGAATGTATGGGAAGCAGGCTCATGGGAGCCTGCTTTTTTTTTTATGAGAACAGGAGGAATTATCTTATGATTATCGTATTGAAGCAAGACGCGCCGTCGTCGTTTGTCAACATGTTGATGGAATCGATCAAAGCCAGAGGCGTACAGATTGACGTAAGCAAGGGAGCACGCAAGACAATTCTCGGACTTGTTGGCAATACGTCGGTTATCGATAGGGATCAGCTTCTGGGATATGAGTACGTCGACAAGGTCATTCGTGTCGAGGAACCGTATAAAAGAGCCAGCCGTACATTCCATCCGCAAAATACGGTAGTTGAGGCCGGCGGCGTTTCCATAGGCGGTAAGAAACTGACGGTTATTGCCGGGCCCTGTTCTGTAGAAACGCCGGAGCAGATAGAAAACGTCGCGCAGTCGATTAAAAACGCCGGCGCGTCCATGCTTCGCGGCGGCGCATTTAAGCCGCGGACGTCTCCCTATTCGTTTCAGGGCTTAAGAGATAAAGGATTGGAGATGCTTTGCCGGGCCGGTAAAAAAGCAGGGCTTCCCGTTGTGACGGAAATCATGTCGGCAGATAAGCTTGACGTATTTCTTCAGGACGGTGTTGATATAATACAGATCGGCGCCCGCAATATGCAGAATTTCGACTTGCTCAAAGCAGTAGGAAAGATGCGCAAGCCTGTTCTTCTAAAGCGGGGGCTCAGCGCGACCATCGAAGAGTGGCTTATGTCGGCGGAATATATCATGGCAGGAGGAAACCGCAACGTTATTTTATGCGAACGAGGCATCCGCACGTTTGAAACGTATACGCGGAATACGCTGGATTTAAGCGCTGTTTTGGCAGTTAAGCGAAAAAGTCATCTGCCTATTATTGTCGACCCGAGTCATGCATCGGGAAAACGCTGGATGGTCGAAGACTTGGCCAGGGCGGCTGTTGCTGCCGGCGCTGACGGCGTCATGATAGAAGTGCACAATAATCCGGATCAAGCATGGTGCGACGGCGCTCAGTCCATAACACCGGAGACGTTTTCTCATCTTATGGATTCGCTTAGGCAGCTGGCGCCGATTGTCGGACGGGAATTATAGCAGGAGGATGTGTGATGGAACAGGGAGAAGGCACGTTTTTTACGAATGAAAGCATAGCGATTGTCGGTTTAGGACTTATCGGCGGTTCTTATGCGAAAGGATTCCGTCGGATTGGAGCTAAGCGCATTATGGCCTTTGATATTGACGAAAAGACCTTGGAGAAAGCAAGACAGGACGGCGTCATTGATGAAGGATATATATGCGGCGGCCCTTCTTTAGGGCAGGCCGATATTGTCGTATTTTGCATGGCAGCCGATGCAATGGTTGAATTTATCGGCAAATATGCGGCGGTGTTTAAGAAGACGGCGCTGCTGACAGATGTCACAGGCATCAAAGGGAAGTTGGCGGAAATCGTGGCAGGTCTGCTGCCGCCCGGCGTTGATTTTGTTTCGGGGCATCCCATGGCTGGACGGGAAGGACGGGGTTACGATATGTCGCAGGCTGAAATCTTCGCCGGCGCGAACTATATTATCGTGCCGTCTCCGGCTAATACAGACGAGCATATTGCTTTTGTGCGGAATATGGCCTATGCTCTCGGCTGCGCTTCCGTAGTCACGGTGCCGCCGGGAGAACATGACCGGCTCATTGCCTATACGAGCAGTTTGCCTCATGTCCTGGCGACGGCGCTGGTCAACAGCGAAGCGATGAGCCCTATGACCAAGTTTTTTGTTGCCGGCAGTTTCCGAGACGGTACGCGCGTTGCCGATATCAATGCGCCGTTGTGGACAAAATTGTTTTTGTCGAACAAGGAAAATCTCTTGTATGAAATTAACCGCTTCAGTGATTCGCTGCAAATTTTTGCCGATATGTTGGAACGAGAAGATGCGCCGGCCATGACTCGTTATTTACAGCAGGCTGCTATGAGGAGAAGGGAATTAGTTCATGAAACGTATACACATTGATTTAGGAAAAGATTCGTACGATATTTATATTAAAAACGGTCTGCTGAACAGAGCAGGAGAATATATACGCAGCCTGACGAAGGCTCGTACCTTGGCTATTATCAGCGATACGACGGTTGACGCCCTGTACGGTGACCGGCTGGAAACGCATCTGCGCCGGGAGGATTATGCAGTTCATCGCATTGTGTTTCCTGCCGGGGAAAAGTATAAGTGTGCTGATTCGCTGCTGAAAATATATCAAAGTTTGTCTGATGCCGGGATTACGCGCAGCGATTATGTCATTGCTTTTGGCGGCGGCGTTGTCGGCGATTTGGGCGGCTTTGCGGCAGCGACGTTCCTGCGCGGCGTCCCGTTTATCCAGATCCCGACGACAATTATCGCTCAAGTAGACAGTAGTGTCGGCGGAAAAGTAGGTATAGATTTGCCTAGCGGGAAAAACCAGGCCGGAAGTTTCTATCAGCCGAAAGGCGTTCTCATTGATCCGGAACTGCTCGGCACGCTGTCCCTTCGGTTTATCCACGACGGGATGGGAGAAGTCATTAAGTACGGTTGTATCAACGATATCGCATTGTTTGAGCTGCTGGAAACGTTAGACGATAAAACGGTGTTTAATCATTGGGAAGAAATTATTGAACGGTGCTGCCGCAGCAAAGCTAAGCTGGTAGAACGAGATGTGCTGGACATGGGAGAACGGATGATTCTAAATTTCGGGCATACGATTGGACATGCTATAGAAGGCTGTTACGGGTATGGGTACTACATGCACGGTGAAGGCGTCGCCGCCGGCATGGCCATGCTGACGGCCGTAACGGAAGACATGGGCCTGACGAAAAAAGGGACGAGCGAACGGCTCTGCCGCGTATTGAAAAAGTATGGGCTGCCTGCAGACGTTGCCGCTTCTGCGGAAGAATTATTCCCTTTTATCAGCAACGACAAAAAATTACGGGGCAATAACATGACGCTGATTATTCTGAAAGAAATTGGGCAGGGGCGGCTGCTGCCGTTAAAAGCGGAAGAGCTTCCCAAGTACATACGAAAGAAGGGGTCAAAATGAATGCAGTAATTACGCCGAAAACGCTGCAGGGTACGGTGCAGGCTCCTTCGTCGAAAAGCATGGGACACCGCGAACTGATTTGCGCGGCGTTGGCCGAGGGAAAAAGCGTTGTCGACAATATTTCCGTATCGCAGGATATAGAAGCAACGTGCCGTATTTTACAGGCTCTGGGCGCAGATATGGAGGAAATTCCGTCGCAGTATGCCGGAAGGGTTGCTTATCGCGTCCGAGGCGGGCTGAAGCGGCATCAGTCGCCGATTGCGGTTGATGCGTGCGAATCGGGGTCTACTTTACGGTTTCTTATCCCCCTGGCGATTTTGAGCGGAAATACAGTTACGTTCAGCGGGCAGGGGCGGCTGGCAAAACGTCCGCTGGATCCGTATTATGCCATTTTTAAAGAAAAACATATTCCGTATGAAACAACGGAAGGCGCTTTACCGCTTACTGTGCACGGCAAATTCTTTCCCGGCCGGTATATGATGCCCGGAGATGTAAGTTCCCAGTTTTTTACGGGACTGCTTATGACGCTGCCTTTGCTGGACGGCGACTCGCTGCTGCAAAGTACGACGCCGCTGGAATCGGCCAGTTACGTCGATATGACGATAGACTGCCTGCGCCGTTACGGCATCTGCATCGACAAAGAGTGGAAGGGATCCTATCACATACGGGGGAACCAGCGATACCGGAGCGGCAATTATATCGTCGAAGGCGACTATTCTCAAGCAGCTTTTTGGCTGGCTGCGGGAACGCTCGGCAAGGCTGTATGCTGCGCCGGCCTCCGCCCGGATTCATTGCAGGGAGATAAGGAGATCGTGTCCATCATCCGCAGTATGGGAGGGCAAATTGAAGGGAAGACGGAATTGACGGCCTGCCCTTCTGATTTGCACGGCCGGGTTATCAACGTGGAGGACTGCCCCGATTTAGTTCCTGCCTTGACCGTATTGGCAGCGTGCAGCCAGGGAATTACCCGTATTATCCATGCCGGCCGCCTTCGCCTCAAGGAATGCGACAGACTGCATGCCATGGCGGCAGAACTGAATAAAATCGGCGCGGATATTGAAGAAGAACCGGAAGGCCTTATCATACATGGCGTTCCGGCCCTGACAGGAGGCAGCGTGAGCAGCTGGAACGACCATCGCGTCGCTATGGCTCTGGCCGTTGCGTCACAGCGGTGCGGCAGCGAATTGATTATTGAAGGAGCGGAATGCGTCTGCAAGTCTTATCCGACATTTTGGCAGGATTTTTCCGCACTCGGCGGCGTGTATAGACAGGAGGACTGACAGACATGAGAAATACTTTTGGCCGTACGGCGGCATTGACAATATTCGGCGAATCACACGGAATATCTATCGGTGCCGTTCTTGACGGCTTGCCGGCAGGAGAATCTATTGATTGGGATATGGTCAGGGCTGAAATGGCCCGCCGCGCGCCGGGGCGAAACGCTATGTCGACGGCTCGTTCGGAGAAAGATGCCTTTGAAGTACAGAGCGGTTTTTTTAACGGCTGTACGACAGGGACGCCTTTGTGCGCCGTTATCGGCAACGGCGACTGTCATTCGAACGATTATGACCGGCTCCGCCACGTCATGAGGCCCGGCCATGCTGATTACAGCGGCAAAATCCGCTACGGCGGCTTTAACGATTACCGCGGCGGCGGACACTTTTCCGGCAGGCTTACGGCGCCGCTCGTGTTCGCCGGCGCCGTGGCGGCTCAGATTTTGGCGCGGCGCGGCATCATTATAGGCTCTCATATCTTACAGATTGGCCAGGTACGAGATAAAGCCTTCAGTCCTCTCGGTGAAAATAAGGAAACGCTGCAAGCCTTAAAACAAGAAACGCTGCCGGTTTTGGATGTGTCGAAAAGGCCTTTTATGGAACAGGAAATCATGGCAGCCAAAGCCGAACTTGACTCTGTCGGCGGCGTCATCGAATGCATGATTACCGGTTTGCCGGCCGGCCTGGGCGATCCTTTCTTCGATTCTGTTGAAAGCGCGTTAAGCCACATGATGTTTTCTGTGCCGGCTGTCAAAGGGATAGAGTTCGGCGATGGTTTTGCTCTGGCGTCTATGCGGGGATCTGCGGCCAACGACGCTTTCTATTATGACGACGGCGCTGTCAGAACGAAGACGAATCATAACGGCGGCATCAACGGCGGCATTACGAACGGCATGCCAGTCGTGTTCCGTGCAGTCCTCAAGCCTACGCCGTCTATTGGCCGTCCGCAGCATACGATTGATACGGATACACAGAAAAACTGCATCCTTGAAATCAAGGGACGCCATGATCCGTGCGTTGTTCAGCGCGCCGTTCCCGTTATCGAAGCGGCGGCGAGCTGGACGATGCTCGATATACTGCTGACGAAATAAGGAGGCTGAATTTGCTGTGCATAACGAAAAGGAGGCTATGCCTGTCGGATGTTTTGGCCTGGCAGGCTCGTATACCTATGAAGCTATGATGGAGTATTTTTCCGGCAGGCATATCAGACCTGTGTACGGGTCTCATTTTGAAGATGTGATTCAGGCTGTCGTGACGAAAGAAGTACGGTACGGCGTGCTGCCTATTGAAAATTCATCAACTGGCGGCATTATCGACGTTTACGATTTGATTCATAGCTACGATTGCCATATTGTCGGTGAAAAATACGTTAAAATTGAACATAATCTTTTGGGACTTCCCGGCGCGTCGCTGCAGGATATAAAAGAAATTTATTCCCATCCCCAGGGGCTGAGCCAGTGCCGCAGCTATCTTAAATTTCACGACTGGACGCTTCATCCGTATTTCAGTACGTCGCAGAGTGCTGAAAAGGTGCGGGATGAAAACAATATACACATTGGGGCTATTGCTAATAAAACAGCCGCCGATATATACGGCTTGAAGATACTGGCTGCTAGAATTAACGACAACACGATCAATTACACGCGATTTTTCGTTGTGTCGGCCGAACCGGAAGAATCGGACGGCATGGATAAGATAACCTTAGTCCTGACGACACGGCACAAGCCGGGTACTTTATACCATGTACTGGGACATTTTTTCTACAACGGCATGAACATGACTCATTTGGAATCACGGCCAATTAAGGGACGACCTTTCGAATACTTTTTCCATATTGATGTCATGGGGAATATGCGCGACCCGGTTACGGCGCACGTATTGCACAACTTGGCGCAGCACTGCAATTATTTTAAAATTTTAGGAAATTACATATCCGACAAAAGGGGGAAATCCTAATGAAGTTAGGCGTAATCGGAGCTAAACTGGGGCATACGGCCTCTCCGGCCATTCACGAGAAATTTTTCCGTATTATGCATATGCAGGGCCATGAATACGGTGTACTGGAAATGGACCGAAACAATATACGCTGGGAATTACAGCGTTTGCACGACGAAGGCTATACCGGCGCGAACGTTACGATCCCCTACAAACTGGACGTAATGCCTTTTTTAACGGATATTTCCCGGGAAGCACGCATCATAGGCGCCGTCAATACGATTCATTTTACTAATGAAGGCACATTCGGCTATAATACGGATTACTACGGTTTCGGCCGTTCGTTGGATCATGCGGGAATCGATCCCGCCCATAAGCATTGCGTTGTACTGGGATCCGGCGGAGGAGCGCGGGCTATTATTCAATATTTAGCCGACCAAAATGCGGCCTCGATCACTGTCGTATCGCGAAATCCTCATACGAAAACGGAGTTTGATTCCTTTGCAGAGGCTTTAGGAGCTGAAACGATCGATTACGGACAGTTTGAACGCGGCGGGTACGGCGATTTGCTGGTCAACTGCACGCCGGTCGGCATGTTTCCCGATGTAAATGGCTGCCCTGTATCGGAAGAACGCATCGCTAAGTTTCCTGCCGTCGTTGATATCGTATATAATCCTAAAGAAACGAAGATCCTGCAAATTGCCAGGCGGCACGGTGCGTGCGTGCTGAACGGCATGTACATGCTGGTAGCCCAGGCTATCGGCTCGGAAGAAGTTTGGATGGGCCGGGACATCGAATCGTCAGTTATTGAAAAAATTGCAAAGGAGATGGAATCGTACTATGAATCCTGATACGAATATCATCATTATCGGTATGCCCGGCAGCGGGAAGACAACGTTTGGGAAAGCCTTGGCGCAAAGGCTGGGCCGTGACTTCTACGATGCCGACGACGTCATCGTAGAACAGGAAGGAAAAACAATTCCAGAATTATTCGCTGTCAGTGAAGACTGCTTCCGTGACGCGGAAATACGGGCAACACGGACCTTGGCGGAAAAACGCGGCGTTGTCGTTGCTTGCGGCGGCGGCGTTATTAAACGGGACGTCAATATCCAAATTTTCAAAAAAACGGGAACGATACTCTTTTTAGACCGCTCTCCAGATGATATTGTAACAGATGTAGACGTTGCCAGCCGGCCTTTATTAAAAGACGGCAAGCAGAAAGTTTACGACTTATATGACGAACGTATTGCACTGTACAGGGCGGCGGCGGATTATACCGTGCCTAACAATAAAGACATAGAAAGCGTATTGAAAGCGATGATACGCCTTATTGATGAATTATAAGATAATAAAAGAGGATGCTGTATGAAAAAATAGTTCTTTTTCGTACAGCATCCCTTTATTTTGCAGTTCAATTAAAATAAACAACCGATAATAAATAATACCTATTATTAGTTGATTATTTTTTGAAATTATGTCATTATATAATTATAATATGGATTTATTTATATAAAGGAGGTTTGCATATGAATATCGTAGTTTTGGTCAAACAAGTACCTGCTGTTTCCGATATCCAAATTGATGCGAAGAATAACAATCTTGTTCGTGTCGGCGCCCCATCTATGCTGAATCCTGTAGATAGGAATGCTATCGAAGCTGCTGTGGCCATGAAAGATGCTGCCGGCGGTACAGTGACGCTGGTGACCATGGGTACGGCATTGGCCGGGGAAGTGCTGCGCGAAGGCATTGCCGTCGGCGCCGATAAGGGAGTACTTATTTCTGATGAACGGATGGCAGGTTCCGATACATTGGCGACAGGGAAAATTCTGGCCAAAGCGATAGAAAAGATCGGCGGTGCGGATATAATCTTTGCAGGAAAACGATCAACAGACGGTGATACAGGGCAGATACCTCCGGCTGTGGCCCAGCATTTAGGCATGTCGTTGTTATCCTATGCAGAATCCGTCGCCGTGGAAAATGGCGTTATTAAAGGAAGGCGGAAGAATCATGGCGGATTGGAAAGCGTTGAAGTGACGCTTCCTGCCGTATGCTCCGTCATGGAAACTGCCAATACGCCGCGCCAGGCAAAAATTAAAGGAAAAATGCAGGCGAAAAAAGCTGTATTTGATGTATTGCGCTTGGAAGATTTGGGGCTGGATGTGCAGGAAGCCGGAAAAGCAGGCTCTGCAACGCAGGTTACGGAATTATTCGTACCGGAACCGCATCCGGTAGGTACGATGGTAAGCGGCGATACGCCTGCCCAAGCTGCAAAGAATCTCGTTAAGCTGTTAGCAGATAAAAAGTTGATATAAGGAGGGCCGTACAATGGAATTGAAACAAAGTGTATGGGTCTACGTTGAAATTGTTAATGGAAAAGTAAGCCCTATCAGCATGGAATTATTGGGCAAAGGCCGTGAATTGGCAGATGCCCGGAACAATACGTTAGCAGGCCTTCTGATCGGCAGCGGGATAGATGCGGTGGCAAAAGATGTTATTGCTTATGGCGCAGATGCGGTTGTTGTTGTTGATCAGCCGGAATTAGCCGTGTTTGATTCGTTATTATATACGAAAGCTGTTGCTGCAGTAGCTGCCAAATATGAACCCAGTGTGATTCTTATCGGAGCTTCGCCTAACGGCCGTGATTTAGGCGGCCGCTTGTCGGCCGCTATGAATTTAGGGCTCGTGGCTGATTGTATCGATGTCAGCTATGAAGGGGACGACGATACGCTGACGTGGATTCGGCCGGCATATACAGGTAAATTATTTGTTAAGATTTTAACGACGACACGGCCTCAGCTGGCGACGATCAGCGATAAAATATTCCGCGGCAACGGATATGACGAAGCAAGGCAAGGTGAAATCATAGCAGAATCTGTTGCGCTGGGCAAGGCCGAGGCCAATCAGAAAATAACGGCATTTGAGGCTATTGCACCGGAAAAAACAGAATTAAGCCTTGAAGATGCAGAAATTATTGTCGGGGCAGGCCGTGGTGTAGGTGATGAAGAAGGCCTGAAAAAAGCGAAAGCCTTTGCCGATGCTATCGGCGCAGGTTTCGGCGTATCAAAACCGTTGGTAGATAATGGATGGGCGTCTCATGATATTCAAATCGGCATTACAGGGAAAAAAATTGCGCCGAAACTCTATATAGCCCTTGGCGTATCCGGCGCTATTCAGCATAAATTAGGCGTGCAGGATGCGGAAATCATCGTTGCCGTCAATACGGATCCAGATGCGCCGATTTTCCAATTTGCACATTACGGTATTGTCGGGGATCTTTTTGAAGTCATGCCTGTTTTGGAAGAAGAAATAAAAAAATTAAAATAATAAATAGCATATAAAAAGACTGTACGTGTGAGATCCATCGAGCGTACAGTCTTTTTGTTTACGAATTACTTTTCATGTGGAGCTGCTGCTGCATTTCGCGGACGGCTTTATTCATGAATAAGGCTGCTGCGATCAGCGATATGCCGGCGCCGGAAGCGGCAACAAACATATTCTGCCAGTCTTGTGAGATAGAAGATAATATGCCTAATATATATAAAATGCCGTGCATGATATATTCAATGGAAAGACAGGACAAGAATAATGCGATAAAAAAGACGGCTACGGACACCGGAGAAATTAAAATGTAAGGCAAGATAACTGTTATTAACTTCATAAAACCGTCCTCCTAAGATTATCATAGATTCTATATTGCTGCGCAGCATTTCTGTTTTTTACAGTATATACCTGTAAACGGAAAATGTCCAGAAAAATGAGAAGAAAAATGAGAAAAAGATTGTGAAAACGAAAAATATGTGAAATATGTCAGGCCGAAATGCTGGAGATAAAACTGACACCGTAAGATATAGAAAAGGGGAATGCATGGTATACGGTGAATTGGCTGAACTCTGCAAAGTCCCAAAAATTTAAACTGTGTTCGAAACAAGCTATAGAACAACGTAACCAAGAAGTCAAAGCAAAAGACGGTATTGCATTTTTTACGCAGGTAATGAATGATGAAATGACGGAAAAAGAAACTATGGATGGGAAAATATTTGCCAGGTCGGAGTCTAAGACAAGCGTTATGGAGCCGCCGTTTCATCCGTAGTGCCGGAGCTGTACCGTGCCGCATATCGAAGGGTGCAATAGCAGGCCACGGCACGGTGTAAGACATAGTACACATGCTGGGGAACAGGACATGCAGCGACTAGAAGCGTGTGTTTGGCACATAAGAAGCAGGTGCCGGAAGAATGGAAAAAAGCAAATAGACGGCGGGGGGATGAATGCTGCAAAGCGAAGTCTTAAGTCTGGTGGCGCCAATTCATGAAGCAATTAGCATGTATCAGTGAAGCGGCGGAGAAGGCGCGCCAAATATTCAGCATTCAAGTCCTGATACAAGCCGGAATCTCGTCCCGTGACAAATAGAAACATGAAGAAGAATTTATTGATAAGGAACGGATTTTAAGACTGCCTGGCAGGAAGGCTGATTATGTGGAAAAACTAAGAAAATGATAGCATGGGGATTTGCTGAAAGCGCTTGTGTGCCTGCCATACTGGTAGAGTTTAGGCTTGTACAGGTTTTTCTTTTTGAACTAGGGGAACACATGGCCAAGTTCTGTATTACTCGGAACAGGCTTTTTCCAAGCGGCGGGACTGGCAAGTCAATGACCGAGGCGTGCCGTTCCCGCGTTTTTTCCGGAAGTAGATATAGAACCGGCATTTGGTATACTTGCGGCTGTCTTGTCTGACGCCGTATTTCTCTGTCTTATGAAGGATAGAGCCTCCTCTCGTTTAGTTGTGATGTAAATAACTCAACTATACACTATGAGGTCCTATCCTTTATTTTTTTCTTCCCTTTCTACTATGCATTGTAATCCTACAGAAACATTTTTGCTTCTGAAACGGCTTCTTGAATAGAGCTGCCGGAAGATACGCAGCCCGGCAAGTCGGGAAAGTAAATGATGTAATTTGCATCTTCAGCCTCGATGACAGCAGGAAAAACAGAGATATCAAGATATTTATTTTGCATGATAAAAAATTTCTAACACATAGTTAATTTAATCCGGCCTGTTTATGTATACTTTTTTTTGTGCAATTTTATTATAAACATGCAATAAATACGTATCGAGAAAAGGAGAAATGAAGAAAGTGATATTCTGTTTATAAATTATGATTAATTAACGGTACAACATCAGTAATTTATATTGGTTAACAAATTTGTTAACGGTTTTATATAGAGGCATGTGGTAAGCACAGCAAAATATACGATTATAAAAAAAACTAAAATAATACCCTGACATCTCTTACTGTGCAGCACAGTTCTTGGAGAAAGGTTCTAATACCTACTTCTCTATGATACAAGAAAGGATAGAATCACCACATAGTATTTCAGTTAATAATATTAATACTATAATTTTTATAACATTAATAAATTTATTGTTATTATTTTTTCGCAATTAAATTCTATTCAAAATCTGCAATACGCTTGAAATAAAAAAGAGCAATTAGTAAAATGAATAAAAAATTCAACAAAAGAAGATATTTTATTTTAATTTTATGATTAGGAGGTGTCTGATATGAGAAGTTATAGTTTGTTTGATACCGTAGGGCCTATAATGCATGGACCTTCCAGCAATCATACCGGCGGCGCTACTCGACTGGGATTTTATTATCGAGAAATTATGGGAGGTCTGCCGTCAAAAATTACTTTTGTGTTTCATCCGTTATTGATGCGTTTTTATAAAGGGCATAGAACGCACGTTGCCTTAATGGCCGGATGTTTGGGAATGCGAGAATACGATAAAGATGTAAATGATTCTTATCGGTATATGCAGGAAAAGGACATAGAAGTAAATTTTGAAGCAACAAAAGAACCGAATCCGGATCGCAATTTAATGCGTATACAGGCAGATTTTGACGGAGTTTATTGGGAAATCAACGGTATTTCTATTGGAGCAGGAAATATTGTAATAGATTCCGTTAACGGAATGAGGACACAAATTACAGGTGATACTCATTTGTATTTTTATTTGTTGAAATCACCGGTTAATTTGGACTCCGTATCTGATCTGATTTGTCCCAAAGATTGCAATATAAAACAGCTTCCCGAAGGATATTTGCTGTATATATCAACCATATGGCCTCTTTCAGAAACACTTTCTTCGCAATTAGAAAATATGCTTGGAGAATATATCTTAAAACGACATATAATGCCCCTTCACCCGTTTACTGAAAAAATTGTCGAAGCACCAATGTTTAAAACATTTGTTGAAATGGAAGAAATATGTAAAACCACAGACGTTGCGGAAGCGGCTATTGAATACGAAATGAATAGAAGCAAAACAACAAGAGAACAAATTATGGCAGAGGCATACCATATTGTAGATGTTGAACAAGAAGCTATTAATCAGGGTTTACAGGGAAATGTTTCATTAATCGGCGGTTTTATCGGAAACAACGATGCAAAGTTGATTTCGGAATGGAGTAAATCGGGAAAATCTATTATGGGGTCCGGTTTCTCTATGGCTTTAGCAAGAGCTATAGCTGTATCGGAAATAAGTGCAAGCGGCGGTCTTATTGCTGCAGTACCAACTTGTGGTTCCGCAGGAACTTTACCGGGAATTATTTTCTCGGTCGGGGAAAAATTTAATGCGGATAAAGAAACGTTAGCCAAAGCGTTTTTAGTGGCCGCAGCTATCGGAACTATTGTTGGGAATAAATCGACTTTTTCCGGAAGTGTCGGCGGCTGCCAAGTAGAAGTTGGTGTTGGAGCTGCTATGGGAGCAGGTGCGGCAGCATGGATTGCGGGCGGTACTTTTAAACAGATAGAAAACGCCTTTTCTTTGACATTGAAAAATGTACTGGGATTAATTTGCGATCAACCTGTTAGTCCCGTAGAAATTCCTTGTGTTAAACGAAACGCAATGGGCGCAGCCGTCGGTCTCATGGGAGCAGAGTTAGCCATGGCTGGAGTTGAAAGTGCTATTCCTGCGGATCAGGTTATAGATGCATTGGTAGATACTTCAAAACGGATGCCGAATGAATTGCGGTGCAGTTGTATTGGCGGGTTAGCGTCTGCACCGATCGCAAAAGAACTGCAAACGAAATGGGCAGAAAAAATTCAAAAGAACAATGAGTAGTTCCAAATTCATTAACCATACATAAACAAGGAAGGAAGTGACCAATCATGATGGGAAACCTGGGAAACACACTAGTTATTGTTGTTAGCACTATGGTTGTTTTACTCGTTGCTGTTGGTATGTCTTTCTATATCGGACGTAAAGCTACAAACAGTGACTGGGCTGTTGCCGGCAGAAGTTTACCGCTGTATGTTGTTGTTGGAGCGCAGTTTGCAACTGCTCAAGGCGGCGGATTTTTAACTGCGCATGTCGGAAACGGATATGCAGGTGGTTGGTCTGCTTTAACTTACGGGGTATTTGTAGCTATTGGCGTATGGACAATCTGTTTAATTGCAAAGTGGCTGCGCAGTCAAAATTTTGCAACTATTCCTGATATAATGGATCAGTTATATGGTCGCAATAAACTGTTGTTGATTATTACTTCTTTTTTGACAATGGTCGTTCCTTTTGGCTGGATTGTTGGGAATTTAATAGCTTTTGGAAAACTATATGCTGAATTAACAGGTATTTCGGTTCCTGTTCTTATTGTTGCTTTTGCGATTATCAGCATATTGCTGGTTTTACCGGCAGGGCTAAAAACTGTTGCTTGGACCGATTTCTTTTTCGGTTGTCTTATGTTGGTTACTTGCTGTGCAACACTATATTTCCTTTTCCAAATGGGCGGCGGATATTCGGAAATGATGAGTCGAGTTCCGGAAAAAATTAAAGCGTTCCCCGATGGCATGGCTAGTTTGGGGTGGGGGACAGTAATTTTATGGTTTATGGCAATAATTCCGGGAAGTTTGACCAACCAGATGTATTACCAACGTATATTTGCAGTAAAAGATATTGGCTATGTTAAAATAAGCTTGTTTTTAAGCGGTATTACCATTATTGTATCTGAAATTTGGGCATCTTTGTTTGGTATGGGAATTTATGCCATGAACCCGAATTTGGAAAGAGAAATGGCAACCGGTTGGTTCTTAACGCAAATCCCGGTATGGTTCCTTGCAATTTATGCGGGTCTAATCGTATCAGCTATTATGTCAACGGTAGCGAGCGGCATTCAATCCGTAACCGTTAATGCGGTAGGCGACGTTTATAAAAAGCTAATGAAACCGGAAGCGTCGGACGAAGAAATTAAATTTAAATCAAAAATTGTATCGGTTATAGTTACAGCATTAGCGGTAGCCATCGCTTTGGTATACCCCAAAGTGCTAGATATAATTGTCGCTACCTATGCTTTTTCGGCGGCCGGTTTAATGTTTCCGATTTTTGCGGGAATTTTACTGCGCAAAAAAAATCTTATTACTGCCAATGCCGTAATCGCAAGTATGTTTGTTGGTTTCGGTGTCTGCTTTATTTCTATGGTAATGGAAACAACTATCCCTTACGCTATATTCGGTCTTGTAGGATCCGGTATTACCCTGTTCCTCTGTACTTTTATTTTTAAACCGAAAGCTGTTTGCTGATTTTGAAATTACATACAAAGAAGGTAGTCAATATGAACGAAAAAGAAATCCAATTAATAAAAATACTGCAAAAAGAAGTAGCGCCCGCATTAGGGTGTACAGGACCGACCTCTGTTGCTTTTGCAGCGGCTAAGGCACACAGTATTATAAAAGGTACGGTACAGAAAGTTAAGGTTATTATGGATCGGGATACATATAAAAATTCGATTTCTGTCGGTATTCCGAGAACCCAATATAAAGGATTGGATGTTGCTGCCGCAATAGGGGCAATAGGGGGAAACGCTGAAAAAAATTTAGAAGTTTTGGACGACTTAACAAAAGAAGATGAATCTCTGGCATTACAAAAAATTAAACAAGGAGATATAACGGTAGAAATTGCTTGGGAACGAGAGGGCATGGGACTGTATATTGACGCATATGTATATACGGAAAATGGTTGTGGAAGAGCAATAATCTGCGGTACCCATACCAATATTGGTTACTTGCAGCGAAACCAGGAAGTAGTATTTAATGCCTTGGAGGAAACGCGAAGCAACGTATATCAGTTAGATGCACCTATTAATGCTTTTGTTATTGACGATTTTATTAATTTTGCGAAAACGGTTGATATTGAAAATTTACCGATGATAAAAGACGCAATACGTTTAAACGGTGCGCTAGCGAATTTCGGAATCGAAAAAAGATCGGGGTCCGGTTTTGGGGTAGGCTGGAGTAAGTTAGACCAAAATAATGTTGTATATAAAGCCAGGGCTGCTACAGCAGCCGCCGGTGATGCAAGAATGAGCGGAGGAAATCTACCTGCTATGAGTTGTGCCAGCAGCGGCAACGTGGGAATTACCGCTTCCGTCCCTATTAAAGTTTTTGGCGACTTTTACCAATGTACAGAAGAAGAGATAGTTCGAGCTGTCGCTTTAAGTTATTTGGTAACCATTTACGCAAAAATGCATATTGGTCGTTTGTCGCCGGTATGTGCTTGTTCTATCGCTGCTTCTCTTGGCGTTGCGGCAGGATGCGGTTTATTAAAACAACTTTCCAATATACAAATAGGGAGAGCGATCAGTAATGTTATTGGCGCTATAGGAGGTACTCTTTGCGACGGCGCAAAAAATGGGTGTGCAATAAAACTATCCACGGCTATAGGAATCGCTATCGAAAATGTTCTGTTGGTTGAACATGACGCATATATTAGCGACGATGAAGGTTTGGTCGGTCAAAACGCCGATGAAAGCTTGGCGTTGCTCGGTAAAATTGCACGAGAAGGAATGGTGCAGGCAGATATTATTATGTGCAAAGAAATTATTACACGAAATCAGGCCAGAGTATAAAATATAACTAAACATCAGAGGGGTTGTTACACGAAGATGATTTTTCTTTCGGTGCAGCCTCTTTATTTTTTACGAATAAATAACGGGACAGCGCCTTACTTTTTTAGAGAATATTCAATAATTTGTTTAACACCATAAAAGAGAGTGTTTAGTAAAATATAAAGTTGGCATAATATCGAAATTTGTCGATATCGTTAAAAATATTTGGAGACTATTCCACCCCTTGTGAAACCTCTGTGCGGTGCGAAGCGGAAGCACCATACAGGAGTTTTATCTATGACTGGGATGAACCACACACTAGAAAACGCTGGCAGAGAAAAAGTGAGTTGGTGCCAATGCCGAACCGCGGCAGCATGGATGACATCCAGAATCTGTTCAAGGAGACCATTGCTGAATTCATGGAGAATGGCCTGGAAACCGAACAGGATAAGGAATGGGGATACAGCAAGTATGACTACAAAAACAAAACCACAGACAATAGCAGCAAGCGGCGGTTGTCTGTGGTTTTGAAGAAGCAGCTGTGTCGGCATTTTCCCAGACTGAAAGAGGGTGTTTGATCCCCGAGTACTGAAAAAGAACCAGACCGGCATCGCTCAGGACATCAAGGAAAACAACCTGTCTATGTACGCTAAGGCATGATTATGTGTATTAAAGGCTCTTATAGACAACATAAGGCGATTTATGCCGCCGTGGACGGGCTTTGCATATTTTTAGACTGCTGGGATAAGAAATACCCGAAAATCTCCCAATCCTAGCGAGTCAACTGAGCTAATCTCAGTGCCTGTTTAAGTATCTCCAGGATAATGGCGAATATCTGATTTGCCATGGAACTGAACATACTCACAATGTGTTTTTTTTGAAGGCGTAAAGATGGAATGGATAGATGCTATTCACTCCGTAACTGTCGACGGTTCGGTAAAACTGATATGGACTTTCGTGCAGGAATTTGTAAATGAGCCCAAACATGGACCTAAACAGGGCCCAAAACAGCACTGTCCGTATTTTCATAGCAACGTAAAAAGAGGGTACATTTGTATTCATAAAAAGTTTATAAGCCGCAAACCGATAGTAATACATTTTTACCGGCGGGGTCAAAATGGGGTTAAAGACACTAGATTTTATGATGTCAACGAAAAAAGACAGAACCAGCGAACGCTGATTCTGCCTATGCTGGTGCGAGTGAAGGGACTTGAACCCTTACGTCGTAAGACGCCAGATCCTAAGTCTGGTGCGTCTGCCGTTCCGCCACACTCGCATGATAAATAACATGTGTTATTTTACCATATTGCCGGGGCTTTTTCAACATGCTGAAATTGAACAGTGTTTATTAATTGTAGGATTAAAATATATATTTAAGGGAAGAAAAAGGATGGAGACTGTATTTGTGTGAACTGAATTAGCGGATAAGGCAGGGCTGCTGCCATTCTATGGTAAAATACGCAATAAAGTTTAACGGTAGCCATGTCAGCTGTATGCGTCACAAGAGATATTTTATACCTATGTTTCCAGCTATCCGGAGTAGGATGATGGAAGAAAACGCTGTTTTGCGTGAAGATGTCTTGCGGCGGCTTGCAGAAGAAGCCGAGCTATTTGCTTTGGAGAAACTTTTTGAACTTTTTTTGCATTGTTTTTCAGTTTGATCATATTTTACTGGATTGGAAACGGTCAACTTGTTTTCATAATTTTCATTCAAGTTTTACCGATAAATTATCTATTGGCAAGACTGGTTAAGTGTGGTATACTACGCATGGCATCAACGTTTGCAGCATACGCATCTTGTTTGCATCGGAAGAGTGAAACTGTTATGTGATGAGTACTGCAGACATAGGAACTTTTTACGACTTGTATCTTGAAAAAAGAGCGAGAACGGAGGATGAAGTATGGAAAAAGAATTGAATATTGGTACGGTTAGGCAAGTTCAGAAGAGGGCGCTGCTGACGACGAGGGAATTAACGATTATCGGCATGTTGTCGGGTATTACCATGTTATTGGGATTAACCGGATATGGATTTATCCCTCTGCCGCTCATGAAGGCGACGATTCTTCATGTTCCCGTTATTATCGGGGCCTTGGTAGCAGGTCCTCGGGTTGGTGTTATGGTAGGGTTTATATTTGGCTGCTTTAGTATTTTTCAGGCTATTACCGCTCCGGTAGTATTGTCTTTTGCTTTTTTAAACCCCCTGATTTCTGTTGTTCCCCGTGTATTGATCGGTTTGGGAACGTATTATGTGTATAAAGGAGTTATGACGTTTCTTCAAAAAGAATCAATTGGACTGGCTATTGCCGGTCTGGCTGGTTCGGCGATCAACACTGTTGGCGTCATGGGGGGTATTTACCTGATTTATGCCAAGGATTTTGCGGAATTGCGCAATATCCCATTAGACAATGTTATTAATATTATTGCCGGCATTTGTGTTTTTAACGGAATACCGGAAGCGATCGTTTCCGCCGTTATTACTGTGCCGGTGGTTGTGGTTTTGAAGAAAGCGATGAAGAATAAATAAATCTGACATTTTCTGTTTCTGCGGTTATTGCCTCTATGCAAGCTGGTTCAGTGTGCGTAGAGGCTTTTTATTGTAAAAAACGATCCGAACAGAGGGTCGGTAAAAGAATGACGATATGATGTGTTTTTACGAAATGCACCGGTAAGAACAACCTTCCGCACTGTTCTTACTAGTCACTTCAGCCGTATTATGATATGATAAATAGAAACTAGCAATTTTATCATAAGCGATGCGATTTTTTGAAAGATAAACGTGGCGGCGGCTCCTGTAGCAGTAGGTGTTGCCGCCGTGCTTATTGGATTTCGGCATTGCTGCAGCAGAGAAAAAGCCTGAAAAGAGGGGTAAGATGAATGCAAAAGTAGCTGTCGCCATGAGCGGCGGTGTGGATAGTTCCGTTACGGCGGCGTTATTGCAGCAAAAAGGATATGAGGTGATTGGCATTACGCTGCAGTTATGGGAGGAACCTTCGCTGCAGCCTGACGGAAAAAGGAGAAAGTCTCCTGCTGATGATGCCGAGGCCGTTGCAGACATATTAGGTATTCCGCATTATGTTCTTGATGCGAAGGATCTATTTAAGCGGCATGTTATTGATTATTTTATTGAATCATATAAAATGGGCAATACGCCGAATCCGTGCGTGGCTTGCAATAAAATCATCAAGTTCGGAAAGTTGTGGGAGGAAGCGCAGCGTCTCGGCGCAGAGTTTTTGGCGACAGGTCATTATGCGCGTATCGCTTATGATGCAGAACGGGGCGTATATACGCTGCGGAGAGGACATGACAAACGCAAAGACCAGTCGTATGTTTTATATCAACTTACGCAGAATCTTTTGCCGCATATTTTGTTTCCTATGGCGGAGCTGGAGAAGAGCGATGTAAGAACATTGGCGCGGCAGTGGAATTTGCCGGTATACGATAAACCGGAAAGTCAGGATATATGCTTTATTCCCGACGGGGATTACAAAAATTTTTTGCGGAATGCGCGGCCCTGCATGTTTCATGAAGGACAGTTTATTGATAAAAACGGTACGGTAGTGGGACGTCATCAAGGTATTCCGGCTTACACAATCGGCCAGCGCCGGGGCCTGCATCTGGGAGGTCCCGGCGGGCCCTATTATGTAACGGCGCTTGATGTGCCGCATAATGCTGTCGTTGTCGGTTCAAAGGATGAGTTGTTTTCCGATACCGTATATGCAGATCATGTATCGTGGGTCGAAGGAAACCCGTCAGGGACGTTTTCGGCGCTGGGGAAGATCCGTTATGCGGCAAAAGAAGCTCTATGTATTGTGTATCCAGGGGAAGACGGAATTTGTGTGAAATTTAAACAACCGCAAAGAGCAGTCACTCCAGGTCAATCGTTGGTGCTGTATGATGCGGAAACAGGAGATCGCGTCTTAGGCGGCGGAATTATAGCAGGAAGTAAAAAGTAAAAAGGAGAGATAGTGTGTCAACAAAATATATTCGTAATTTTTCAATTATAGCCCACATAGATCATGGGAAATCAACGCTGGCCGACAGGCTGCTTGAACGGACCGGCACCGTATCTCAGCGTGAAATGGAAGAACAGCTGCTGGATACGATGGATCTGGAACGGGAAAGAGGCATTACGATTAAGGCCCAATCGGCGCGGCTTCTGTATACGGCAAAGGATGGATGCCAGTATACGCTGAATTTGATTGATACGCCGGGACATGTCGATTTTAACTATGAAGTATCCCGCAGTCTGGCAGCCTGTGAGGGCGCGCTGCTTGTAGTTGACGCGACGCAGGGCGTAGAAGCGCAGACTCTTGCCAATGTGTATCTGGCATTGGAACATGATCTGGAAATTATTCCGATTATTAATAAAGTCGATTTGCCCAGTGCGGATCCTGAGCGGGTACGTAAGGAAATTGAAGATTTAATAGGTCTTGACGCATCGGAAGCATTGTTGGTCAGCGCTAAAACCGGTATCGGTATTGACGAGGTGCTGGAAGCCATCGTCAAGTATATTCCGGAACCGCCTGATCTGGCTGATAAACCTTTGCGGGCGCTTATTTTTGATTCCCATTTTGATCCGTACAAAGGAGCCATCGCCAATATCCGTGTAATGGAAGGCAGTGTAAAACCTGGCGACCGTATTTGCATGATGGCGTCGGGAAAACAGTTTGAGGTAATTGAAACAGGAATATTCCTGCCGCAGATGCATCCGGCAGCTTCCTTAGAGTGCGGGAGCGTCGGATATTTGGCAGCCAGCATGAAAAATGTCCGGGACTGCCGCGTCGGCGATACGGTTACGTCGGCAGTGCATCCGGCGGCGGAAGCCCTGCCGGGATACCGTAAAGCCGTTCCGATGGTATATTGCGGCCTGTATCCGCTGGAAACGAATGATTACGATAATTTGCGCGATGCATTGGAAAAACTGCATCTGAATGATGCGGCGCTCTTATTTGAGCCGGAAACGTCGACGGCACTGGGATTTGGGTTCCGCTGCGGATTTTTAGGCCTGTTGCACATGGACGTTGTCCGTGAACGGCTCGAACGTGAATACGGGCTGGCACTGATTACGACGGCGCCGTCCGTTGTTTATCATGTATACTGCACAGATGGTTCCATGATTGAAGTAGATAATCCTGCGCTTATGCCGGACACGACGAGAATCGATCATTTAGAGGAACCGTTTGTTAAAACGACGATTATCATCCCTAAAGATATGGTCGGCACAGTTATGGAAATTTCCCAAAATCGCCGAGGGCAGTACATAACGATGGATTATTTGGATGAAACGAGGGTATCGCTCGCATATAACTTGCCGTTATGTGAGATCTTATATGACTACTTCGATGTACTGAAATCGGCGACGCGCGGATACGCCTCCCTTGATTACGAGTTAAACGGGTATCAGGAATCTCCTATGGTAAAAATGGATATTCTTATTAACGGTGAAGTTGTCGATGCGCTCAGCGTTATTGTCCACCGTGAGTTTGCAGCCAGACGCGGCCGGGCGCTTGTTGAAAAATTACGGGGTCTTATTCCGCGGCAGCTTTTCCAGATACCCATCCAGGCAGCTATCGGCAATAAAATCATTGCCAGAGAAAATGTAGCGGCTCTGCGCAAAGACGTGCTGGCAAAATGCTATGGCGGTGATATTACGCGCAAGCGCAAGCTTTTGGAAAAACAAAAAGAAGGAAAAAAACGGATGAAGCAATTCGGGACCGTGGAAATACCGCAGGAAGCCTTTATGGCAGTCTTGCAAGTGGACGGAAAATGATCGGGATATACGTGCATATTCCTTTTTGCGTGCGCAAATGCCGGTACTGCGACTTTCCGTCGTATGGGCGTATCGGACGGTACATGGAACCATATGTGGAAGCAGTATGCCGGGAAATCAATGCATTTCCCGGCGGATCGGTGGATACAGTGTATTTCGGCGGAGGCACTCCGTCTCTTCTGTCTGCAGAGGGGATTGGCAAAATAATGCATGCTCTTGAGCGGCGCTTTCATATCTGCAGCGGCGCGGAAATTACCGTGGAAGCGAATCCGGACAGTATGGATGGAGCATATGCGAAAAAATTGGCTGCCTTCGGCGTAAACCGCGTAAGCTTGGGGATCCAATCATTTGATGATGCAATGCTGGCATTTTTAGGCCGGATCCATACTGCCCAGCAGGCACGGCAGGCGGTTCAAGCCGTATATGACGGCGGCATCGGCAATGTTTCCGTTGATCTCATGTACGGACTGCCGGGGCAGACGGCGGATATGGTGGCCGTTGATATGAAAGAGATAGCGCAGCTGCCGGTTTGCCATGCGTCCATATACAGTCTTATCGTAGAGGAGCACACACCGTTGTGGGACGATGTGCGGAAAAGACGGTGCCTTCTTCCCGATGATCGAGTTGTCGAGAATATGAGAAAGATCATCTGCAAAGAAATGCATGCCATGGGGTTTGGGCATTATGAAATTTCCAGTTATGCCAAAGACGGGCGAATGTCAAAACATAATTGCAAATACTGGCAATATGAACCGTACATTGGTTTCGGCGCGTCGGCTCATTCATTTTATCAAAACGAACGCTGGGCCAATATTGCCAATATCCCCGATTACATCCGTCGTGCAGGAAAAGAAAACATCGCGGCAGAACGCATCGTCATTGACCGAAAGCGGGGCGCTGAAGATTATTGTTTTTTAGCGCTCCGTATGCAGAAGGGGATTGACTATGGCGATTTTGCCAGTCATTTCTCTTGTTCTATTACAGATGAATTCGGTACTGTTTTGAACAGTTTGTTCCTGCAGGGATTGTTGGAAAAAACTGAGAGAGGTTGTCGTTTGACGCGAAAGGGCCTTGCGTACGGAAATTACGTGTTCAGCCGGTTCATACGAGACTGAAGGGAAAGCGAAGAAAGAAGCCGCAGGAGAGTGTTCCGGTCAGTTCCGGCACTTTTTCACTTCGAAGGCATAAAGCAATCGTTATTGTTCGAAAACGATCAATTTATGTATGAGTTATTGTCCTTACTTTCGTTTGACAAATGCATTCATTTTGAGTATAATTTCATTGTGTGCAGTAAAAGCACTCCCTAACATAATTTGGAGGGAGGGATAACAGAATGTCAGAAATCAAAGTTGGTAAAAATGAAACCTTGGACAGCGCGCTCCGCCGCTTCAAGCGTTCTTGCCAGAAGGCCGGTGTTCTCTCCGAAGTTCGGAAACGCGAACACTATGAAAAACCGAGTGTACGGAGAAAGAAAAAATCTGAAGCAGCGAGAAAGCGGAAGTACAGAGCATAATTGTCAGGAGCAAGAAAGGTGATAACATGTCTCTAAAAGAACAGCTGCTTCAAGATATGAAAGAGGCAATGAAAGCAAAAGAAGCCGGGAAAACGGAGTTATCTGTTATTCGCATGGTTCGTTCAGCCATCCGCAATACGGAAATTGACAGCAAGTGCGAATTGGATGACGATGGTGTCGGCGCTGTCATTGCCAAAGAAATGAAACAGCGTAAAGAGTCGCTGGCTGATTTTGAAAAGGCCGGACGGGCTGATTTGGCAGCACAAGTACAGTCGGAAATAGCCGTACTGGAAAAATATATGCCGAAACAGCTTTCGAAAGATGAACTCAGACAGATCGTGACGGAAGCCATTGCTGCCGTCGGCAGCACGAAGATGGGGGATGTCATGAAAGCCGTCATGCCGAAGATAAAAGGAAAAGCTGACGGAAAAGCTGTTTCTCAAGTTGTTCAGGAAATTTTACAAAAAAATTAGTTTTAAACTGAATATATATTGACAAATAAACTAATTGATTGTATTATTTTAGCATAATTTAAAACAAAATAGTTATGCAGCAGGGTCAAAGAAGACTTCAATCTTACACGTCAATAAGAAGTGTAGATGTGAAGTCTTTTTTTATTAAAAAAGGAGGATGTTAATATGGTTAAAGACGATTTGGTATACGTAATTCCTGCAGGGCAGTATGGCAAAGAAGGCGTGCTGGCTTTGCTGGAACAACACCCGGAAATCAAATTTGTTTCTTTGGTCGGGGTTGATTTGGCCGGCAATGATACAGACGAAAAAATTCCTATTTCCGTATTTTTCAATGATTATGAAAAATTCTTCAACGGTACGGCTGTGCAGACAGACGGTTCTTCCGTTGTACTGCCGGGGATTGCAACGCTGTCCGACGCTCGTGTTGATATGAAAGCCGACCCGAACGTCAACTGGTTTATTGATTACAATGACGGAAATATTGATGCGGCAACAGGCCGTCCTGTCGGTACGCTTCGTATTCCCAGTTTCTTGTGCCACGCTACAGGATACATTGATTCCCGTTCTATTCTCCGCAATACAGTAGATTACGTAGGCGAGCAAGTATTAGCTCTCATTAAGAAATATGGCGTCAAAGGCTTATCGGTAGATCCGGAAGAAATTGAAAAAATTGTCTTTACGACGGCAACGGAATTGGAATTCTGGGTAAAAACACCGAGCCAGGATGTAGAAACCCGGCTGTTGTCGGCTTCCCAGAAGATGCAGGAACAGTATTGGCAGCGCACGCACGGCCTCGTCCGCACGGCGTTGGAACAGACTGTGGAACGGCTTGAAAAATACGGACTCAAACCGGAAATGGGTCATAAAGAAGTCGGCGGCATCAAAGCGCAGATCGATGATTCCGGAAAACTGATTTTTGTTCTGGAACAGATAGAAGTTGACTGGGCGTATACGAGCGATCCTGTACAAAGCGCGGATAACGAAATACAGGCCCGCATTATTATTCGCGAAGTATTCCGTGAAAACGGCTTGGAAGTTACGTTCCAGGCGAAACCGATTCAGGGCGTTGCCGGCTCCGGCGAACATACGCATTTGGGTCTGGGGGCCATTTTAAAGAATGGCAAGTTCGTCAACTTGTTCAATCCTGACGATATGAACAGTGAATTTTTGTCCTCCCTCGGCTACGGCGCCGTTATGGGCATTCTGAAACACTATGAAATTATGAATCCTTTCGTATCCTCTACGACGGATTCTTTGAACCGGTTAAAACCAGGCTTTGAAGCGCCTGTATGCATCGTTACGTCTTTGGGCGGTGAAACGCCGACAACCCCGACTCGTAACCGCTCTGTGCTGATCGGTCTTGTCCGCAGCATTGAAAGCCCGAATGCAACGCGGTTTGAACTGCGCGCGCCGAATCCGTTTACGAATACGTATATTGCCGTTGCCATGGGATATCTCTGCGCTCTTGACGGCATTAAATATGCGTTGTCCAGCGGAAAAGCGCCGGCGGCATTGTTGGCGGAATTGTCGAAGAAACCGGGTGAAGATGCTGATTATCTGGAAAAAGACCGGGCATATCGTTCGGAAGTCGATGTATTTGAAGAATTTACGGATGAAGAACGCAATGCCATGTTCGGCGTAGCACCGCGTACTGTATGGGAAAACTTCAAAGCGCTCGATTTGTATCCGGAAAAACTGGATGATGTAGCATGCCCGGCTTTTGAAAAACGTATTATGAATTCCTTCAAGATGGGTGCGTTGAGCCGGTGGGCATTGGAACTTCAGTTCCGTATTATCCCTGATAATTTGGCAAAAGTGATTTCCGCTAAAGCGCTTCATTTAGAAGCTGACGCCAATCCGTTGGAAGAAGAACGCTGGATGAAAATCAATGCATTGCGTACAGAACTGGGCCGTGATACAGAAAAAGAATTGTCCATTTTCTCGAAGATTAAAAAAGCTCTGGCTGACGATGATTACGACACAGCGTCCGATCTTATGGTGCTTATGAATGCCAAGATGGACGAATTGTCCGATTTGTATTATGAATATTCTCATAACGCTTTTTAATTCTCCGTTATGATAAGAAGTGAAAAAACTGCCGCATCTTGATGCGGCAGTTTTTTTCATATACAAAATATCCGCTGCTTTATCCGCTGGGATCGCTTCTCAGAGGGAATCAAAATGAATCAGCCCTATATTGCGCTTATTGGAAATAGGGGATTAAATGCACAATTAAACATTCGAGTAAGCAGTGCAGAGTTTGTTAAGCAATAATGAGCTACTTTAAATGTAATCCTACGGGACAATGGTCGCTGCCTGTAATATCCGTGTAAATTTCGGCATTTTCCAAGCGGCTGTCAAGTTTTTTAGACGTGATGAAATAATCGATGCGCCACCCGGCGTTGTTTTGTCGGGCTTTAAACCGGTAGCTCCACCACGAATATACGCCTTCTTTGTCTGGATAAAAGTAACGCCACGTGTCCGTAAAACCGGCTGCGAGCAGTTCCGTCATTTCTTTTCGTTCTTCATCTGTAAAGCCGGCATTTTTTCGATTTGTCTTCGGATTTTTCAAATCAATTTCTTCATGAGCGACATTTAGATCGCCGCACAAGATGACTGGTTTCTTTTCGTCTAACTCCGTAAGGTAACGGCGAAAATCCCTTTCCCATTCCAGGCGATAGTTGAGACGGACGAGTTCGCTTTGGCTGTTCGGCGTGTAGCATGTGATGAAGTAGAAATCGTTAAATTCCAATGTAATGAGGCGGCCTTCGCGGTCATGCTTGTCAATACCCATGCCGTATGTGGCGGACTGCGGCTTAATGCGCGTAAAAATTGCTGTGCCGCTGTACCCTTTTTTATCGGCATAATTCCAGTATTGCTCGTAACCGGGAAGATCAAGATCAATCTGTCCTTTTTGCAGTTTTGTTTCCTGCAAGCAGAATATGTCGGCGTCCAATGCTGTAAAAATATCCATAAATCCTTTTTTCATTACGGCACGCAGGCCGTTTACATTCCAGGAAATAAATTTCAATGGATATTCCTCCTTTCTTTTAATGGAAACTGTCATAAATAAAAAAAATTTGTTATAATAAATTATAAATATTATTTGAGGAGATAACGGCTGAGCAAAAAGACGGTCTTATTCTGATAATGTACTATTATTGTATAGAAAAGCCGTATACTTGTCAAAATCGAATCAATTGAATCAGGTGATGAAAATGGCAGTACATGAATTAGCAGGAACGAAAGTAAAGAAAGAAGACTACATTGATCTGCAGGCGATTGCGGAAGCTTACTTCGGAATGCATCCCGATGCGAACGATCCGCATCAGCAAGTTCGTTTTGGCACATCGGGCCACCGGGGACAAGCCGGAAACGGCAGCTTTACGGCCGATCATGTAGCGGCTATTACGCAGGCAGTATGTAATTTCCGCAAACAGTTCGGTGCCGAAGGGCCTTTATTTGTCGGTGAAGATACTCATTATCTGTCGAAACTGGCTTATGAAACCGTATTGGGAGTTTTGGCGGCGAACGGCGTAACGGCATATGTCGACAGCGAAAATGATTTTGTGCCGACACCATCGGTATCGCGTGCAATTTTACGTTATAATGACGGGCGCGGCGAAAATCTGGCGGACGGGTTAATCATTACGCCTTCCCATAACCCGCCGGAACATGGCGGCATCAAATATAATCCTATTACAGGCGGCCCGGCGGAATCCAATATTACGAAAGCTATTGAAACAGAGGCAAACCGTCTTTTGGCAGGCAACAATTCCGAAGTCAAAAGCATAACGTACGAAGAAGCAAAGAACAGCCAGTGGGTCGTGCCTTATGATTACAAAGGCTTGTACGTCGCCGAGCTGGAATCCATCATTGACATGGATGCAATTCGTGATGCCGGTTTGCGTATCATGGTAAATGCATTGGGCGGTTCAGGCATGAACTATTGGCATAAAATTTCAGAAGCGTATCATATTCCTATTGATTTTGTCAATGATGCCTATGATCCGCAGTTTACGTTTATGAATTACGACCATGACGGGAAAGTCCGCATGGACTGCTCGTCGGCATATGTCATGTCATCCGTGACAAAAAGCAAAGATGCGTATGATCTCATTTTAGCAAATGATCCAGACTATGACCGGTTCGGCATCGTTTCAGGATCTCAAGGCATGATTTCCGCGAACGCTTACTTGACAGTAGCCTCTCATTATTTGATGACGCATCGTAATTTTGCCGGCCGCGGCATAGCGAAGACTGTCGTTACAACGGATATGCTGGCTCGTTCGGCAGAAATGCTGGGCATCCCTTTATATGAAGTTCCAGTTGGATTTAAATATTTCGGCTCATTATATACGGATGGAAAAATTGCCTTTTCCGGTGAAGAAAGTGCCGGCGGCTCTTTTGTTGCCAAAGACGGCAGCGTCTGGACGACCGATAAAGACGGTATGATCATGTGCCTGCTGGCGGCGGAAATAAAAGCGGTTACAGGAAAGTCGCCGATTGATTATTATAATGATTTATGTGAAACGTTAGGTCGTCCGTATACCATGAGAAGCGACGCACCAGCCACCTTGGAAGAAAAAGATCAGATCAGCTGCCTGACAGAACAGGATGTAACGGAAAAAACACTGTGCGGCAGTCCGATTACAGCCGTATTGTCCAAATCGCCGTACGGGGATTTTGCCATCGGCGGCGTAAAGATCGCGGCGAAGGATGGCTGGGTAGCGGCCCGTCCTTCCGGAACGGAAGATTTGTATAAGCTTTACGCAGAAAGTTTTGTATCGGAAGAACAGGCGGAAGCGCTGCTGGAAGAAGGAAAAGCACTGATTTCCAAGGCGCTGGCAAAATAACGGATTATGCAGAAACAGGACGGGAAAAGATGCGGATAACGCGTCTTTTCCCGTTTTCTGACGGAATGGCAGATGTTTGAATTACCGGAAATGGTCTTTATTTGTACTGACGGTAGAATTTTGCCGGTGAATTGTGATATAATGAAGCGAGCATCAGGAGAATATACCTAAAGGAGTGGAAGTATCATGAAAGTTGTCATTACCGTAGTAGGGATGGACCGCACAGGAATTATTGCGGCAGTCAGTCAGGTCATGGCGGAGCATAAAATTAATATTCTAACGATAAATCAAGTTATATTGGAAGGTATATTTAACATGGCTATGATTGTTGACATGGAACAGGCTACGGTGGGTCTTGAGGAACTCCAGGCTATTTTGCGGGAAAAGGGCGAGGCGCTGGGATTGGAAATCCGGGCACAGAACCAGGCTATATTTGAAGCCATGCATCAAGTAGGATAAGGAGAACGCTCTATGCTGACGATTCATGATGTATTAGAAACAAATCAGATGATTCAGAAAAACAACCTGGATGTCCGTACGATTACGATGGGAATCAGTCTCCTTGACTGCGCTTCCAGCGACGGAAAGGTATTGTGCCGGAATATCTATGATAAAATAACGTCATATGGGGAACATCTTGTTGAAACCGGAGACGCCATTGCAAATGAATACGGTGTGCCTATTATCAATAAACGAGTATCTGTTACGCCGATCAGTCTCATTGCCGGAGCCAGTGATCTTACTGATTATGTCGAAGTGGCGCGGACGCTGGATAAGGCTGCAAAAGAAATCGGCATTGATTTTATCGGCGGTTTTTCGGCGTTGGTAGACAGGGGATTTACGGATGGAGACCGGCGGCTTATCGATTCCATTGCCGAAAGCTTGTCCTGTACGGAGCTGGTATGCAGCTCTGTCGTCGTAGGTTCGACTAAGGCCGGCCTGAATATGGATGCTATTGCTGAAATGGGACAGGTTATCAAACAGCTTGCCGAACTGACGAAGGAACAGGACGCCCTTGGCTGCGCCAAACTTGTCGTTTTTTCCAATGCCGTTGAAGATAATCCGTTTATGGCCGGGGCTTTCCACGGCGTGACGAATGGCGATTGCTGCGTCAGCGTCGGAGTCAGCGGTCCGGGGGTCGTTAAAAGGGCACTGGAAAATGTAAAAGGGCAGCCTTTTGATGTCGTTGCCGAAACGATTAAAAGGACGGCGTTTAAAATTACCCGCGTAGGACAGCTTGTGGCGATGGAAGCTTCTAAACGGCTTCATGTGCCGTTCGGTATTATTGATTTGTCCCTGGCGCCGACGCCGGCTGTAGGGGACAGCGTGGCCGATATATTGGAAGAAATGGGTCTGGAAAGCTGCGGCGCCTGCGGTACGACGGCGGCGCTGGCCTTGCTGAATGATGCTGTGAAAAAAGGCGGGCTTATGGCGTCGTCCCGCGTAGGCGGTTTATCCGGTGCCTTTATTCCTGTCAGTGAAGATAAAGGGATGATTGAAGCCGTCGGCCGCGGCAGTCTGACCTTGGAAAAACTGGAGGCCATGACCTGTGTATGTTCCGTCGGTCTTGATATGATTGCTATACCGGGGGACACGTCGGCGGCGACCATTTCTGCGCTTATCGCCGATGAAGCAGCTATCGGCATGGTCAACAACAAAACAACGGCAGTGCGCGTCATCCCCGTTCCGGGCAAGGGCGTCGGCGAAACCGTACAATTCGGCGGCCTTCTTGGGTATTGCCCGATTATTTATGTAAACCCCTATAAATCAGATGTATTTATTGCTCGCGGCGGACGGATTCCTGCGCCGATGCGCAGCTTGACAAACTAATGAGTATAACAGAAAGTGGGCGTGTGTTGTGCTTGTATATTTTGTGCCGTTTTTCATTGCCTTGTTCGTAGCTTATGTCTTGACGCCCGGCGTCAAGCGGTTAGCCGTTAAGGTCGGCGCCGTCGACAGGCCTGATGCGAGAAAAGTACATACGCATATCATCCCGCGAATGGGCGGACTGGCCATTTATGCAGGCTTTATGGCAGCTGTACTGTATTCTCTGCCGGTACGCCATGAATTGGCCGGCATTCTGCTTGGGTGCACGGCTATCGCTGCCGTCGGAATTTGGGATGACATTTGCAATATCCCGGCGAAGGTAAAATTAACGGGTCAAATTATTGCGGCCTGCATTCCCGTTGCGTTCGGTATTCAAATCGAATGGCTTACGAATCCGTTCGGCACGCTGATTGTGTTGCCGGAGCTTATTGCTGTGCCGGTGACCGTATTATGGATTATTGGGTTTACAAATACAGTTAATTTGATTGACGGTCTGGACGGACTGGCTGCCGGCGTATCATTCATTGCTTCTGTTTTCATGTTTTTGCTGGCATATACGATGAACCAATACGTACCGGCTATGATTATTGCTTCCATGGCCGGCGCGGCGCTTGGTTTTCTGCAATATAACTTCAATCCGGCAAAAATATTTATGGGCGATACGGGCAGTATGCTTCTGGGATATACGATGGCTGTTGCGGCTGTTTTAGGATTGGTAAAGACTGCGGCGACGATTGCGCTGGTTGTCCCCGTTATTGCGCTGGGACTGCCTATATTGGATACGTTGTTTGCCATTATTCGCCGCAGGATGAGCGGAGTTCCTGTTTTTCAGCCTGACAAGGGTCATTTGCATCATCGTCTGTTAGCGCTTGGCATGACGCAGAAACAAGCTGTGCTGATCATGTATTTCGTCAGCATGATGCTGGGAATTGTAGCAATGTTTGTGGCAAATGTAAACTATCAGACAGGTATTGTGACGGTACTGGTCGTTCTTGCCGTAATCATTTACACGGCAAAGCGCATTGGTATACTGCAAAAAACGACGGCTGATTCTACCCGCAAGAAATAACGGGTAGAATTATTTCGTCTAAGGAGGTATTTGTATGATAAAGGTAATGACTGTATTCGGAACACGGCCGGAGGCAATCAAGATGGCGCCAGTCGTTTTGGAATTGAAAAAACATTCCGAAAAAATCCGGACAGTCGTAGCCGTTACTGCGCAGCATCGGCAAATGCTGGATCAAGTGCTGCAATTATTCCGTATTGAACCAGATTATGATTTGGATATCATGTCTCAGGGACAGACATTGTATGATATTACCACAAAGGCCCTGATGGGGCTTAAAGCGGTGCTGGAAGCGGAAAAACCGGATCTCATTCTGGTCCACGGCGACACAACGACGACTTTTGCAGGCGCGCTGGCGTCGTATTATCAGCAAATTCCCGTAGGACACGTTGAAGCCGGTCTACGGACCGGAAATATATATTCGCCCTTTCCGGAAGAAATGAACCGCAAACTGGCCGGCGCGATTGCGGCGATACATTTTGCGCCTACAGCGACGGCGAAAGATAATTTATTGAAGGAAAATATCTGCCCGGAGAGCATATATGTAACAGGCAATACGGTAATCGATGCGCTGATGCGGACGGTAGACGACGACTATAGGTTTGATGATGCGGTACTGCGGAACGTGAATTTTTCGGATCATCAGGTTTTATTAATGACGACGCATCGCCGGGAAAATTTAGGCGAGCCTATGCGGCATATTTATAAAGCCCTCCGCCGTATCGTTGAAGAATTGCCTGATACGGAAGTCGTGTTTCCCGTACATCGGAATCCTCTTGTACGTAAAGTCGTTGAAGAAGAATTGCTGCACATTGAACGGATTCATCTTATCGATCCGCTGGATTACGAGCCTTTTGCCAACTTGATGAATAAATGCAGTTTAGTACTGACTGATTCCGGCGGGATTCAGGAAGAAGCCCCTTCCTTAGGAAAGCCCGTGCTCGTGCTGCGTGATACGACAGAACGGCCGGAAGCGGTAAAGGCGGGAACCGTTCGGTTAATCGGTACGGACAGTGCCGTTGTATATGAAGAAACGAAACGGCTTCTGACGGATAAACACGCGTATGAACTGATGAGCAACGCCGTTAATCCCTACGGAGACGGAAAAGCGGCGCAGCGGATTGTGCAGGCAATCTTAAATACGTATGCCGGTGAAAAAACGCCGTGGAACGAATTTAGTTTATCATAAAATTAACTTTGAGTATTTAATTTATTTCATAAATGATATGAAAAATATTGACAAAATTCAAAACTTGATATTAATTTTTTTACATGATACAATAAGGCAATAGCAATTACAAATGCAGATAAATGTATTTGTAATTGGTATAATACTGCCATCAACAGAAACAGAGGTGTCTTGAAAATGAAAGGCCGCCCTGCTGAATCTCACGATGACAAAGTAAATCAGATGAAGTTATTGGATATCGTAGTTGTTGCCGGATCGCTTGGATTGACCTTGTTCGTCTGTCTCTGCGTCGGAGTGGTGGCGGGACGTTTTGCTGATTCCATTATGGGAACGGCGCCGTGGGGAATGTTGTTGTTTTCTCTGGCTGGCGCCGTTGCTGGTTTTTGGTCTCTTTATCGAAAAGTCTTGCGGCTGAATGAACGCGGAAACGGCCGTTCCGAATGAAGGTGGTGTCCATGGAGGAATTTGCAGCGTACGTCAAAGCAACGCTATGCAAACTTATCGGATTTACATGTATTGCAGCAGCTGCGCTTGCCCTATGCGGCGGGACGCAGTATATTTCGGGCTGGTGTATCGGCAGCGGCGTCAATATCATTTATTTTCTCATGATGACCAGCCGTGCCGTACGCGCCGTACAATTACCGCCTGAACGAGCCGTCGTTTTTATACGGGGCGGAGCTATCCTCCGTCTTATCATGATCGTGTTAGTCTTAATTATCGTTTCTCAGTTTCCGGAAATTCATTTCGGAGCTGCTGCCGCCGGTTTGTTTACGTACCGGGTCACGATATTTGCTGACGCTGTGATGCGGCATGTTCGGCAGCGGTAAAGAAAGGAGGTAGGTGTATGGAATTACATACAGGGAATCATTGGATAGTTCAGGTTTTTGGAATGGATGTCAATATGGATACGATCCTGTTGACTTGGCTGACGGCCGTATTGGTTATTCTCGTTACGCTTGCGGCAACGAGAAAACGCGCTCTTGTTCCTTCAGGGTTCCAGAATGCAATGGAAATTATTATTGAATCGTTGCTTGCCCAGTTTAAAGAAACATTAGGTCCGAAATACAGCCAGGTTGTATCCGTGCTGCTGACGATGTTTTTATTTATCCTGTTCGCCAATGAACTCGGACTTTTTCCAAGTCCGCATATTTTGGCTTCGCCTACGAACGATTTGAATACAACTGTTGCCCTTGCACTGATTTCGGCAGTAATGGTTCATGTCATGGCGTTGAAAAATCAAGGGGTAAAGAAACATTTCCAGCATTTTTTTAAACCTTTTGCACCGTTTGTTATTATTAATATACTGGAAGAATTTACTAAGCCTCTGACATTAGCGTTTCGTCTGTTCGGCAATATTCTGGCCGGCGAAATCTTGTTGGAAGTACTGTATTTTCTTGTGCCGCCGGTCGTGCCGATTATATGGCTTATTTTTAGTTTAGCCATCGGGCTGATCCAGGCGTTCATCTTTACTATTTTGACAACATCTTATCTCGCACCTTCTTTTGAGGGCGGGCACTAACACTACATTGTATATTAGAGGAGGCTATTTATTATGGAAAACGCATTGATATTGGGATTATCTGCTCTTGGCGCAGCAATTGGCATTGGTTTGGCAGCTCTTGGCGCGGCGATCGGCGACGGCCATGCGGCTTCGAAGATGCTGGAAGGATTGGCACGTCAGCCTGAAATGGGCGGAAAACTTTTGACAAACTTTCTTATTTCTGTCGGCTTGATTGAATCCATGCCTATTATTGCCGCTGTTATTGCCATCGTACTCGTATTCGTCAATCCCTTTGTCTAATGGTGGAGGAAGACGATTCCATCATGAGAGGAGGGTGTTACGTTGGTTAGTATAAATGGCACGTTGATATTTCAATTTATCAACTTCTTTATCCTGGTAGCTATTTTGGCCAAATTTGCTTATAAACCGCTGCTTCGCGTATTGGAAGAGCGGCGCAATAAGATTGCGTCCGATTTGGAGGCTGCAGCGCAGGCCAAAGATACGGCGGCAAAGCTGCAGGCTGAATACGAAGCGCAGCTCCGGAATGCCCGGGCTGAAGCTCAGGCTATCATTGATAAAGCTGTCAAGCAGGCTGATAAAGAAGCGCAGGCACAGCTTAGCGCCATTCGTGAACAGATTGCCAGGGAAAAGCAGATTGCCCAAGCTGAAATTGCCAACGAACGGGAAGCAGCTATTCGGGAAATGCGCAATGAAGTAGTAAATCTGTCTATGGCTGTAGCAGAAAAACTGCTGAAAAAAAATCTGGATGCTGATATAAATGCGAAACTAGTTGCAGCTTGTATCGACCAGCTTCATGGAAATCAGGCAAAGGGGAACTGATCGTATGATACCTGAAGTCGTGTACAGCAAATACAGCCAGGCCATGTTCGATATTGCAAAAGAGCAGGGAATGCTTGATGCGTATGGAACCGAATTAAAAGGCGTCAGGAACGTTATGCAGGAAAATCCTGATTTGCAGAAATTTATCTGCCATCCGCTGGTGACGCCTGCGGCCAAAAAAGATACGTTGAAACAAATTTTTGCCGACGACTTGTCGCCGCTGACGCTGCATTTTTTGTATGTCATGATTGATCGAAGGCGTGAAGGGGCCATTGTTCCCGCTATTGAAGGATTTATTGATTTAGCGAGAGCAGCGCAGCATATTGAAGTGGCCAAAATTCGCGTCGTAAAGCCTTTATCGGCGGAAGAAGAAGAAAAAATGATAGCAGGCTTGGAAAAGATGACAGGAAAAAAGATCGAACCGCTTTATTACGTCGATCCGTCTATCATCGGCGGCATGGTTATTCAAATTGGCGACAGATTAATAGACGGCAGCTTAGCGCGGCAGCTGCGTGATATGCGGCAGGCCCTCTTGCAGGCTGGCGTGACGAATGGGGTGACGGACGAATAATGAAGATGAAGCCAGAAGAAATAACGGCTATAATTAAGCAACAGATCGAAAATTATAATGTGGAAATGAATGTCGATGACATCGGCACCGTCTTGGAAGTCGGGGACGGTATTGCCCACATTTATGGTTTGGATAAAGCCATGTCCGGTGAATTGCTGGAATTGCCTCACGGCGTATACGGCATGGCGCTGAATTTGGAAGAAGATAATGTCGGGGCTGTACTGCTTGGCGATGATTCGCTGATAAAAGAAGGCGATACGGTGCGCCGTACAGGACGGGTTATGCGTGTTCCCGTCGGCGATGCGATGATCGGCCGCGTCGTTAATCCCTTAGGCGCGCCCATTGATGGCAAGGGAGATATTAAGACTACGGAATCGCGGCTTGTGGAAGTGCAGGCATCAGGGATTGCCGACCGGCAGCCTGTAAAAGTGCCGCTGCAAACAGGCTTGAAAGCGATTGACTCCATGGTGCCTATCGGTCGGGGCCAGCGTGAATTAATTATCGGCGACCGCGGCACCGGCAAAACGGCGATTGCTGTCGATACGATTTTAAATCAGAAGGACAGCGGCGTTATCTGCATATATGTCGCTATCGGACAGAAAGCATCGACAGTTGCCCGCGTCGTACGTACATTTGAAGAACATGGCGCGATGGCATATACCATTGTTGTTGCGGCGACAGCTTCCGACGGGGCTCCGCTGCAGTATTTGGCGCCGTATTCGGGCGTATCGATGGGCGAATATTTTATGCATCAAGGAAAAGACGTCCTGTGCGTATATGACGATTTGTCCAAACATGCTCAGGCATACCGGGCCATGAGCCTGCTCCTGCGGCGTCCGCCCGGACGTGAAGCCTATCCCGGCGACGTATTCTATTTGCATTCCCGACTTCTTGAACGGGCGGCGAAACTTTCTGACGATTTAGGCGGCGGATCCATTACGGCGCTGCCGATCATTGAAACACTGGCCGGCGACTTGTCGGCGTATATTCCGACAAATGTTATTTCCATTACTGACGGACAGATTTTCCTCGAAACGGAAGCTTTCAACTCAGGTATCCGTCCGGCCATTAATGTCGGATTGTCCGTATCACGCGTAGGCGGTTCCGCACAAATCAAGGCCATGAAAAAAATTGCCGGCACCCTCCGTCTGGACTTGGCGCAGTATCGTGAATTAGCGGCTTTTGCCCAGTTCGGTTCAGATCTTGATAAGAGCACGAAAGCTCAGATCGATAAAGGCGAACGGACGATGCAGCTTCTTATTCAGCCGCAGTACAATCCGATGCCTGTTGAAGATCAGGTCATGCAGATTTATTTAGCGGTCAAGAATTATCTCATGCCGGTGCAGGTATCGGAAGTCCAGCAATTTGCCGATGGATTTATTACGTTCATGCATGCCAACTATCCTGAAGTAGGCGAAAGCATCAAGACGGCGAAAGAACTCGGCGCAGAGACAGAAAATACGCTTCAAAAGGCTATTGCAGAATATACAAAACAATACGGGACAACTCATGAGCTGATTAAAGAGGAGGAATAATCTATGCCGAGTGCACGTGAAATAAACAGACGGATTAAATCGGTCACGAATACTCAGCAGATTACCAAAGCCATGAAAATGGTATCCTCCGTACGGCTGCGTCACGCTCAGGAACGGGCGGTAGCTGCGGCTCCGTATACCGAAAAAATTGAAGGCATGCTGCAGCGTCTGGCAGCGGCATCTGCCGGTGAGAATATTTCGCTGTTTACGCCTCATGATGAAGTTAAGAATACGTGTTATATTGTTGTCGGTTCCGATAAAGGGCTGGCAGGCGCGTTTAATTCCAATATCAACAAGGCGATGACCGCTGTCCTCCGGGATAAGCCGCGCAGCGCTTCGACATTGCTCGTAACAGGCCGTAAGCCTGCAGAGTATTTAAAACATCTGCACGTCGTGCCGGACATGAAATGGGGAGGCTTTTCCGACAGGCCTCAGTTTGTGCATGCCCAGCAGATTGCCCGTGCTGCGACAGAAAAGTTTTTGGCAGGCGAAGTAGACGAAGTATATATTATTTATACAAAGTTCAAGTCTGCCCTATCTCAAGAAGTGAAAACCGTCAAAATGCTGCCGGTAGCGCAGCAGAAAGACGACAAGAAAACCGGTCCGAAAGAAGAGTATCTCTTTGCTCCGGATGCCCATCAGGTCTTGGAAACGCTTGTGCCGCAGTATCTGGACATGCTCGTGTACAACAGCTTGCTTCAGTCGGCGGCCAGCGAACTGGGAGCCCGTATGACGGCTATGACGTCGGCAACGGATAATGCAGGCGAATTGATTGAGCGGTTGACAGTCAACTACAATAAAGTCCGTCAGGCCGGCATTACAAATGAACTGACTGAAATTGTCAGCGGTGCCAATGCCCTGCAGTAAAGGGTATGACAGGTGAAACTACGAAAGAGAGGAGAACCTCTTCATGAGCAATAACATTGGAAAAGTAATTCAGGTTATCGGCCCGGTTATTGACGTGCGATTTGCCTCAGAAACCGATCTGCCCGCTATTTATACAGCGATTCATGTTACGGGCGGTGAAGGAGAACAGGCTGTTGACCTGGTAGCAGAAGTTATGCAGCATTTGGGCGACGATGTTGTCCGCTGCGTAGCCATGAGTTCTACAGACGGCCTTATCCGCGGAATGGCCGCAGAAAATACCGGCGGTCCTATTAAGGTGCCTGTTGGCAAAGGCGTTTTGGGCCGTATTTTCAACGTATTGGGACAGACGGTCGATAAAGTAGAAGATAAAGTGGAAGCCGACGAATATTGGCCCATTCACCGGCCTGTGCCTAAGTTTGAAGATCAATCGCCGGAAACGGAAATTCTTGAAACGGGAATTAAAGTTGTCGATCTTATTGCGCCGTATGTAAAAGGCGGAAAAATTGGTTTATTCGGCGGCGCCGGTGTAGGAAAAACCGTTCTGATTATGGAATTAATTCATAATATTGCGACAGAACACGGCGGGTATTCTGTTTTTACCGGCGTTGGCGAACGAACCCGTGAAGGCAACGATTTGTGGAACGAAATGAAGGAATCTGGAGTTATCAGCAAGACGGCTTTGGTATATGGGCAGATGAACGAGCCGCCCGGAGCCCGTATGCGTGTCGGCCTGACAGGCCTTACGATGGCCGAATACTTCCGTGACAAGGAACACCAAGACGTGCTGTTGTTTATTGATAACATATTCCGTTTCATTCAGGCTGGTTCGGAAGTATCGGCACTGCTGGGCCGGATTCCGTCGGCTGTAGGATATCAGCCCACGCTGGGAACGGACGTAGGTGCGCTGCAGGAACGTATTACTTCGACGAAAAATGGTTCCATCACTTCTGTACAGGCTGTATACGTGCCTGCCGATGACTTGACGGACCCTGCGCCGGCGGCGACGTTTGCCCATCTTGACGCAACGACTGTCTTGTCCCGTCAAATTGCGGAACTCGGCATTTATCCTGCCGTTGACCCGCTGGATTCGTCGTCCCGTATTCTGGACCCGCATGTCTTGGGAGAAGATCATTATAAGACGGCTCGGGCTGTGCAGGCTGTTTTGCAGAAATACAATGATTTGCAGGACATTATTGCCATCCTCGGCATTGATGAATTGTCTGAAGAAGATAAACTCACTGTTGCCAGAGCCCGTAAGATTCAGCGTTTTCTCAGCCAGCCCTTTGCGGTTGCGGAACAATTTACCGGTCAGCCGGGCCGTTACGTGCCGTTGAAAGATACTATTGCCGGTTTTAAAGAAATCCTTTCAGGCAAATGTGACGATATGCCTGAACAAGCTTTCTACATGGTAGGTAATATTGAAGAAGCATACGAAAAGGCCAAGACTCTGAAAGGAGAATAGGCTATGGCTGAAACAAGAAAAACAATACGCTTGGACGTCATTACGCCTGATGCTGCAGTATTGAGCGAGGATGTGGATTTTGTCCTTGTACGGGCCTTGGACGGTGATTTGGGCATTATGCCCAATCATGCGCCGCTTATCGCTTCGCTTGATATTTGGCCCTTGTTTTACGACATAGACGGCCGGCGCAGCTGCCTCAGCGTCGCTTCCGGTTTTTTGGAAGTCAGCAATAATGTAATTACCGTTATTGCTCCGGCAGCAGAACGGCCGGAACAAATTGATATCAAGAGAGCGGAAGAAGCGCGGAACCGGGCAAAAGAACGGTTGGAAAGCCATCAGGCCGGCATCGATGTGCGGCGGGCTGAAATGGCAATGAAACGCGCCTTGTGCCGCCTTGATGCAGTTCAAAGAATGACAGTCAATAAATAGCAATTTACAAAAACATAAAAGTTGCTTAGTGTTTTAGATGGCAGCTGTATAAAACCAGTGCGGATAGTAATATATCTGTACTGGTTTTATTGTACCTTATTTTATTCAGGTATATATTTTCACTTGAAAGACGATGTTAACGCAATAAGAACTTCGCTGCGGATTTCGCAGCGAAGCTATTGCCTTTATAATGTACAGGCAAGCAGTAAAAAAATATTGATGCCGGTAGTAGTTTATCCTTACTGGAAACAACTGGCCGGAGAAAATAGAATTTTGGAAGAGCGGTTTCCTTGACCTAAAGTGTGCTTTATGTGATATGCTGACATATAGAATAAGTTATTAGGAGGGATACGATGAAATACAGGACACTTGGGCGGACAGGTATTTCCGTCAGCGAAATTGGATTTGGTTGTGAAGGTATGGTGCAGCGGCCGGATTTGACAATGGACTTTATTGATGTGATGGAAGAAAATGGCGCCAACTGTCTCGATTTGTATGCGCCGCAGCCGGAATTTCGCAGTGCGTTGGGACAAGCCCTGGCTGGCCGCCGTGATAAGTTTGTCTTGCAGGCCCATCTTTGTACGATTTGGAAAGACGAGCAATATAAGCGAACTCGCTGTATAGAAGAAGTAAAACAAGGTTTTGACGATCAATTAATGCGGCTGCAAACCGATCATGTTGAAATCGGCATGGTGCACTATGTGGATTCCGTCACTGACTGGCGGCATATTGCGGACGGCGATGTCTTGAAGTATGCATTGGATCTAAAAGCGGCCGGCGTTATCGGCAGCATCGGCTTATCAAGCCATAATCCGGAAGCAGCATTGATGGCCGTCCGCAGCGGACTTATTGATGTGCTCATGTTCAGCATTAATCCATGCTATGATTTGCAGCCGGGAAATGAAAACCTGGAATTACTGTGGGCGCCTGAAAGTTATGCTGACCATTTGGTAAATATGGATCCGCAGCGTCAGCTTTTGTACGAAACGTGCCAGCGTCTCGGCGTGGCAATTACGGTAATGAAAGCCTTTGGCGGCGGAGATTTGCTTCACGATGAGTTATCGCCGGCAGGAAAAGGATTGACGCCGTACCAGTGCATAAGTTATGCATTGGATCGTCCGGCCGTAGCTTCCGTCATGAACGGCGCACGGACCATCGAAGAAATGAAGCAGAATTTAGCCTACGAAACTGTGGCGGATGAAGAAAAAGATTATGCGGCGGCATTAGCGTCCTTTCCCGGAATCAGTTGGAAAGGGCACTGCATGTATTGCGGTCATTGTGCTCCCTGTCCTGAAGGAATTGATGTAGCAATGGTTACTAAATTCTTAAATCTGTGTAAAGCACAGGGCGATGTTCCCGAAACAGTGAGGGAACATTATGCAATCCTTCCGCATACGGCATCGGAATGTATTCAATGCGGAGCCTGTGAAATGCGATGTCCTTTTGAAGTTGGCGTGCGCCGTAACATGGTTGAGGCGGCTGCATTATTTGGCAAGTAAGGGCTGCCATGATATACTACATGTAATAATAGTATGTTATGAGGTGATCTTTGTGGAAAAAGTATATCAATTAGCGGAACAATATCATTTAGAAGGGAATAATTGTGTCGAATCGGTCATTAAGGCTTGTAATGACAACATGAATTTACAGTTGCCGGATGTTGCTATCCGCATGGCATCCGGCATGGGCGGCGGCATTGGCCGGTCTGGCTGCGTCTGCGGCGCTTTGAGCGGCGCATGTCTTATCATCGGAGCATTGGCCGGCCGCGTCGACCCGTCGGAAAAATCCCTTCCCGATGTGTATCAGTATACAAATGAATTTCATGCCCGATTTAAAGACCATTTTGGAACAACGTGCTGCCGGGCGTTGAACCGCCTGAGTTTCGGCACGCCGGAATATCGCAAGCAGTGCATTAAAATTACGGCGACGGCTGCTGATATGGTGTCTGACTTTATAGAAGAAAAAGGGTTATTGAAATAAGGAGATAGTATACATCTGTTAAGCTGTTTGTTTGCGGTGCTAGCAGTTCCAGGCAATATATTCAGAATCCGGACATGTAATTTTTAGCTGATGAACAGTGTATTGTACATCTGGAATTACTAATAACAACATAATAAAAAGAGGGACTTCGGCGGAAGTCTCTCTTTTTATTATGTACTGTTTAGCTATAGATAATTGAGACATCTCGTTCTTATCTTGCTTTTTTCCAGTCGGCGTGATACACTGAAAACCATCAAAGGAGGTGAACAG
>CAZDQW010000012.1:0-64487 GCA_964507845.1 uncultured Megasphaera sp.
CTGCACTCCCGCGAACGGAAATAAGGATCCACCACGTCCAGGTCTGCCAGGGCAAAAGGATGCCCTAAATCAGCTAAAGCCATGGCCATATTGACGGCAATCTCCGTCTTTCCGCTGCCGAAATGCCCGACAATGACAGTAATACGGGCAACGTCAATCCAACTGCTCATAGTCCATACTCCTTACCATGTGATATATACTGTATAAAATTTGCCATACCGCCTGCCGCGGTTCCGGCACAAACGGCTTCTGCCGCAGGAAACTGATTATTGTACCCTGCTACTTGCATTAAGGTACTTCTTGCTATGCATATTTGTTATTTGTATTATACAATAATTTAATTTTTTTATCAAGATATTAGCAAGTAAAACGTTCATCTTATGCTCAATTTGTCTATTAAAAACAAAACAATGCATAAACAGCATAACCTAATCTGTCTTTTCCCCGTTCTATCAATGCACCCGCTTCCTTCGTAGTACCGTTTATTTCGTTTAAAATAACGACATTTCTTAGGAAATACTTGCTGCCGGCCAGTTCCTCATCGTACTAATCCATCGATCCGCAACGAGGTGAGCGTTCAAAAATACCTATTGCACAGTAAACAAAGCAGGTCAACAGTTTCTTGATGTCCCCTGCACCTGCTTTTACTATCTGCGAAAAAGACCGCCAAGAAATGCAAGGCGGCACTTTCTCAAAACAGAGCAGTTTACCCTTACCCCAACAGTATTACTGAGTCGCACTATAGTATAAACTGCAGGATCGAGAAGATATTTAAACTCGAAACAAGGGAGAACAAGTTGCCGGAACAAAAAAAGATGCTTCCCGCTATTCAGGAAACATCTGTAAAATGAAAGTAAGCACTCCCAAAAGTATGGCAGTCTATCTTTTTCTTTTATAATAAAATAGAAAGCAAAGCATCTGTAAAACACCAAAAACGGCAATCCGTATGCGGTGCTGCATACCAGTAAATCACCGAGCGAAGCAGACCGGCTGCGTTTTATAACCGCCAAGGAGGCAGTGATGCTTCTCCGGTAAAAAAAGAAAGGCCTGATTCAGTAAATCAATTGAATCAGGCCTTTCTTTTTTATTAAGTACTATCTCCCGTCACATATCGTCAGCTTTTTCCGCTGAAACCCATATCGCGGTTCTTTTTATGTCAGAATTCAAGATATTTTTTTATACGTTCCATTCTTCTTTCAGTGTAGACAGGCATAGGAATGTCTGGGATGAGGCAACAGTCGGAATGCCGTTGAGTTCATCCATAAGGAACTGTTCCAAATCATCGGGCGTTTTAACCAATACTTTCAGCAAGTAATCATACGCGCCTACGACATGATGACACTCCAAGACCTGAGAAAATTGAACGACTTTTTCCCTGAATTCCTCAATATCCCCGGAACGTTCCAAATTTACCATGATAAAGGCCGTCACATTGTACCCCGTCTTGCGGCGGCTGATTTTAGCGCCGTATCCTTCGATAATGCCGGCATGCTCCATCTTGCGGATACGTTCTGCTACGGCCGGAATGGACAGGCCGACGACTTTGCTGATTTCTGTAGCTGATGCTTTTCCGTTTTTCTTCAAAATTGTCAAAATCTTATCATCAATATGATCCATTTTTACTACTCCTCTGCAGCGAATGTTGCATACCTTGTTTCCTTTTACTATATTATCTTATATTTTAAGGAAAAAGTAAATATATTTCAAAGATTTACAACATGCCATTTTAAAAATTTTACATACAGAAGATGTGTTCGTTTTATAAGACTAATTGAAAATCATTATTTATGTCGAAAAACTGCTGCCGAAATCCTTCCGTCGTGTAAATACGGCCATCCGTGCCGGTTATTTCGCATTCGACGCCTTCTACAGAATTAACAAATTCCAACCCTTTCTGCGGGCCCAAGACAAATATGACTGTCGTCAAAATGTCGCTGAGCATTCCGGCATGTTCTACCGCTCCGTCAATAACGATAGAATCGCTCATAACCTCGCTGTCGGCGGGATAGCCCGTCGCAGGATCGAATATATGATGATACCGCACGCCGTCCTGTATGAAATACCGTTCATAGTCACCGGACGTGGACAAGGCCTGGTTTTCGATCCGGACAATCCCCAGGTAATTCCCGCTTTCATCAGATCGAGGATGTTTGATGCCGATATTCCACGGCCGCCCTTTTCCGGTCTGTCCGACAGCATACATCGAACTGGCGCCCATATTAATCAGTCCCGATTTGATGCCGTGAGCTTCATATATTTTTCGTACTTCATCGACAGCATATCCTTTGGCAACGCCGCCTAAATCAATGGACATGCCGGTCTTTGCCAACATAACGGCATGGTCTTCAGGCCGCAGGAGAATATATTCATAGCCGACATATTCCATGACCGACTGTATTTCTTCCGGCGACGGAACATGCTGTCCTTCATTTCCTATTTGCCATAAGTTCGTAACGACGCCTACGGAAATATCCCAACTGCCCTGGCTTTTAACGGAATACGATTTAGCAAAGTCTATCATTTCATAGATCGCCGGGTCGACGGAAACATAATGCGAACCAGCAGCCGCATTGATTTTGCTGACGTCGCTGTCCGGATTCTGGCTGCTGGCCAACGCATCCAATTCGGCAATACGGGCAAAACTTTCATCTACAGCTTCTTTCGCCTCTTTCCCCGCAGCCCGCAGCGATACGGCCGTGTCCATGGCGATACCGCTTCTGTCAAAAGAAGGCTCCGGATGCAGGGCGCACCCGGAGCAACTGAATACAACGAAGAAAGCAGCGGCAAGAAAATACCTTGCGCTATATTTCCACTTCATCTATTAACCTATCTTTTCTTCTGCTTTTACTTCCGCCAGAAGTACGGCGATAGCTTTGGTCGGACACTTGGAAACGCACGCAGCATCTTCGCAGGAACGGCAGATTTCCGGATTGACAACGGCCAAATGATCGACGATTTTCACACCGCCTTCGTGAGCGCAGTTTCTCATGCACAAGCCGCAGCCGATGCAGGCTGCCGAGCAGTCTTTACGGGCAACGGCGCCCATTTCTTTTGACGAACAGCTGACGCCGACTTTTGCGCTGACAGGAAGCAGTTCAATAACATGATTCGGGCAGAGGCTGGCGCATTTCCCGCATCCGGTGCAAAGTTTCTTGTTGACTTTGGGAAGTCCGTCCGCTCCCATTGTCATCGCTCCGAAAGGACAGCTTTTAACACAGTTTCCGAATCCCAGGCAACCATATTTACAGAATTTCGGTCCCTGCTGCACTATCTTGGCGGCAGCGCAGTCATGAACACCTTGGTATTCATAAGCCAATTTAGCAATGCCGTTTCCGCCGCGGCAACGGATATATGCATATTTTGCTTCCGTCGCTTCAGCGACTTTTCCGGTCAGCTGCGCAACAATAGCAGCAACTTCCGCTTTACCGGGAACGCAGAGATTAGGCGGTACATTCGGATCAAGAACGACGGCTTCCGCATATTTTGCGCAGCCGGGAAAGCCGCAGGCGCCGCACTGGCCTTTCGGCAAAGCTTCTTCTACTTCGCCGATAAGGGGATTTTCTTCCATGGCGAACTTCTTATCTGCAAAGGCAAGGACAAAGCCGAAGACTACGCCGATGCAAGTCAGAATAACGACTGCCATGATTGCAATCTCAGTGTAATTCATAATGTATATTCCAACTCCTTTGCGTAATTAAATCATACCGGAGAAACCAAGGAATGCCAACGACAGCATGCCGGCTACGATAAAGGCAATCGGCATGCCTTTCAGGGAATGAGGAACATCGGCGAAATCCAGTTTCTCACGGGCACTGGCCATGAGGATAAGCGCCAGAGCAAAGCCCAAGCCGGAACCGACGGAAAATACGAGGTTTTCAAGAAAATCGTAATTGTTCGTAATACTGATAACAGGTACGGACAAAACGATGCAGTTCGTAGCGATCAGCATGAGGTAAATCCCCCACATGTTGTACAATGTCGGAGACATTTTCTTGATAACGATTTCCAACAGCTGTACGAAGCTTGCAATGAGGATAACGAAGGAAATCGTGCGGAGGAACGTCAGTTCAAAAGGAATCAGCACAAAATTATACAGCAGCCAAGCCAGTACAGTGCTCATCGTCAATACTGACGTAACGGCAAAGCCCATGCCTACAGATGCGTTGAGGTTTTTCGAAACGCCGAAGAAGATACACAGGCCGAGGAACTTCGTCAAAACGAAGTTGTTGATCAATACGGCGCCGACAAACAGCGTAAAGTATTCGCCCATTATCCTTCACTCCCTTTCAGTTGTCTTGCTCTTTCACGGGATTCATTCCATATCTTGATACCGGCGATCATGAAACCGATAAGCATAAATGCTCCCGGAGGCAGCGCCAGAATCAGCGCAGGCTCATAATTGGGCCCGAATATGGGCGCGCCGAACAGCGTGCCGTTGCCGAACAATTCACGGACGATGGAAATACTGAGCAGAGCCAGCGTAAAGCCGACGCCCATGCCCATGCCGTCGAGGAAAGATACGACAATGCCGTTCTTTGAAGCAACCGATTCAGCGCGAGCCAAAATGATGGCAAATACAACAACTAAATCCAAATATACGCCGAGGGCCTGATACAGATCGGGAGCAAATGCCTGGAGAAACAGCTGTACGCATGTTACGATCGTGGCGATGCAGGTAATGTAAACAGGTACGCGGACTTTTTTGTTGATCGTCTTGCGGATAATAGATACAACGACGTTGTTGGATGTAATAACGAACCATACCGTCAGACCCATGGTCAGGCCATTTACAATGCTCGTCGTAACAGCAAGACCGGGGCATAAGCTCAAGGCTAATACGAAGTATGGGTTTTCTTCAATAATGCCCCTGCTAAATACCTTCCAAAGATTCATTATTCATTTCCTCCCTTCGTCGCACCGTCGTCCGCCTGGGCAGCCGGTGCGCTCTGACCGCCTAACTGGGCCGCTTTTTCAATAGCTTCCTTAACGCCGGCGGAATAAGCGCGGGAAGAAATCGTCGCACCGGTCAATGCTTGAATTTTATCAGGCTGATTCGGTTCTTTCGTTACTTCCAGCTTATCAATCGTTCTTCCTATAATTTGATCTTTAAACGGAGACTGCGCGCCTTTATCGCCGAGACCCGGCGTTTCATTCGCTTCCAATACAACATAGTCGATGACTGATCCGTCAACGGCGACAGCCGTCAGCATTTTGATCGGACCGCCGTATCCTTTCGGGGCAGTCGGAATAATATACGCAGCAATCTGGCCGCCTTTTTCTGCAATGAAGGTATCGGCCTGACCTGGAACTTCAATAAATTTATCAGCATCCGGAACGAGCGATTTCATCGATGCTTCCTTCATCTGTTCAGCTTTTACCGTAGCAATCGGGCCTGTAACAAAGTATACGAGGCCAATGATGCAGCCGGAAACAAAGCAGGTAAGAATAAGGTTCAACGCAATCTTAACGATGCTGCTTCCATGTTTTTCTGTCATGTTATTTTGCCCCCTTTGTCTTTACTTCGCCAAAGACGGTCGGTTTTACGAGGCGGTCGATAAGCGGCGTCAAGGCGTTCATCAAGAGGATAGAATAGCAGACGCCTTCGGGATATCCGCCGAAGATACGAATAAGCACCGTAATGATGCCTGCGCCGAAAGCGAAAATAATCTGACCTTTTAAGGTGATCGGAGCCGTTACCATATCCGTTGCCATGAAGAATGCGCCGATGATAAGGCCGCCGGCCATCATCTGGAACAAGGCGACATTCGGTCCGTAGGCAACGCACATCAGCACGCCGACGGTAGCAATCATAACAACAGGAACCTGCCAGTTGACATAACCTTTATAAATCAGGTACAAGCCGCCGAGAATGAGGAGCACTGTCGAGGTTTCGCCCAAAGATCCGTTGCGCGTGCCGATAAACATGCTCTGGTAAATCGTTCCCCAGTCGCTAGTTTGAAAAAGCTGGAATAAAGCATCCGTGCCGCCGTGCTTAAAAATATTCAGCGGGGTAGCTCCGGCAACGCCGTCAATAACGGAACCGTCAAGCTGCGTCCACGTCGTCATAGCCACCGGCCAGGAAACCATCAAACCGGCACGGCCTACATGAGCGGGATTGAAAAGATTATGTCCCAGGCCGCCCATGGATTGCTTACAAACGACGATGGCTAAAAAGGAACCGATAATGCTCATCCACCAGGGAAGGCTGGGCGGGCAGCACATAGCCATCAGCAACCCGGTGATGACGGCAGACCCATCTTTGATGGTGACTTTTCTGTGCATTCCTTTTTCCCATAAAAATTCGAAAATAACTGCGGAAACGATGGCAACTACGATGTTAACAAGAGCATTGACGCCAAAGTAGTAAACGCCAAACGCAGCGGCAGGCACGAGAGCAGCAACGACGCTCCACATAATCTTAGGGACCGTTTCATTGCAGCGAACATGCGGCGAAGATGATACAGTAAGTTTTAATTCCTGCATGTCTTTAGCATCCTTTCCTATAGTTTGTCCTTTAGTTTCTGGACTCATGATATCCCTTCTTCCATTATTCTTAGGCATTCTGTGCTTTTGCCTGGGCTGCCGCCTGAATGGCCTTGCACTGAGCTTTCGCATTGCGGATATATTGGACGATATTCCGTTTGGCCGGGCAGGTATATACGCAGCTGCCGCATTCAACACAGTTCATGACGCCGTACTCCATACATTTATCCCATGCCTGACAGGAAGCAAAGATGCTCAACTGGCTCGGAACCAATCCCATCGGACAGGCGGTGACGCAGCGTCCGCAGCGGATGCACGATTCTTCCTCGCCGCATTGGCATTTTTCCGGAGACAGCGCTAAGATGCCGGAAGCGCCTTTAGTAATAGGAACATCAAGCTGGTACTGGGCAAGACCCATCATGGGGCCGCCGGCAATAATGCGGTCCGGCTGGCTCGTAAACCCGCCGCAGTAGTCGATAGCTTGCTGGAAAGTTACGCCGACGCGGAGACTGAGATTTTTCGGTTCTTTGATACAGTCGCCTGTAACCGTTGTCAGCCGTTCGATAAAGGGAATGCCGTGACATACGGCATCGGTAATCGCTATAACCGTACCGACGTTGCTTACGACGCAGCCAACGTTCATCGGAAGTCCGCCTGGTTCCACCTTGCGGCCCGTACAGGCTTCGATCATCATTTTTTCAGCGCCCTGCGGGTATTTCGTCTTGCAGGTAACAACCGTCACGTCTTCGGAAATCTTGCTGAGGGCTTCCGTCATATTGCGGATCGCCTCCGGCTTGTTGTCCTCAATGCCGATGTAGCCTTTCTTAACGCCCAAGGCTTTCATGCAGATCTGAATGCCCGTCACCAGTTTTTCCGTCGTTTCCGGTTCAACCATGGCCCGGTAATCGCAGGTCAAATACGGCTCGCATTCGGCGCCGTTTACGATAAAGGTATCGACAGGTTTGTTCGGCGTCAGCTTGATATGCGCAGGGAACGTAGCGCCGCCGCAGCCGACTACGCCGGCCTTTTTAATCAATTCAATAATTTCCTTGCTGTCCAGTTTCGTCCAGTCGTGTTCTTCCGGAAGCCCTTCCAGCCATTCATCTTTTCCGTCCGCTTCAATGACGACAGCCATGCATTTGACCATCATGTTATGCGGCATCGGCGTCACTTTAACGACTTTACCGGACGTCGAAGCATGAATATCGGCGTGGAGGAACGCGTCGCTGGTCCCGATAAGCTGGCCTTTTTTGACGAGGTCGCCGACCTTGACTGTCGGAGTGCAAGGAGCGCCGAAATGCTGGCTCATGGGGATGACTACTTGATCCGGTACTGCCGGGGTTTCAATGGCTTTATCCTTAGCGTAGATTTTACCATCATCAGGATGAACCCCACCTTTTTTAAAGGTATTCAACATCAACAATCACCTCATTAAATATATAATGGAAAATAATAAAAACGTGAAGCAACACTCGGTAAATGCGTTGTTGCCGGCTGTGCTGCATTCCGCAGCGGCACGTTCCCTGCCGGCCTTTCCTCCGTACATGCCGTTGCGATTGCAGACAGCCGGCTGATTCCGACGGCACTACACCGCATCTTCCCAAACAATGCTTCTCTGTACCTTCTGCTTCAAGACGCAGCAGAAAGCCTGTACGCAGCCGAGACTATGCCGCTTACTACAACTTGCTTTACAAACCGGCCGCCTCTTCTGAAATTCAGCTCGAATGAAAGACAGTATCGTTTCCGAAGTCTACTTTCAATCGCCTATATTATAACATCATATATTGCAATATTCAATGTGAAAATTATAGCAAAGACCACGTTTTATACATATGCGGCAGGCATCGATGGACGCAAAAAGAAGGAAAAAAATCCAATAAATATTCCAATCCGCTCATTTACTCATTTTTTTCATAGCATACTGCATTGGTGCCTTTTTTATAAGTACTGACCTTCTTGCATATTTTTCATATATACTAGTTGATCACTTGATTATCACTTGAAAATATTTCTTTCTTTTTTCTGTTCAATGTTTCACATGTTTTTCCTCGCCTTTATTCCAAAATTGCAAAACAGAGGTTTTTTGTCTTCAAAACCTCTGTTTTTTCATAATGCGGATTATTTATTTTTCAAATCCAAAGCTGTTTTAATTAATCCCTTGAACAAAGGATGCGCTTTTGTCGGCCGCGACTTAAATTCCGGATGGAATTGGCATCCTACAAACCAAGGATGATCTTTCAACTCGATAATCTCTACGAGGCGATCGTCCGGCGACGTCCCGGAAATCACCAATCCGGCGTTAATCAATTCCGTCCTGTATTTATTGTTAAATTCCCAGCGGTGGCGATGCCGTTCGTAAATAAGATGGCCGCCGTATGCGCCGTACGCTTTCGTGCCTTCCGCCAGCTTGCACGGATAAATACCAAGACGCATCGTACCGCCTTTATCGGATATATCGACCTGATCCGGCATGAGGTCGATGACAGGAAATGCCGCGTCTTCATTAAATTCAGAGGATGTCGCCCCTTCCAGCCCGGCAACGTGGCGGGCAAATTCCATGACGGCGCACTGCATTCCCAAGCAAAGACCGAGATAAGGCACGCCATGTTCACGAGCATACTGCACGGCACGTATCTTCCCTTCGACGCCGCGATTGCCGAAACCGCCCGGCACCACAATACCGTCGATGCCGCTGAAGACTTCCTCTATCGATACGTCCGGACTTTCCAGCGTTTCTGAATCAATCCAGCGAATATTCACTTTCGACTTGTAGGCAATGCCGGCGTGGCTCAGCGCTTCAGCTACGCTCAAATATGCGTCGTGAAGAGCTACATACTTGCCGACCAGTGCAATATTGAGCTCATGTTCCGTATGGTAAATGGCATGAACCATTTGTTTCCACGCTTCCATGTCGCAGGGCTTGTCAGGAAGATCTAATTTCCCCAGGACAATGCGGTCCAATCCTTCTTCCGACAATACGAGAGGTACTTCATAAATGCTGTTGAGCGTCTTGTTTTCAATAACGGCGTCTTTGTCGATATCGCAGAACAAGGCCAGCTTTTCCTTCATCTCCTCCGACAGGGACCGTTCCGTGCGGCAGACGATGATGTCCGGCTGAATGCCGATGCTGCGCAGTTCTTTTACACTGTGCTGCGTCGGCTTGGTCTTCAGTTCGCCGGCAGCTCCAATATAGGGAACAAGCGTAACGTGAATGTACAGCACGTCGTTGCGTCCTACTTCTTTTTTGATCTGGCGGATCGCTTCCAGGAACGGCAGGCTTTCAATATCACCGACAGTACCGCCGATTTCCGTTATAACGACATCTGCGTTATCGTCATCGCCGACGCGGTAAACGCGCTGCTTAATTTCATTGGTAATATGAGGAATGACCTGGACCGTGTGGCCTAAATAATCGCCGCGCCGTTCTTTCTGCAGTACGGACCAGTAGATCTTTCCAGTCGTGACGTTGGAATTTTTCCCCAAATTAATATCAATAAATCGTTCATAATGACCTAAATCCAAATCTGTTTCCGTACCGTCATCTGTCACGAAAACTTCGCCGTGCTGATACGGGCTCATCGTGCCAGGGTCAACGTTGATGTAAGGGTCAAATTTCTGAATCGTGACTTTAAAGCCTCGATTTTTCAGCAGCCGGCCCAGTGCCGCCGCCGTAATGCCTTTCCCCAAAGACGAAACAACCCCGCCTGTGACAAAGATGTATTTAGCCATGATTCCTCCCTGCCGAGCTTCCGCTCACCTAGACAACTCACACATAAACTGGTAATAAATGATATAGTATATACGTTATTATATTACATTTTTTCAGGTGCAGAAACCCCTAAAACAGCCAGGCTGTTGGCAATGGTAATACGCACTGCCGTCACCAGTGCCAGCCGGGCCGCCTGCAATTCCTTATCTTCCTGAATAATGCGGCAGTAATTGTAAAACGTATGGAACAACCCTGCCAGCTCATGAGCAAAATGCGCGATACGGTGCGGCGCCCGTTCGGCGGCAGCCCGCTGGATTTCTTCAGGAAATGCAGCCATTTTCTTGATCAGTTCCAGTTCCTGTTCATTTTGTAGTTTATCCCACTTAATATGGTTCCAGTCCATATCGAGAGGATCGCCGGCTTCCCGTACCTGCCGGTAAATGCTGTAAATCCGCGCATGCGCATATTGTATATAGTATACTGGATTTTCGTTGCTGTGCGATTTGGCCAAATCCAGATCAAAATCAAGCTGCGTATCAAGAGAACGCATAATGAAGAAATACCGCGCCGCATCCGTCCCGACTTCCTCGATCAGTTCGTTCAGCGTAATGGCCTGTCCTGTTCGCTTCGACATTTTCACAGGTTTTCCGTCACGGAACAGGCTGACCATCTGCAGAAGCATAATTTCCAATTTCTCCGGATCGTACCCAAGAGCCGCCATGGCCGCCTTGACACGGGCGACGTAGCCATGATGGTCAGCGCCCCAAACATTGATAAGATGCTTAAATCCGCGGTCATATTTATTTTTATGGTAAGCAATATCGGCAGCCAGATACGTCGGCACGCCGTTATCGCGGATGACAACACGGTCCTTATCGTCGCCGTATTCCGTTGATTTCAGCCACAATGCCCCGTCTTTTTCATACATCTTGCCGCGCTGCTTCAGTACGCCGCAGGCAGCATCAATAGCCTCGGGATGGAGAGTCCGTTCGCTGAACCACTTGTCGTAGCAGACATTGAATGCCTCCAAATCCCGCTTCAATGCCTTCAGTTTTTCAGCATACGCTCTGTCCATGAACAGCTCCAGCCGTTCTTCTTCCGTCATATCCAAGTATTTGCCGCCGTCCTGGTCAATAATAGCCTGAGCCGTTTCGACAATGTCATGGCCGTGATAGCCGTTTTCCGGAATATCTGCCTCTTTTCCCAGCAGCTGCAAATATCTGGCGTTGACGGATGCCGCCAGATTATTCATCTGATTGCCGGCATCATTGATGTAATATTCAGCCTGAACGTGATATCCGGCTGCCCGCAGCAAGTTGACGAGGGCGCTGCCGTAAGCTGCGCCGCGGCCGTGCCCTACATGAAGAGGTCCTGTAGGATTGGCGCTGACATATTCCACCTGCACCGTATCGTCTTCCCGGAACGGCGCTTTTCCGTAATCTGCGCCGGCCTCCAGAATTTGCTTCAGCGTATCGTATATAATGCCGTGCTTTAAAAAGAAATTGATGAATCCGGCGCCGGCAATTTCCGCCCGCTCCAGCCATGGGCAGTCCATCTGTTCCACAATGGCTTCAGCAATAACTTTCGGCGCTTTATGGGCGACACGGGCCGACTGCATGGCTATATTGGTGGCAAAATCGCCGAACTTTTTCTGCGGCGGTACTTCCAGGACGATATCCGGATACGAACCGGCAGGAAGAGTCCCCGTCCGGACGGCTTTATCCAATGCTTCAGCAATTCCCTGTTTTACTAATTCCTTCATTTCCATGACCGTTATCCTCCTGCACCGTTATCATTAATTGCGTATAGTTGGAGCCGATCCCTTCCAAATTGACATCATAGCCGAGATTTATGGTGCCGATGCCGCCGGAAAGGCGCACGTCGCATTCATACGTCTTGCACGTCACGGTAAAAGTACCGATCGGCGTCTGATACCTGGACCGAGATTCCTTGCCGCGGCGGTATTCCTGCCGCTGATGAATTTTTCCCAGACGCATCAGCATAACAGCATCATCCGGAAGCACTTTGATAACCGTTGTAACGCCTTCCATATCGGTCAGCTCGCTTTCTTCGTAGACGATGTACTGCGTCCTTTCTTTTTCGTAAGCCTTTCCTTCCGATACGAGCTCCAGCGCAATCTCTTCGCCGTCTTCATTACGCTGAATGCTTTTTACCTTGACGATAACCGGTTTCACTGCTTTCCAACCTTTCCTACAATAATCCAATAGAGTTATTATATAACAAGTGCAGAGAAAAGAAAATAGTTTATTTTGTAATTTACGGCTGCCGTTCGTCTCGTTCCATTTCAATGAGGAAACCCCAGTATTTTTTCGGCATAAACTGCCGCCGAAGCGGCTCGTTGCGCCGTTCTTCAATGGCTGCGGCATCATAATACCGCTTCCACAGAGACGACAAATGCCGCTCCTGTTCCGACAAACATGGCCCTGCCAGACTTTTGGAGATTTCTACAATAGAAAGTCCGCGCCGGTCATAATATACCCCAAAATGCCGATTCACATCGTGAATCACCCATTCTTCCCCGGAAAAGCGGCGCAGGAAATGGGGAGCCATAACAGGTACGACGCAGCAGGAAGGGGCAATAGGGCAATACAGCATGCCGCCGTCCAGCTCACGGAATCTTGCCAGTCCCAGCAGCCGGTGACGTTCGTTGCCGGTTTTCCGCGCCCATTGCCGCACGTCCCAAATAAGCGGTTCGCTCAAATGATGAAGGAACTTTTCTTTCAAGTAAAACGCTCTGCGCAGATAGGACAGAAGTTTCATTTCCCGCTGCGGTTGTTCTGCCAAAAAAGCATAGTATAAAAAATGACAGGTTCTGCCGCCGCACTGACTCTTCAGGCCGTCCAAAATCCGCTTAGCTTTCCTCCCGTCGGACGGAACGAAGACTGCCGTGCCGAATAAATCGCCGCTTCCGCCGCACCGTATATCTTCCGTTTCCTTCAGTCCGTCATGCCAGGCATCAAATACGGCAGACAAATATCCGAAAAAAGAGCCGTCGTATTCGTATATCATAATCCTGCTCCGGCAAACAAATCCATAGATTCGTAAGAAGATGCTGCTTCCCGCGCCGTCAGGCAGCGATGGATAACATCCGGCCTGTCGGAAATACCGTAAAACTTCCCCCGGCATGTGACAAAGTGTTTCGCCCGCTTCCACACGACGCCCAGCCGGCGCACCGTGTCGCAGGAAAGCCAGGCAGCCCGGCGCGCCGCGCAAATCCGGCGGGCCGACGTTACGCCGATGCCGGGCACGCGCAGAAGCATATGATACGGAGCTTTGTTGATTTCCAGGGGAAATAACTCCGGATGACGCAGAGCCCAACAGGCTTTTGGATCCAGCTCCAAATCAAAGTCCGGGTAATCGTCGCTTAAAATTTCATCGGCCGTAAACTCATAGTACCGCATAAGCCAATCAGCCTGATAAAGCCGGTGTTCCCGCAGAAGAGGCGGCTTGTCCACTGCCGGCAGATTCGGTCCCGTCAGCGCCGGCACATACGCGGAATAATAAACGCGCTTCATATGAACCGTCTTGTACAGCGCTTCGCTCAGGCGCAGAATCGTCTTATCACTGTCGGCTGTTGCGCCGACGATAAGCTGCGTCGTCTGCCCTGCCGGTACGAAATGCGGTGCGCTGCGGCTGCTTTTCCGTTCTTCCCGGTTCCGGACAATGCCGCTGTAAATCTCTCTCATAGGCAGTAAAATGGTATTTTTTGTCTTCTGCGGCGCCAGCAGTTTCAGTCCTGCTGACGACGGCAGTTCGACATTGACACTCAAGCGGTCTGCATACCGGCCCAGCTCCCGGATAAGAGCCCCGTCCGTTCCCGGTATCCCTTTCATGTGAATGTATCCGTTGAATTTTTTCTCCTCCCGCAGCAGCCGCGCCGTTTTGATAAGCAATTCCGTCGTATAGTCCGGCGAACGGTATACGCCGGAACTTAAAAAAAGCCCCTCAATATAATTGCGGCGGTAAAATTCAATCGTAATGCAGGCAATTTCTTCCGGTGTCAATATAGCCCGCTCCGTATCGCGGCTGTGCCGGTTGACGCAATAAACACAGTCATATATGCAGCAGTTTGTCATCAGTATCTTTAAGAGGGAAATGCACCGTCCGTCGTTTGTCCAGCTGTGACAGATCCCAGCATACGCGCCGTTGCCGATGCCGCCCGGCGTATTGGCGCGCCGGCTGCCGCTGGACGAGCAGGAAACATCATACTTAGCGGCATCGCTCAAAATAGTCAATTTTCTTTCCAGGCTTTCCCAATTCACAGACAATTCCTCCCTTACGGCACTCTCCATCTTACTGTACGGCGCCGTCACTGTCTGCGTATATCATATCATAAGTCCTCTGTTATTTCAAACATATGTTCTTATCAAGATACCGCACGCGCATTCTGCACGTGCGGTATCTTTCTTGTCTTTATAAATGCAACCCTTCTTTTAATTTCGCAAAAATCTTTTCTTCCTCTTCCGTCAGTTCACGGCCCAAATTAATCTGCAGTTCTTCACCGGCATGTTTTGCTTTCGCCTGTTCATGAGGATCGCCGCTTTTGGCGCTGTTATCGCGGATAATCATTACCTGTACCTCCTCTGTAAAATTCAATTCCTTACGATGCAATTATACCATAATTTCCCTTTCTTTCCGAAGATACGGCAATCTTCATACAAAAAAAGCCGCCTGCAGACGGCTTTTTCCTGTCTTTCATCAAACGATTCTCAGAGCAGTGTATTCGGATTGGGGTAGATTTTTATGTCATCAGCGATCTTCTGTGCAATTTCATCGAGGAGGCATTCCTGATCGCCGCCCAGCGACGATTTGAAATCAATAGCCGGTTCGATCAGTTCACAGCTCTTGAGCTGGTGTTGTACATAATCCGTCATCGTCTTAAATGCTGCCGAAGCCCAGCTATGATTGGCAATGACGGCAATTTTGCGATTCTGGAACATAAGTGTTTTCAAGTCATGGAGGAAGTTTTCCATCGGCAGGAAAAGATTCAAATTGTATGTAGGCGCTGCCAATACTAAATGACTGTATTCCCATGCTTTTGCCGTAACGTAAGAAGGATGCGTCTTCGATACGTCATAAAGACGAATGTCGCGAATGCCGAGTTTGCTCAGCTTAAAGGCCAACACGCTGGCAGCACGTTCCGTATTGCCGTAAATCGACGCAAAAGCAATAACGACGCCTTTCTTTTCCGGTACGTATTTTGCCCAATGCAGGTATTTTTCAATAATATACTGAATCGTGTCGGGCGTACGGAATACGACACCGTGAAGAGGACAAATAATATCAATGGGAATAGCGGCTGCCTTTTTCAGTACGTTGACGACCTGCGGACCGAATTTGCCTACAATATTGACATAATACCGGCGGGCCGAGTCAAGGTAATTTTCCTCAAAATCAATCTGATCGGCATACACATTGCCGACGGTGCCGAACATGCCGAACGCATCGGCGCTGAATAAGATCTTGTCCGTTAAATCATAGGACATAATAACTTCCGGCCAGTGAACCATGGGAGCCTTGACAAACTGCAGCACATGTTTTCCCAAATTCAGTTGATCGCCTTCATTAATGGTGACATAACGATCCGGCATGGGCGTGCGGAAGAATTGTTCAAAAAACTTAAACGTCTGCGCCTGGCCGATGATTTTGGCCTCAGGATGTTTTTCAAGCAAAGAAACGGCAGAGCTGGCATGATCCGGTTCCATGTGCTGCAAAATAAAATAATCCAGCGGGCGGCCTTTAAGCAGATATTCAACGTCTTCAATGAATTCGTCGCGGCACGATTTGTCCATGGCGTCGATGACGCACGTTTTTTCATCATCAATAAAATAAGAATTATATGTTACTCCTTCAGGAATGGGAAAAATACGTTCGAAAAGTTCCGTTCTGAAATCATTGCATCCCATCCAATATACGCCGTTTTTAATTTCTTCTACACAATGCATGAGTATGTTACCTCCTTGTATATACAGTAATACGCTGCTGATGTTCCGTACAATTATATCATATCATGTTTTTCTAAAAAATAAAAGCTATCCGGTAAAAAAATCTTTTATTTAGATTTGCCTGTTAATTTCCCTGCCGTCTTGTCCGGACATCGATGGTTCATCCGTCGTCGTTTTATCTTCATCCGTTCCGGCTTCACCAGTCTCTCCGGCTGTTTCTTCTTCCGCCGCATCGTCCTCATGGTCGTTTTCTTCCGATCCTGCACGGCGCTCGTCCCCTAATGCATCAGCACGGCGGTGTTCTTCCGACACCTTATTTTTGTTCCCCTCCTCCGTAAGCGCCGGCCCTTCGCCGATGGAATTTGCTTCCTCAACCAGGTGTTCTACAAGCTGCTGCAGTACGTCTTTGTCGGCCTGAGACAGAAATTCTCCGCCGGCGAGCATGTCACGAGCCTGTCCGGCCAATGCCTCTGCCTGAGACCGGGCGTCTTGCCTGCTGATAATACCGGCCTGATAATGGCGGTTCAGATCACGCAGCGATGACGAAATATCCGCTGTCTTGCGGCGGATGCGTTCTGCCGCTTCTTCGCCGGTTCGCTGCTTCTGCGCATCGGCAGCTTGTATCCGCTTGTCTTCTTTGCGGCGTTCCAGCAGTTCTTCCTGCTGCTGCGCCGATATGCGTTCCAGTGATTGGGCGGTAATGCGGGTGCCGACATAATATTCGTACCCCATATAACAGAAAACAGCAACAGGGATACACAGCAGCATCATTTCGACTCTCCGCAGCCGAGATGCCTGCTTCCAGCTGATGACGCTGCGGCGGCGCCGTTCAACGAGCAAAACAATAACAACAACTGCTGCTGCAGCAAAGAAGGCCAAATAAATAACCAATTTATGCCATACCGTAGCCTGCAGATAAACTTGTGCCGGCTCTGACTCTTTCAAACTCCACATATAGGTGCTGCCTTGTTCGTCCGCCATCATGCTGTTGCTTGTTACTTCCGTTCCCGACGGAAAGGATACGATGTATTCCAGATCGACGTCATTTTCTTCCATAGCCATGCCCAAGCGCAGCGCATCCAAGCTTCCTTCTCCGAACGTATAGTCGATGTAATAGGTAGAACAGATAATACCGTCATGCGTCTTATGTACAATACGGTCTATGGAACTTCTGTTCGCGCCTTCTTTCGTAATCGTTTTCATGGCTCGGAATCCTTCTCCGTTGACGTTATCGTAATCCATGATGGTATAATTTCGTTTTTGAAATTCATCGGCATCACGGCGGAGAGCTTTCTGCCCCTCCGCCGTATCCGATACTTTCAGCACGTCCTGCGTCTCGCTTCCGTCATCATGGATGATCGTCTGAGCGCGAAATCCGGACAGTAGAAAAAACGAGGCGGCAAGCAGCACCGCCGCGCCAAATCTTACATAGGACTTCATTCGTTGCCTCTCCTTTTGTACATGCAAGTTTTTATTCTGCCGCCGGCGGCACCATGCCGGATTCTACAATACGGGTTTTTTCCAAAGCGGAAAGAATGCCGTTCTGCTGCGGCTGTTCCTTCTTTTTTCTCGCTGCTTCTACAGCTGCATCATCGCTGCATTCTTCCAAAGGGATTCCATTCACAAATACACCTTCAATAACACCTTGTCCCTTTTTCATGCGTATACTGGCAATGACGCTGTCTGTACTGCTGAGATTATAAATGCCGCCGGTCAATTCCGGTGCAATGCGATACCGGTCAAAGGCAACGGAAAATCGGACGAAGCCGTTTTCGTATGACAGCACGGCTGCATTCATATAATCTCCGCCTACGCCCGGCTTTTCAGCCGACGCGCCGTGTATCTGCATAAGGCCGCTGATGTCGCTGGATATATGCACGTATATGCGGCTGCCTTTTTTCGGCGGCGTGCTGTCTAGCCACTTAGCTGTATTATCAGGAAACACGATGCGGACATAGTCCGTTCCGAACGCCGATTCTGCCAAACGCGGCTGGCATCGCCACTGGTAAGGAATTCCGTCAACGCTGATATTGTACCACCGCCAGCTGATATAAAACACCGCGCCCAGCTGGATAACAACCATGGCCAGCAGAAAAAACCATTTGTATTTTCCGTCAGGAGAAATTACTCTGCCAATATGCTTCATTTTTTCGTTTCTCCTTCCTTAGCCCACGGAGAGCGGGTAAACTGCTTTTCCCGTTTTGCCGGAGCGGCGGTTTTCCACGGCGATGACGAGAATTGTTTTTCTTTTTCCTGTACCTTTGCAGACCGTTTTTTTTCGTCCCCTATGGCCGTCATAGACGGCAGAGCCATCTCGTCAGGACTGTGGAATACGGGCGGCACAAACGGTGAGCGCGGCGTTTCTTTCGGTATGACCGTGCCGGCCGGCCGTATGTCATCGGCAGCAGATATATCAAGATCCATACGCTGCATCCATTTCGGCATGGGTTCATCTTTCTTATCCGCTTTCGGCGCTGCCGTATCGGCAAAATCTGCCGAAGGACTGCGCAGCGTTGCCGTCGGCTTCACCTGCATACGGCGTGCAGACCGTTGTTCCGCTGCGCGCCGTTTTTTCTCCGCCCTGTTGTGCCAAAGAGCAGCAAGAGCAGCCACGATGATAGCGACAAGCGGAACAAGCGGCGAAAACGCCGCGCCGAAAATAACTACCGCAACGACACTGACTAAGATGACCGCGCCGAACCGGACATGAAGAGGCGCTCTTCCCCGGATACCCTGCATGATTTCATAAAATCCCAGAAAAATCATGTACGCTGTGGAAATAATGAGCGGAACGGACGAATACAAACCGCTGCGCACAAGCATCGTTTCTCCGAGCAAAATAAAGGGAACAAAAGAATATATAACAGGACCCCAAAATCGTTTTTTCACGCCTTTGGCCAGCAGAGCAACAATCGCCAGAAACAGCAGCACCATCATACTCAGCGTCGGCCAGTAAAATTCCTGAATATCGGCAACGCCGTACCAAACTGCCGGCACGCAGGAAATGAGAAGAGACACTGCAACGGCAAAACGCCCGAACCAACGGAACGGAACGCCCCATGATTTCTGCATGTCAATAGAATATCCCGCCAGCATAATAACAGCCGCCAAAGCCGACGACAACAGGAAGGGAACGTACGCTGCATGCCGCATGGACGATCCGAACGACAGAAAAACACTGATCGTAACAGCCCAAGAAAACACAGATAAGCGCAGTTCATCTTTCCGGATGGAAAAGACGTAATACATAGGAAGCGGCAGCGCCAAAAACAGCCAAAACAGCGCCGCATCACCGGGAGACGCAAAGGGCCCCCGCAAAGACACCCACGCAAGAACAGAAAGACAGTACACCAGCACCATCCCAACGGAGCGCAGCAAATACGCCGAAGGAAGACATAAGACTGCACCGCCTATGATGTATGCAGACATATCCTCTCCTGTATAAAAAGTCTGTTTTACTAAAGCCAGCGCCGCGAACACAGCCACGCAATGCGCCAGGGCAACGGCTTCTCCTGCCCAGGTTCCCTGCCGGTTCTGGAACACGGCAAGGGCAGCACCGCACTGCGCAAGCAGCAAGATCAGCACAGCACAGCCAAGACGCAGCGCTACGGGAATATGATACCAAACGTAAGCGGCACCCCAAATGACAGCAATCCCTGCAAAGGATAACGCCACCACTGCCAATATCATATACAGCACTGACGCAATGCCGCTGTTTTCCGTCCTGCCGTACGACTGCCTTATGTTATCCGCCCCCTCGGCTGTGATCCACCCTTTTCCGGTCCAATCAACCAGCTGGCGTTCAAGCCATTCTTTACGATTCATTATCATCATCAAATGCCTCCCAGGCCTCTTATCCTTTTCACTTTATCTTAGTAGTATCAGTATATCATAAAACAACCGATTCCCCTACATAAAAAAAGACTTTGTCTCATGAAAAGAGAGACAAAGTCTTTTTTTACACACCTATTTTGCGATCAGGACGCGCATATCCCCTCACTAAACCTTAAGCAGAAAGCAGGCGCAATGCCCTGAGCCGCAGGAACAAGCGATCTGAGATGTATAAGGCGGAAATGCCGGCAGCTTACTTCTGTGCCTGTTCGGCATCTGCAGAAATGATTCATCCGAAACCAATTTGCCGCAGCATACGGTCTGACAAGCCCCTGCCGTACATTTCGTCACGCCTGTTTATTATTCTTGTCGCTGTTGATTCTTAGTTGTTTCTTACGAGATTAAAGAATGCCATCGCCTATATAATAACGAAACTGCACTTGTTATTCGCTTGCCCCATCACCGGCCAGGAAAACAAAACCTTCCTGGTTACTTTTACTTGACAATCAGTACAGGGCATGCCGAATGCGTAACAACATAGCTGCTGACCGAGCCCATGAACAACCCTTTCAGCGGACCGAGCCCACGGCTTCCCATAACGATGAGGTCAGCGTTGTATTTCTTAGCCACCGATAGTATGGCCGGCCCGGGAGAACCGACTTCAAACACGCTCTTGACCTCTATATTCTGCGGAATCGCTTTGGCAAAGTCATCGAGAATATTTTTCCCTTCTTCTTCCATATCGAGCGCTACTTGTTCCGTCACATAACCGCTGGCATTGGGAATCTGATCGAAATTGGAAATAACCGACACGATGTTTGCCACATAAACCAACGTAATGACAGCGCCTAACGATGAAGCAATAACAACGGCGTGTTCCAGCGCCCGCTTGGAATTGACTGAGCCATCGGCCGGTACGATGATATTATTATATTTTTTCATATGAATCCCTCCTGTCTTACACTTATATTTTAATATTCTCTGAAAAAGCCGCAAATTCCTTCTTTCTTATCAGCGAATTGTCAAACTAAGTGTACTTTATCAGAATAATATGCTCTTGCATGACATTTTATATTCCAAACACTTGCGTATCGGCATCAATTCCGCGCAGCTTCCGTGAACAGCAATTTCATAAAACATAATAATTCATTAAAAATAAGATAATGGTATTTTATCTTTATCTTATGTTATAATTGTTACTAATAACTTAACAACCAAGGAATGGATTTCGTTTCTAAAGAAAGGCGGTATTATCCTATGAACAAATTATTGCGTCTATTATGCATGACCGGCCTCATTGCGGCTTTTTTCGCTCCTGCAGCCCTGGCCAGCAGCGGAGGTCATGAAATCGTCAATACAACACTTCCCGCATGGAGCATCATTCCATTTGTAGGAATGCTTCTGTCCATAGCCATTTGTCCGCTTGTAAAGCCTCACTGGTGGGAAAAAAACATGCTCGCTGCGGCCATCGGCTGGTCCCTTGTTTTCCTCATCCCCTTTGCGGCAGTATACGGAGGCGGTGAAGCCTTGTTCTGGCTGCTGGAATCAGTACTTCTCGACTACATTCCGTTTATCGTCCTGCTCTTCGGTTTATTCGTCGTTGCCGGCGGTATCGCCGTCAAAGGAACGCTCGCCGGAACGCCGAAAATCAATGCTTTGCTTCTGCTCATCGGCACAATACTCGCCAGCTGGGTCGGTACAACAGGAGCCGCCATGCTGCTCATCCGCCCGGTCATCAAAGCCAATGCCTGGCGTCAGAAAAAAGTCCATATTATCGTGTTTTTCATCTTTCTCGTCGCCAACATCGGCGGCTGCCTGACTCCGCTTGGCGATCCTCCGCTTTTTATGGGATTTCAGCGCGGCGTTCCTTTCACTTGGACGTTCCATCTTCTGCCGATTTTACTGCTGAACATGTTGATTCTATTCTGCGTTTTCTTCTTCATCGATTCGCACTTATACCGTAAAGAGCTTGCCGCCGGACGTTCGCCGAAAGATACTCAAAAAGGTGAGAAAGAGGCGCTCAGCATTGAAGGCGCTCACAACATTATCTTCATTGCCTTCATCGTTGCCGGAGTCATCGCTAACGGCGTTCTGCCTAAAGAATTTGCGTTCTTTGCCGACGGCGCCGGTATTTCCGTATATGACGAAATAGTTTTTCCTTATGCCACTATCGTTGAAATCGTTATCATCTTATTGGCTGCTTTTCTTTCGCTTAAGACAACAAAAGCTGCAACGCGTCAGCTCAATGATTTTACGTATGCTCCCATTGCCGAAGTTGCCAAGCTATTTATCGGCATTTTCATCACTATGATCCCGGCCCTGATTTTCCTGAAAACTCACGGCGCGGAACTAGGCATTTCCCAACCATGGCAGATGTTCTGGGCCACAGGCGTTTTGTCTTCGTTCCTCGACAACACGCCGACATACCTCGTTTTTCTCCAGACAGCCGGCGCACTTGGGGCCACCGAAGGCATTGTCACATCAGTCGGCACAGTATCGCAGCTCATGTTGGAAGCTATTTCCGCCGGCGCCGTCTTTATGGGGGCCAATACGTATATCGGCAACGCGCCTAATTTTATGGTTAAATCCATTGCTGAAGAAAATAAAATTAAAATGCCCAGTTTCTTTGGATACATGGGCTGGTCCTGCGGAATCCTCATACCAACATTTATTATCGACATGATCATCTTTTTCTGGTAAGAAGCGCAGACGAAAAGCAAAAAAGTTCTTCGTGTTTCTTGTATATTACTGAAAAGAGGCTTGCCGCCTGCTCTTTGCAGACAACAAGCCTCTTTTGCTATTGAAATAATGCTATTTCAGAAAATAAATCCTAATCTTTGAGAGCAATTCGTTTCCGGCCGTATCTGTTGCCGCAAAAGCAATGCGCCGCCCAGCATCCTATCTGCGGGGATAGATGAAAACGCAGCAATGTCCCTCTTGATTTCCCCATCGCCGACAGTACAAAACCGGAATCTAAAAATCACTAAGGCATAAAACAACAAAGGCCGGCTTGGTCTATAGCAGCTAAGCCTCAGTCATTAAATTATCGTAGTAAAACATACAAAAATATCCCATCAACAAAATGCTGATGGGATATTTTTGTATTAGTGCTCTGGTGACCCGGTAGGGATTCGAACCCTAGACCTACTGATTCGTAGTCAGTCACTCTATCCAGCTGAGCTACCGAGTCAAATTATTTATTCCTACGACTTTTCTAGTATAATAAAAAAAACAGCATTTGTCAATATCTGCCTGCAAACGGCAGCTCCATAGGAGAAAACAATATTTCCTATGGAGCTGCCACTGTTGACTACATTATTTCTGCGTCTTTCATCATTTTGGTCAAAAATTCTTTTACTTGCGGCGATGCATCCACCATCGGCAAACGGAAAGATCCGGCCGGCAAGCCCAGCATATTGCAGCAGGCTTTGACGGGAGTCGGGTTTACCGTGCAGAATACGCCTGTCATAACGGGCAAATATTTTTGATGAAGCTTCATTGCTTTCTTAATATCGCCGTCTTTATAGGCCTGGATCATTTCATTCAGCTGACTGCCGATAAGATGCCCTGCAACGCTGATAATGCCGCAGCCGCCGACAGAAAGAATAGGCAATGTCAAATTATCTTCACCGCTGTATACCATAAACCCTTCCGGCGCATCGCGGGCAATAATTGTCGCAGCATTTAAATCACCGCTCGCTTCTTTAATGCCGACAATATTATGAAAATCATGTGCTAATTTTACAACCGTTTCCGGCGCAATGCTGCCGCCCGTCCGGCTCGGCACGTTATATATAATAATCGGCATCTTCGTAGCTTGGGCTACAGCGGCAAAATGTGCATAGCAGCCGTCCTGATTCGGTTTATTATAATACGGAACAATGGCCAGCAGGCAGTCTATTCCTGTTTTTTCTGCTTTTTTCGTAAACGCAATCGTCTGTGCCGTATTATTGGTTCCCACATTGCCAATAACTAACGCTTTGTCGCCGATAGCCGCGGCAATATCCGTGAATAGCTTTAATTTTTCTTCTTCCGTCAGTGTTGCGCCTTCACCGGTTGTACCGGCAACAAGTATGCCGTCCGATCCGCGTTCGCAATAGTACTGCGCCAGTTGAACGGCGCTTTCATAATCAACGGAACCATCATCATGAAACGGCGTAATCATTGCCGTAATAACATTGCCATACCTTAACATACATATCGCTCCCCTCTTTGATTATAGCATATCATGATCCAGCATATATTCGGCAATCTGCAATGCGTTCAGCGCTGCGCCCTTGCGGATTTGATCGCCTGAAACCCATAAATTAATGGCTTTCGGATTGAATAAGTCTTTTCTGATGCGCCCGACGTAGCAATCGTATTTTTCTGACGTATACATCGGCATCGGATATTCCATTTCAGCCGGATCATCCTGTACCTGTACACCGGGAAATGCAGCAATCGCCTTGCGCACATCTTCTACAGCCAATTCATTTTCTGTTTCCACATAAATAGATTCAGCATGACTGCGGAATACAGGAACGCGCACAGTTGTCGCCGTAACGGCAATAGAGTCATCATGAAGCATTTTATGTGTTTCATTGACCATCTTCATTTCTTCTTTTGTATAATCATTTTCCATAAATTTATCGATTTGGGGAATTAAATTAAAAGCGATGGGATAATGCTTCGGCAGGCTTTTGCTCGGCAAAATCTGCGGATGCATTTCTTCGCCGCGGAGCCACGCTTCCGTTTCATCTTTTAATTCATCAATGCCTTCTTTCCCCGCACCTGATACTGCCTGATACGTACTGACGATGATTTTTTTTACCGGAGACAAATCATGAATCGGTTTCAGCGCCATAAGCATGATAATCGTTGAGCAGTTGGGATTGGCAATGATGCCTTTATGCCAGGCAATGTCTTCCGGGTTGACTTCCGGCACGACAAGCGGTACGTCCGGTTCCATGCGGAACGTGCTGGAATTATCAATAACAACACATCCCCGTTTAGCCGCTTCCGGTCCCAACGTCTTGCTGATAGATCCTCCTGCAAACAAGCCGATATCTACGCCGTCAAAAGATTCGGGCACGGCTTCTTCAATCGTATATTCCCGGCCGTTGACAGTCATTTTTTTCCCTGCTGAACGGGCTGAAGCCAGCAGTTTCAGTTTGCTGTAAGGAAATCTGCGTTCTTCTATCAGTCGGATAAATTCCTGTCCCACGGCGCCTGTGGCGCCTAAAATCGCTACTGCCGGTTCTTTTGTCATGCTAAAACTCCCCCTATATATCAGTTATAAATAATTTTCCAAGCCGAACGTCAACCCAGGTTTCGAGCATACCTTCTTTACCGCCAATATGACGCCGGGCATAAACGACTTGCGGTCCATAGAATCATGCCGAATGGTCAGAAGCTCTCCGTATCCGCCGAACAGCACCTCCTGATGAGCAACGTAACCGGGCAGGCGAACACTGTGAACGGAAATATCATCTACTTTCGCTCCCCGTGCACCGTCCAGGCTTTCATGCGTCCTATCCGGAGCCGGCTGCGCACCGGCAGCTTTACGAGCTGCATTAATCTTACCGGCTGTCATAATCGCCGTCCCCGACGGAGCATCCAGTTTATTGTTGTGATGGAGCTCTATGATTTCCACATCGGGAAAATACGGCGCTACTTCTTCAGCCAGTTTCATCATCATTACTGCCCCGATAGAAAAATTCGGCGCAATAAAAATACTCGTCTTATATGTGTTAGCCAATTCATCCAGCTCGTCACGCTGCTCCGCCGTTAATCCCGTCGTACCGACAACCATATTAACGCCATGTTCTATGCAGGTTTTCGCATTATTGAAAATCGCTTTCGGCGTCGTGAAATCAACGACAACATCAGGTTTAATTTCTTCCAGCGCCTGCGCCAAACCCTCGCGAATAGGTATTCCCAACGCACCTATTCCAGCCAGCTCGCCGGCGTCCTTACCGATATTCGTCACGCTTACACCGCCGACGAATTCCAGTTCCGTATCTTCATATACGGCTTTGACAACCTGGCTTCCCATACGGCCGTCGGCACCGTTTACCAATACACGTATCATACTGTCACCATCCCCATCATTTACACTCAACGATACCTTTAATATATACCTGCAATGCGATTTAGTCAATAGAAAGAGAATTATCCGCCCTATTTCGTACTTGCCGCACAATTTCCTGCGCCGCTTTTATGCTGACTCCGGCCGCGTCATTACCGGCAAACATGCGGGCGATTTCTATAATATGCTCTTCTTCCGACAAAAAACGAACCTTCGAAATAGTTCGTCCTTCTTTTTCCTGCTTATAAATAACGTAGTGATGATCGGCGCCTGCTGCAGTCTGCGGCAAATGAGTTATGCACAGCACCTGTCCGCGGCGTCCTAATTGATAAATATGTTCTGCTACTTGAAGTCCTGTCTGACCGCTGATGCCGACGTCAATTTCATCAAATATCATCGTCTGCGCCGCCGTGCTGCCGCTTCTGGTCTTTAGGGCCAAGGCAATTCGGGAAATTTCTCCGCCTGAAGCAATCTTGGCCAAAGGCTGCATTGCTTCGCCCGTATTGGCAGAAAAGTATAGTTCAATATGAGCTGCCCCATCGGGAGATATCTCGCCCATCGGTTCAAAATGAAAGGCAATGCGGCTGCTCGGCATGCCCAATTTATGAAGCGTATCTTCCATATCCCTGCGGAATGCGGCATCAGCACGCCGCCTTAAATCCATTAACTTATCGGCCTGCCTGCGCAGTTTTTGTTCCGCTCGTTTCATGTCATCCTGCAGCGAAGCCAGTAAGTTTTCCGACTGATCCAGCCGTTCATATTCTTCTTTGGCTTTATTTAAAAAGGCCAGTATTTCATCAATCGTATACCCATACTTCCGCTTCAGTTTATCTATGGCGGCCAGCCGCGACTGCATTTTATCCAGCGCCAGTTCGTCAAAATCAAAAGAGTCCGCATACTGAATCAGACCGTCATGCACGTCTTCTATCTCATATAATATGGTCTCCGTTTTCCCAGCCAGCGCCTGAAACGCCTCATCATAAGAAGACGCTTTTCCCAAATTGCGGGAAATTATTTCCAGCTGCTCAACAACGCCTTTCTGCCGCTCGCCGCCTTCCAGGCAGTATAATGCCGCCTGCAGATTATCTTTTATGTGTTCTGCATGAGAAGCGGCACGGACATTTTTCTCTAATTCTTCATCTTCACCGACTTGCAGCTGTGCCTCCTCTATTTCCTTTATTTGAAAAGAGAGGATTCCCAGCAGCCGCGCTTTTTCCCCTTCATCACGCTGCAGTTTTTTTACTTGCAGGCAGACCGCGCGCCATGCACTGTACAATTCATCGTACTGCCGGCGTACTTGCTGCAATTCCGGCGTCAAGTGATCAAGAATCAGGACGTGATACGCCGGATCAAAAATCAGGCGGTTATCGAATTGACCGTGAATATCAAGCAAATATTCCCCGATTTTTCTGACGACTGCCGTCGGCGTCAGCGTGCCATTGACCAGAATGGAACCTCTGCCGCTGCGGTAAAACTGCCGGGATATGACAACCTGCCCTTCATCGCAGTCGATATGATTTTCAGCCAAAACCGCCGCCAATCCGTCGGGAATGCGAGATAAAAAGAACGCGCCTTCCACGAGAAAGGAATCCGCACCTTGGCGCACGAACGATGTGGAAGCGCGTTTTCCCGCTAATATGCCGATAGCATCCAGCAAAATCGACTTGCCGGCTCCTGTTTCGCCGGTAAATATAGTAACCCCTTCGCCGAACGATACGTGCAGATCTTCGATTAAAGCAAAATTGCGTATATGCAGCGTTTGCAGCATAGGAACCTCATTCTTTCATCAACGAAACAATAAGCTTCACTAACTGAGGAACTGTTTCCGTATTGCTTGTAATGATTAATATTGTATCGTCGCCGGCAATCGTGCCGATTACACTTTCCCATTTCGCATGATCAATAGCCGAAGCTACCATGTTGGCAGAACCGGGCAGCGTATGAACGATAATCTGATTAAAAGCGGAATCAACGCGCACGATAGAGTCCTGAAACAAGCGCGCCATGCGGTTTTTTGACATCAGCAGGGTTTGTTCCGGCGATAAGGCGTACCGATAATGTCCGTCGCTGGTCGGAACCTTAATAAGCATCAATTCTTTAATATCGCGCGATACTGTCGCCTGCGTAACCTCAATGCCTTCTTCCTGCAACGCTTTGGCCAGTTCTTCCTGTGTTTCAATCGGCCGGGACTGGACAATTTCTTTTATCTTTGTATAGCGAAATCGTTTCATAATATCTTACCCTCTTTTCTGTATAATATATAAAACAGGCGGCCGATGAACCTGGTTGACAGGCCGCCATGATGAAACGTCGTATTCTGTCTGCGGTACTTGGCCAAGATACTGACACAGCGCCGCTTCTTCTTCCGCGCCTGCATCAGTCCCCGGATATGCCGCTATCATAATTATCCCATTTATCGCAATTTTATTCAAGCATATTTTTATGGCTTTTATTGTTGTTTCACTTTTCGTATGGATAGCATGATCGCCGGACGGCAAGTACCCCAGATTAAACATGACAATGCTGATCGGTGATGTTATCTGCGACGCCAATTCATCATGAGACCCTACGCGGCACACAATGTTTTTATGATCTAATCCGTGCATTTTCAGGCGTTCTTTCGTCTTGACTACGGCTGTTTCCTGTATGTCAAAGGCATGCAAAACTGCCGTATCTGCCATCAGCTCCGCCAAAAACACCGTATCATGACCATTGCCGCAGGTCATATCGGCAAGAACAGCCGCTTTCGGCACATAGGGCCGCAGCAACATATGCGACATTGCCACAGCGTTGTTAAATGGATACGCCATCTAATCAGTCCCCATCATTTTCTTAAATACGTTGCTGTAAAAATAATTTTGATTAAAACGCAGAATTTTCAGCACATTCGCCGCTCTGTATATTTTCAGCGTCGTTGACCGCAGCAGTTCCTGCTCCATCATGCCGTCGACGGAAATACGGACGCTGTTGCGGCTGTTTGCCGTGCTGAAGCTCAACTTGTCGTCATCGCTCAGGACAAGCGGCACTTTCAGGAGCAAATGCGGACAAATAGGCGTAATCATAATGCATTTTACCTGCGGGGAAACAATCGGCCCGCCGCTGGAAAACGTATACCCCGTGCTGCCCGTCGCTGTCGATACGATAATGCCGTCTCCTGGATATTGCTGGATAAACTGCCCGTTAATGCTCATATCGACGCGAATAAGCTTGCCGACGTTCCCATGACCGATAACGATATCATTTAGCGCCGGCGGCAGCATCTGAACCGTTCCGTCTTCGTAATGCAGCTCTCCCTGCAGCATCATCCGTTCCTCTATAAAACACTTTTCCGCCACCATATCGTCAAGACAGCGTTCCAGCACATCGGTTTCCACTTCATACAGAAAACCGAGGGAGCCGAGATTGATGCCGCAAATCGGGACGCCCGATTCAGCAAATTGTTTTGACATCTTGAGAATCGTTCCATCGCCGCCCAGTATCAGCGCTGCATCAATGCACTGATACATCATCATCTGCGGCCGCAAATGTTCCGGCGCAATCGCCTGATATACAGGCTGCTGGCTTTCGCGGACATAGGCGGGCAAATAGTAGTCGATTCCTCTTTCCCTGCACATCGTCATAATCTTCTGGACAATGCCGGCGCATTCACGCTTAACCAAATTAGGAAATATGCCAAGCCGCATACTATCACCTACAATTCGTGAGAACGGCTGACAATTTCATGAATAACGCCATCGGTAATCTCGTTCCGGCAAGCCGTTTCTTTTTTACAGTACAACAAATATTCAATATTGCCGTCAGCGCCTTTGATCGGAGAGTAAGTCAGGCCCAGCGGCGATAATCCGCATGACGCAATCCCGTCGGCAACGCGCCGTACGACATTGAAATGAACGGCTTCATCCCGCACAATGCCTCCTTTGCCGACAAATTGACGACCGGCTTCAAACTGGGGCTTTACAAGAGCCACCATTGCACCGCCGTCAGAAAGCAGCGGCACAACGGCTTCCATGATTTTAAGAAGGGAAATAAACGATACGTCAATGGAAATAAAATCAACGGGCTCGCCGATATCCGCAATCGTTACATTGCGGATATTCGTCCGTTCCATATTGACGACACGGGGATCGGTGCGCAATTTCCACGCCAGCTGCCCATATCCTACGTCGACGGCAAACACTTTTGCCGCGCCGTGCTGAAGCGCGCAATCCGTAAAACCGCCGGTCGACGCGCCGATGTCCATCATCGCCGCGCCTGCCAAATCAAGAGAAAACGTCTCCATCGCCTTTTCCAGTTTTAAACCGCCGCGGCCTACATATGGAATCGGATTCCCCTTAACTTCTATTTCAATATCAACGGGCACTTTCGTTCCTGCCTTGTCGACACGCTGCTGCCGGACAAACACCAGTCCGGCCATAATTGCCGCTTTGGCTTTTTCCCGGCTCTCTGCCAGTCCCCGTTCGACGAGCAGCACATCGAGCCGTTCTTTTTGCTGCATAGTATTTCTCTCCCTACTGCGCGCGGACAAGCAGATATGACGCCAAATCTCTTAAAAACCAGGCGCTGCCGCCGAATATGCCGGCTGCCTCTGTCGCCGCGTCTGCCGCTTCTTTCGCCATGCGCCGCGCTTCCTCCAAAGAAAATATGGTAACATACGTCGCCTTTTGATTTTTTTCGTCACTGCCGGTCGGTTTGCCCAGCACGGTTTCGTCGCCGGCAGCATCGAGAATATCATCCGTAATTTGAAACGTAAGTCCCAAATAGGTTGCATACTTTTCCAACGCCTGACGCTGTGCCTCACCGGCATCGCCCAAAACAGCCGCCAAGTCCATGATAGCTTTAAAAATAATACCGGTCTTGGAATAATGCAGCAGTTCCAATCCCTTTCTTCCGATGGTTTTGCTGCATTCCGACGCCAAATCAAACGCTTGGCCGCCAACCATACCGGCCGGCCCGGCCGCCCTGGCAAAAAGAAAGATGCATTGCGCTAATTTTTCCGCCTCAATATGTTTTTGCGCCGCCATAAGTTCAAAAGCATAGGTCAGCAAACCATCGCCGGCCAAAATCGCCAGGCCTTCTCCGAAAACGACATGATTGGTCGGTTTTCCGCGGCGCAGGTTATCATTATCCATAGCCGGCAGATCATCATGAATCAAGGAGTAAGAGTGGACGCATTCCAACGCGCAAGCTAAATCAACATACGGGCTGCTGTCTTTACCCAATGCTTCCAACGTCGCCAGCAGCAGGACGGGACGTATCCGCTTTCCTCCGGCCAGAAGACTGTAATTCATGGCGTCATATAATCGGACAAACTGCACCGTATCTGTATGCAGCAATTCAGCCAGCCGCCGGTCTATCAGCTCTTTTTTCTCCTGCATGTACTCGTTGAAATTCATTCTTCCAAAATCCCTTCCTCCGCACAAATTCCGGAACAATCAGCGCTCCGCGCTCCGCGGACATCGGCCAGCGCCTCCGCGCGCTGCTGCGCATATGCCAAGGCGCTTTCGCAGGCTTCGGCAGCTTTGATAGCTTTCTCATAGAGATCAAGAGATTCTTTCAGCGTCAAGTCCGGCGCTTCCAGCGCCTTTACCAGCTTTTCCAGCTTTTCGTAATTTGCTTCGAAATTTCTGAGCTTATCTGTCGTTTTTACCATATAGGTCTACCTCTTTGACTTCCGTCGTGATTCTTCCGTCAACCAGTTGTATATATAAGGGAATGTCCCGGCGAAGTTCCGTCAGTTCCGACAGAACGCGTCCGTTTTGTTCCAATTGCCCGTAGCCGCGCCGCACGACCCCTGCAGGATTCATTCCTTTCAGCATTCCCTGCACCGCAGCCAGTTCAGACTGTTTTTTCAAGACAATGCCTCCAAACCGTGAATCTGCCGCCTGCAGAAGCTGCCGTACTCCTGCCGATTTCATATGCAGAAACGATTCATACCTTCGCGGCTCCATCCTGGCCGTAAGATTGACCATATTACGGCGGAAGCGATCGATGACGGCCATCACGCGCGCAGATGCCTGTTCACCCATAAACGCCAAATTCATTTCTATTTCATCAAGCGCAGGCACGGCCATCTCTGCGGCATGCGTCGGCGTAGCCGCCCGCACATCGGCGGCATAATCGGCCAGCGTCGTATCTGTTTCGTGCCCGACAGCCGTAATAACGGGAACATCGGCGCCGTAAACGGCTTTTACTACAGCAGGGCTGTTAAAGCACCACAAATCTTCCATGGACCCGCCGCCCCGCGCTAATATAAGCACGTCCAGCGCCTTATTTTTCCCGGCCTGTTTCAAAACTTCCGCAATCGCTTCCGCCGCGCCGTCTCCTTGTACGGGGATAGAATACAAGCAAATCCGCACGTACGGATTCCGTTCGGAAGCAATCCTGCGAATGTCGTGAAGAACAGCTCCCGTCGGAGACGTCAGCACGCCGATAGTCCAGGGAAATCTCGGCAGCTTTTTTTTATGAGCCCCGTCAAAATATCCCGCTTGCTCCAGCTCTCTTTTAATGCGTTCAAATTCAGCCTGAAGCGTTCCCGTGCCTTGGGAAAACAAGCGCTCAATAATAAACGACAGCGTGCCGCCTTTTTCGTATACATTGACGGCGCCTATGACAATTACATGATCGCCTTCTCGTATGCCTTCCATCATGGTTCCTGCGCGGTTTCGAAATAAAACGGCCCGAATGGAGCAAGCGTCATCGTGAAGATTCATATAATAATGACCGTTTGACGCCCGTTTTAACCCGATAATGCAGCCTTCCATGGCAATGCTCTGCAAACGGTAATCCCGCTGTATGTCATCTTTTATGCGGTGGACTACGTCCGATACAGATTCGTACCTCATAAAGACTCCCTTGCCTTCCAGGCCGCCCAGAACGCCGCGCCCGAACTATTATCGGCGCTGTATCCGTCAGGAGCCAGCATCAGGCATATCTGCCGGTCCCTGCAATATGCCGTCAGGGACTGCTGTAAATACTCGCAAGATAATACGCCGCCGGCAGCAGCCAGTGTCTTTATGTCTTTTTGGTAATCAAGCATGCGGCGCAGTCCGTCCCACACCGTTTCCAATACCCACCGGCAAATGTCTTCCGTGCTGTCTTTTCCTTGTGCTATGCGGCGCTGCCCCTGCGATTCCGGTCCGGAAAAACTGATTTCCCCGCAGCTGGTCCATACGCGGGCCGGCGCTGCCGGCGCCGCGCCCCGAGCCATTTTTTCAACGTAAGCACCGGCCGGAAAAGGCAGCCCCAGAGAAACGCCGATGCGGTCGATGAATTGACCGGCGCTGATGTCAGCCGTACCTCCTGCGCGCTCAACAGCAAGCCCTTGTTCGTCGGGAACTGCCCGCAGCAGCTCCGTCGTTCCGCCGGACACGTGCAGACCGTAAAACGGCTCATCTTCAATGGCTCCGGCGTCCCGCAGAACGGCCAGCAAATGATTTTCCTGATGGCTGATCGTATACAAAGGAACATCCAGCACGGCTGCCAATGCCCGTCCGCACCCCAATCCGGCCAAAAAAGCGGGCATATACGAATCTTCCCGGCGCCGCGGCTTATCCGTTGCCCCGATAGCGCCAATCTCATAATCAGCAAAAACAGGCTTCAGCCGTTCAAGAAGAATCGGTAAATTACGCTGATGCTGATAAATCATATTAGATTGCGATAAGCCGCGTTTTCCGCCGGGAACGTTTAACACAATTCGTTCGTCAGCGATAACATGAAAATTCCCGTCAATCACGCAGGCCGACGTCGTATAGCAACTCGTATCGAGCCCTAAAAAAGCTTTCATTCCTCTTTGGACCTCACATACGCGCCTAAAATACCGTTAATAAATTTAGCTGCTTTCGGCCCGCTGTATTCTTTTGCCAGTATGATCGCCTCGTTGAGGATAATGGATGAAGCCGTCTCTTCCAGCGGATATATGAGTTCGCACAAAGCCAGGCGCATTACGTTCCGATCGGTATGGCTCATGCGCGGCACGCTCCATCCCTTGGCAAAAGACTGAATAATTTCATCCAGTTCCTGTTTGTGCGCCGTTGCAGTCCGCACCAAATAATCGCAGTACGCCTCGTCTTCCGATACGCCATGTTCATCCCGGATTTCGCTTATGTTTCCGGTGCTGTCTTCAAATATTTCTTTCTCTTCATACTGCATATCGTTTTCGCCGTGAAATTCCCGGGAAAACAAAAGTTCCAACGCCTGCTGGCGCGCTTTATGTCTGCTCACGCTTACCTCCTGTACGCTCAGATTCATTTGGCTTAGGTACGACAAGATCTTCAATGGTGACATGGACTTCCAGCCGCTGCGGCGCCGCCATGAATTCCAGTGCTTTCGCCACATTTTGCTGCACCGTCAGAGCCAGGGTCCTCAGTTCCGCTCCGTATACAACTTGAATATGCACGTCGGCTGTTATAATGCCGTCCACGTGTTTTACGATGATGCCCCGTCCTTTTTTACCGGCAACACCCGTCGTTCCCAGCGCCGCCGCGGCAGCAATCTTAGTCAATACGCCTTCGCGTATCGTATACGATGCCGTCCCGCTTTGCTCACTCATTTTCCCAGCCCCCTTTTCTCTCCTCGTCTCCGACGGAGGAAAAGGCAATATCCTGAATGACAACATGCACAGCTGTTACCCTGCATCCCGCCGAAGATTCCACCGCATCTTTGATCCGCTTCTGTACTTCCATCGCCACATCGGGAATGCGGCAGCCGTACTGTACAACAAGCCGTACCGTCAGTTCCACATCCGTTCCGTCAATAGCCGCGTCAACCCCCTGGCTTAATGCCGCCCGTCCTATCCGGCGCGCCGCCGCTTCCGCAATCGATGCGCCGAGCGAATTTACTCCCTCTACGGACAACGCCGTCTGCGCCGCTGCGGCAGCCAGCGCTTTCTGTGAAATATGTATGCTGCCTAACTCATTGATTTCCGTCGTTTCCATCTTCTTCACCGTCAATACCATTGATAAAAAGCGATGAGCAATTTTCCTCATCGCTTTTTATCAACTTCGTTACCTCATGCTCTGCCGATGTAGTCGCCTGTTCTCGTATCGATTTGGAGAACTTCGCCTTCATTAATAAAGAGCGGAACTCTAACGACATATCCAGTTTCCAATTTAGCCGGTTTGCTGCCGCCCGTAGCCGTATCGCCCCGAACGCCAGGATCGGTTTCAACGACCTTCAATTCGACTGCCGCCGGCAGATCAATGCCGATGACCTTTCCTTTAAACATCATAACGCTGACAGTCATATCTTCCTTCAGAAAATTAACGGCATTGCCGAGGCTGTCTTTGTTCAATTCAATCTGTTCGTACGTTTCGTTGTCCATGAAACAGTACATCCCGTCGGTTTCATAAAGGTACTGCATCTGACGGCGGTCCACATGACCGTCCTGCACCTTTTCGCCGGCGTTCCATGTGCGTTCTACTACGGCGCCGGTTTCAAGATTTTTAATTTTAGCACGGACAAATGCCGCCCCTTTGCCGGGTTTTACATGCTGGAACTCGACGACCTGCCATACTTGGCCGTCAATTTCGATAGTTACGCCTGGTCTGAAATCATTGCTTGTAATCATGTTTATTCCTCCTATAATAACTCCATCAATTCTTTTGATGTTTTAGTTAATATTTCACAGCCATCGGCTGTAACGGCAACGGAGTCTTCAATGCGGACGCCGTATTTGCCTTCTATGTACAGTCCCGGCTCTACCGTGACTATCATATTCTCCTGTAATACGCCGGAAGCACGCGGCGAAAGAACAGGCTGTTCATGAATTTCAAGACCTGTTCCATGCCCTAAAGCATGCGTAAAATACGCGTCGGCATTCCGTTCGGCAAAAAAACGCCGAACCAAGCCGTCTATTTCCGTACAGGACCTGCCGGCTGCGACGGCCGCCACGCCGAGTTTCTGCCCCTCCAGCACCATCTGGTAAAAGTCTTTTTGTTCCGGAGACGCCTTGCCGGCCACGACGGTGCGCGTCATGTCGGAATGATAGCCGTCCCACACGGCTCCGAAATCAAAAGTAATGAAATCGCCTTCTTCAATGACTTTCCTGCTTGCCGTACCGTGCGGCATAGCCGAACGGCGTCCCGATGCAACGATGGTGGCAAAAGACCGTTCTTCCGAACCGAGAAGCAACATATCGCTTTCCAGCCGCGCCGCCAGCTCTTTTTCCGTAACGCCGGGACGAACATGCGGCAGCAGCCGGGCGAAGGCTTCGTCGGCAATGGCGCAGGCTTTCCGCGTCGCTTCCAATTCATACGGCTCCTTGACAGCCCGCAGAACGGCAGGGTAACATCCGGAAAAACAGCACGCATCCACTTCCGCCGCGATCTTTTCGTACATGTCATGCGTCAGGAAATCAGCTTCGTACAAAACGGCTCTGATTTCCATCGCCTTTAACGATCCGGCAGCCGATACGGCCAAGGAACCTTCGTGATTCTTCACGGAATACCATGAACCTGCCTGCAGCGCCGCCTGCTCCGTATACCGGGAATCAGTCCACAGCACGGCGTCTTCACGGCTTATTACCAACGCGCCTTCGCCGCCGGTAAAACCGCTGAAGTAGCGCAAGTTTTCAGGCTGCATGATAAGTATACCGTCGGCAGTATGTTCATGCAGGAACTGCCGCAAACGGAAAATCCGTTTTTCTATCATAATTATCCCCCATAATGTCTGGATTACATTTTATGATACCACATTATAGACTGTTTGAATAGGTTATTTATTCATAAACGGCAGTTCTCTTTCTCTTTCTTCCAGCGGCCGGATTTCTCCGGGACGCAGCGTCTGATCCAAAACAAGCGCTCCTATAGATCGGCGCTGCAGGCGGCGCACACGCAATCCGGCAGAAGCGCACATGCGCTTGACCTGATGGAATTTCCCTTCCTGTACCGTAATCTCCAGCGTTTGGCCCTCCTTAATGCGGGCTGCAGCCGGCAGGCATTTTGTGCCGTCTGCCAGTTCTATTCCTGCTTGAAAGATGCTGTCTATATGATCGGGAATATTTTCTTCCACTTCGGCCAGATATACTTTATCAATGTGTTTTTTCGGCGACGTAATACGATGAGCCCAAACGCCGTCATTCGTCAGCAGCAGCAGTCCCGTCGTATCCTTATCCAGCCGCCCGACGGGAAACAACGAAGCTCCCCGGTACATCCAGGGAAGCAGATCCAGCACTGTACGGTCAACGTTATCTTCCGTTGCCGATACGACTCCTGCCGGCTTATTCATCATAATATAATAATATCTTTCATATATGACTAGCTGGCCATCAACCGTTATCTCATCGCCACTGGGATCGATTTTTACCGAGCTGTCCCGGCAGCACGCGCCGTTTACCCATACATGGCCTGCCTTGCACAGTACCTTGATCTGACGTCTCGTTCCGTACCCGCAATGCCCCAAAAGTTTATCAAGCCGCATCATGCCGGCCATATTGCCCATCCTTTCTACAGGCTGGGCATATTAGCCCATTGCGCCTGATATCCGTTCATGCCTTCCAAATGCTGCGTGCAATTCATCAAGGTCATTACATTCTTTTCCCCGTGGTATTCGATGATATTAAACGCCGTATTATACTGCTGAAAACACCAGATGCGGCGCAGTTCCAGCCCCAAAAGGCCGAAGATAAGGCAGCGGATGGACGCGCCGTGCGATGCAATAAGAACGGTATCTCCGTCTTTATGCCTGCTCAGTATCTCCTTTGCCTTCGCCGTGACGCGCCGCTCAACATCTGCAAACGATTCGCCGCCGCGCGCTTTCTGCGCCCCTTCGGACTGGTAAAAGGCTTCTAATTCGCCGGGCCATAATTGCGTAATTTCCTTATACGTATGTCCTTCCCATTCTCCGAAATCCACTTCTTTCAATTCATCATACGCTTCCACCGTGAGTCCGTGCGGCGCGGCAATAATCTCCGCCGTGCGGCGCGCCCGCTGCAGCGTGCTGCTGTAAATACCGTTAAAGGAAACGTCTTTTAAAAAGCGGCTCAGGCAGCGGGCCTGTTCGATGCCGCGGTTATTAAGAGGCACGTCCGTTGACCCCTGGTACCACTGCTGCACGTTGCCGTCCGTCTCGCCATGACGCACCAGATACAATTTTATCATAAATAAAATTCCTCCTGTATTTCATATGCAATGTTATCCATCTTCATTATAGCCAAAACGGCGCCGTCTGAACAGTCTTTTCCGTCAGGACGATGAGCCCCAGCAAAGTCGTTTCAACCCATTCGATGCACGCACCGTACGTATCGCCCGTAACACCGCCTAATTTCCCCGTCACGTAAAGGTTAAACGCCAGCGACAGCAGCAGCGCCGCGCCGATAAGGGAAACATACGCGGCGCCGCCGTATGGCAGCGGCAGCAGCGACAAGAAAAACGCTTTCGCCAGCGGATGGGACGGCGCGCAGCCGGCAAAATATTTGCCCAGCCCCTGGCTTCTCGCATACGGAAATTGAAAAATACCGATAAGAACGGCAAAGCGGGCCGCCGTCGGCACAGAAACCAAGGCCGGCAAAACAGCGGACGGCGAAATGTTCGCCAAAAAACAGATTTTAAACGCTGCCAGAAAAAAAAACGCCATGACGCCGTTTGCACCGACGCGGCTGTCCTTCAGGATTTCCAGCATCCGTTCCCTGTCACGGCCGGAAAAAATGCCGTCGGCCGTATCCATCAGTCCGTCGGCATGGAGGCCTCCTGTAATAAAAAACCAAGCCGCCGCAACAATGACGGCGCCGCAGGACGCCGGAAAGATAACGGCCGCGCCTTCATGAACCAGCCATAAACACGAGCCGATAACGGTGCCGACTAGGGGAAACCACACGACGGAGCGTCCGAAATCATCGGCAGTCCATACATGCTGCCGCGCCAGCTGAATGCGGGACAAAAACTGCAGCGCAATCAAAAAGGATTTCATCGCCGCCTCCATTCCGGAAGAACGGCCTGACGGCTTTTTATTTCCACGGGAATGCCGCTGACTGTCCAATACACAGCGTCAGCCCGGGCAGCAGCATACTGGTTGATTTTCCCAATCAAATCACGGTACAATCTCCCCAAAGGATTCATGGGAACAAGGCCGCAGCCGATTTCATTCGTCACCAAAACAAGCGTTTTGCCCCTTTCTTCTGCAGCCGCTATAATCGCGGCCATTTCTTCCAACGCTCCGGCAATCACCGCTTCCTCACCATCTCCTTCACAGGCAAGTAAATAATTGGAAAAATACAGTGTCAGACAATCCACCAGAACGGCGTCGGCCTGCTCCAAAATATCAGGCATACGGGCCGGCAAATCTTTCGGAACTTCAACAGTCCGCCAGGATATCGGACGGCGCCTGCGGTGCAGGGCAATGCGGATTTTCATTTCATCGTCTTCTGCCTGTGCCGTCGCTACATACGTTTTCCGCCCCGGGCAGGAAGACAGATAGGCTTCGGCAAACGCGCTTTTGCCGCTGCGAGCGCCTCCCGTAACCAATATGACCGCTTTATCCATATTCTATACCTTATTTCACCTTTCATAAAAATCGGGCGTGTTTCATACACGCCCTCCTACCTGCCGCTTCAGTCTCATTTTTTAATCTCCGTATATAGATGAAACAGCTCCGGTAAAATGATTTTTTCCATCCCCATTTTAATCAGCTTCGGCAATCCCGGCAGGCAGAACACCAGGCACTGATGGATGACGCCCGCCATTGACCGGTACGCCATAGCCTCAACTCCGCAGCTGTGGCGGTAAGCAAAATACGTCAGCATTTCCGAAAAACCGGGAATGTCTTTTTCAAACAGCGGCTCTATCGTCTCCAGCGTGACATCCCGTTTTGCCAGCCCCGTGCCGCCGCTCGTAATAATGACATCAACGCTGCACACCCATTCATGGATATGCCGCGTTATCGCGTCCTTATCATCTTTTACAATCGCGTAATCGACTACTTGGTGCCCTCGGTTGGCCAGCGCCGACTGAATCATGAGCCCGTTCGTATCATCTGAAAATGTCCTGCTGTTGCTGATCGTCAATATAGCCGCCCGCAAAGGCTGTTCTTCTATTTTCTTACCCAAAATAAACCCTCCCATATATGATAAATGTACAGCTTATAAACAAATGATGCATTATCCCTCCGATAAAGATTTCCGGTATATAAGACATTCGACTTCTGCAAATAAAACTCCTACTATAATATTTTTCATTTCGAGAAATTCTATTTCTCTATAAACTTAATGACTGCAAAGAGTTGTAATTTTTTTCCTTTTTCGTATAATTAAGAGTGTATACTGTAATTATACCGTAAAAATACCTGTGTATAAAAGACGGCGAACGCTTCCTAAGAAAAATTTTATACATTCTGTTTTTATACACCGTATTTTGCATTCGTTTACACTTTTCAAACAAAGGACTTGATACCATGAGCTCACTGCTGAATATTGCCGGCACACTGGTCACATTGATTTTCATCGCCGCTATTCTGTATTCACTGACTTCCGCATTCCGCAAGAAACGCCTGCAGCGGCAAAAGCAAAAAGACTTGGAAACGAAAAAACACGTGCAGGTCAAAAACCTTCATCAATATGACATAACGCCGCAGAAAGGGTATTATTCGTACCCTCTTCCTTCGGGAGGCAGCCTGCGCCGTTATCCGCAGCAGTTCACGGCTCTTTCCGTTGAACTGGCCAACGAACAGCCTTACTCGATCTGCCTCATCGGGCTGGCTTCGTTTGAAAGAGGAGAGTTAAAAGACCGCCGTTATTTTTACGTAAGACCGCCGGAAAATAACATTACCAACAAGACCAATCCTGATTTTACGTGGGATACGCTTCGAAAAGCCGACGAATTTATCGAATACTGGGACGCCGGCATGAAAGACTACTTCATAAACCGCACGCTTGTCGCCCACAATGCGCCTTACGTCATGGGCTGCATTGCTCACGCTTTACAGATATACGGAGCGGAAGCACCTTGCCTGCGCTTTATCGACACACTGGAAATCGCCAAAGACTTATATCGCTTGCCATCAAACAAACTGTCCGCCGTCTGCGAAGAATTCGGCATCGAATGGGAAGAGCACAACGCGCTCAGCGCCGCGCTGGCAACAGGCCAATTCCTGATAAAAGCAAAGCAAGAATATCCCATGTATTTACCGCGAATACACTTCGCCAACGGTTCGCCGTCCCTTGACGAACAGCTTGCCAGCCTTATTGCCGTTGTAGAACGGGAAGAGTGTACTGCTGACGAAATGTTTGCGCCGGATCCGGTCAATATGGATTATATCAGCATGCTGCTGCAGAAAAAATATATTGAACCAGGCGCCAAAAAGGAAACTTATTACGCGACCGACGCAGGCCTTGATTTTTCCGAATCACAGCTGTAGGTTTTCGCATACCCTGAAATTTGCTTGTTTTTCCCTTCCCAATTTATCGGAATGCAGTAATTCAAAAAGACAGATGCCTCAACTACAGGCATCTGTCTTTTTATGCAGCGGAATCGTATTACCTGATGCTGCCGAATTTATATGTCGTCAGCGCTTTCCATACATCGCCTTTTTCAGCAGGGGCTGCGGGAAATGGCGGTGCACCAACGCATTGGAATAATACTGCGCTTCAAGGCCAAACCCGCTGCGGGGCCCGAAAACAGCGCCGTTTTTGCCAACCGGCATGCCGTCCAAGAAATCATCGAAGATAACGACGACGACATTTCATCGTACGACGCGACGAAAGGGCTGCTGACGCATCATATAGACGGCCAAAACAGCCTTATCCCACGGGCCGCCTTCACCTGCCGCATCCATAATCGTGATCGGCAGATTAAGAGCATCTGCCAATACTTGCTGTCCAATAACCGGCGTCTTGAACACCCCGCCTTGCACAATCATGACATCCGTTTCGATGCCTTCTTCCCTTTGTTTCCGGCACAAATTCTTTATGTTATGCCATATAAAGCCGCCTAAACATCCTGTAAAGATACAGTTACTTACTGCTCCTCCCGAATGGTTTACCATAAATCCAAAACCGGCAGCACTGTGCTTGCAACCCCAGTTTGTTTTGATGTATAATGAATTTGATATGAATTTTACATATTATTTACTTTTTACAGAAAGGTGACATGCCATGCCCCACCCTGCACAAGACAAGACGTCGCAGACCCTTATTTCTTCTGTAAAATCCGCCCTCTTTTCTCAGGAATCAAAACGCCGGATTTTATGTTTTGCGGTCACGTACATCGTCATTTATGCCTTGTGTTATCACTGGCAGCTTCTCGTCTCCCACGGCCTTGGGCCCGATAACATTCACTACATGACCGTAGGCCTTCTGCCTGCGGCCGGCGCAGCTGCTTTATCGCTGATTTTATACTGGAAGCATTTATGCATTACCGCTGTCGTCCCGACAGCATTTATTGCCGTCAGCTGGATCGTAACGGGGCCGTACCTCAGTTATATCACCCTTGTTCAGCAAAACACCGTATATATAAATAATATGTACGATATTTATGTCGGCCTTTACTTATTCGCTATTTTATTCTGCCTGAATATGGTAACGCAGCAATTCCTGTCTCGTAAAATCCGCGCCGTCGTCATGACGGCAGCTCAATTTGCCGCGTTTTTCATCATCGCTGTTCAGTGGGTATATTACGCTTTATACCATTCCTGCATAACAACGTCCGGCGCATTGCTTATTTTTCAGACAGGCCCGGCCGAAATGATGGAATATTTTCATTCTCTCGGCATCGGCTGCATTGCCCTCATCGTGCTGTTCGTCCTCGCATTGCTCAGCGCGCTTTTTTTTGCCAACTATACGCAGAAAACACTGCCCCGGACGCCGGTATACCGGAAAATTCTTCCCATATTGTCTTTGTTTATTATTTTCCCGTCTGTCTGTGCCTTGGGAGAAGAAATATTTCCTTACGCCTTTCCTATCCGCACTTTCATCGATACGCATGATTACCTGAAACGCTCTGCCTTATATACAGAAAATCACGGTGACAAATTTATAAATCTGGAGGCAGTCCAGCTGAATCCGCCGGATTATCCGAACACATTCGTCGTCGTCATCGGTGAATCGGAAACGCGGACACTGATGCATGCGTTTAACCCCAATCATGTGGAAAATACGCCGTGGCTGACTTCCATGAAGGAAAACTCCGACTTCACCTTGTTCACCAACGCATACAGCTGCGTCTGGTATACAGTGCCCGTTTTAGAACGCGCACTGACGGAAGCTAATTTCTATAATAACAAAGAATTTAATTCTTCCATCTCCATTTTGGACATGGCGAAAAAAGCCGGATATAAAACATACTGGTTCAGTAATCAGGGATCTATCGGCGTTGCCGATACGCCTATTACCCTCGTGGCAAAAACGGCGGATGTTTCCGAATGGACAGATCAGGAATTGAAGCAGGCATCATTGGATGAATCGCTTCTCCAGTTTTTAAAACAAGTAAATCCGGAAGAAAAAAATTTTGTCGTACTTCACCTCATGGGCAGTCATATTGAGTACCGAAACCGGTATCCGGATACATTCCAAGTATTCAATGACGGCCAGGTAAACGCGCAGGCAGATTTTGACAATACGGTACTGTACACCGACTGGGTTTTATCCCAAATTTTTGACTATGCCGATAAGTATTTAAATCTTGACGCCATGATCTATTTTTCGGATCACGGCAGCGATCCTGATACGGGCCGCCAGCCGGACGACATTACGTTTAAGGTACTGCGCATTCCCATGTTCTGCTACTTGTCCGAAGCCTATCAGAACCGCAATCCCATCGTTGCCCAAACAGTAAAAGCCCACAAAGATAACTTCTTTACCAACGATCTGGCATATGAATTTATTTGCGGCGTGCTGAATATGCAGTCGCCGAATTATGACCCGACGTACAGTTTATCGTCGCCATTATGGAAAATGGAACGCAGTGATCTGGTTACCCGCTTCGGCAAGGTCAGCTTACTCGAAGATATGGAATTCTAGGTTTTCCATCACGAGAGCCTCTCCCGAGGCTTTCGTGATTTTTTTATTACGAAGGAGTGATCAGGATGAAACGGTACATTGATGCTTTCGACTATGCCGCTGATATTACAAAGGCGCTCCCCAAGGGCGGCATTCTCATTACAACCAAACGCGGCGGCGCCGTCAATGTAATGACTATTGGCTGGGGCACCATAGGCATTGAATGGACCTTGCCTATTTTTACGGTTTTTGTACGGGAAGGACGTTTTACCCGGGAAATGCTTGACGATTCCGGCGAATTTACCATCAACGCACCTTACGGCACGACAGACGCCAAGCGTCTTGCTGCTATTACGGCGTATTGCGGTTCTCAGACAGGGCGGACGGTAGACAAAGCCGGCGACCTGAAATTGACGCTGGTCCCGTCTGATCTTATATCGCCGCCGGGGATTAAAGAGCTTCCCTTGACGCTGGAATGCAAAGTCATTTATAAACAGCTTCAAGACAGGGCGGCTGTACTGCCGGAACTTTGCGAAAAATTTTATCCTTCCCATATAGACAATCCTGTCAGCAGAGCAAATAAAGATGCTCACATTGCCTATTACGGCCAGATCCTGCGGGCCTATATCATTGAATAGGTCCGTAAGATCCATGACGAATATAATTAGTACGGCAGATTTTTCACTATTGTCTCCATAAAAACAAAAAAACACGGAGAGGCAGCGTTTTCCCTTTTGCCTCCCCGTGTTTTTTATTCTCACTGACGAGTACGCAGATTCGTTACGCACGAAACCGATAGCCGTTGCCCCATACAGTTTCTATGGAAGTAAACGGCGGCGCCACTCGATTTAATTTATCCCGCAGGCGATTAATGTGAACCGTTACGGTCGCTAATTCGCCGCAAGCGTCAAGATGCCATATTTTTTCAAATAAATATCCCTTAGAAAATACCTGATTCGGATGGCTTGCCAAAAAGAAGAGCAGGTCAAATTCCTTAATTGTCAGAAAAATTTCCTGTTCGTTGCGGAATACTTGGTGCCTTTTGATGAAAATCTTCAGGTCGCCGGTGCAAATATCCGGCAATTCGGCGCTGCGCCCCGCAGCATTTTTAATAAGCCGCCGGCGCATTGCCATGTGAGCCTTGATGCGTGCCGCCAGGACAGGAAAGTTAACAGGCTTGGTAATATAATCGTCTGCCCCCATCTCAAGACCTCGTATCTGATCGGGTTCACCCATTCTAGCTGTGACAAAAATAACCGGCACATTGCTTATCTGGCGAATACGGCGGCACACCGTAAATCCGTCAATATCCGGCAGCGTAACCTCCAAAAGCACTACGTCTACGATTTCCCCTTTGAATATCCGCAGTCCTTCGTTTCCTGTCGACGCCACACTCACCGTGTACCCTCTCTGCTGCAAAAACTCTTTCTCTAAAACTGCAATAGCTCTATCGTCTTCAATCGTCAAAATGTGCGCCATATAGCTCCCCCCTCTGCGTACCTTCCAACAAGACGTATACTATTTCCCGGTCTGCAGCCGCCGAAACCCGTAGTCGAGAATCGCCGGCGCATCTTCCCACCGCCCGTCATCATTAAACAGAACGACGATAAGCGTATGGCCGTCGCGCGTCGCCGATGCCACCAAACAATCTCCGGCAGCATTCGTAAACCCTGTCTTAATGCCGTCAGCCCCTTTATAACGGCTTTTTAAGAAGCGGTTCGTCGTCTCCACATGTTTCGATTCCCTGCCGTCGAGATATTTTACATCATAAGACGTTAAACTTACGATGTCGCGGAATTCGGGAAAATGATTCATGCCGTACGCCGCCATTTTAGCCATATCCACAGCCGTTGTGTAATGTTTGGCCGCCGTCAGCCCATGCGGATTGACAAAATGAGTATGTTTCGCCCCCATTTTCTTCGCTTCGGCATTCATCATATCGGCATAGGCAGAAACGGATCCCCCTAACGTTTCTGCAACGGCAACAGCCGCGTCATTTCCCGATACAAGCATCATCCCCTTCAGCGCTTCACGGACGCTTAACTGATCGCCCGGTGCAATGCCCAGAGACGACGGTTCCGTATCGGCAGCAAACCGTGAAATCTTTAAAGGTTGGTCCAGTACGTCTCCCTTTTGATCCAGCGCCGTAATCAACGTAACAATCTTCGTCGTGCTGGCCGGATGCATCCATTTCGTCGGGTTGACACGATATAATATTTTCCCCGTGCCGGCGTCAATCATACAGGCCGCTTCAGCCTGCGTCGACGGTACAGCCGCTTGCGCTGCAAGGCCGAGGCCGGAAAGAACGACAAATGCCATCGCCCCTATAATAACGGCGGCAACACGCCGGAAAACAGCAACCATATATAATACACTTCCTATCTGCCGCTCCAGCAGGCAGTCCTGCTTTCATGCGCAGCCAGAAACTATTTTCTTGATAATATTAATAAATTTAATTATATTTTTGATTCCCCTATCTGTCAATTTAACTTGCAGCAATAAGGACATCCTTTTTTATTTTTCCATTTTGACAACGATGCATTACCTCCCGGCCGCAGCGCTGTAGATATCCCTATACTATAAGAACACATATGCCAAAGACGCACAATGACTATACTGTGCGCCTTTGCCGAATTTTTTATATTATTTTTTTTTGATGTCAAGTTCTGCATGAAATATTTCTTTCCCCAGCATCTGAACCCAAAAAGTAAGGAGTTTTCCATATTCCTGCCCGCCCGTTCCGGAAGCTGCCGCTTTGATTACATATTCCGCGAAATGCTGCGCCCAGGCATATCCGAACCGGTCAAATCGTCCCTTCTCATTCATATTAGGCATCCGCTGCAGAAGGGGCAAAAAAATATCTGCCGTGATTTCCTGAATTTTTTTCGTAATTCCATAGGTATATCCCATGCCCTTACGCTCTTTTTCCATGAAAACGAGAGCCAGCGCATCGTCTCTGCCGCCGTCTCCGTCATAATCAATATGATACGATTCCAGCGGCAGTTTTTCCCGATCTGCTTCTTTGATAAGCTGATACGCACCGTACTTAATAATTTCGTACAGCCGGTCATCATAACCGCTCTCCAGTTCGATAATCTTTTCCCGCCATTCGCCCCAAGTGAGCGCGGCCCGGCAGCAATACTCATCGAAAGAATCCTCGCCGAGAAACGCGCAAACCTGCCGCGACGTCACGGGCACTGTCAAGTCAGGAAGATGCCACACCATGAATTTATGATTCCGGTCAATATATAAACAGGGACTTTCCACATGCACAGACTCCCCGCAATGAGGGCACTGATAAAAAAACAACGTATCGTCCGCAAGAACACGGCGCCGCAGAAAGGGATTCCCCGTACCGTCAATGCAGTCCCACGACGAAAAGTTTCCCTGCCTGCGGCACACCGGGCACGTCAGCTGCAGCACGACGGAATGAGTACTATCTTTATGTAGAGGCTTTTCTGTCACTGTCATCTGATCCTTTCCGTTTATTTTACAGAAGTCCGCAGGAACGATTCCAGAGCGGAACTGCCGCTGATTTTCGGTTGTTCACGGTACGCCTGCATAACCAGGTCGGCCGTTCTTTCTATATCAACGATGCTGCGGGCCTGCTTTATGTCAAGAAAAGGCTGCAGAATACTCTTCATTACTCTCACCCGTTCTGCCAACAAAAACGGATCCGGCTTATCTGATTCCATTCTCAGCATGACCAGCGAAATCATCGCTGCCTCCCTCATATCCGCCAATTCATCTTGATGAGCATCGTTAATATGACGCAGCCAAAAAAGAACCGCTTCCCGCGTATATATATCCCGCATCGTCTCATCGAGGCATACCATGTCGATTCGATCCACCGCCATCCCCTCGGAAATGAGAAAAGGCACAACAGCAGCCGCAGCACGCCGGCAGGGATACCGTTTATCTTCCGTGCACAGAGAGGTAAATGCCAGATGACGCACGCCTTTTTCCTCCGCCAGCTTCAGGCTCTTGCGATAACACGCCAGCAGCTCCTCTTCCTCGCCCCGTTTTCCGCCGACCCAGATAGGGCCTACGGCATGAATGACGTATTTTGCCGGCAGCTTATATCCGAACGTCATCTTGGCGTCGCCGCTCCGGCAGCCTTTCAGCGCCCGGCATGCCGCCGTCAGTGATATGCCGCCGGCTTTATGAACGGCATTGTCCACGGCGCCGCTCATGCCCAACAAGCTGGTGCTGGCCGAATTTACGATGGCATCGGCAGGCCATTTCGTAATATCTCCTACTGCTACGCGAAACTGCATCTTATCACATCCTTTTCCTGTACCCTTGGATAAATTATACCATATCGGTTCCCAGACTCCTAGAAAAACTCTATTTTACAAAAGTGCCGATTGCTTTTTTCAGCTTCTCCACGAATACCATGTCGTTTTCCCGCACTGCATCGGCGATGCAGTGATCGATATGCTCCATTAGTATAACCTTGCCGACGCTGACGATAGCCGAATCAACGGCTGCCAGCTGAATAAGGATATCGCTGCAGTCCCGCTGGTCTTCAACCATGCGCTTAATTGCTTCCAAATGGCCGCTGATGCGCGCCAGCCGGTTCAACACAACCTTCTGCTGTCCATGACTATGGCGGTAACTGGCTTTTCCGGCGGCGGGAAACAGATTTCCGCCGAACTCGCCGTCATCATCTTGATAATGAACATAGGGCGTTTCCTGCGTTTTGATAACGCGGATAAAATACAAATCCTCCCCATCAAGAGCCGCTGCAACGGAAAAACCAGCGCCGACGAGAATCGAACTCATCATATCGACAGGCGGCAGAATGGGCCGGCTGTCTTTTCGATCGCTGTAAATACTGTTGACTTGATGCCGTCCCATATCATGCATAATAACCAGAGAACCGCCATCCTTCAGCAGTGTCCGCACTTTTTTGATAAAGTCCCGCCGTTTTTCGCAGATATGCGGATAAAAATTCAAGCAAATAATGACGTCATATGTTTGTTCCGGCAAAAGACATTTCAGAATATCACTTTCCACAAACGCAACGCCCTGCAAACTGCCGAATTTCTTCCTGGCCTTATCCAACATCTGCCTGGAGTAATCCAGCGCCGTAACGGTTCCCGCAGGACCTGCTGCCTCGCGCAGATACGGCAGCAGGACGCCGGTCCCGCAGCCGACATCAAGAACGGCAGCACCTTCCTGTATGTGCGCCATAGTCATGAGAAAACGCAGTTTTTCGGGATTTTCTTTTCGGTCCCGATCCCACGTTTCTGCATAATTTTCAAAAAAGACATGTTCCTTATCCATCGCATCTCCTAAAGAATGATTACCATTAACTTAATATATTATCTTATATTGTACGTCTATTCCCTCATTTTCTCAACCTTAACTGCCTCTTACCTTCATTGCCTGCCGGTAATTCATACCCTTCCCGCATCTGAAAAAACGCGCCTCACACTCCCCCTGCCAACCAGCAAAAAATCTTCCGCACCGTTTTTCTGCCCCGAACGGTGCTGATATTAACTGCTGCTATTTGGTATAATATAATAAAAATCCGCACCTTTCCGAGGTGATTATAATGACAATGGAAAAACGCATTCTTTATTCTGTCTGCCTTATCAGTTTTGCCGGCTCTTTTCTATCAACTGCCGTCAATTTGGCAATTCCTGTCATGGCCGGTGAATTTTCTGTCCCGCCGGACTGCTTGAGCTGGATCGTTACGGCTTTTTTGATTCCGACAGCAGCCTGCCTCCTGCCTATGGGAAAAGTATCCGATGTATACGGCAGGCGGCGAATCTACGCCGCGGCGCTCATCGCCTTTGCCGTCACAACCTTGGCAACAGTCTTCGTGCCTTCCTTCGCCTGTCTTCTGGCAGTTCGTGTTCTGCAGGGCATCGCCTTAGCTGCCGTATACGTATCATATATGCCGCTCCTGTTAGCTACAGCAGGAGCAGTCAACCAAGGCCGCATCCTCGGCATCTGTGTCGGCCTTACCTATTTCGGCTTGTCCATGGGGCCGGTTCTCGGCGGCGTCATGACAGAATACACCGGATGGCGCTCTATCTTCATCACGTCAGCGCTTATGACTGCGGCGGCCTATATGTATATTCGGCCAATAAAAAAAGAATGGTATGCCGGCGGAGCTCCCTTCGTCAATATCGTCAGTTCCGCATTGTCCGCCGCCGCCATCATCCTTTTCCTCTGGGGGCTGTCTGCCTATAGGGATACGGCGCTTCCCTTATGGGCCGGAATAGTTCTGCTCATCCTGTTTATACTCCATGAAAGCCGGTCGTATCATCCGCTCCTGCCGCTGTTCGTCTTCCGCAATCTAACCTTTTCCATGGCAAATTTAGCCGCCTTCATCCAGTACAGCGCAACTTATGCCTTATCGTTTCTTTTGTCTTTGCAGCTGCAGATCGTCGCCGGATTATCGCCTGCCGCTTCCGGACTCATACTTCTCATCCAGCCTCTCGTCATGGCAGTTTTGTCGCCAAAAGCCGGGGCGTTGTCCGACCGGTACGGAACACGCCGTATTACTTCTTCCGGCCTTATCCTGACGACGCTGGGACTGGCTTGTTTTTCCTGGAAACCGGAAAGCTCCCCTTCCACCATTGTCTTTTTCCTCGTCCTCGTCGGCGCCGGGTCAGCGCTGTTCGGCGCACCGAATAACAGCGCCATCATGAGCGCCGTTAAGCCGGCATATCACGGCATCGCTTCAAGCATGCTGGCATTAGCCCGCAATTTGGGACAAGCTACGAGCATGGCCGCCGTCACGTTGATTTTATCTAGCCAAACGGCGCTGATCCCATCATATGCCGACGCTATTTCCGCAGCGCTGCGCATTTCTTACAGGCTATTGGCCGCGCTCTGCTTTATCGCCGTCTTTGCCTCCCTTGCCCGAGGAAAAGGGCATACGGCGGAAAGCAAACAACGCCCCAATAAATAACCTCTCCTGCAGCGTACGCCTTCCCTAATGCTTCCCGTCATGATAGAATAGTAACAGTGCCATAAAGGGGGAATCCATTTTGAAAACGTATCAGCCCATTACACCGGAAATCATTGAAAAACTCAAAGCAATTACCGGCCCTTCCTACGTCAAAACCGATAAAGACATACTTATTCAGTATCAAACAGATTACGAAACAAATCCGGCCATGTTTCATATGCCTGAAGCAGCCGTCATTCCCGGCAGCGCCGAAGAAATTTCCCGCATCGTAAAATTGGCCAATGCCTGCAATTTTCCCATTACCGTACGCAGCGGAGGAACCAGCCTGGCGGCCGGCGCGATTCCCGTCTGCGGCGGCCTTGTTCTCTCGATGGAGCGGCTCAATAAAATCATTGAATTAAATGAAGAAGGTATGTACATGACCGTTGAAGCCGGCGTCCGCACCATCGACTTGCAAAACGAAGCAAAAAAAGCCGGACTCCTCTATGCCGGAGATCCGTCCAGCGCCGAAAGCAGCCTTATCGGCGGCAATCTGGCAACGAATGCCGGCGGCCTGCGCGCTGTCCGCTACGGCGTCACGCGGGATCAGGTGTATTCGCTGGAAATCGTCACTCCGACAGGCAACATTGTAGAATGCGGCCGCATCCTGAAAAAATGCTCAACAGGCTACGACCTGGAGCAGCTCATGATCGGAAGCGAAGGCACGCTGGGCATTATCACCAAAGTCACGGTGAAATTAATTCCCTTGCCGCCGTACCGTCTCGACGTCCTGGCCATTTATACTCAGCCGAAACAAGCCCTATACATGGTCCCGAAACTTCTCAAAGCCGGTCTGAATCCGACAAGCGTCGAATACATGGATAATTCATACGTCCGCGATACGGCAGATTACTGCGGGTATACGGATATGCCCCATTATGACGACGGTATTTACGTCATCATTACGATCGAAACGTTTCGCGAAGACGAACTGGATGCGAAGATGGAATCAATTTGCTCTATTTGCGAAGAATCCGGCGCCGTCGAAATTCTCGAAGCGGATGACCGTATCTGGAATATGCGGCGGAACGTCCAGACATCCTGCGAGCGAATCAGCAAAGTATTCCTGACGGATGATGTCGTCGTACCGGTTCACAAAATCGCGCCGACAATCGAAAAAATTATGGAGATCGGCAAACAGTATCCGTTCCAGGTAAAAATCAACGCGCATATCGGCGACGGAAACCTGCACATCGTTCTCTGCAAAATGGATATGGACGACAATACGTGGAACAAAAACGTGGAAGAATTTCACCAGCAAGTCTACGAATATGCCTACAGCGTCGGCGGCCGCTTAGCCGGCGAACACGGCATCGGCGCGAAAAAGCTGAAATATATGGAACAGTTTACGCCGAAAGGGGAATTATCCCTCATGAAAACGATCAAACGGGCGCTGGATCCGAACCTTATCCTCAATCCGGGAAAAGTAATCGACGCATAATATATAAAACCCGTCATCGGCGCAATACGTTCTATATGACAAATGGACATGCAGCTCTATGCGAAGCGCATGTCCATTTTTGCCGTGCAAATTATATTATTTCAATAGTGCCGCTGCTTTGGCAATGTTTTGGCGAATCGTCTGGCAGCAGGCTTTGAATGCCTGCAGTTCGTCGTCAGGCAGTGGATATTCCATAACCTGTTCCACGCCGCTGATGCCGATAATGGCCGGCACGCCGCAGAAAATGCCGCTTTCGCCGTATTCTCCGTCTAAAGGCACGCTGGCAGCCATAATTTTCTTTTCATCATGCAGAATGGATTTGACAATAGCCGCCGCCGTCGAGCAAATGCCGTATTCCGTGCAGCCTTTTCCTTTATACGTAACCCAGCCGCCGCCGATAGCCCGGTTCTTCATTTCTTCTTTATCAAAAACGAAACGGGCGTCTTCGCTCCAATCATCAAGCGCTTTGCCGCGGAAATTGACAAGCGACCAGGGCACCATCTGCGCATTGCCGTGTTCGCCCATCATATATGCCGTAAAGGAATGGTGCTCTAAGCCAGTCTGCTGTACAAGAGCGCTGATGAGGCGCGATGAATCAAGACCTGTGCCGGTACCGAGGACACGGCCTTTAGGCAGTCCGCTTTTTTTGGCAATCAAATCCGTAATAACGTCGCAGGGATTCGTAATATTGACGAAAATGCCGTCAAATCCGCCTGCCATAACCTTGGGAACGTAGTCGGCCACCTGTGCAACCGTATATTCCATTTCATCGTCGCGGTTTCCTGTAGCACATAACTTTATGTTGCCGACAGCATTAACGATAACATCGCAGTCATGCAGCCCTGCATAATCGACAATAGTATACGTCACGCGATGAGGCATGAACATGACGGCATCCATCAAATCCTGCCGTTCGCTTTCTGCTTTCTGCGCATTGCAGTCGCAAATCTTCACTTCATCGGCAATCCCCATCATGCCTAATACAAACGCAACATGAGCGCCGACATGGCCCAAGCCGACAACGCCGACGATTCGTTTTTTCAGTTCCATATAAATCCCTCTTTCTTTCATACTTATGTACCGTAGTGTTTTTATGATAAAGTATTTTTACAGTAAATACAATAGCCTTCCATCACTTTTTTTCTCATCTTTTCAGGCTAAAACGTTTTAATATTTAAAATTGCTGCCGCGTCTTCCTTGCCGTTCTTTGTTTGTATAAATAACACCTCGTTCAGATACAACAATATCCATGACGGCGTCGTGGGGCTCCATGGGAATCGGATATGTCATAGATAAAGCACGGCATAAAAGCACCCGCACTGCCGGACAAACCGCCAAATAGGAGTCATAAAAGCCGCCTCCGTATCCAATCCGCTGTCCCTGTTCGTTTCCGCCGACACAAGGCACGAGAACCAAATCAATACGATCCGGCGCAATGATCGGCGCATCCGAACTTGGTTCCAAAATGCCGTATCTTCCCGGCCGCAGCTCCTGCATATTACGGATGCGGCGCGCTTCCATAACGCCTGCGGAAACACACCGGGGAACGGCAACTGTTTTTCCATCTGCGATCATCTGCCGCATACATGGTATCGTATCGATTTCCCGTTTTGCCGCAACGTAGGAAAATATAGTCCGAGCCTGTTCATATTCCGCCAACTCCCGAATCCGGCGGGCAATCTTTGCGTCTGCATCCCGGCAATACGACACATCAAGCAAGTCTCTTTCCCTCAGCATCCGCTGCCGCAGCGATTTTTTGCATTCTGCTGTCTGCACCATATACCTCCTGTCAGTACCGTTTCTTTATTATATCATACCTTATCTCTTGTCAAGCCGCCGTTTCCTGCCGGCAAATCATCAAAAAAAGATTTTATATATTATACATAAAAAATAAGCATAATATTTTTAACTTTTACTCATGACAAATAAGAAACATCGTGCTATAATATAGACAAGAAGCAAGAGAAAGAGGTGAGTCCGGTGAACAGAGAAATTGTTGAACATGCAGCCGGAGGCAAAGGGCATCTGATTAAAGAGCACCTATTGACAGGAGAACAATTGCTGGGGAAAAATGAAATGTATGCAAAAGCAACGTTGGAACCCGGCTGTTCCCTAGGCTATCATGTTCATGAAAGAAACGCGGAAGCGTACTATGTTCTTTCCGGCGAAGGCGAGTATAACGATAACGGCGTAATTCGCACCATTAAAGCCGGCGATGTCACGTATACCCCGCCGGGAAGCGGCCATAGCGTAGAAAACAAGGGCTCGGAAGATCTGGTTTTCATCGCGTTGATTATCAAAAATTAAATAGTGTGTATCAGTGATTCATGCATGTACATGTTAAGTTGTGTAATGTATTGCAAGCGCTTCGAGCTTTTCGAAAGACATGTAGTGTTAATTAGTTCATCAAAAACGTTTTTCAGAGAGGTTAAAGATACCAGAACCAAAAACCATATGAATATGAATCCTGTATCATAAGACCCGGTGTACATATGTCGCGTGTGCACCGGGTCTTTATCGTTGTGATCGGTACCGGCGGTTTATGCCCGCGCCGCCGCGGCCTTCATGTTCTTAACATATTCAAAAATATGGGGAGCCGCTTCGTCTCCGTATTGTGCAATGATTTTGACGATGGCACTGCCAACGATAACGCCGTCCGCATATTCTGCAATCGCCTTGGCCTGTTCCGGCGTATTGATGCCGAAACCGACGGCACAAGGCACGTCTGCTGCCGCTTTAGCCGTATCAATAATTTCTTTCAGGTTAGTTGTAATTTCACTCCTTACCCCCGTAACGCCCAATGAAGATACAATGTACAAAAATCCCTGACCGGCAGCAGCGATTTTTCTGATGCGGTCTTTAGACGTCGGCGCAATCATCGAAATAATGTCAATACCGTATTTTTCCGCTTCAGCGGCGCATTCACCCCGTTCTTCATAAGGCATATCCGGAATAATAACACCGTCGACTCCGGTTTGACGGCACTTAGCAAAAAATTCCTCTTTTCCATAATTGAAAATTGGGTTGACGTACGTTAAAAATACAAGAGGAATCTGCGACTGCCGGCGCACCATTTCAACGAGCCGAAATACATCTTCAAGCCGCGTATTCGCCGACAATGCCCGAATATTGGCTTCCTGTATAACGGTGCCTTCGGCAATAGGATCGGAAAAAGGAATGCCGATTTCCACGAGATCCGCACCGGCCCGTTCCATCGTCAGTATATACTCACAGCTTTTTTCAATCGACGGATCGCCTCCGGTCAGAAAAGCGATAAATGCTTTTCCCTGTTCAAATGCTTTGGCTATTTTACTCATGAAGATTCCTCCCTCTATATCTGGCAATAGCTGCTACATCTTTATCACCCCGGCCGGATAAGCAGACAAGGATAATGTCGTCCTTACTCATCGCCGGCGCCAGCTGCATAGCCTGATAAACGGCGTGGGCGCTTTCAATAGCGCAGATAATGCCTTCCGTCCTGGCCAGGTATTCAAATGCTTCGACAGCTTCGTCATCTTTGACAGGCACATAGCCGGCCCGTCCGCTTTCATGCAAGTAAGCATGTTCCGGACCGATGCCGGGATAGTCCAATCCGGCAGAAATAGAATAGACTTCATCAATCTGCCCTTGATCGTTCTGGCAGAACAGGGACTTCATGCCGTGGAAAATACCGACGCTGCCCCGGGAAATCGTAGCGGCATGAAATTTTGTATCAATTCCCTTGCCGGCAGCTTCGCAGCCGATAAGCTTTACCGATTCGTCTTTAATAAAATGGTAAAACATTCCCATCGCATTGCTGCCGCCGCCGACGCAGGCCAATACGGCCGCCGGCAGTTTCCCTTCCCGTTCCAGCAGCTGCTGCCGCGCTTCCTTGCTGATAACGGACTGGAAATCGCGGACCATTTCCGGAAACGGATGGGGCCCCATTGTTGAGCCAATAACATAATGCGTATCATCAACGCGGCTGACCCATTCGCGCATGGCTTCATTGACAGCATCTTTCAGTACTTTCGTCCCTGACGAAACGGCATGAACCTTTGCGCCGAGCAATTCCATGCGGTACACGTTCAATGCCTGGCGGACCGTGTCTTCTTCGCCCATAAAGACTTCGCACTCCAGTCCCATGAACGCCGCCGCCGTCGCAGTAGCAACGCCGTGCTGGCCGGCTCCCGTTTCAGCAATGACTCTCGTTTTCCCCATCTTTTTCGCCAATAGGCACTGCCCCAGCGCATTATTTATTTTATGGGCACCTGTATGATTTAAATCTTCGCGTTTGAGGTAAATTTTCGCACCGCCCAAATCATCCGTCATCTTGCCTGCATAATACAAGAGCGAAGGCCGGTTAGCATAATTGTCGAACAGTTCTTTTAATTCAAATTGAAACTCCTCGTCATTTTTATAATACAGATAGGCTTTTTCCAAACGCTGGATTTCATTCATCAACGTTTCCGGTATGTATTGTCCTCCAAAAGGACCGAATCTTCCATTACTCATTCTATTCCCTCCCCGATGCGGCCAGCCGGGCCTGCATCACAAATTGTCTGATTTTTTCTCTATCTTTTACTCCGTTCGTTTCAATGCCGCTGCTCACGTCGACGGCGTACGGCCGCAGTGCGGCAACAGCGGCTGCAACATTTCCCGGATGCAGCCCTCCGGCAAGAAAGTAAGGCCTGCCGATGAAACGGAGCAAATCCCAGTCGAAAGTCTGCCCCGTTCCGCCGGAACCGTTATCCAACAGGACATAGTCGGCGCTGCTGCCATTCGCTTTTTCGGCATCACTTTGCGTCTTCACGGAAAACGCCTGGATAATCGGAACTGCCGCATCCCTTCGCAGTTCCTGTATATATGTTTCGTCTTCATGGCCGTGAAGCTGTACCATCTGTATAATTTCCTGCCGGACTAACGATGCAATATGTTCTATCGGCTCATCGGCAAACACACCGACTGCCGGAATGGTTTCGTCCAGCAGATACCGCAGCTGCCGCGCCATATCACCGCTAATACGCCGTTTCGTCCCGGCAAAGACGAAACCGGCATAATCCGGCCTGACTTCATTAGCCCAGGTAATATCGCAGATCCTCGTCAGTCCGCAGAGCTTAATGTGAATCATGGACGCCTCCTGCCAGTTCCGCCAGCGCTGCTTTCTTATCAGGCCGCCGCATGAGCGTCTCGCCGATAAGGACGGCATCAACACAGACTTTTTCCAGCTTTTCCACATCCTCCCGGCTTCGAATACCGCTTTCAGCAATGAAAATTTTATCAGCAGGCACCAGCGAACGCAATCGGCAGCTCGTATCGAGAGATACGGTAAAATCTTTTAAATTGCGGTTATTGACACCAATAATACGAGCGCCGCAACGCAAAGCTCTCTGCACCTCATTTTCATCATGCGTCTCAACCAGGGCCGACAGCCCCAGCTCATCGGCAAGCATCATAAAACGGCGAAGCCGTTCATCATCCAAAACGGAACAAATAAGCAAAACTGCCGATGCTCCTAAATACCGGGCTTCGTAAATCTGGTACTCATCAATGATGAAATCTTTCCGCAGAACCGGTATGCCGGATTCTTTGGCAATCTCCTGCAAATACGCCGCACATCCTTGGAAATGATCTCGTTCCGTCAGTACAGAAATAGCGGCCGCGCCGGCGGCTTCATACTCCTTTGCAATTTCCGCATAAGGGAAATCCTCGGCAATAACCCCCTTCGACGGCGATGCTCGTTTGACTTCACAAATAAACGAAATTCCGGGCTGCCTGACGGCATGTTCAAACGGAAAATTTTTTTGTTTCGGCGACGCCAGCGCCATGTTCTTCATTTCCTCCTGCGATACCGCATTCTTATCGGCGGTAAGCCGCGCTGCCACATCTTTCGTAATATCATCTAATATCATAACGCCTCCGCCCTCAGGCAATATTGCTCAATCGAATAAAATCATCCAGTACAGCCAGCGCCTTGCCGCTGTCTATCAGTTCTTCGGCCAGACGCACGCCTTTTTCAAACGTTTCTGCTTTTCCTGTAATATACAGGCCGGCCCCGGCGTTCAGCACGACAGCCGTGCGGCGCGTTCCTTGCTCGCCGCCCAGGACACGGCGGGTAATGGCCGCATTTTCTTCAGGTGAACCGCCGGTAATATCCGATTTTTCTCCCCGCTTTAACCCGAATTTTTCAGGCTCAATAATATACGTTTTAAAAATATCTCCATTAAATTCACAAATTTTAGTCGGCGCCGATGCCGAAATTTCATCCATACGATCCATTCCGTAAACGGCCATGCCCCGCTTGACGCCCAGCCCATGCAAAGCATGAGCCAAAAGTTCTACGAGACTTTCATCGTATACACCGAGGATTTGGTGATCCGCACGAGCCGGATTCGTCAGCGGCCCCAGCAAATTAAACACTGTCGGCACGCTTAATTCCTTACGCACCGGGCCGACATACTTCATTGCTTTGTGATAATCCTGGGCAAAGAGAAAGCAAAAACCTACGTCGCGAAGAAGCTGAAAACATTTGTCAGGATCCATATGAATATTGGCTCCAAGCGCTTCCAACATATCGGCGGCGCCGCTTTTAGAGGTAGCCGCCCGATTTCCGTGTTTTGCAACTTTACAACCGCCGGCAGCGCAGACAAATCCCGATGTTGTCGAAATATTAAACGATCCTGATTTGTCGCCGCCAGTACCGACAATTTCCAGCAGTCCCGCATAGCCTTTCATAGGCAGGGCATGGTCCCGCATGGACTTAGCGCAAGCCGTAATTTCCGTAATCGTCGCGCCTTTTGCCTGCAGCGCCGTCAAAAACGATGCCGTCTGAACCGGCGTCGTTTCGCCGTTCATGATTTCATCTATAACCGCCATCGTTTCATCCATGGTTAAATCAATTTGTTTTACAAGTTTTACCGTCGCTTCCTGTATCATCATCTTATCCTCCAATTCATCCATTTTCTATGACGCAATCTGTAAAAAATTTCGAATAATAATCGGTCCTTCCGGCGTCAAGATGGATTCCGGATGGAATTGCAGACCATATACGGCATATTCTTTATGCCCGACAGCCATAATTTCCTTTTCATCCGTTTCCGCCAATATATCCAGCTCATCCGGCAGCGACGCTTTATCAGCCGCCAGCGAATGATACCGTCCTACATCTATTTGGGAATTCAATCCCCGGAACAGCGGATTTTCCGTACAAATACGGACAACCGATTGCTTTCCGTGCATGAGCCGTGCGGCATAGGTAATCGTGCCTCCGAACGCTTCGCAAATTGCCTGATGACCTAAGCATACGCCGAGAATCGGAATCTTTCCGGCAAAATATCGTACCGCTTCTTCGCAAATTCCTGCGTCGCCCGGCCGTCCGGGGCCCGGAGACAGGACCAAATGGTCCGGCGCCATAGCCTCGATATCGCCGACGCTTTTCTCATCATTTCGCACGACAGCAATATTGCTGTCAAACTGGCCCAGCAGCTGATACAGATTATATGAAAAACTATCATAGTTATCGATGAGTACAATCATACGTCTATCCCTCCGTCCGCTTTTTCAACAGCCGCCACAACAACCTGTATTTTATTCACACATTCCTGAAATTCCTGCTCCGGTTCACTATCGGCTACAATACCTGCTCCGGAACGAACGAAGAGGCGATTTCCCCTTTTATACGCCATTCGGATCCCGATGCATGTATCCATATTGCCTGTAAAATCAATATACCCAATGGCGCCGCCATATATGCCCCGTTTTATTCCTTCCAGTTCATCAATGATTTGGCAAGCGCGTATTTTCGGCGCTCCTGACAACGTGCCTGCCGGCAGCACTGCTGCGATGGCATCGACGGCCGTCTTATCCGGACGAATCGTTCCTTTGACAGTCGAACCTAAATGCATAACATGGGAAAACCGCAAGACGTCAAGATACGCTTCCACGTGAACGGAGCCGAAGCAGCTGATGCGTCCCAAATCATTGCGCCCCAAATCGACAAGCATATTATGCTCCGCCAGTTCTTTCGGATGATGAAGGAGTTCCTGCTCCAGCTGTTCGTCCTCTTCTTTCGTCGCTCCTCTGGGCCGCGTCCCTGCCAGAGGAAACGTAAATAACATATCGTTATGAAGCCGGGTCAATGTTTCCGGCGAAGAACCTGCAATTTCTATATTATCCCCGCAGAAATAAAACATGTACGGCGACGGATTCGTCGTCCGCAGAACCCGGTATACATCAAAAAGGCTTCCTTCTGCAGCCGCTTCCATCCGATTGGATAAGACAACCTGAAATATATCGCCTTCGCGGATATAGTTTTTCCCTTTTTCCACCATCTGACAATACGCTTCTTTTGAAAACAACGGCTGAAAGGAACTTTTCAATCTAAGGGGCTGTGACTCGGCCTGTTTGCCAGTGCACAAAAGCTGTTTCATCTGCTCCAGATCCATCAGAGCCTTTTGATAATTTTCATCAGGTGCGTCAAGGCGGACATTCGCAATTAAAATGATCTGCTGCTTCAAATGATCAAAAACAATGACTTTTTCAAACAACAACAAATCAAAATCAAGAATCCCTTCGTCATCATTACCCGTCAGTTTTAATGCCGGTTCTGCATAGGCTATATAATCATAAGCAAAATATCCGACAAGCCCTCCTGTAAACGGCGGCAATTCATCCATCTGCGGCGACGTATTCTCCGCCAAGACTTGACGAATAAACTCGTCAGGCTTTTCCGTGCGTACGGTTACATCTGTACCGGCCTTTACATGCACGACATGATCTTTGCAAGTCAGTTCCATCGTCGGGTCATATCCCAAAAAGGTATACCTCCCCCATCGATTAGTGTCTTCCATACTTTCAAACAGGTAACACCGCGGACTGACGCGCTTGACAATTCGCAGCGCCTCCACCGGCGTCCGGATATCCGCATATAAGGTACGGCTGATTGGCACAATTTTGTACTTCGAGCTATAAGCTTTTACTTTTTCCAATGGCAGCATAGCGTATTTCCTCCTAAACAAAAATCCGCCCATGACAATATCTAACGATTGTCAAGGACGGATACAGTTTCTCCGCGGTGCCACCTTGCTTTAGGATATGACTCCTACTCTCGACGGAATGCCATCACATTCCCGGCAACTGACGTATGCCTCCACGTCGCAGAATACTCGGCTTTCGCCTTTGACTGCGCCCTCAGCGGTCCATTTAACGAGCTGCGTCGGCCGGCTCTCAGCACCCCGGTTCTCTGTACGTGCACGACATCGTTTTTACTTCCGCCTCACTGGTTTTCATGGGCTCTATGTACTTTTGTTAATATATTATCCATAAAAAAGCAATTTGTCAAGGACTTTATACCGAAAATATAGTACCTCAATAATAAACAACACGCCCCACAACCGGACGAACCAGCTGCCGCATTAAAAGAAGGACAGCAGCGGGGAGATAACCAGCAGCACGCCGGCAAAAACAATGAGAGCCAACGTCACGTCTTTATATTTATGCAATGAACGAACTCTATATACTAAATAAGCCGGAATCAGACAGCCTATCAGACCGAAAATCGGGCCAAGCAGCGTAAGCAGTTTCAGTACCGGCGCATTAAGGACAATCGCTCCCCAAGCAACGGCTACTGCAAAAAAGAGAATGCCTGCCTTTACATAAGTTTTACTGATTCGTTCTTCCGGTATAATTCGGCGCAGAACATTCATGGTAATACCATAACAAGCTTCGCGGAAACCGAGAAATACGCTGAAAAACGCCGTCATGACAGAAAAAATATTTAAAATCAGGCTGAATATTTTAACGGCACTGCCGTCAAATCCGCGGGCCACTATGGCCAGCGCCGAAATATTCTGAGCATAAGCCTGCACGGCTTGTTCATGACCCATAGCTAAATTAAAGGACATCGCATACGAGAATATCGTCAAAAATAATATGGAAAAAGCTATTTTCATAGCCCTCATAGCCTTGTATCGAGCCACATAAATCGATTTATTGCGCGAACGATAAGAAATAACCATAGGACTGATGCTGGGAAGAAATAAAATGGACGTCAGCGTAATAGGCAGCATGGCAACAGTATTTTTTAACAGAAAAGACAAGTCAGGAAACAATCCAATATTGGCAATGTTCCAATGCTGCACCATAATACTGCCGAGACAAATGACAACAAGCAGCTTCGTCAGCACCATCAATGTAGACATACGGAACAAAAGTTGTTCTCCTCGCGACGCCAGCCCTACCATGACGCAAATAATAGCCAGCCCGTAAAAGGGATTATCTGAAAGCAATGAATCTGTCACGCCGAAAGAATACAGAAAAGACGCACTGTCATTAGTCAGTGCTGTCGAATACATAAAAACGCAGATCAAAATACTGAGAAAATATAAAATCCCTAGAAAAAATCCCCAGTTTTTACCTAAGTAGCCGCTAATGACGTCCGGATAATCTTCGCAGCGCGGTGAATCAGCCAACGTATTGATAAATAAGCGCTGCAGAAAATAAATCGCCGGATAGGCAATAATTGCAGAAAATAAATAGACCCAGATACCGACAAGTCCGACTTGCACAGGCAGAAAGACTATGCCTGCGCCGATCGCCATGCCGATGCTCATAATAATCCAGCCCCAGTCCGTACTATCGAATTTTACAGCTTCTTTCCATTCCGTATCTGTCATGCCTGCTTTCTGCGCCACTGCAATTGATGAGTTCATGTGCAAAACCTCCTACAATCTGCATAATTAGAAAACGTGTCAATGACAGGTCAAATTTTTCCTGTCACCATAGCCATCGTCCCCTCACGATTCAGCCGTTCCCCCATCATAAAAATTTCCTGTATATCTATTAGTGCGCGCACACTTATCTGTAAAATAATCTATTTTCCTTTCGATGATTCATATATACTTTTTATAAAAAAATCACTCCTATTATTGCATCTTGTAAATTTTAAAGTTATAATGCCAATATACGAACTCATTTAAACGTTTTATCCTTTATAAAAAGTATATCACGGAATATATTTACTGTAAAATATATATATCGCAAGTTTGTGTTATAGTTTAAATTTATATCTCCTTGTAAAATAAAAAATTTATCATTGTAATTTCCATAAATAATAAAAAATATGATGTATGCTATTTCACAACATACTTTCTTATTATTTTTACGCACTTAAAATTTCTATTACGAATAATTGACATGGCTATCCTGCAAAATAAAATGGATTCATCAAATTAATATGCATTAGTTTATCTTTGATTCTATTTTCCTGTCATTTTTTCACTGCTGCGTCAACTGGCGCACGCCGTCATATCTACCGCAGAAAAATATCATCACCATTATAATGAAAAACGTTATTATTTTTATCATTATAGATTATCTATATATTCATCGGAGTCGTACTATGACGTTACAGCAATTATACTATATCGCAGAGTTATCCAAGCATGGCTCAATTTCTGCAGCATCTCACGCTTTAGGTATTACCCAGCCTACGCTAAGCACCGCTATTAAAGAACTGGAAAAAGAGTTTCACATTACCATCCTGACCCGCAGCCGCCGAGGCGTTTATTTTACACCGGAAGGCTTGGAATTCCTGCATTTTGCCCGCTCAATTACAGCACAAACACATCAGCTGCATAACCACTTCAATACCGTATCAGACCGCTCAAACACGCTGAATCTCTCCATAGCCTCTCACCACTGCATTGCCGCTGCCGATGCCTTGGCCAGCGCAATCAACACGCTGCCGAAAACGTCGTCATATACCATATCCCTATATGAAGGTTCTGCATGGCAAGTCATCGATTACGTCGCAAAACGACAGTGTCATTTGGGATTCCTCCTCTGGCCCGATCCAGTTCCGCCCTTTTTAAGGAAAACACTAGAAAAAAGCAACCTCGAATTTACTCTTTTAGGTACTGTTTTGCCCTATGTTTGCGTACGCAAAGGACATGCCTTATCACAAAAAAATACAGTCACACCGTCAATGCTTGCCATTTATCCCTATGCAACATTGGATACAGGCCAAGCATCTGTTCATATTGAAAGCGAATTCTTTTTCCCCTTTATTCCCTCAAAAAATCAACTTTATGTCACTGACCGAATGACTTTACTCACTATG
>CAZDQW010000013.1:0-63850 GCA_964507845.1 uncultured Megasphaera sp.
AAAAAAAAGAAAATGGGCGGCGTACTCACTGTCAACAGGCGATCCCGCTTTTTGCGGTGGTGCATACTGCACCATGTTTCCATTGTCAGCATGAGTGACGGATACTGCACGCTCCTCAAGTGGAAGCGGCGGGAGCGGGCAAGACAAAAAGGAAGACTGTAAATGGCTGTAACAAAAAAGAAAAAACAAGAAATGCTGGAACGGTTTCAGGAACGGTACGGCATCATGAAGCCGGCCCTTCACTACACGACGCCCTTTGAGCTCATGATTGCCGTGATTTTGTCGGCCCAGTGCACGGACGAGCGGGTCAACATCGTGACGGCGGAACTGTTTCCCCAATACAACACGCCGGAAAAAATACTGGCTCTCGGCACGGCGGGGCTGGAAGAAAAAATCCGCACGTGCGGTCTGTATCACAGCAAGGCGAAAAACATTTCCGCCGCCTGCGCCATATTGTGTGAAAAGTACGGCGGCGAAGTACCGCAGACGTTTGAGGAACTCGTCAAACTTCCCGGCGTAGGCCGCAAGACGGCAAACGTCCTGGTCAGCGTCTTATTCGATACGCCGGCCATTGCCGTCGATACGCACGTGTTCCGCCTGTCGAACCGCCTGCAGCTGGCTGAGGGGACGACGCCGCTGGAGGTGGAAAAAGGGCTGCAGAAGGCTGTTCCGAAAATGTGGTGGAGCCGGGCCCATCACTGGCTTATCTGGCACGGCCGCCGCGTGTGCCGGGCCCGCAGGCCTCTGTGCGGCGAGTGCTTTTTGGCCGACCTGTGCCCGTCGGCGGTAATTGACAAAGCGGCTGAAAATAGGTAAGATAAGACATGGTTGACGATAACTTTTTCATGCGGCGAGGAGGTTCATGGGTCATGAATTTGCAATACGTTAAGGGAAGTTATATGGATGAAATCATGTTCGAAGGAAAGCCGGTCCTGTTTACGCTGGAGGGCCTGGAAGAAGGCCGTGACGAAGAAGCACGCCGGTACAGCGAACGTGTCTGGCAGTGGATACTGAACCATCGGTCGCGCGTGATTGCCCATGCGCCGCTGATTGCGAATTTCAAGAATAAAAAGTGGCTCGCCGAAGGCGAGCCGGAAGTATCGGCGGAAGAAATCTGCGGGTACTTGAAGCGCATCAATTCCGTCTATGTGACGTATAACGGCGGATTCGACATTTTTTTTGACACGCACGACGTTTTCCATGAAAGGTCCATCGTCGTTTCCATGGGAAAGAATTTTATTTTTGAAGGAGTTAAACTTCTGTGATATGTTGTAGAAACGGACTGTATGTGATACAATAAAAACAGTCTTACTGTGAGGTGAAAGATAATGGCAAAACACATCATTACGATTAATACGGAATCGATTCAGAAAACGACCCAGCACGCCGGATGCAGCGAATGCCAGACGTCTTGTCAGTCGGCATGCAAAACGTCCTGCACCGTAGGCAACCAGGTCTGCACGAAATAATCAGATGATTTTTGAGGACGCCCTTTACCCAGCGGTAAAGGGTATTCTTGCTGTATGGAGGAAATATGGCTGCAATAAAACCGATGATCCATAAATACTGCCAAAACGGCACGTACATGCTGCTGGATGTCAACAGCGGCATTATTCACGTAATCGACAAAATGACGTACGATATACTGGACGTATATGACGGTACGAACAAAGACGCCGTGTACGAAACGTTCGGCGCCGTATACGGCCGCGGAGATATCGGCGGCGTCCTGGCGGAGCTGGACGAGCTGATGGAAAAAGAGATCCTCTTCGCGCCGATGGCCGAGGACTTCCGCGTCGTTGCCGAAGAGGAACCTGTCGTCAAGTCGCTGTGCCTGAATATTGCCCACGACTGCAACCTGCGCTGTCAGTACTGCTTTGCCTCGCAGGGCGACTATGATACGCATAAACGGGAGCTCATGAGCTTTGACGTAGCCAAGAAGGCCGTGGACCTGCTGATCAGGAGTACGGAAGGAAAGCGGCAGCACTGCGAAATTGATTTTTTCGGCGGCGAGCCCCTCATGAATTTCGGCGTCGTCAAGCAGACGATCGCCTATATCCGGGAGCAGGAAAAGCGGCACGATAGAGTATTCAAGCTGTCGCTGACGACGAACGGCATGCTCCTCGACCCGGAAAAAGTCAGGTATTTGACGGAAAACCACATCAGCCTCATCCTGAGCCTCGACGGCAGGCCCGGCGTGCATGACCGCATGCGTCCCGATGCCGGCGGCCGCGGCACCTATGACCGCTGCGCGAAAAATCTCGTCTATGCGGCCCGGCACCGCGAAGGAGAGGAGTACTACGTCCGCGGCACATACACGACGTATAATCTCGATTTTGCCGAAGACGTCGCCCATATGGCGGACCTCGGCTTTGAAGGCCTTTCCATGGAGCCTGTCGTCGGCGACGATCTGTCCTATGCGATTACGGAAAAAGACCTTCCGCGGATTTTTGAAGAATACGACCGCCTGACGGACTTGTACCTGCGCCGCATGGAGGAAGGGCGTCCCTTTGTTTACTACCACTTTATCATGGATTTGTACCGGGGCCCCTGCATAGCCAAACGGCTCCGCGGCTGCGGCGCCGGCCATGAATACATGTGTGTCGTGCCGAACGGCGATATATACCCGTGCCACCAGTTCGTCGGCCAGGACGGGTACGTCATCGGCAATGTCTATGACGGTATTACGGATACGAAGCTGCCTCCGCTGTTCCGGGATATGCACGTCCTGAACAAGCCGGTCTGCTGCGGCTGCTGGGCCAAGTTTTTCTGCAGCGGCGGCTGTCATGCCAACAACATCAAGTACGGCGGCAATATCCGGACGCCGTACGAGCTGAGCTGCACGATCCAGAAAAAACGGATTGAATGCGCCATGTATATCCAGGCCGTCTTGGCGATGAAAGGACAAGAAGCACGTCTTTCTTCCGACGGCTGCAAAGAGTGTGGCGCCTGTGGATAAATTAAAGCGTTTTTTAAACGGCGTCGTCCTTTGCTACCTTGCGTACGCCATGGCAAAAGACGGGCCATCGCCGGTACTGCTCGGCCTGTTCGGGTTATTTATCTTCACGGCCGTCATGCAGTGGTGGCTGCGCAGCGATGCCCGCAGAAAAATGAAGGAACAGCAAAAAAAATAAGGATGCGCAGTTTGAACGGATGCGCAGGATAAAGAAGCCCGGAGCGGAAACGATTTCTGCTCCGGGCTTTGCTGTATATATGCGGAAGATACCCTGAAATAAAAGTATTCCAAATTGGTTGACTTTTAACGGAAAACGGAGTATTCTATAGGCAGGTAAAAGTATATTAAAATGGTATATTTTATATGAAGGAGTGAACGTATATGGCAGATTTGCTTACGATACATGATTTACATATCGGCGCCGACGGCAAGACGATTTTAAAAGGCGTGAATCTGACGGTCCGCGCCGGGGAGATACATGTTATCATGGGTTCAAACGGCGCAGGGAAATCGACGCTGTTTCAGGCCGTTATGGGAAATCCCGCGTATGAGGCGACGGAAGGATCTATTTTTTTTGAAGGCCGGGATATTACGCACATACCGGTTCATGAACGGGCAAAGGCCGGCATTTTCATGGCGTTCCAGTCGCCGGTTGCCGTAAAGGGAATTTCCGTGGAAAATTTTATCCGCAGCGCCAAGCAGGCCGTCACCGGGACGGCGCTGCGCATCCTGCCCTTCCGCCGGCAGCTGCAGGCGCAGATGGAAGCGCTGGACATGGATCCGTCGTACGGGCTGCGGTACGTAAACGACGGTTTTTCCGGCGGGGAACGGAAGAAAACGGAAATATTGCAGATGTGCATGCTGCAGCCCAAGCTGGCCATGCTAGACGAAATCGATTCGGGCCTTGACGTCGACGCCGTCCGCGTCGTGTCCGAAGCGGTGGCGGCCTATCACAACGAAGGGAATTCCCTGATGGTCATTACTCATCACAGTGAAATACTGCAGGCCCTTCGCCCCGACGTGGTCCACATTCTTATTGACGGCGAAATCGTCAGAACAGGCGGCCCGTCTCTGATCAGAGAAATCGAGGCGAAAGGATACGATGCCTTTCGCCGGCAGAAGAAACAAGGAGCGTGAGCAGTATGGCGGAACAATACGGCATGCAGGAAGAAAAGCGGAAAATCGAAGCCCTTTCCGGTTTCAGCGATATGTATAATTTCAAAAAATCGTTTACTTATGCCTATAAAACAGACGCCGGCCTGACGGAAGACATCGTCCGGACGATTTCGAAAGAAAAGGACGAACCTGAATGGATGCTTGATTTCCGCTTGAAATCCCTGGATATATTCAACCATATGGAATTTCCCGAATGGGGGCCGGATATCAGCGGCCTTGATATGGACAACATCGTCACGTACGTCCGTCCCGATACGCCCATGCGGGGCAGCTGGGACGACGTGCCCGATGATATAAAGGATACGTTCGACCGCCTCGGCATTCCCGATGCGGAAAAAACGTCGCTCGCCGGCGTCGGCGCCCAGTACGATTCGGAAGTCGTGTACCACAGCATTCAGGAGGAACTGGTGAAGGAAGGCGTTATTTACACGGATTTCGACACGGCGCTGCGGCAGTACGAAGAGAGCGTCAGAAACCATTTCATGAAACTCGTGCCGCCGACAGATCACAAATTCGCCGCCCTTCACGGCGCCGTGTGGTCAGGTGGGTCGTACGTGTACGTGCCGGACGGCGTCGACGTGTCCATTCCGCTGCAAAGTTATTTCCGTCTCAATGCGCCGGGCGCCGGCCAGTTTGAACATACGCTTATCATCGTCGGCAGGGGTGCGAAAGTGCACTTCATCGAAGGGTGTTCGGCGCCGAAATATAATGTAGCCAATCTTCATGCCGGCTGCGTGGAATTATTTGTCGGCGACGAGGCGGAACTGACGTATTCGACGATTGAAAACTGGTCGAAAAATATGTACAACCTGAATACGAAACGGGCCATCGTCGGAAAGAACGGAAAAATCAACTGGGTGACGGGATCTTTCGGCTCCCATACGTCGTGTCTGTATCCCATGAGCATCTTGCAGGGCGAAGGCGCGCACTGCGAGTTTACGGGCGTTACCTTTGCCGGCAAGGGACAATGCCTGGATACGGGTTCAAAAGTCGTCCATAACGGACCGCGCACGACGAGCAATATCAATTCCAAATCCATCAGCAAGGACGGCGGCGTCTGCATTTACCGCGGTTCCGTCGTCATCAATCCCAGGGCCGACGGCGCGAAAGCAAACGTCAGCTGCGAATCCCTCATGCTGGACGATCACTCCCGGTCCGATACGATACCGGTCATTGTCGTGAAAAACGACAACGTCGATTTAGGCCATGAAGCGACGATCGGCCGCATTTCCGACGAAGCCGTCTTTTATCTGATGAGCCGCGGCCTCAGCGAAGAAGAGGCGCGGGCCATGCTGGTAAGGGGCTTTGTCGAGCCCGTGTCCAAAGCGCTGCCGCTGGAATACGCCGTGGAAATGAATAACTTGATTACGCTCGAATTCAGCCGGCAGCGTACGTAAGGAGGGATGCATCAATGACTGCAAAATCGATGATGAAACGATATAATATACTGCCCCGGCCGACGTTCCGCCAATTAAAAGCCAATTACCTGGAGCTGGACGAGGCGGCCGCGTTGCCGGCAAAGGCCTATATGCCGGAAGAAGCGCACGGCGGCGACGTAGCCGTGACGTTCCCCTCCCAAAGCGCTGTTTCCGGGATGAAAGATTTCCAGGGAGCCAACGAGGCCGATCTGCAGCAGGCGCTGCACCGGCCCGATACGGTATGCCGCATTGAAGCGCCGCCCGGCGGCAGGGGATGGGTTCGGCTTACGTACCGGCTTGACGAGGAACATCCGTCCGTGACGGGGCAGCTGGCCGTACAGGCTCAGGAAGGCAGCGATGTGACCGTCTATGTCGTTTTTGAAAGCGGCGCTGCCGGCGGCTCCGTCAATTTCCTGCAGCATATCTGCGCCGGCAGGAGAGCGAATGTGAAAATTGTCAAAGCGCAGTTCCACGGCGGCGGCGTCCGGCATATAGAACACCGCTGCGTCTGCGCGGCTTCCGGCGCGTCTGTCCGCTGCGTAGACGCCGAGCTGGGAGGCCGGGAAGCGGTCGTATACTGTAAGGCTGATCTGCCCGATGACGGCGCCGTCTTTTCCAGTCAGGCCATGTATGTCGGCACGGGGAGCCAGGTCGTTGACATGGCGTATTGGATTTCCATGCAGGGCAGGGAAACGAAGGCGGACGTGGCTTTAACGGGAGCGCTTTGCGGCAATGCGAGGAAAGCCTTCCGCGGGACTATCGATTTTCTGAAAGGAAGCAAGAAAGCCGTCGGCGAGGAAAGCGATACGTGTATGCTGCTGAGCCCGTCGGTCCACTCCCTGTCCGTACCGCTTTTGCTGTGCGGGGAAGACGACGTCGTCGGCAATCATGCTTCCAGCGCCGGCCAGATCGACCAGCATGTGCTGTTTTACTTAATGAGCCGCGGCTTCAGCCTGCCGCAGGCGCAGGCCGTCGTCGTAGAGTCGCAGATCCGTCCCGTCGTCGACGCCGTGGGAGACGAAGCGCTGCAGGAACGAATCTTATCGATCGTAAAAGAACGCCTCCATGACGGCGTTCAGGAAGGAGAGGCAGGATGATACATATCATACGGCGGGATTTTCCCATTTTACAGAAAAAACATAACGGCAGAAGCCTGGTGTATTTCGACAATGCGGCAACGACGCAGAAGCCTTATCAGGTCATTCACGCCATAACCGAGTTTCTGGAATGCCATAACGGCAATCCGCACCGCGGCGCCCACCGCTTGAGCGTGGAAGCGTCGCAAATCTACGACGGGGCCAGAGAGACTGTCCGCAGATTTATCAACGCTAGGCGGAGCGAAGAAATTATTTTCGTCCGCAACGCGACGGAGGCGATGAATCTTATTGCCCGCAGCTACGGCGAAACGCATGTAAAAAAAGGCGATAAAATCGTCATTCCCATTTCGGAACATCATGCCAATCTGGTGACGTGGCAGCGCGTCTGCCGCGTTACCGGCGCGGAACTCGTTTATATGTACTTGGACGGTGAAGGACATTTTACGGAAGAAGATTTCGCGAAAATCGACGGCGCGGTGAAAATCGTCGCCTTTGCCGGCGTCAGCAACGTGCTGGGCATGAAAGTGCCGGCGAAGGCGCTGATAGAAAAAGCTCATTCCGTCGGCGCCGTGGCCGTCTGCGACGGGGCCCAGGCCGTGCCGCACATGAAGACGGACGTGCAGGATCTGGACTGCGATTTCCTCGTTTTTTCCGGGCACAAAATGCTCGGTTCCGCCGGTACGGGCGTGCTTTACGGAAAGAAAGCGCTCCTTGACGATATGGAACCGTTCCTGCTGGGCGGCGATATGATCGAGTACGTGGAAGAACAGTCGGCGACGTTTAATGAACTGCCCTTTAAATTTGAAGCCGGCACGGAAAACGTCGAAGGCGCCGCGGCTCTTGAGGCAGCCATAGAATATCTGGAAGCACTCGGCTGGGACGCCATAGAACGGCACGAACAGGAACTTGTGGCACAGGCGCTGGAGGGGCTGCAGAAGCTGCCTTATATTCATATTATCGGCAGTACGGACCCGGCGGAAAAAACGGGGCTGATTACTTTTACCATCGACGGCGTCCATCCTCATGACGCGGCGACGATCCTCGACAGCTGCGGCATTGCCGTCCGGTCGGGACACCACTGCGCCCAGCCTTTCGGCGCCCATATAGGCGCCGAAGCGTCGAACAGAATCAGCTTTTACATTTATAATACGGCGGAAGAAGTAGACTATTTTCTCCGTGTCCTGCCGGAAGTACGCAGGCAGATGGGGTTTAAAGAGTAAGGAAGGAATTTAGCGATGGACTTGATGAAGGAATTATACTCTGACGTTATTCTGGAACATAACCAGTGTCAGGACAACAAACGCTTTCTTGACGTATATACGCTCCAGGAACGGGGCCATAATCCCAGCTGCGGCGATGATATCACCCTTCAGGCCAATATACGGGACGGCGTCATCGTCGACGCGGCCTATACGGGGCACGGCTGCGCCATCAGCCAGGCATCGGCCGACATGATGATCGATCTTGTCAAGGGGAAAGAAGTCGGCGAGGCGATGAAGCTGGTCGATTTATTCCTCGATATGATTAAGCGGAATGTTGCGGACGACAAGGAATTGGAAAAGCTGGAAGACGCCGCGGCGCTCAAAACCATTTCCCAGATGCCGGCCCGCGTCAAGTGCGCCGTTTTGGCGTGGCATACCTTGAAGGAAGCCGTGGAAAAAGGGCGGTAAGCCGCAAGCCGCAGGAGCAGGCTGCTTCTGCGGCGCTGCCGGTCCGGGCTGACGAAATTCTGCCGGAGGTTTTCCCGTCTCCGTACAAGGAGAAATTTAAAATATGTAAAAAATATCTTGACGAACGTTAATTTTGTGATATAATTGTTTTTGTGCTGAGGAGTACTACAGCAGAAGATACGCCGGAGTGGCGGAATGGCAGACGCACCTGACTCAAAATCAGGCGGGTAACACCGTGGGGGTTCAAGTCCCTTCTCCGGCACCAGAAAGAGCATTTCGAAAAATTCGAAGTGCTCTTTTTCTATTCCATATGGTTCATTCCTTATGGTATAATAAATTAGCATATGCTTGTTATTTATGAGCACAGGAGGGAGTAGATCAGCATGAATGAAATCTTTACCAGACGCAGCGTTCGAAAATTTTTGCCGACTATGGTAGAAGATGAAAAAATAGAATGGTTGCTGCGCGCCGGCATGGCGGCGCCGTCTATGGGAAATCAACAGCCGTGGGAATTTTACGTCGTCCGCGACAAACGGATTATACAGGATTTATCCCGCAGCAGCCCCTATGCGGTGTGCGCAGCCAATGCGCCGGCGGCGATTGTTGTCTGTAGCCGAGATACGAATCAGCGTTTCCCGGCGTTTGTCAGCCTTGATTTAAGCGCGTGCGTGGAAAATATTCTCCTGGAAGCAGTTCATCTGGAACTGGGCGCCGTATGGATCGGCGTTTCGCCGTATAAATCAAGGGAAGTGCTCGTCCGCCGTGCCTTAGACATTCCCGAAGGGCTGACGGCCTTTGCTATCGTTGCTTTCGGGTATCCGAAAGACAGCGGCAATGAACGGCTGAAAGAAGACCGGTTCGATCCGTCTCGGATTCATTATCTATAAGGGCAGCAATGCCATGCAGGCACTTGAGCGATCGGGTGCCTGTTTTCCGTATGAAAGGAGAAGCAGCAGTGTTCAATATCGGTATGGGGGAATTGCTCGTCGTAGTCATCGTCGCGCTTTTTGTTTTCGGGCCGGAGAAATTCCCGCAGGCGGCGCGGGCCGCCGGCAAAGGCGTGCGGGAATTCCGCAAAGCCATGCGTACTGTCGCAGAGGAAATGCAGGCGGAGGAAATACAGGAAGTGAAGCAGACGGTGCAAAAGGACGTAAAAGAAATAAAGGATATGACAATGAACAGCAATCATGCAGGAGGGAGTCATGGAACAAACACCTGAAACACGAGACGAAACGGTGACAGCAGCTGAGGAAAAAGATGCCGCGCTGGTTCCGGCTGCCGCATCTTCAGGAGGCGCCTTGCCGGAAGAGCCGGCCAAAAGCCGTGAAGCTGCGGCAGATGAAAGGGCTGCGCAGGAAGGAGAAATGCCGTTAAGCGATCATTTGCAGGAATTCCGGAAGCGGCTCATTATCTGCCTGATAGCCGTGGCGGCTGCCAGCGCCGGGGCTTACTATTTTGTCGATGATATTATTGCCGTCGTTTCTGCTCCGGCGGGAAGATTATATTTCTTAAATCCGACAGAAGTGTTTTTTACGTATATCCAAGTCGCCGTCTTTGCCGGCGTGCTGGCGGCGCTGCCGGTTATCTGCTATGAACTGTGGAGCTTTATCCGTCCGGCCCTGCTGCCGGGGGAACGGGCCGCCGTTTTCTGGCTCATTCCCGCTGCGGTCATCTTATTTTACGCCGGTCTTGCCTTTTCGTACTACGCCGTGCTGCCGGCAGCCGTGCATTTTTTTATGGGGTTTGCCAGTGATTCGCTGCAGCCCATGTTTTCGTTAAACGCCTATTTATCCTTTTTTATTGCTTTCATGCTCCCTTTCGGCGCTGTTTTTGAATTGCCGCTTCTCTTGTTTTTCCTGGCGAAAATCGGCGTAATTTCATCGAACTTCCTGCGGGAAAAACGGCGCATCCTCATCGTCGCCGCGTTTCTCTTCGCGGCAGTCGTTTCGCCGACGACAGATGTGTTTACGCAGGTCATGATTGCCGTTCCCATGATACTGCTGTATGAAATAAGCATATTCTTGGTGCGAGTTATTCTGAGAAAATAACGGATTCGGACTGACGCAGGGATTCTGCCGCCTTTCACCGCATAAAAACGGGGAAAGGCGGTTTTTTACGGCTTTGCGGGAGACGCCGGGAAACGGCGGCAAATAGCTGTCCGTCCCGCCGGATCATGGCGGCGCCGTTTATTTTGTATACAGTATTTATTAGAATAGATACGCTGTTTTACTTGTAATGTTTTCTTATTTTGTTATAATTAAATCTACAGTGAGAAGAAAAGGTAATAACCCTATCAATCATTGTTATATATTGGAAAATCATTGCTGCAGGAGGTATTTTCATGAAAAAAATTCGTTCGGTTTTAGTTGCCAACCGCGGGGAAATTGCGATTCGCGTGTTCCGGGCCTGTAATGAATTAGGCATCCGCACCGTTGCGATTTACTCTAAAGAAGATTCGCTTTCGCTGCACCGTTTCCGTGCGGACGAATCCTATCTCGTCGGGGAAGGTAAAAAACCGGTTGATGCATATTTGGACATTGAAGATATTATCCGGATTGCCCACGAACATGACGTCGACGCCATTCATCCGGGCTACGGCTTCTTGTCTGAAAATGCCGATCTTGCGAAACGCTGCGAAGAAGAGGGCATTATATTTATCGGCCCCAAAGTCGAACATCTGATTATGTTCGGAGATAAAATCAACGCCCGGGCTCAGGCGAAAAAAGCCGGCATCCGGTACATTCCCGGCAGTGACGGCCCGGTGCAGAGTTTTGAAGAAGTCGAAGAGTTTGCCAAAGAGGCAGGCTTCCCCATCATGCTGAAAGCGGTAAACGGCGGCGGCGGCCGGGGTATGCGCATGGTAAGCCGCATGGTCGACCTGCGCGATGCCTACGACAGGGCAAAATCCGAAGCGAAGCTGGCTTTCGGCAACGACGAAATTTATCTGGAAAAATGCATTATCAATCCGAAACATATTGAAGTACAGATTATAGGGGACGAACACGGCAATGTCGTCCATCTGTATGAACGGGACTGTTCCATTCAGCGCCGTCACCAGAAAGTCGTTGAAATCGCGCCGGCCTTTTCCCTGTCGGATTCGCTGCGCAAAGGCATATGCGATGCGGCTATCCAGCTCATGAAAAACGTCAATTATGTCAATGCCGGCACTGTCGAATTTCTCGTTGACGAAAAAGGCGAGTTTTTCTTTATCGAAGTAAATCCCCGCGTGCAGGTTGAACATACGGTTACGGAAATGATCACGGGCATCGATATCGTCCAGACTCAGATTAAAGTAGCCGAAGGATATGCCCTGGACAGCAAGGAAATTGCCATTCCGTCGCAGGATTCCATTCGCTGCTGGGGCAATGCCATCCAGTGCCGTATTACGACGGAAGACCCTGTCAACCATTTCATGCCCGACTCGGGAAAAATTTCCGTATACCGCAGCGGCGGCGGCTTCGGCATCCGTCTCGACAGCGGGAATGCGTATACGGGCGCCATTATTACGCCGTACTACGATTCGCTTCTCGTCAAGGCGACGAGCCATGCCTTGACGCATGAAGGAGCCGTGCAGAAAATGGTGCGGACGCTGAAAGAATTCCGTATCCGCGGCGTCAAAACGAATATCGGCTTTCTCATTAACGTGCTGAATGAACAGTCCTTCATAGACGGCACGTACAACGTCCATTTTATCGACGACCATCCGGAACTGTTCAACCTGCCCGTCGTGCAGGACCGCGGCACGAAGCTGCTCCACTATATCGGCGAAGTGACGGTCAACGGCTATGCCAACACGGGGCGGCAGGAAAAGCCTGATTTTGAACCGCTGGAACTGCCGTCTCCCGCAGCCGGCGAGTATCCTTCCGGGACGAAACAGCTCTTTGATTCCATGGGCGCGGAAAAATTCTCGAAATGGATCCTTTCGCAGAAAAAAGTCCTCTTTACGGATACGACGATGCGCGATGCCCATCAGTCGCTGATGGCTACCCGGGTCCGCACGATCGATATGCTCCGCGTCCTTGACGCGGCGTCGAAGAAGCTGCCGCAGCTCTTCTCGTACGAATGCTGGGGCGGAGCGACTTTTGACGTGGCGTACCGGTTCCTCTACGAAGATCCGTGGGTGCGGCTCCGCCAGATGCGGAAAAAAGCGCCGAATATTTTGCTGCAGATGCTGATCCGCGGCGCCAATGCCGTCGGCTACACGAGTTATCCCGACAACGTCGTCAAGAATTTCGTCGAATTATCGGCGAAAAACGGCATAGACGTGTTCCGTGTATTCGACAGCCTCAACAGCCTGGATAATATGTACAATACCATACAGGCTGTCCGCGAAACAGGCAAGATCGCCGAAGTTGCATTATGCTATACCGGCGATATCCTGGACGGCAAGCGGACGAAATATAATCTCGATTATTACCTGAACATGGCTAAAGAGCTGCAGGTTGCCGGCGCTAACATCATCGCCATCAAAGACATGGCCGGGCTTCTGAAGCCGGAAGCGGCATACCGCCTTGTTTCCGCCCTGAAAGATACGGTTGACCTGCCCATTCACCTTCATACGCACGATGGTTCGGGAAACGGCGTCGCTGCGCTGAGCCGCGCCGTAGCCGCCGACGTTGACATTGTGGACGTAGCGTTTTCGGCGTTTGCCGGCGGGACAAGCCAGCCCAGCATGAATTCGCTGTATTACGCGCTGAGCGGAACGGACCGCCAGCCTGATCTTGACATTGACGCCATGGAAGAAATGTCCCGCTATTGGGCGACGGTGCGGCCGTACTATAAAGGCATCGATAAGGCGGAACCTTACCCCAATACGGAAGTATATCAGCATGAAATGCCCGGCGGGCAGTTCTCCAACCTGCGTCAGCAGGCTAAAGCCGTAGGGCTTGGCGACAAGTGGAACGAAATCAAGAAAATGTACCACGACGTCAATATGATGTTCGGCGACATCGTCAAGGTTACGCCGTCGTCTAAAGTAGTGGGCGACATGACCTTGTTCATGGTGCAGAACGAGCTGACGGAAAAGGATATTTACGAAAAAGGCGATATTCTCAACTTCCCCCAGTCTGTCGTCGAATTTTTTGAAGGCCGCCTGGGCATCCCCTATCAGGGTTTCCCGGAAAAATTGCAGTCCATTATCCTGAAAGGCCGCAAGCCGCTGACGGAACGGCCGGGCAAGAGCCTGATACCCGTTGATTTTGAAGCGGTCCGCAGAGAATTGAGAATTGCGGGATACAAACATGAAGACGAAGATATCAATGCGTGCTGCCAGTATGAAAAAGTATTTAAAGACTATAATGAAAACGTCAAACTGTACGGCGATGTAAGCGTTCTCGATACGCCGACGTTCTTCTTCGGCATGAAAAAGAATGAAGAAATCCATGTCGAAATCGAAGCCGGCAAGGATCTGATCATTATGATGCTCAACATCAGCGATCCCGATGAAAGCGGCATGCGCACCATTACGTTCATGTTCAACGGCGCGGAACGGGAAATCAAGGTTCAGGACAAGAGCGTCGATATGAAGACCGTGACGAGACGGAAAGCCGACCCGTCCAAAGTCGGCGATATAGGAGCCACCTTGTCGGGTTCCGTCGTCAAAGTCATTGTTTCGCAGGGCCAGAAAGTCAAGAAAGGCGACGACCTCATCGTTACGGAAGCCATGAAGATGGAAACGACGATTACCTCGCCTATAGACGGCACGGTCGGCGAGATCTATGTGTCCAAGGGACAGGCGATTATCAGCGGCGACTGCCTGATGGAAATTGTCGGGTAATATTGTCTGTCTATAAAAACATCTATAAGCCAATAATCCGGAAAAAGAAAAACGGCATTGCCTGCTGTTCGGCGCAGTGCCGTTTTCTTTTTTGTTATGCCGGAAAAGATATGGTATAATGAAACAATCTTATGCAATGCCGTCTGCCGCCTTTGCGCCGGAGACAACATTTGGAAGGAGGGCCGGCATGAGCTGGCAAGTTAAACGAAAATTAGCGGAACGGCTGGCCGATGAAAAGGGATATTACAAATACCCTTTCGGCACGCGCCGGGCCATGGCTATTTGTTATCCGAATACATATGAAGTCGCCATGAGCAACCTGGGGATGCAGATTATTTATGATGAAGTAAACCGCCGTCCCGACTGGCTGTGCGAACGGGCCTTTCTCCCTGACGGGAAACTGGCCGCGTTGTATGACAAAGAACGGCTGCCGCTGCTGACGCTGGAAAACAACCGGCCGCTCCGTGATTTTGAAATTATCGGCTTATCCGTCAGTTTTGAAATGGATTATTTCAACGTGCCGGCACTGCTGGAACGAGGCGGCGTTGCCGTCCTGGCTTCCGAACGGGGCGAAGAAGATCCACTGGTCGTTATGGGCGGCCCTGCCGCTATTTTTAATCCGGAACCGCTGACGCCCTTTGTCGACGTTTGTCTTGTCGGTGAAGGAGAACGGCTTATTCATGCCTTTCTGGAGGCATATATGGACGGGCGGCAGAACCATATGACGCGGCGCGAACTGTTGCGCCGCGTCGCCGCTGTTCCCGGCGTGTACGTACCGTCTTTGTACCGCCACGAGTACGATGAAGAGGGAAACCTGCGCTCCATTACGGCAGAAGAAGGGGCGCCTTCCCGCGTGCTGCGCCAATGGCATGAACTGACGGAACCGGGAGAAACGGTCATTTCGACGCCTCATACGGAATTCGGCGCCATGTATCTGATTGAAATCGCCCGGGGCTGCGGACGTCACTGCCGGTTCTGCATGGCCGGCTACTGCTACCGCCGTCCCCGCGTGCGGCCGCTGTCTTATGTAAAAGAAGCTGTTCTGCGCGGCAAGGCGCTGGGAAAGAAAATCGGCCTCATGGGGGCGGCGATTTCCGATTATCCGTATATCGACGAATTGGTGGAATTTATCCGCAGCCAGGATCTTTCCTTTTCCTGCGCTTCCCTGCGGGCCGATTCGATTACGCCTGCCATCGTCAAGGGACTGGCGGAAAGCGGGCAGAAGACGATTACGCTGGCGCCGGAAGCCGGGAGCAAGCGCATGCGCGACGTCATCAATAAGGGGATAACGGAAGAACACCTGCTCCGTTCCATCGATCTGGCCACGGCGGCCGGTATTCGCCATGTCCGCATGTATATCATGATCGGGCTGCCGATGGAAACGGACGAAGACATGGAAGGCATTGTCGCCATGACGCGGCGCGTGCAGGATCATATGGCTGCTATCGGGAACAAGGGAAAAATCACGCTCAGCATCAACCCGTTTATCCCCAAGCCGTGCACTCCCTTTCAGTGGGCCGCCATGGCCGATAAGAAGACGGTGGAAAGACGGCTGGCTTACATAAAAAAAGGGCTGGATAAAGACCGGCAGATCGAAATTCTCACGGAACCGCTGCGGCAATGCTATATTCAGGGCGTGCTGGCCCGGGGAGACCGCCGCGTCGGAAGCGTATTGGCCCTGGCTCATCGCTACGGCGGCGTAAAGGGATGGAAGCGGGCCGTCCGTGAACTGGAGTTTGATGCCGAGTCCTGTTTGTATCAGGAGCAGCCTGTCGGTTCCCTCAGGCCGTGGAGCGTGCTGGATACGGGAATTTCCGACGGTTATCTGGCCCGCGAGCTGGAGCAGGCCCGGCGAGGAGCCTTCACGGTTCCGTGTTTTGACGGCTGCCGCAGATGCGGCATCTGCGGAGGAGACTGCCATGACGGAGTGGATTGAAAACGCCGGCGGCGTCTGCTGGGAACAGAGCGGACTGCTGGCGGACGCCGGCTTGCTTCACGGCGTCACGGGCCGGCAGGGAGGCGTCAGCGCGGCGCCGTATGATTCCCTTAATCTGTCTTTTACTGCCGGTGATTCGGCCATGGCCGTACTGGAAAACCGCCGCCGTTTATGCTGCGCCGCCGGATTTCCGCTGACGGCCATGACGGTGGCGAATCCCTGCGGCGGCGGCCACGTCGCGGCCGTCGGGGAAGCGGAACGGGGAAGCGGCGCCGGCAGCAGCCTGTCTGCCCTGGCTCGTGCGGACGCCGTGCTGACTCAGTTGCCGGATACGGCCCTGACCGTGCTTGCAGCTGATGACGTACCGGTCATCTTGTATGATCCTGTTCGGCATGTCTGCGCCGTTTCTGTTGCCGGCTGGCAGGGTACGGCAGCGAAAGCGGCGGCCAAAGCGGTCTTGGCCATGGAATTTGCGTACGGCACCAGGCCCTGCAACGTACTGGCCTATATCGGCCCGTCGGTCGGCGCGGCCCATTGCCGGGTGAGCGAGGCCATGGCCGTTTCGATGGAATCAATGGGAGAGGAGTACGCTGCCTGCATTTCCCGCGGCAGCCGCCGCACGGCAGATCTGCGGAAAGCACATTATCTCATGCTGTGCGGAGCCGGCGTTCTTCCCGAACATATCGACGTGTCAAAGTCCTGCACGTTCGAACAGGACAGCCGTTTTTTCTCCGGCCGCCGCAGCTGCGGCAGAACCGGATATATGGCGGCCTTTGCCGTACTGAAATGACAGGAGCGGCGGGGGAGAAAGGAAGGCCAGGGATTTTTTTGCAAAAATTACTAGCATTTGACGCATTAAATAGATATAATAAAAACAGTGTAACATGTTGTGAAACACACCGTAGATTGCGCTGAAAAATATGCCTTACGGGAGGAATTACGCTTTGATTAAAGAAAATATTGCAGCCGTGCGGGAGCGGATGGCTCAGGCGGCGGCCAGGGCCGGAAGAACGGACGACATCACGCTTGTTGCCGTTACGAAGAATCATCCGGTTGAATATGTAAGGGAAGCCGCCGCTGCCGGTATTACGGATGTAGGAGAAAACCGGGTTCAGGAAGCGCTGCAGAAGCAGGAAGCCTTCGGCGGCAGCGGCCTGACGTGGCACCTTATCGGACATTTGCAGACCAATAAGGCAAAACAAGCCGTCGGGCATTTCGATTTAATCCATTCCGTCGATTCCGAGCATCTGCTCCGGATCGTCGATAAGGAAGCTGAAAAGATAGGCAAGATACAGCAGATTCTGCTGCAAGTCAACGTGGCGCGCGAAGAAAGCAAGTTCGGCATGGCTGTAGAAGAATTTCCGGCTATGTGCGCGCTGGCAGGAAGCCTTTCGCATGTCTGCGTGAAGGGGCTCATGTGCATCGCCCCCGATTTTGAGCAGGTAGAACATGTCCGCCCTGTTTTCCGCATTGCCCGGGCATTATACGGCGACATGAAATCTAAATTTCCTGACGGGCAGATTTGTTATTTATCGATGGGAATGACTCATGATTTTGAAATCGCCATTGAAGAAGGCGCAAATATAGTTCGTGTAGGAACAGCCATTTTCGGCGCACGGAATTATTAAGGAGGATATAACTATGGGATTGAAGAATACTTGGAATAAATTGGTAGGATCTATCGGCGGAGTGAACGATGAAGAAGAATTCGAAACGGATGAATTCGAAGACGAAGACACCGGCATGGAAGGACGGCAGAATGACCGCCGCAGCGCCGCCGCGTCCCATCGTGCCGTTCCGGGGTATGCGGCCCAGCCCGACCGCCCTCTCAAGATGATGATCGTTGAGCCAGATTCGTTTGACGACTCCCAGAGCATCGCCGATTATCTGCGGGAACGCCGGCCTGTGGTCATCAATTTTGAATCGACGGATCCGGACGTATCCAAGCGCGTCGTCGATTTCATCAGCGGCGCGACATACGCCCTCGACGGCAATATTCAGAAAGTCGGCAAGGATATTTTCCTGTGCGTGCCGAGCAATGTAACTGTCGACCGGGGCAAGCGGGATTACGGCGACTTCAGCGCGGCGCAGCTGACCTGGAACAGCGGCGACGAAAAATAAGAGGGACTGTCCGTGAAGAACAGGGAAAAGATTATTCGATATTACCAGGGAACGGATAACGGCGAGCTGGCGGCGCGCCTGATCGACCTTGCCGACAGTACGGCCAAGGGAAGGCCCTATGCCGTCAGCGAGTTCGTATCGCCCGGAGCCGTTCAGATCGGCGAGACGATCCGGGCCCATGCGCCGTTCCTGGAGTTGAGGACTTTCGGCGGCTACCAGGGCGCTGAACGGGTAAAACTGGCTTTTGCCGCCGCAGATTACAGCGGGCCCGTAGATTTTCAGATAACGGCGTGCCGCGTAACATGGGACGGACGGTACCGGCTCCTGGGACACCGCGATGTGCTGGGTGCGCTGATGGGACTCGGCATCGGCCGGGAACGGTTCGGCGACATTATCATGCAGGACGGCGGAGCCGTCATATTGGCGGATACGGCGCTGCTTTCCTACTTGAAACAGAATTTCACGAAAATTGCGATGGTTTCTGTTTCCGTGGAAGAAATGCCGCTGTGTGATATTGCGCCGAGGCAGGAAAAGGTCAAGGAAATTAAGACAACGGTAGCGTCGCTCCGGCTGGATGCCGTTGCTTCGTCGGGTTTCGGCATTTCCCGAACCAAAGCGGCCGAAGCGATTAAGGGCGACCGGGTGCAAGTGAACTGGCAGCCTGCCAAAGGGCCGTCTCAGGACGTGCAGGAAGGCGATGTCATCTCGCTGCGCGGAAAAGGGCGCATGGAACTGGCGCAGATTACGGGGACGTCGCGGAAGGGACGCATCGGCGTCCTGCTGAAGCGGTATATGTAACGGAAACAGGGAGTGCAAAGTTATCGGTAAGGAGGAGTTTTTGCCATGCTTACACCAATGGATATTCATAATAAAGAATTCAAGAGAGGATTCCGCGGCTACAGCGAAGAAGACGTCGATGCTTTTATGGAAAACATCGCCGGCGACTATGAAAAAGTGTACCGTGAATACTGCGAGCTGAAAGAACGGTGCGATTCGATGCAGGAGAAGCTGTCTCAGTATGAACGGATAGAAGCGACCATGAACAGTACGCTGGTGCTGGCGCAGCAGACGGCGGAAACCGTCAAGGTAACGGCCCGCAAGGAAGCGGAACTGATTTTGCAGGAAGCGGAAAACAAGAAACAGCAGATGCTCGATGAAACGACAATGAAGCTGCAGTCGTCGCAGCAGGAACTGCACAAGATACAGGCCCAGACGCGGGCGTTCCGGGAAAAATGCCGCGCTCTTCTTTCCAGCCAGCTCCGCCTGCTGGACGATATGACGATGGACAGGCGGGAAGGCGGCAATGCGGCCGCCCCGGAACCGGCTGCGGAAACTCCTGCCGGCGCTGCTGAGGCAGAAGAATAATACGGAATGAATATGCTCTCTTTCAGGTATGACGACGCAGTTAGACCCGGCAGGGAGTATATTTGTTTTAAGGAGGGCATGACAATGAAGCGAATCTGCATCATACTGGCGGCGGCTGTCTTTGCTGCTTTCACCAGCTATGGCGCGTATAATCCCTATGCGCCGAACCCCTTTGATACGATGGAGCGGTCGTCATGGGAATACCAGTATTTACAGGAATTGACGCAGGACGGGCTGACGGGGGCGGATATGTCGAAATTCTCGCCGGGATACCAGCTGACGAGGTTTGAAATGGTACCTATGGTAGAACAGGCGATTTTAAACCGCCGCAAGGCTTCGGGAGAACAGCAGCTGAAAATCGACCGCCTGGCCAAAGCGTTTGCCGCCGACTTGGAATTGGGAGGAAGCTCCCTGCCCCGGCCGGAACCGGCAGGCCAGGAATTTAATTGGAAAAAAGGTGATATGCTATGAGTACAGCAACAGATCGGGATGAAGCCATCCAGATGATAGCTCTTGATATGGACGGGACGCTGCTTCGGAGCGACTCGACCATATCGCCGCGGACGGTGGCGGCTGTCCGGGAGGCGCGCAGGCGCGGCGTTGCCGTTGCCATCGCTACGGGCCGGATGTATGCGACGGCCAGCCCGTATGCAAAACTGCTGGAACTGGGAGATATTCCGATGATGCTTTATGCCGGCGGCCTGATCCAGCGGGCCGAGTCGCGGCAGATTCTTTTTGAAGAGGCTATTGCCGAAGACGATGCGGCGGAACTGCTGGAACTGGCAAGGACAGAGGGCTGGCAGATGCAGACCTATATTGACGATGTGCTTCGCGTCGCCGTTTATGAAAAATGGATTCAGGATTACGAAGCCGTGACGCATTGCCGCGCCGTCGTCTGCGGCGATGCGTTTTACCGCCTCCAGGGGCGGCCGAACAAGATATTGAGCCGCGGTGAATACGATGAATTAGTGCGCCGCAGAGAGACAATTGAAGCGGCCATGCCGGGACGGTTCAATATTGTATTTTCCAACGCCACTTTTTTGGAAATATTGCCGAAAGGCGTCAACAAAGGCGTCGGGCTGCACCGTCTCGGCCAGCTGTTCGGCGTTCCCGTAAGCCGCATCATGGCAGTCGGCGATTCGCAAAACGATTTAGATATGCTCGGCGAAGCAGGTTTTTCCGTGGCCATGGCCAACGCGGCGCCGCAGGTCCGGCAGGCCGCAGACTATGTGACGTCCAGCAATGATGATGACGGTGTTGCCGCCGCCATTGAAAAATTTGTATTATAATACGAACAAGGAGGCTTTCATGGATCAGTTCCATTTGATCATTGTAACCGGCATGTCCGGCGCCGGCAAGAGCCAGGCCGTACAGGTACTGGAAGATATCGGCTATTTCTGCATTGACAATATACCGCCGGTGCTCATCCCGAAATTTGCCGAACTGTGCATCAAAGGCGGCGAACGGGTCCGTCACGTCGCCTTGATTGCCGATATCCGCGGCGGCGAATTTTTCGACGCCATGAGCCAGTCGCTGAAAGATTTGGAAGAGCAGGGCGTTTCTTATGAAATCGTCTTTATTGAAGCGTCGGACCAGGTACTGGTAAGGCGGTACAAGGAAACCCGCCGCACGCATCCGCTGGCGCCGCACAGCCGCATCAGCCAGGGTATTGCCGAAGAGCGGAAGCGGCTGGCGTCGCTCAGGACAAAAGCAGACTTTATCATCGATACGACGCATTTGAAACCTAAGCAACTGAAGGAAATCCTGGTCAAGAAATACGCCGTCAGCGAAGGGCGCAAGGGAATAAACGTAACGGTCGTATCCTTCGGCTTTAAGCACGGCATGCCCATTGACGCCGATATTGTCGAAGACGTGCGTTTCCTGCCGAACCCTTTTTACGTGGAAGAATACCGCCATAAATCGGGGCGCGTTCCGGCTGTGCGGGAATATGTGGAAAGTTTTCCCATATCGGAGACGTTTAAAGAAAAATGGTTTGATATGATAGACTTTCTCCTGCCCAATTACGAGCGCGAAGGAAAGAGTTTGCTGGTCATTGCTGTCGGCTGCACCGGCGGGATGCACCGCAGTGTCTGCATGGCCGAAGCGTTGTATAAACATTTGAAAGAAACAGGCGTTGACGTGACTGTAGAACACCGGGATCTGTATAAAAACGACGTGGAAGAAGACGCTCCGGGATATGAAGGTCCGTAGCGGAGGTGCGGGAGTATGCGTTTTTTAAAATGGCTCCATCCGGGGCTTCACATCAAGCGCTGGCTCTTCCTTTTCGGACTGGGCATGATGACGACGAGTTTCGGCCTGGTCCTGACGTTTAACTATCAGTGGCTGAGCCAGGCACAAGATTGGCTGTTCCGTCTGCTGTATGAAATGACAGGGCAGTATAATTATACTGTCCTGGCGACTGTCGGTATCGTTGTCATCCTCGTCGGGCTGGTCGTGATGGCATGGGCGACGCGCCGCCTTATACGGACGATGCTGGGCGTGGTTATTTCCGATGGATCGGAAAATATCAGCGATTTGCTGCTGTGGAACCTGCAGATGTCAAAAGGGCCGAAAGTCGTCGTTATCGGCGGCGGCACCGGTCTTTCGGTCATGCTGAGAGGGCTGAAGACAAAGACGAACAACTTGACGGCTGTAGTTGCCGTCGCCGACGACGGCGGTTCCACCGGCCGCATCCGCCAGGATCTGGATATTATTGCTCCCGGCGATCTGCGCAACTGCCTGGTGGCGATGGCCGATAAAGAAGGGCTGATGGAAAAACTTTTTGCGCACCGCTTCGGCGGCAGAGGCAATTTGACGGGCCACAGCTTCGGAAATCTGTTTATCGCCGCGTTGATCGAAGTCCTCGGCGACGTGGAAGAGGCGATGGATGCGACGAGCAAGGTTCTGAAAGTCCGCGGCAAGGTCATTCCATCGTCATCGGAAAAAATCCTGCTTAACGCGGAGATGACGGACGGGCGAATTATCTGCGGCGAATCGCAGATTCCCCAGGCGCGGGGAAAAATAAAACGCGTCTTTACGACGCCGGAAAAGCCGAAAGCCATACCGGCTGCCGTCGACGCGATTTTAAACGCCGACGCCGTTGTTTTAGGGCCGGGAAGCTTATATACCAGTATTCTGCCGAATTTGTGCGTTCCCGACATTGCCGCCGCCGTGCGCAGCAGCAAGGCGAAGAAAATATATATATGCAACGTCATGACCCAGCCGGGAGAAACGGACGGATACAGCGTATCTGACCATATCAGCGCAATTGACAAGCAAATCGGCGAATCGGTTATCGATTTTGTCATTGCCAACGGCGGCGACGTCGATACGGAAATCCTGCAGCGCTATGCCGCTGTCGGATCTTACCCGGTTAGGATCGACAAGAAGAAGATTCATCATTCCGGCGTGACGCTGATCTCCGCTGATTTAGTCGACAAAAGCACGGGCGCGACGCATGATACGAAAAAATTAGCCGATGTGCTTTTTGATTTGATCAACGCCCTGCGCACGGACTTGTCGCCGGAACTGCTCCATTACTATTTAAAACGATATAACTTGAAACACCGCTAGGAGGCTGAGTTTATGTCGTTTGCCGAACAAGTAAAAAATGAAGTGGCCCATTGCCGGCCGGAAAACGCCGCCTGCCGGCAGGCGGAACTGGCGGCGCTGCTGTGCATGGGAGGGTCGGTCATTCTGGGCCCCCGCGGACATGTGGGCATGGAATTCAGCACGTCGAATAATGCCGTTGCCAGGAAAGCGCTGACGATGTGGATGCAGTCTTTTGCCATCAGACCGGAAGTGCGGGTGCGGCAGGGGCTGCGGCTGCGCAAAAAAAATTATTATATCCTCCGCGTGCCGCCGTCTTTTGCCAGCACGAAGACGCTGCAGCAGCTGTCTTTATTTCCGAAAGACAAGGAGTTCCGGACCATTGACCTGAAAAATGCCGGCTGCCAGCAGGCGTTTCTGCGCGGCGCTTTTATGGGCGGCGGTTCCGTCAACCAGCCGAAAGGGGACTATCATTTGGAACTGCTGACGGGAAATGAAGCGTTTGCGCAGAAACTGCTCAAAATCATGTGCCGTTTCCGCCTGCCGGCCAAGATGACCGACCGCAAGGGCGATTATCTCGTATACATCAAAGAAGGGGACGGCGTATCTGCTTTTTTGCAGTATATCGGCGCCGACCAGGCGTATATGGCCTTTGAGAGCGTCCGTGTCGTCAAGGAAATGCGCAACAACGTTAACCGCGTCGTCAACTGCGAGACGGCCAACCTGCAGAAAACGGTCGATGCGGCGATACGGCAGCGCCGGGATATTCAAAAAATACAAGCGTCCGGCATGTACGGGCGCATGACGCCGAAGCTTCAGGAAGCGGCGGAACTGCGCATGAACAATCCCGAAGCTCCCATGAGCGAGCTGGCTGCCTTGTCCGGTTTGACGAAATCGGGGCTGGCTCATCGTTTCAGAAAAATTTCCGATATAGCAAAACAACTGGAAGGACTAGATTCATGAGATCCATACTATGTAAATGGGCAGCGTGTTTTTTATGGGTCTTATGGGCGCTGACGGGTTCTGCGGCAGCTGTTTCGCCGGATGATCCGGACGTCATGAGCCGCGTCGTCCGTTCCGAGATGAAGCAGATTCTCCTGGCCGGTTCCGTCGATACGGGGACCCTTCTTCTTTCCGACTGTCCGGAATACGTGACGGCGCCGGGAATTTTATACGGCGATAAAGTGAGCGGCCCTTGCCGGATGTATTTTTATCATGTCAATGAAATGCCGTTTCCGGGAAAAATTGTCGTCATTGCCTATAATCCCGGCGATGAACCTGTTGACGTGGCGCTGACAGGTTTTCAGTATGCCAGGCCGAGCGCCTTGTATTATTTAGTCGGCAAAGAATTATCGACGATGTATTATGAAGGCGACCGGACTGTGAATACGGTGCAGGTCGGTGCCCACGACTACGCACTGTTGGCCGACCGGCTCGATAAAATTGCCGTTTGGCCGGAACAGCTTTTTTCCGGCATCGTCGATATGGAACTGCCGAGCCCTGTATACGTGTCGGCCGTTATGGTGCCGCTGTACGAAGACTCCCTGACATTTGTAAAAAAACAGCAGTATCTGCCGAGCGATGCGTTTAAAATGCGCGGCACATTCCCGGGAAAAGACCGGTATATCAAATCTCTCTTTTCGTATGCGCCGAATGACGGCATCAGCTGCATCAAAATAGGCGACGGCATATACGATCCCTTTTTGAAGGGACGGGACGTCATGGATAACCGGATTTCCGAGAACGTCGGCAATTACGGTCTCGACTATACGATCACCGTGAAGACAAAAGGCGAAGGCAGCGTGCATCTGTATTTTAATACACTGGGAGGCGAATATGCCGGCGTAGCGGAGCTGTTCTATAAGAAAGACACGCCGGCAGAGACGACCAAAATAGTGGAACTGCCGTCGGCAGGGCTGAGCATGGGAAGAAATGATTCGTACGGCATACAGTACGTCGACACGTTTTCCGCCGGCACTGATGTGACGATTCATATGATGCCTCCCGGCGCGGCCAACCTGCCGGTTCGTTTTATCTTCGTTCCCGACGGCGATTTGCAGGCGTTAGCGGAAAAAGGCACGGCTGCGGAAGCAGATAAGAAGGAGAAAACATGAGCCGGCGGAACAGTAAGAACGCGTCGGTTTACTGCCCATAAAGGAAAATAACACAGGAATAAAAGAAACCCCGTTTGACAGGCAGTATGCCTGCTAAACGGGGTTTGTACGATACGTTGGTCAGGTTTAATCAACAGGGTTATTCTTTCCGGCGGCCGTCCGTCGTGATAGTGATGATTTGCAGGGGAATCTCTTTTCCGCTTTTCCGGATAGCGTTTTCCGCCGCCATGGCCAGGCCGCCGCAGCAAGGCACTTCCATGCGGACGAGGGTGACGGCGCTTACGGTATTTTGCCGAATGATTTCCGACAGTTTTTCCGAGTAGTCGATTCCGTCTAATTTCGGACAGCCGATGAGCGTAATGCGGCGGCGCATGAAATCGCCGTGGAAGCGGGCGTATGCATAGGCCGTGCAGTCGGCGGCAATGAGAAGAGCGGCGCCGTCAAAACAGGAAGCTTTGACGGGAGTCAGCTTGATCTGGACGGGCCAGTGGCTCAGCTGGGATGCGCCGTCATGGGACAGGTTTCCTATGGAACGAGCGACAGATCCCGGACAAAGGGGAGGCATTTTTTCTCTTTGGTTCATATGAGCTTTTACGGCTTCTTCGTCATACGGCGCAGCTTCCCGCTCAATAAAGGAGAGGGCATTGGCAGGACAGTGGGGCAGACAGGCGCCGAGGCCGTCGCAATAGTCGTCGCGGATGAGGCGGGCCTTGCCGCCGATCATGGCGATGGCGCCTTCGTGACAGGCGGCCGCGCAGGCGCCGCAGCCGGTGCATTTTTCTTCGTCGATGCAGATGATTTTTCTCAGCACAAGTAGTCCTCCTGGACAGATAATGAATAAGGAATAAAGATTTTTTCCCGCAGCAAAACAGCGGGCTGTACGCAGATTTGAACCGGTTCATGCAGGAACAGGGACGGCAGATGCCGTCCCTGTTCCTTTGAACGTATGATTGCTTAATGCAGGTGAGGCAGAATATGACCCATTTTATTTTTCTTTGTTTCCAAATAAAATTCGTCAAATTTCTGCGGCTTCATTTCAATGGGGACCCGTTCTACAATTTCAACGCCGAATCCTTCAAGACCATATATTTTTTCCGGATTGTTCGTCAGGAGGCGCAGTTCTTTTGCTCCCAGATCCTGCAGAATCTGCGCGCCGATCCAGTATTCCCGCAAATCCGGTGCAAATCCGAGCTTTTCATTGGCTTCGACCGTATCGTAGCCTTGTTCCTGCAGGACATAGGCTTTCAGCTTGTTGATCAGGCCGATGCCCCGGCCTTCCTGCCGCATATACAGAAGAATGCCCCGCCCTTCGGCGTTGATCTGCGTCATGGCGGCGGCGAGCTGTTCGCCGCAGTCGCAGCGGCAGGAGCCGAAGACGTCGCCGGTCAGACATTCGGAGTGAACGCGGCAGAGGAGATTTTTGCCGTCGCCGATGTCGCCTTTGACGAGAGCCACGTGATGTTCGCCGGTTAAATCGTTGACATAGCCGTAGATTTTAAATTCGCCGTATTTCGTCGGCATATTGGCGGCAGCTTCGCGGACGACGTGCTTGTCGCGGCGCCGGCAGTAATTCTGCAGGTCGTGAATGGTAATGAACTTAAGGCCGTACCGGTCGGCTAAATCCCATAATTTCGGCGACTGCATCATCGTGCCGTTGTCGGCCATGATTTCGCAGCACAGACCGATCTGCTTGAGCCCGGCAAGACGCATGAGATCCACCGTTGCTTCCGTATGGCCGCTGCGGGTCAGGACGCCGCCTTTTTTGGCTATGAGGGGAAACATATGGCCGGGACGGCGGAAATCTTCGGGCCGTGCCGTTTCTTCCGTGCATTTCCGCGCCGTGAAGGCCCGTTCGACAGCGGAAATGCCCGTCGTCGTGCCGATGTGGTCGATGGAAACGGTAAAGGCCGTTTCATGATTATCCGTATTGGTGCTGACCATGGGAGGAAGGCAGAGTTTGCAGGCATATTCGATATTCATGGGCATGCAGATCAGCCCTTTGCCGTGCGTGGCCATAAAGTTCATATTTTCCGTTGTGCAGTATTGGGCGGCGCAGATAAAGTCGCCTTCGTTTTCCCGGTCCGGATCATCCGTAACGATGATGATCTGTCCGGCCTGAAGCGCTTCAATGGCTTCTTCTACTGTATTAAATGCTCTTTTTTCTTTCAACACGATAAAACCTCCTGTATATAATAAAGCCCTGACAACGTCAGGGCTTTTTGCGGTCAAGGCAATACAAGCTGCCGAGATGCAGCCGTACCGTATCTTCTTCCATCCAGACTATACTGTCGGTTTTGGAATTGCACCAAATCACGAGCTTATTGCTCCTACGCCGCAGCGTTCGCGGACTATACCGCCGATCGGGAATTTCACCCTGCCCTGAAGATAATGTGTTACAGGAAACATTATACACATAATGGACCGCCTTGGCAAGTAGTGCCGCCTGTCTGCGGCGGCGGGACGTCAGTCCATGCGGAAAATCTTGCCGGGATTCAGGATGTTGTTGGGATCCAGCGCTTTTTTTACGGCCTTCATCATGGCCAGCTCGTCAGGATTCGTAAATTGCTCCATAAGGTGCCGCCGCTTAAAGCCGATGCCGTGTTCGCCCGATAATCGGCCGCCGCAGGCGTAAATAAAGGCATAAAGTTCCTGCTGGTTTTGCTCGATGCGCCGGCACCAGTCTTCGTAGGGCGTATCTTTCTCCTTCAGTATGTTGAGATGGATATTCCCGTCGCCGGCATGAGCGGCAATGCGGGTAACGAGCCCGTATTTTTTGGCCAGCCGCAGTATCTCGGCGAAAAGACGGGGTTCCTGGTCGACGGGGACGACGACATCTTCCTTGCTGACAATGAGACTTTCGGCGCGGACGGCTTCGGCGAACGCTTTGCGGGCCTTCCAGATTTTGCTGCGGTCGGCTGCCAGGACAGAAGAGGCGCCCTTTGCCGTGCAGATCTCGTCAAGAAGAACGGCTTTGTCGTCCAGTTCCTCTTCGCTGGATCCTTCCACTTCGACGATGAGATAATTGCCGCAGTCGCTTCCCTGTAATTTTTCATGCAAATAAGCTTCGACGGATTTTATCGTAATGTTATCCATATACTCGACGCACGTCGGCACAATGCCGGCTTTCATGACGGCGGAAACCGTACCGATAGCGTTTTCCGGCGAGTCGTAAACAGCCAGCAGATCGAGGGTATATGGCGGCTTGGGCAGCAGCTTGACGGTCGCCTGCGTGATGATGCCCAGCGTGCCTTCGGAGCCGATGATGAGCTGTTCGAGGCAGTAGCCGGTAGACTGCTTCTGCAGGCGCGCGCCGAGACGGACAATGGCGCCTGTCGGATTCACTATTTCCACTTCGTATACCTGGTGGCGGGTCGTGCCGTATTTCACGGCGCGGTTGCCGCCGGCGTTGGTTGCGATATTGCCGCCGATAAAGCAGGAATCGCCGCTGCACGGGTCGCCGGCGTAAAACAATCCTTTGGCCTCGACTGCCTGCTGCAGCTCCGAGGTTCTTACGCCGGGCTCGACGACAGCGTACATGGCCTCTTCATTTATTTCGAGGATCCGGTTCATCTTTTCCAGGGACAGGACGACGCCGCCGTAAATCGGCACGGCGCCGCAGGCAAGGCCCGTGCCGGCTCCCCGGGGCACGACGGGAAAATGATAGGCGTTGGCCAAGGTCACGACAGCCGATACCTGACTTGCCGATTCCGCGAAAACGACGGCTTCCGGCATGCGGCAGTACGCCGGATCCGTTACTTCGTCATGCGAGTACGGCTCCAAGGCGTCTTTATCGGTAATGACGTTTTTAGGTCCTACGGTGCGCTTGAGCGCATCCAGCACGGCGCCGGAAAGGGGTTCATAGTTCATGGCAATACCTCTTTTTCTGTATATTTTTTCTAGTATATATCACTTAATGCCGTTTTTAAAGACGAGAGCTGAAAAAGGAAGAAAAAAACTTTATCTTACCGGTAAATCAGGGTATACTTATAAGAAATGACAACGTATGATGAAGGAGCAGATCAATGGCGGGATACGGGACGGCCAAGCCGGGTCGCCGGCGGCGAAAAAAAAAGAACAGTACCTTGACGGCGTATAAAGCGCTCGTTGTTTGCATCCTGCTTATCGGCGGCTTGTTCCTTTGTTCCCGGTGCTATCAGCTATGGAAAATTCACGAAAATATGCAGCAGACGCTGCGTCAGGAGCAGACGCTGAGAGAAGAAAACAAACGGCTGAAAGAGAAGAAAGAGCATCTCGGCGAAGAAGATGAAGTCGCCGATCTTGCGCGCGAAGAGTTTGGTCTTGCCAAGCCCGGAGAAATTCCGTACAGGCGTTGAAACAGACTGGTCAATACGAATTTTGCCTTACTTTTAGATTGAATTTTCTGCAATTTATGGGTATAATATCATCATACGTGTTGACAGCAAGGCTGTACATACAAGGAGGAATAGTAAGCAACATGACAATCGAAGTAGGCAGTGTATTGGAAGGTACCGTAACAGGGATTACAAAATTTGGCGCCTTTGTCGAGCTTCCGGATAAGAAAGTCGGTCTGGTTCATATTTCCGAAGTTGCCAACGAGTTTGTAAAAGACGTGCATGATTTTCTGAAAGTGCAGGACAAAGTAAACGTTAAGGTCCTTTCGGTGGATGATAGGGGAAAAATAGGGCTGTCCATCAAACAGACCCAGCCGGCGCCGGAAAAAAAGGAGATCCGCACGAAGCACGAATTCCGCCAGCACAATAATTTTGAATCCAATCGCCGTTCTTCTGCTATGTCGTTGTCTTTCGAGGACCGGCTGAGTAAATTCCTGAAGGAAAGTGACGAACGCCTGACGGATCTGCGGCGCAATACGGAATCGAAACGGGGCGGCCGCGGCGCGCGCCGTGCCGACTGATCCGCCTGCAGGGCAATTATTAAGACGAATAAAGAGTATTCCTGTCCGGAATGCTCTTTTTGTTTTACCGATGGGGCGGCGCCTCGGCGGGAGGGAAAAAGATGAACAGCATGACATATGCAGTAGTAGACATAGGGTCGAATTCGCTGCGGCTCATGACCGGGAAATGGGACGGAAGGACGTGGATTTTTTCGCCGAAAGAACTGGCGACGACCCGTCTGGGCTGCCGCGTTGAAGAGACGAAGCATTTATGGCCGGAAGGAATTGCCGCATCGTTTGCCGCAATGGAAGCCTGGCAGGCCCGTCTCGGCGGCATTCCCGTCTGTGCCGTTGCGACAAGCGCCGTCCGCGAAGCGCTGGACGGACAGGCTTTTTTGGCGGAAGTGCGGGCCCGGTTCGGATGGCGCTGCCGCGTTATTTCCGGTCTTGAAGAAGGCGCGCTCAGTTTCTGCGGCGCTTCCTCGCGCCTTGAAAGCGGCGAGCAGGCTGTCGTTCTTGACATTGGCGGCGGCAGTACGGAAGCCGCTGCCGGGAAAAACGGGACGGCCGTGTGGATGCACAGTTATCCCTTAGGCGCCGTAAGGCTTACGAAAAACGAAGCGATGGACGGCGCTGAGCTGGCGGCTCTGGAGTCGTACTGCGCCAGCCAATGGCTTCCCATGCCGGAAGGCGCCGGCACCGTCATCGGCGTCGGCGGCACCTTGACGTCGCTGGCGGCTATGGAACTGGAACTGGCCGTATACGATGCAGCGGCGGTGGAAGGAACCGTCGTGACGGAAGGACAGCTTTCGCGGCGGCTGGAAATGCTGCAGGCCATGACGCCGGAAGAGCGGCGTCATGTGCCGGGCCTTCATCCGCAGCGCAGCGGTATTATCCTTGCCGGGCTTGCGATTGCCCGTTCGTTTCTGCGGCATTATGGATTTTCCGCCGTTACGGTCAGCGAACGGGATCTGATGGAAGGCATTTTTTACCGCAGGGCTTTCCACGATGCGGCATGGCGTTCCCCGGCAGGAGGCTGTCATGAATGATCTTGCCGGGCAAGTCGGCGCTTTTTGCCGGAAGTTCTCCCTGCTCCATCGCGGCGACGCCGTTGTAGCGGCGTGTTCGGGCGGTCCCGATTCGCTGGCACTGCTGGACATATTGGCAAAGCTCCGGCGCGAATATGAACTGCGCATCGTCGTCTGCTACGTTCATCACGGCATCCGCCGCGCTGCCGACGGCGAAGCGGCGTTCGTAGAGACTGAGGCTTGCAAGAGGGACTGTGTTTTTGTCTGCCGTCATGCCGACGTGCCGGCTCTTTCCCGAAAAAAACGCCTGTCTTTGGAAACGGCAGGCCGGGAAGAACGGTACCGCCTGCTGCGGGAAGAAAAAGAACGCTGCGGGGCCGTATCGATTGCCGTTGCCCACCACAGCGACGACCAGGCTGAAACGGTGCTGCTCCATCTTCTGCGGGGCAGCGGCCTTGCCGGGCTCAGGGGAATGAAGCCCCGAAGCGGCGACGTGATTCGCCCCCTTTTGGGCGTGAGCCGCCGGGACATAGAGGACTACATTGCCGCAAACGGGCTGACGCCGTGCCATGACGAATCGAACGATTCGCCGGAGTTTACGAGAAACCGCATACGGCTGGAACTGCTGCCGTATTTGAAGACCTATAATCCGGCGATTGCCGGCGAGCTGAACCGGCTGGCCCGGATTGCCGGAGATGAAGATGAATACATGAGCCGGATTGCTGCCGATGTATACGCCGAAAAGGCTTTTCCCTGCCAAAACGCCGGTATGGCCGTCGGCAAGAAAGAGTTCCTGGCGCTGCCGGCGGCGCTTCAGCGCCGTATCGTCCGCAGGCTGTGCAGAGATGCGACGGGATCGGAACGGGACGTGCCGTTCCTGTATGTCGAGGCTGTACGGGAGCTGGCCGGCAAAGGAAGAGGAAAAGAGTTTCAATGCGGAACGTTTACGGCGTATACGACGAAAGAAGCGCTGTGTGTCGTTCCTTTTTGCGGCCGCCGCCGGAAAGACGATTAACAGGAAGATTGTTTCAGGATGATTCAGGAGGATATAGAGACTATGCATGATGACGTGAAGGAAATATTATTTACGCAAGAACAGATACAGCAGCGGGTTCGGGAAATGGGCGCGCAGATTACGGAAGACTATGCAGGGAAAAGCATTTTGCTGTGCTGCGTATTAAAGGGCGCCGTCGTATTTTTTACCGATTTGGCCCGCTGTATCAAAGTACCTGTTGAATTTGATTTCATGAGCTGCACGAGCTACGGTTCATCGGCTACGTCGTCGGGCAGCGTCCATATCCGGAAGGACTTGGACTCATCCGTTAAGGGAAAACATATAGTAATCGTCGAAGACATCATCGATACGGGCATTACGCTGAGCCACCTTCTGCCGCTTTTGTCGGCACGGGGCGCGGCGTCGGTGCGTCTGGCCACGCTGCTGAGCAAGCCTGCGCGCCGGCTGGTTGAGGTTCCTGTCCATTACAACGGCTTTGACATACCGGATGCTTTCGTCGTCGGCTACGGCCTGGATTATGACAGTCAATATCGCAACCTGCCGTATATCGGCATTTTGAAAGAAGACGTGTATATGAAATAAAAATGTACGGCAAAATGGAGATTTTTACTGTAAAGATTGTTGTTGCATTGCCGGAAGTGTGGTAATATAAACATGTATTGGGTACTAAAGGCAAATGGATAGGATTAAGCAACGGACTACCTGGAAAGGAGAAGTATTTTGAGCAGATTTGTTCGCAATGTAAGCCTATATTTATTGATTATTATCCTCGCTGTAACGATTATCGACGCGTTTACGACGAAGAGTGCTGATAAATCGGAAATTTCTTATACGAATTTCATGAGCCAGGTTCAGCAGAAGAAAGTAGACGCCGTGCAGATCACGGCGGATCACGCCATAGTCGGACAGCTGAAGGACGGGACTTCTTTTACATCGTACGCGCCGACGGATGCGGCGCTCATGCCGGCGCTGCGCGAAGCGGAAGTCAATGTCATCGCCAAGCCGCCTGAACAGCCGTCGTGGTGGATGAGCCTGCTGAGCTCGATTCTGCCTATTCTCCTGCTCATCGGCGTGTGGTTTTTCATCATGCAGCAGACCCAGGGCGGCGGCGGCCGGGTCATGAATTTCGGTAAAAGCCATGCGAAAATGCATGGCGAAGGCAAGATAAAAGTATCGTTCAAAGATGTTGCCGGCGAAGACGAAGCCAAGGCGGAGCTGGCGGAAATCGTCGAGTTTCTGCGCAATCCCGGCAAATATAACAATATCGGCGCCAAGATCCCCAAGGGCGTGCTTCTTTTCGGACCTCCCGGGACAGGCAAGACCTTGCTGGCTCGTGCCGTAGCCGGAGAAGCCGGCGTGCCCTTTTTCAGCATCAGCGGCTCTGATTTTGTGGAAATGTTTGTCGGCGTCGGCGCTTCCCGTGTTCGCGATTTGTTTTCCCAGGCGAAGAAGAACGCGCCGTGCATCGTCTTTATCGATGAAATCGACGCCGTAGGCCGTCAGCGCGGCGCCGGTCTCGGCGGCGGTCATGACGAACGGGAACAGACGCTGAACCAGCTTCTCGTCGAAATGGACGGTTTTGGCGCAAACGAAGGCATTATCACCATTGCGGCGACGAACCGTCCTGATATTCTTGACCCGGCCTTGCTTCGCCCGGGCCGTTTTGACCGGCAGATTACGGTTGACCGTCCGGACCTGCGGGGGCGGCGCGCTATTCTCGAGGTTCATGCCAAAGGAAAGCCCTTGGGCAAAGACGTAGATCTGGACATCATCGCCAAGAAAACGCCGGGATTTACGGGAGCCGATTTGGGCAACCTTCTCAATGAAGCGGCTCTTCTTGCCGCCCGTGCCGATAAGAAAGTCATCAACATGGCGGAGCTGGAAGAAGCCAGTGAAAAAGTATGCTTCGGCCCTGAACGGCGCAGCCACGTCATCAGCGATAAGGAAAAACGCCTGACGGCAGTGCATGAATCGGGCCATGCCCTGGTAGCTTATCTGCTGCCGGACGCCGATCCTGTGCATAAGGTGACGATTATCCCGCGCGGTCGTGCCGGCGGGTATACGATGATGCTGCCTAATGAAGAACGGTCCTATGAAACGAAGTCTTACTACCTGGCGCAGATCCGCGTCGCCTTAGGCGGCCGGGCGGCGGAAGAAATCGTGTTCAATGAAATCAGCAGCGGCGCGTCCGGCGATTTGCAGAGCGTTACGCGCATCGTCCGCCAGATGATTACCCGTCTGGGCATGAGTTCCAAATTGGGACCCATGGTTTTCGGCGAGCAGCAGGAACAGGTGTTCTTGGGCAAAAATCTGGGACATGAGCGCAATTACGGCGAAGGCGTTGCCGAACTGATCGACCGGGAAATGCACGATATTGTAGCCGAAGCTTATGCTGACGTCCTGAAGATGCTCCGTGACCACATGGGTGCTCTGCAGAACATGGCGAATGCGCTGCTGGAAGTAGAAACGATCAACAGCACGCAGGTAGAAAACCTCGTCAAATACGGAACGCTGGAAGCTCCGGCGGCCGAACCTGCCGAACCCGGCGAACCTGCGGAAGAGCAGACAAAACGCGTGGAAGTCAGCCCGTGGGGAAATCCTGTTTCGGAATCAAATGAATAAGTAAAAACTGCGGCATTTCTGCCGCAGTTTTTTGTTTCCGGCGAGAGCATGACAAGGCGTTCGGAGAGGTAAGAAATAATGGGATTGATTCCTTTTTATATATTGACAGGCATGACTTTTATGCTACAATGGCACTATGTATAATGTAAATTTAGTATGATTACGGCATACATATACATAAATCATATCGAATATACTAGAGGTGAAAAAGATGAGACAGGATATCCTGGATTACTTGCTGAAACATAAAGGGGTATTCGTATCCGGACAAAAAATTTCCGAACTATTCGGCATTTCACGCACTGCCGTCTGGAAGCATATCCGCATCTTGAAGCAGCGGGGATATGTCATCGAGTCATATACGAAAAAAGGGTATTGTCTGAAGAATGCGCCGGAGCTGCTGCTGCCGGACTGCATAGTGCCGGGACTGAAGACGAAGGCCTTTGGAAAAAATTTTGTTTATCACGAAAAAATAGATTCGACGAATACGGCGGCCAAGAAATTAGCCGACCGGGGCGCTGAAGAGGGAACGGTTGTCGTTGCGGAAGAACAGACCGGCGGCCGGGGACGGCTGGATCGTTCTTTTATATCGCCGTTTGCCCAAGGCGTCTGGTTTTCTCTTATTTTGCGGCCCTCCTTTTCGCCGATGGAAGTGTCGAAAATGACGCTGCTGGTGGCGGTGGCCGTAGCAAAGGTGCTGCGGAAAATGGGGCTTATCCATTGCGGCATCAAGTGGCCCAATGATATTCTCGTCCGAAATAAGAAAATCGTCGGCATTTTAACAGAACTGAACGCGTCTGCCGAAAAGATCAATTATCTTGTCATGGGAATCGGAATCAATACGGCACTTGAAAAGAAAGCACTGCCCCGGGAGCTGAAACGGACCGTGACAAGTTTTGCCATGGAAAACGTACCGGTCCGCCGGGCAGCTTTGCTGCAGGACGTGCTGTATGAATTGGAGCGGTATTATGAAATTGCCGCCGAACAGGGATTCGGGCCGATCCTGGAAGAGTGGAAAGTGTTGTCATGCATGCTGAATCAGGATGTGGAAGTCATGGCGGCAGATAAGACTTTTTCCGGCAAAGCCGTCAATTTGGATGAAAACGGCAATTTGATTGTTGAAACGGCGGCAGGCGTTGAAAAGGTCATAGCCGGAGACGTACGCGTTCGTTCCGTCTGATGGCTGGGCAGGAAAAGAGAGTCGTTTCCGGCGGGCCTGCCAGGCAGGAATTGTTCGGGACGACTGTCTGCGGAAGAAAAATACTGCTATAATAGTATGCGTATATTTTATTTTTATTCAGACAGGGAGAGTAAAAGCATATGTTATTAGTTATTGATGTAGGCAATACCAATATTGTTCTCGGTGTATTCGACGGCAAGGAATTGGTGGATCACTGGCGTATTTCGACGGACAAACTGCGCACGACAGATGAATACGGCGTGCAGATCCGCAATCTTTTTTCTCTTAATGATATTAATTACGACAACATAGACGCGATTATTATTTCCTCCGTCGTTCCGCCGGTCATGCCGACGCTGGAACGCATGTGCCAGCGTTATTTCGGACTTGTTCCGCTTGTTGTCGGGCCGGGCATTAAGACGGGCATGGATATTAAATACGATAATCCCCGTGAGGTCGGCGCCGACCGCATCGTCAACGCTGTTGCTGCTTATGCAAAATACGGAGGGCCTGTTATCATTATTGATTTCGGCACGGCAACGACGTTTTGCGCCGTCGATAAAAAAGGAAATTACCTCGGCGGTTCCATCTGCCCGGGCATCGGTATTTCTACGGATGCGCTGGTGCAGCGCACGGCAAAGCTGCCGCGCATTGAAATCCGCCGCACGGACAAAGTTATTTGCCGCAACACCGTGGAAAGCATGCAGGCCGGCGTGTACTACGGCTTCGTCGGGCAGGTGGAAGGCATTGTAGCCCTCATGCGCCGCGAATTAGGCGGCCAGGCCAAAGTTATTGCTACGGGCGGACTGGCTGTCGTTATTGCGCCGGCTACGAACGCCATCGATGTCGTGGAACCGATGCTGACGCTGGAAGGATTGAGAATTATTTATGAACGCAACCGTTAAGCCGCTGACGATCGGCTCGGTTACGCTTGAACGGCCTGTCATCCTGGCGCCCATGGCCGGCGTGTGCGATCTGCCGTACCGCGTCATTGCCCGCCGCTATGGAGCGGCTTTGGTATGCACGGAAATGGTCAGTTCGCAGGGAATCCGCTATAAAAATAAGCATACGAAAGAATTGCTGTATATCGATGAAGGGGAACATCCCCTGTCCATGCAGATCTTTGGCGCCGATCCGCAGGCGATGGCCGAAGCCGCCGCGGCTGTTGAAGAAGCCGGAGCCGATATCGTTGATATCAATATGGGCTGTCCCGTCAAGAAAATCGTGAAAAACGGCGAAGGGTCGGCGCTCATGCAGGATTTGCCGAAGGCGGAGCGAATTATCCGGGCTGTCGTTCAGGCCGTGTCTATTCCGGTGACGGTCAAGATGCGCACAGGGTGGGATGAACATTCCTTTACGGCCATCGAGCTGGCAAAACGGGCGGAAGCCGCCGGCGCGGCGGCTGTTACTGTGCACGGACGGACGAGAGAGCAGTTTTACAGCGGCCGCGCTGACTGGGGAAAAATACGGAAAGTCGTTGAAGCCGTATCTATTCCTGTCATCGGCAACGGCGATATTGTTGACGGACCGTCGGCAATGGGCATGTTTGCGGAAACGGGGTGCGCCGCCGTCATGATAGGCCGGGGCGCCCAGGGGAACCCGTGGATTTTCCCGCAGATTTACAGGTATATGGATGCGGGACAGATCGTGCCGCCGCCGTCTCCGGCAGAGCGGTATGCGCAGATTCTCGCTCATTTTGAAGCGTTGCTGGCGTATAAAGGAGAATACATCGGCGTGCGGGAAATGAGAGCCCATGCGTCGTGGTATACGAAAGGCCTGTACGGCTCAGCCGCTTTGCGCGAACGCATCAACAATGCCGGAACGGCTCGGGAATTTCGCGACTGCATCCGCCGCATGATGGATGAAGCGGCGCAGACGCCTTCTTAATTTTGTTTCGGGAACATAAAACTACGTCTGTTGACGGAAAAAAGGGGATTTGATATCATCAGACAGACAGACAGACAGACAGACAGACAGACAGACAGACGGCTTATCTCTCTTTTAGTTCCTTGTTATAACGAAGCGGCAGTTTTGCCTGTTTTTTATGAAAAGACAGCGTCCGTTATCAATGAAATAAAACGATACGATTTTCAGTTTGTCTTCGTGAATGACGGCAGCACAGATGCGACGCTGCACATTGTAAAAACGCTGCGGCAGCGGGATAAACGAGTTTGTTACGTTGATTTGTCCCGCAATTTCGGAAAAGAAATTGCCATGATCGCCGGCATTGACTATGTAGCCGGATATGCGGCAGTTATCATGGATGCCGATTTGCAGGACCCGCCGGAATTGATTCCGGAAATGATTTTCTGGTGGGAGCAGGGGTATGACGATGTGTGCGCAAAACGGAACAGCCGGGCCGGGGAGAGCTTTTTCAAAAAATGGTCTTCCCATGCGTTTTACCGAATTCTCCAGGGTCTTTCAACGATTCCCGTTCAGCCTGATGTCGGCGATTTCCGGCTGCTGGACAGGCAATGCGTAAACGCACTGCGCCTGATCCGGGAATCGCAGCGGTACACAAAGGGGCTGTTCAGTTGGATCGGTTTCCGTAAAAAAGAAATACTGTTTGACCGGCCGGCCCGGGCGGCAGGAAAAACAAAATGGAATTATTGGAAATTATGCAACTTGGCGATGGAAGGATTGACGAGCTTTACCATCGCGCCGCTTCGCTTCGCTTCTTTTGCCGGATGTATCTTGGCATGTTTTGCCATGATATATATGGCCGTAATCATTATGAAGACAATACTGTACGGAGGCGATGTTGCAGGATATCCGTCCTTGATTACAGTCATCCTATTTATTGGCGGCGTACAGCTATTCTTTCTGGGCATTATGGGAGAATATCTGGGACGCGTGTTCAACGAAAGCAAATGCAGACCGCTGTATTTGGTCAAAGACTATAACGGCGAGCGAGTCATGTGCCAGAGGATGGGAGGACAAGGACGATGAATAACTATGGCTGGAACGGGAAGATAGGCCAATGGGCATATGCCGCAGGAATTTTTTTAATTCTGTTTATATTTTTTACACAGGCCAATATGCTTGTTCCTTATGATGGTGACGATTGGGCTAATTTATCCATGAAAAGGAAGTTTCTTCCTGCCTGGGGCAGCTGGAATCCCATTAAAATATTACCGGAAACACTGTTTCCTTTAGTAGGCTATGTAGCTGCATATGTAATAAAACCATTAACAGGAAATTACATTTACTCCATTACCTTAGTATCTGCCGGAGTTTTGAGCGGCATCATTGTTGTCTATGTATTATTGTTTAGACGCTGGCTGGAGAAATTTTGGGGACTGTCTTTGGAAAACAGTTATATTTTTTCCTTTATATTTTTCTTAATTCATTTTTTAATTTTCAAAGGCAACGGAACGAGCCAGTTCTTATTTGGTTCAACAAGTCTTACCAATACGTTTCACTATCTGATTCCTGCTTTATGGAATGCCTGTTTAGTTTTATTCTTCTGGTAGCAGCACATTACAGGGAAACTTCCTTTTGAGCAGAGTTTGAAAAAATGCAGCATACTGCTTATTATCCTGTATTTGGCTGTTTTTTCCAATATCTTATCCAGCATCATATTGATTTCTTATATCTGCATCTGCTTGGTCTGGAAAGTAATGCATAACTATTCCTGTCTGCATACGAAATCTGCGTTGATCGATTTTGTCAGAGAAAATAGATTTTTTATTCTGATTTTAGCAGTTTGGTTTATTTCCTTAGTATACGAAGCGAACGGAGGAAGGTCGCATCAGATTGGAAAAAGCATTATGCAGCTGCCGGCAGACGATGCTGCCATGGCCTTTTTCAAAGTTGTAAAACAGCTTAATATTCGGTTTATTTGCTTATTAGGTGCAGTAAGTATTGCCGCTGGATGTGTTTTTCGTAAATACAAAGGTACAGAGACTAATGATGCGATTAAACAAACATGCGTCTTTCTTATTGCCGCAATGGCAATGACAGGTATGTATCTGCTGCTCGTCTGTGCGAAATCTGCTCCTTCTTATATGGGAAGAAGCGATGTCGTTATCGGTATATTCTTCTGGGTAATTTTACTTCTCTTTTCTGCCAGTGCATATATTATAAAGCAGTATCCGAAGATTTTTATTATATTGCCGTTTGTCGTATTGTTTTTAGCGGTTGAAACCATGGGCAGCAAAGGGATTGACGGTCATTATGCTGAAATTACCATGAGGCGGGCTGCGCCTTCTATTGCTGTACAGATTGATGAAGAACTGCTGGAAAATATTATGGCGGCCGACCGGATGGGAATGCGTGAAATGACCTTAGTTGTACCTAAAGGGGATAACATAGATAATTGGCCGCATCCTACGTATATGGGGAATAATATATCCAGAACGTTGTACATGCATGGCATTATTTCCAGACCGCTGTCAATTACTGTTCAACCCAGCGCGGAGATGAATAAAAAATACTGCATACCTGTGCCTAAATAAGATGTTTTGCGATAAACCTAAAGTGCGTTTCAGCAGAAAGTTTGCAGAGTAGAGTGAAAGCATTTGCTGATGATCCGAAAATACTGTTTAAAGGCTGTTCATTGACATAAATAACAGATACGCATATAATTAACTGTGTCGTAATATAGTAAAAAGGAGGAAATAGTGCCAAGGTGTCTTGACACTATTTCTATTTGCAGTTATCAGAAAAAGGGGTATATAGAGTATGGTGAACGAAACGCTGATTACGCAGGAAGGATTGCAGCAGTTAAAAGACGAATTGAACGAACTGAAGTCAGTTCGCCGCATCAAAGTATCGAAACGTATTCAGGAAGCGATTGCTCTCGGCGATTTGAGCGAAAACTCGGAATACGACGACGCGAAGAATGAACAGGCCTTTATTGAAGGCCGTATTGCCGAATTGGAAGGAAAGATCCGCACGGCAAAAATCATTCAGGAATCGGAAGACAGTGCGGCGAGGGTACGCCTGGGCTCCAAGGTGGTGCTGGAAGACGTGGAAACAGGCGATCAGTTTGATTATACCGTCGTCGGGACTGCGGAAGCCGACCCGTTCAACAATAAAATTTCCAACGAATCTCCTGTAGGCAAAGCCATTTTGGGCCAGACGATCAATGCGGCCAATCCTGTCGTCGTTACGGTCAAAGCGCCGGCAGGCGAACTGAAATACCGTATTTTGCCGCCGAAGGCAGAATGATATTACCGGCCAGGAGGAATAGGAGCGATTATGTCAGAGGAAAAGCAAACCCTTGTAATAGAAGAAGAAAAATTAAACGATCAGATGAAAGTACGCCGCGAAAAGATGCAGGCCTTTATCGATGCAGGCATTTATCCTTTCGGGCAGAAATTTAACTGGGATCACCATGCGCAGGAACTGAAAGATCAGGCGGAAGCATTGGAAAAAGAAGCAGCTGCCGTCCGTGCCGCAGGCCGTCTCATGGCGATCCGCCGCCACGGAAAAACTGCGTTCTGCGTCCTTCGCGATATCAGCGGTGAAATTCAGCTTTACTTCCGCAAAGATGTGCTGGGCGAGGAATCGTACAATTTATTCAAGCTCCTGGATATCGGCGATATTATCGGTGTGGAAGGGAGCGTATTTACGACGCATACCGGAGAAACGACGATCCGCGTAGATGCTTGGACGCTTTTATCCAAATCTCTCCGTCCGCTGCCGGAAAAATTTCACGGCCTGACCGATAAAGAAACGCGGTACCGCCAGCGGTATTTGGATTTGATTGTCAATCCGGACGTAAAGGATACGTTCGTCAAGCGTTCCAGGATTATCAGAGGCATACGCAAATACCTTGACGACCGGGGATTTCTGGAAGTAGAAACGCCGATGCTGCATACGATTGCCGGCGGCGCGGCGGCGCGTCCTTTTAAAACGCACCATAATGCCCTTGACATGGACATATATCTGCGCATCGCGCCGGAACTGCATTTGAAGCGTCTTTTGGTCGGCGGCCTTGAACGGGTATATGAAATGAACCGCTGCTTCCGCAATGAAGGCATTGATACGCGCCATAACCCGGAATTTACGACGGTAGAATTATACCAGGCATACGGAGACTTGGAAGACGTTATCGCACTTACGGAAGATTTGGTGTCCCAGCTGGCCATGGAGCTGTACGGCACGATGAAGATTACGTATATTGACAAAGAAATCGATTTGACGCCGCCGTGGAACCGCATGACGATGATTGAAGCTGTCCGGAAGTATACCGGTGAAGATTTCACCGACGTCAGGACGATTGACGAAGCTCGGGCCATTGCTGATAAACTTCACGTTGAATACGGGGAATACGACGGCATCGGCAAGATCATTAACGGCTGCTTTGAAAATTATGTAGAAGAAAATCTCATTCAGCCGACGATCATTACGAACCATCCGCTGGAAATTTCGCCGCTGAGCAAGCAGGATCCAAATAATCCGCTTCTGACATACCGGTTTGAGGGATTTATTTACGGCCGTGAATTAGCGAACGGTTTCGGCGAATTGAATGATCCCATCGACCAGCGCAATCGTTTTATTGAACAGATGAAAGAACGGGAACGGGGCGACGACGAAGCGCATCAGATGGATGAAGATTATTGCCGCGCCCTGGAATACGGACTGCCTCCGACGGGAGGCCTGGGAATCGGCATCGACCGGCTGGTCATGTTCCTGACCAACAGCGCGTCTATCCGCGACGTTTTGCTGTTTCCCCTGAGCCGTCCGGAGCAGAAATAAAAAGCAAAACACCCTTTGGCCAAGGCAGAGGGTGTTTTTTCGCAAGCAGCAGAGGAGAAACGCGATGAAGTATAAGAAAATAGTGCTTTTCGCAATGGTATGCCTTGCCTGCGCAGCGGCTCCGGCCGCGGCGTCTGACAGCAATCGTGCGGAAGACATGCAGGTTGAATTCCTGACGGCGGTGCTTGCCGGTCAGGATGACGGCGCTGAAAGGAGCGGGGAGACGGCGCAGGAAGATAAAGTTTCCGGCGCGGCCAAGTATCTTAACAGTTCGTCTGAGGAGGAACAGACAGAGGAACTGCTGAGCGGCAACGGGAACGTATTGACGCAGGAGCAGCGGGAAGCGCTGCCTATCGCCTCGCTTCCTCGTCTCGGGGAAACGGATTTCCATATCGGCGGCCTTGGCCGCGGTGATCAGCCCGGCAAGATGACAAAACTGTTCGGAAATCCGTCGAAACAGGTTAAAAGCGCCCATTATACAACGGCGCAGTACGACCGGAAAAAGGATCTGGTGCTGCAGGTGAAGATACGCAACGAGTCTGGCGTATTGACTGCCGCCGGCAGTCAAGCGCGCCCGGGCGTTGAAGCCGCATTTTTGGCGGAAGGCCGGGATGTGGTTTTCGGCCGCGGTCTGAAGCTGAAAATGCCGGCAGAAATCCTGATGCGCAATATGGGCATTCCTTCCAGCGTGCTGCGTGATGCCGACGGGAATATATATTATTTTTCCTATGAAAATCCGGAAAGAGACACGATGCTCGTCTTGGCTGTGGCCGATCGGAAAATCGAACGGGCCGCGCTGATGCCCGTACGGCTGCCTTATGGCAGGGTCGGCGGACTGCCGGCGCAGAATTCCTGGTCAGAAAGAGATTTCAGCCTCATGGGATTTTCCCTGAATACGCCGTTTGAAGCCAATAAATATAACATGTGGAATAATCTGGTCAAGCGGGACGGCAATGATTTTTGGCTCTACGGCGACTACGGCGTTGAAGTGGACCGCCGCAATACGATAAAAAAAGTATTCCTGCTGACCAATAATGCGTATACGAGCCGCGGCGCCACGCTGGGATACCATATTTCGACGGTTCTTTCCCTGTACGGCCGGCCCGATAAAGTAGAAATCGGTCCCGATGCCGAAAAGGCTGTCGATGCGTATTATTACGACAGCCCGTATGAAAAAGGCGTGTCTCTCGTATTTGTCGTCAACCATAAGAGCCGGTATGTCGACGACGTGCTGCTCGTCAGCGCGCCGATTCGGAACCTGCAGGATCCCATGGCGCGGTACGGCCTGAAGTGACCATGTTTCTGCATACGCAAATAAAATAATAAAAGTGCTTTACTTATAGGACATTCATCCAGTATAATAAATATAACTAATACTAGCAGATGAAGGTGATTTCCATGGTTACAGATGCAGATGTTTTGAAAAGGTGGAAGTATATTGCACAGGAAGAGGAAAAGCTGCTGATCCTGATCGGCGGACCGGGATCCGGAAAGAGCAAGCTTATTCGGGAACTGACGTATCAGGAAGGCTGGAAGATCTGTGAAGCCAGAGAACTGTTTGATGATGAATTTCTGGAAATTCCCCGCGCAGATCGTCCGGAAAAAGCGATTGCTCTTATTTCCACGGCAATTCACCGCCTTAATGCCCGTGTCGTCATGATTGATAATGTGGAATTTTTGTTTGCTCCTATTCTGAACCTCAACCCTGTGCAGATGCTTCGGGAGTTGAGCAAAGAATGCCCGATTATTGTCAGCTGGCGGGGCAGTCTTGACGGCAATACGCTGTATTTCGAACATAACGGCGATCCGAAGTATGCCAAATTTACCATTGAAGATCCGAATCACGTCATTTCTTTAGACTGAACTGCTGCTGTTTGCAGAACACCGCGGAAAGATTTATCTTTCCGCGGTGTTTTTACTTTGTTTAACCATTTATGAATTTCTTTACTTTCCTTCCACGTCCGGCCATGATATAATTACAAGCGTATGTTCAGTCCATAAAAAGGAGCAGGAAAGATGAATGATTATAGTATTGCCGTCATCTTAGGCATTGTGGAAGGCGTGACAGAATATTTGCCGATTTCTTCGACAGGACATATGATTCTTGTCGGAGACTGGCTTGGGTTCACGGGACCGCGCGCCAGCGTGTTCGAAGTGTTTATCCAGCTTGGGGCGATCTTATCGGTACTGGTCATTTACAAGGAAAAATTTATCCGCATGGCAAGGCAATACCGTTGCTGGAATTTGCTGAAGCCCGATAACTGGAGACGCACGGATACAGGCCTTACCTTGGCCCATGTGGCGGCAGGCATCGTACCCGTCATGGGCATTGGCTATTTGATGCATTCCCTCATAAAGGAATATTTGTTTTCCGTCGGTACTGTCGTTATCGGCCTTGCTGTAGGCGGGTTGTTCCTGCTGCTGGCGGAACAATCCAAAATACGCGTCGTTTGCGATGACGTGGAAAAAATGACGGTTATGCAGGCCTTTTTCGTCGGTGCGTTTCAGATTTTGGCTCTGTGGCCCGGCTTTTCCCGCTCCGGATCGACCATTGCCGGCGGGCTGTTTCTGGGCTTGAGCCGCAAAGCGGCGGCAGATTATTCCTTTATCATCGCCGTGCCGGTTATGGTTGTGGCCTGTTTTTACGATTTGTTCAAAAGCTTTGATTTGCTGGACAGCAACGACTTGCTCATGATCGCTGTCGGATTTGTCACGGCGTTCATTGTCGCTTATATCTCGGTGCTGTGGTTTTTGAAATTCTTGAATAAATCGACCCTTACGTCCTTTGCCTGCTATCGGTTTGCCGTTGCTGCCGTATCCTTCCTGTATTTCTTTGTCTTAAAATAAAAGCTGTCATGGAGAAAGGCTCTGCCGGGAACGCTATTGCCGGGGGCTGCCGCACGGGGAAGAACTGCTTTCCCCGTGCGGCAGCTCTTTTTCTTTTTGCGTGTTCATACAGCGGGAAAGAACGTCGTAGCAATGTTCGGAAAAGGGAATGGACATTCCCAGGGAGCGGGCCGTTTTTACGAGGTAACCGCTGAATGTCTCCAGCTCGCTTTCCCGGCCGTGCATGATATCCCGCGCCAGGGAACTGGTGACCTGTTTGTTTTTCTGGCGGCATACGCGGTGGAAAATGGCGTCAGGCAAGGAATCATCGAGCGGGATTCCGAGTTTTTTCCCGACTGCATATGCTTCCTTCAGGAGCGTGTAAAACTCTTCTTTTCCCTTGGGCTGGCTGAAAACATGGCCGATCGTTCCGCTGTAATAGGACGTAATGACATTATAGGCGCAGTTTGTAATATATTTATTCCATAATTCGGCCGTAATGTTGCCGGCAATGCGGCACGTCAGCCCTTCATGGTTTAAAATCTCATATACTTGCTGTACTGCGGCGGCGTCGCTTCCGCCGATAAAGATGCGGGCAAAGGAGCCTTTCTGGCAGATGGAGAAATCTTCCTGATAAGCCGATGTAATATATATGGCAGAATCGACGAAGCGCGTGCCGGGAAGGATTTCCCGGGCAACGCGGCAGTGATCTACGCCGTTGAGGATTAGTACGACGATAGTATGCTCGCCGATACAGGGACGGAGCGCCGCCAGCGCTTCCGGAAGAGAATAATTTTTAACGCAGACGAACACGACGTCTTGTATGCCTGCATCGGCAGGTTTGTCGGTTACGGCCGGATGGGAAACGTGTTCCCCGTAGAAATCACTGTGCAGGATAAGGCCATTTTTCAGCAGCGCATCTTTCCGCCTGCGGCGGGCGATGAGGGTCACGCTTTGGTAATTTTCACATAAGACGGATGCGATATAGCCGCCGACGCCGCCGATACCGGATACCATTAATTTCATTTTCCACACTCTCTTTCTTTCAGCGCCGCGTAAAATCTCTCCGACATCGGGACGGAAAGTCCTTTTTCCCGTGCAAGGCGGGTAAGATAACCGCCGAATGTTTCCAGTTCCGTTTTTCTGCCGGACAGGACGTCGCGGGCCATGGAACTTGTCGCATCGGCGTTGCGGCGGTGCATCATATTTTCAAATGTCTGCGCGGAGAAGTCGCGGGGCAGGCTGATGCCGCAGGCGGCTGCTGCTGCGCAGGACTCGTCCAGCAATGCGCGGAATTCCCCGAACCGTTCGGGATACGCTAAAATTCCGCCTGTTGTGCATCTGTAATAGGCCGTAATGGTATTGTACGCACAGTTGATGATATATTTTTTCCACAATTCCGTTTTCATATCGGCTGGAACGGTACAGTTAAATTCGTTCGGATGATGGAGAAGGCGGCAGACCGTATCTGCCGCTTTTCTGTCCGGGCTGTCAACGAACATGCGGACATAAGGGCTCGTATGACAAATGGAATAGTCGCCGCAGGCTGCCGATGTGATGTAGATGAGCGAATTGACGATGCGGCTTGCCGGCAGCAGAGCCTGCGTTCGTTCGGCATGGTCAATGCCGTTCATCACGGGAACGACGATAGTATGGCTGTCGGCACAGGGGATAAGCGCGGCGGCGGCTTCGTCGAGGGAAAAGGTTTTCACGCAGATAAAAATGACATCCTGGATGCCGGCTGCTGCCGGCCGGTCCGTAACGGCCGGATGGAAAGTTTGATTGCCCAGGAGCGGGCTGGTAACGGAAAGGCCGGCGGTCAACGCTTTTTTTCGCTTTCCGCGGGCAACAAGCGTAACGTCTCCGGGATAACGGGAGCAAAGATATGCGCTCAGATAGCCGCCGACGCCGCCGATGCCTGAGACCATTAATTTCATGACTTACACCTTCTTTTTGTATTTGAATGCCTTACAGGCGCGTAATTTCCGTTTCAATGGCGGTGCGGATTTCCTGGAGGAAGCCTTCGATTTGCGGCGTCATGACTTTGTTGGCGTGGAGCACCATCTGCACATACGATGATTCTTGAAAGTCCGCGACAGGAAGGATGACGACTTCGCCTCGTTTTACTGCCTGAGCCACTGTGTACAGGGGCAGAACGGAGATGAAATTACCTTTGCTGACCAGCCGTGTCGCCGTATCGGCGCTCTGCAGCGTCAGAAACGGATGAAGCGTAATATGTTTCGCTGTAATGGCGTTTTGAAACATAATGATGTACGGCGCTGTCAGTTCCATGAGGATAAATTCCTCGTCTTTTAGATCGGACAGCAGGATGCTGCTTTTTCGGCTCAGCGGATTATCCGGATGGGCAATGACGGCAATTTCTTCCGGACGGGAATACCAGGTCTGCCATTGCGTTTTCGGCAGCGGTTCGGCAATGAGACAGGCAAAATCAAGGACGCCGGTCTGCATTCCCGTTTTTAACGCTGCCGTGTCGTCGACGATGAGTTCTACATGGACGTTGGGATACTGCTGATGATAGCGAAGCAGCGATGATTCGAAAAGAAGTTCGTAGAGCGACTCGACCATGCCGATGCGGATGGTGCCGCCGAGAGAATTTTTTTCCTTCAGAAAATTTTCCATGAGCAAGGCTGTCGAAACAATTTTCTGCGCGTAGGGAATGAGCTCTTCGCCGTACTGCGTCAAGGTGACCTGCCGGCCGATGCGGTTGAATAAAGGCGCGCCGACTTCCCGCTCGAGCTGCTGGATCTGCGCGCTGACGTTAGACTGGGAATAGCCTAAAGCACGTGCGGCCTGCGTGAAGTTTTTGATAGAAACGACTTGCAGAAAGGTTGTCAAATTTCGTATTTCCATTGGCGGCTACACTCCTTTCCATGATAAGTATGCTGTATTTCCCGCATCTCGTCAATATGGGCAGTCAGGAAAGGATTTTACTAAGTCATCAAAAATATTGATTACTGTAATTAAATGTATTAGTTTTACAGATGTAAATATATACGTTATAATAAAATTATATATGAATACTTAAAATTATTATACGATCACGGGAGGGAACGACATGGCAAAAAAAATGATGACCATGGACGGCAATACCGCTGCCGCTTATGTGTCCTACGTATTTACTGATGTTGCGGCAATTTATCCCATTACGCCGTCTTCGACGATGGCTGAAAAGATGGACGAATGGGCGACGCAGGGCGTCAAAAACATGTTCGGCCAGGTTGTGCGCATTCAGGAAATGCAGGCCGAAGGCGGCGCTGCCGGCGCCGTGCACGGCTCGCTTGAAGCCGGCGCATTGACGACGACGTATACGGCCTCGCAGGGGCTCCTGCTTATGATTCCGAACATGTATAAGATTGCCGGGGAACTCCTTCCCGGCGTGTTCCACGTAGCAGCCCGCGCTCTGGGGACGAATACGCTGTGCATTTTCGGCGATCAGCGCGATGTTATGGCCTGCCGCCAGACCGGTTTCGCCATGCTGGCCGAAGGCAGCGTGCAGGAAGTCATGGATCTTTCGGCAGTCGCCCATTTGTCGGCCATCAAAGGGCGCGTTCCGTTCCTGAACTTTTTCGACGGATTCCGCACGTCTCATGAAATTCAGAAAATCGAAGCGCTGGATTACGAAGACCTGGCTGAATTAGTCGATATGGATGCAGTAAAGCAGTTCCGGGACCGCGGCACCAATCCGGATCATCCGACGACGAAAGGAACGCTGCAGAATTCGGATATTTATTTCCAGCAGCAGGAAGTGCAGAACAAGTATTATGAAGCGCTGCCGGATATTGTGGAAGACTACATGGGAAAAATTTCGGCCCTTACGGGACGGGAATATCATCCGTTCAGGTATTACGGTGCGCCCGATGCGGACCGCATGATTATTGCCATGGGTTCGCTGACCGATGCGATTGAAGAAACGGTGGACTTTTTAAATAAACGGGGCGAAAAAGTCGGCCTCTTAGCCGTTCATTTGTACCGTCCGTTTTCGGAAAAATATTTCTTCAAATATATTCCCGAAACAGTGGAAAAAATTGCCGTCCTCGACCGCACGAAAGAACCGGGGTCCGTTGCCGAGCCGCTTTATCTTGATGTCAAAGGCGTATATGCCGGCAAGGAAAAGCAGCCTGTTATCGTAGGCGGCCGCGCCGGTCTCGGCGGCAAAGATACGACGCCGACTCATATTCTTTCGGTCTTTGAAAACCTGAAGCTCGACAAGCCGAAAGACCAGTTCACCATCGGTATTGTCGACGATGTAACGTACACGTCCCTGCCGGTCGGCGAAGATATTGACACGACGCCGGAAGGCACGACGGCCTGCAAGTTCTGGGGCCTCGGTTCCGACGGCACGGTTGGCGCCAATAAGAGCGCCGTCAAGATTATCGGCGACCATACGGACATGCATGCGCAGGCGTATTTTGCCTACGATTCGAAGAAGTCCGGCGGCATTACCGTATCGCATCTGCGTTTCGGCAAGAACCCCATCAAATCATCGTATCTCATTAACAAGGCGGCCTTTGTTTCCTGTTCGCAGCAGTCGTATGTTCATAAATACAACGTGCTGGCCGGACTGAAAAAAGGCGGCAGCTTCCTCTTGAACACGCTTTGGACGCCGGAAGAACTGGATGCCAACCTGCCGGCTTCGATGAAACGGTACATTGCGCAGAACGACATCCAATTCTACACCATTGACGCCGTTGATATGGCTCAGAAGATAGGCCTTGGCGGTCGCTTCAACATGATCATGCAGGCTGCGTTTTTCAAAATCGCCGACATTATTCCCATTGAAGATGCCGTTGCCTATTTGAAAGCTGCCGTTGTATCGGCGTACGGCAATAAAGGACAGAAAGTCGTCGATATGAATAACGCGGCGATTGACGGCGGCGTATCCGGCATTGTGAAAATCGATGTTCCCCAAAGCTGGGCCGACGCTGTCGATGAACCGGTTCCCGCTAAAGATGTGCCGGAATTTGTAACGAAGATCCTCGATCCGGTCAACGCCCAGGAAGGAGACTCCCTGCCGGTAAGTACCTTTATCGGTCTGGAAGACGGCGCCTATCCGCAGGGAACGGCGGCATATGAAAAACGCGGCGTTGCCATCAACGTTCCCGAATGGATTGCCGATAACTGCATTCAGTGCAATCAATGTTCCTTCGTCTGTCCGCATGCGGCGATCCGCCCCGTGCTGATGACCGATGAAGAAGCCGCCGCCGCGCCGGCAGGCCTTCAGACGAAACCGGCGATGGGCATTGCCGGCATGAATTTTACCATGGCTGTCAGCGTTCTCGACTGCCTCGGCTGCGGCAGCTGCGCGCAGGTCTGCCCGGCGAAGAACAAAGCGCTGGAAATGAAGCCCTTCGGTACGCAGGAAGAAAAGGCGCCGCTTTGGGAATACGCCGTAAAGCTTCCGCCTAAACAAAACCCCATGAATAAATTTACCGTTAAAGGCAGCCAGTTTGAGCAGCCGCTGCTCGAATTTTCCGGCGCCTGCGCAGGCTGCGGCGAAACTCCGTATGCGAAACTGGTTACGCAGCTTTTCGGCGACCGCATGATGGTTGCCAATGCGACGGGATGTTCATCCGTATGGTCCGGCAGCGTGCCGTCCATGCCGTATACGACGAATGCCGCCGGCCATGGGCCCGGCTGGGCAAATTCCCTCTTTGAAGATAACGCTGAATTTGGGCTGGGTATGCTGCTGGCGGCGCAGCAGATGCGCGAAAAGATGGCTATGGAAATCCAGGAAGCCATCGACAGCGCCGATACGCCTGATGACGCCAAAGCCGTATTCCAGGAATGGCTTGACAAGAAAGAAGAAAGCGAAGGAACCCGCGAGCGAGCCGATAAGGTAATTGCCGTCGTAGAAAAAGCAAAAGACATCTGCCCGATTTGCCGCCGCATTTATGATCGCCGCGATATGCTTGTCAAGAGAAGTCAGTGGATTTTCGGCGGCGACGGCTGGGCGTATGATATTGGGTTCGGCGGGCTGGACCATGTTTTGGCCCAGGGAGAAAACGTCAACGTCCTCGTCTTCGATACGGAAGTCTATTCCAATACGGGCGGCCAATCGTCGAAAGCAACGCCGACATCGGCTATTGCTAAATTTGCCGCCGGCGGAAAGAAAACGAAAAAGAAAGATTTGGGCCGCATTGCCATGACGTACGGCTACGTTTACGTTGCTCAGGTTGCCTTGGGAGCCGATAAAAATCAGTGCCTCAAAGCCATTCGGGAAGCGGAAGCGTATGACGGGCCGAGCCTGATCATCGGTTACGCGCCCTGCATCAACCACGGCATTAAAGCAGGTATGGCATTCAGCCAGATCGAAGCGAAAAAAGCCGTAGAAGCAGGATATTGGCATCTTTACCGCTATAATCCGGAGCTGAAAGAACAGGGACAGAATCCGTTTACGCTGGATTCGAAGGAACCGGTCAGCGATCTGAAAGACTTCCTTATGGGCGAAGTCCGGTATGCGTCCTTGAAGACTGTATTCCCTGAAAAGGCGGATGCATTCCTTGATAAAACGGCGGAAGATATGAAGCAGCGCCTCGAAGCGTATAAAGCATTAGCCGGTAAATAATCAAGCCTGTCGTTTTTAAATAGTACATATGGCAAAACACGCCGTACTCAGAAGAGTACGGCGTGTTTTTATTGGCTGAGCGGCTGCGGCTGCTTTGGCAGTGATGCCAGACGGTGCATAGTGATGAACATGCTGCGAATGTGCTGAAATTGAATCATATCGATGCGGATTTCCTTAGCGGCGCCGTCGGGATCGTATACGTGCTGCAGTTCTGCCGTTAATTCATACGCATTATCCCGTTTATTGCCGTGAAGAACGGCTGAATATTCATTGATTTGGCGGATCAGCCTGTTTTGCTGGAACGCCATGGCATCTGGCCGGCTATTGTATTTTTCCACATACAAGGTGCAGGAAATAGTTTCGAGGCTGCTGGGAAAATCGCGAGTCTGCATACTCTGAATAGATTCCGTATCGACGTATACGATGCCGTCGGCCTGCGTGCTTACGATGCGGTAACGCGCCGGATTCTGCAAGAGCGTTGCCGAATCCATTGCGCCGGCAGCCGCGCAGCCCATAAGGAAAGTGCTTGCCATAGCCAGTATAAGAGCTGATTTTTTCATGATGTCACGATCCCTTCGCTTTCTGTTATGTCAGCAGTATAGCATAGAGACCGTTTTTCCGGTAGAGGCAAAGGAAAACTGTAACAGAACCGCAACATGACCGATACATGCCGCCGCAGTCATAAAATAAGCCGCCGCTTCTGCGGCGGTTATTTCTTTCCGCTCCATATTCCTCCTTGGTGCGCAGTATGCCAATCAGCATACACGTTATGAAAAAGAATGACAAGGAAAAACAATAAGATACAGGGGCGATGGAAAAAATCGATGACAGAGAGGAAAGCTGATATAACAAAAAATCATTATTAATCGCCTATAGGTACCAATATCACATACATCCCCTGATTGTGTCGATTTGTCCTATAACAGTAAACACATTGAATGGCGAAAATTAAAAATTCTTTTAATAAGGATGGGAAAACTATAAAATAAACGGCATAATTAAGAGAAAATTAAGCATTTTCATTAAATAGCAAATATGTTAAAAAAATAACAATTCCATTGACAGAGGACACAAAGAAAGTATAATGAGAGATGAAAAGCAATGCTTAAAACTAATAAACGGTTTTAATATTTTGCATGAACTATGATTCGGCAAGGAGGAATTTTTATGGGACAAGAAAAAGTAACGCTGGACATGATTCAGGAGGCCCGCCGGCGCCTGCAGGGCGTGTCGCAGAAGACCGGTTTGTCGTATGCCAATTCCGTCAGCGAGCTGGCGGGGTGCGATGTGTGGCTGAAGCTGGAAAATTTGCAGCGTACCGGATCGTTTAAATTAAGAGGCGCTTATAATAAAGTAGCGTCGCTGACACCGGAAGAACGGGAAAAAGGCGTTATTGCCGCATCGGCGGGAAACCATGCGCAGGGCGTTGCGCTGGCGGCCAGCGTATACGGGTGCCAATCGACAATCTGCATGCCGAAGCACGCGCCGCTGACAAAAGTAGCGGCTACGCGCGGATACGGCGCCAACGTCGTGCTTTACGGAGACTTTTTTGATGAAGCGGCGGCGAAGGCCGTTGAACTTACGGAACAGTACGGATATACCTTCGTCCATCCTTTTAACGATCCCCAGGTCATTGCCGGTCAGGGGACGATTGCCCTGGAAATACTGGAAGACGTGCCTGATATGGACGTAATTGTAGCGCCTATCGGCGGCGGCGGCTTGATTTCCGGCATTGCCGTAGCGGCGAAGAGCATCAATCCGAAAATCAAGATTATCGGCGTGCAGACAGCCAATATGCCGTCCATGAAGGAATCGATTGAAAAAGGAGCCATTCTGACGGTAAACGGAAAGGCCAGCCTTGCCGACGGCATAACTGTAAAAACACCGGGCGACGTGACATATGACATTTGCCGGAAATATGTTGACGATATTGTAACGGTCGATGAAACGGAAATTGCCGGCGCGATTCTCTGGCTGATTGAACGAGTCAAAACCGTATCGGAAGGCGCCGGCGCCGTGCCGGTTGCGGCGCTTATGAACGGAAAAATTGCAGGCATCCGCAACAAGAAAGTCGCGGCTTTGGTCAGCGGCGGCAATATTGATGTCAACAACATGACGAGGGTCATTAACAGCGGCCTTCTGCGGTCGTGGCGAAAAGTGTTCTTTGAAACGGTGATTCCCGACCAGCCGGGCGAACTGGTCAAGCTGCTGGCTCTTATTTCCGATTCTAATGCCAATGTCCTTTCGATCACGCATGAACGGAGCCAGCATAACATCGCCATGGGCTATGCGGCTGTTTCCTGCGAACTGGAAACGGCGAACGAAAAACACGTAGAAAAATTATTTGAAGTCTTAAAAGACCATCAGTATCATGTTACGTTGAAATAACCGCAAAGGAGACCGTTATTATGGATACAGCAGATAACAGCAAGTTGAAACGCGGCCTGAAACCCCGTCATGTAGAGATGATTGCTTTAGGCGGCACTATCGGCGTCGGCTTATTTATGGGTTCGGCCAGCACGATCCAGACAGCGGGCCCTTCCGTACTGCTTTGCTACGCATTGGCCGGTTTGGTTATGTTTTTCATTATGCGCATCATGGGTGAAATGCTGTATTTGGAACCGGTTACGGGTTCGTTTGCTACGTACGGCCATAAATACATTTGTCCCTTCGCAGGCTATTTGACGGCCTGGTGTTATTGGTTCTTATGGGTGGCAGTGGGATTATCCGAAGTGACGGCTGTCGGCATTTACGTCCATTTTTGGTTCCCCGATGTGCCGCAGTGGATTTCGGCGTTAGGCGGCATGCTCATTGTAACCGTTGCCAATATGGCGGCTGTCAAATATTACGGGGAATTTGAATTTTGGTTTGCCATTATTAAAGTTACGACTATCGTTGTCATGCTCGTCGTCGGCGTCATGATTATCTTGTTCGGGTTCGGCAACAATGGCGTTCCCGTCGGTTTTTCCAACTTATGGGCGCACGGCGGCTTTTTCCCGCACGGTATCGGCGGCATGCTCAGCGCCATGTGCGTCGTTGCGGCAGCGTTCCAGGGTGTCGAGCTGGTCGGGATTACTGCCGGCGAAGCGCAGAACCCGAAAGAAACGCTTCGCAAGGCTACGAAAAATATTGTCTGGCGTATCCTCATATTTTATATCGGCGCTATTTTCATCGTCATCACCTTGTACCCCTGGGACGAACTGGGAATGCTCGGCAGCCCCTTTGTGACGACGTTTGCCAAAATCGGCGTTACCTCTGCGGCAGGCCTGATCAATTTCGTCGTCCTGACGGCGGCTTTGTCCGGCTGCAACAGCGGTATCTACAGTTCCGGCCGCATGCTGTATACGTTGGCGGAAAACGGACAGGCTCCGAAATTTTTCGGCAAGCTGTCCGCCCACGGCGTTCCCCGGCACGGCATTATGGTGACTTTGGGATGTCTTCTCATCGGTGTCGTATTAAATTACCTGATTCCCGATTCCAAGCTGTTTTTATACATTTACAGCGCCAGCGTATTTCCCGGCATGGTCGCATGGTTTGTCCTTGCGTATTCGCAGAAAAATTTCCGGAAACGCTGGGGAGAAAAAGCGATGGCGGATCATCCTTTCAAATCGCCGCTGTTTCCCTATGCCAACTGGTTCTGCCTGATATTCCTCGTTCTCGTGACTGTCGGCATGTGGATCAACCCCGATACCCGCATGTCGCTGATAGCCGGATGGATTTTTATCGCCATTGCCGCTGCAGGATATTTCCTGGCCGGCTACCGGAAAAATGAGTACAACGAAGACGGCACGCTGAAGAAAAAAGGCTGAAAATGACGGAAAAACGTACGGCCTTGTACGTTCCGGCACAAAAGATAACGAAACAGTATATGGACACTGCCCATGGTCAAGACAAAGAAAGTAGGGTATAATATAAGTATATTTTAAGAAACAAAAAGGAGATGTCGTATATTATGGCAGTAGAAGTAATCAGTACAGAAAAAGCTCCGGGCGCCGTAGGCCCATACTCTCAGGCAATTAAAGCCGGTGATTTCCTTTTTGCGTCAGGTCAGGTTCCCTTGGTTCCGGAAACGGGAAAGCTTGTAGGCGGAGGCATTACGGCGCAGGCCGAACAATGCATGAAAAACGTGGGCGCTATATTGGAAGCTGCCGGCGTATCGTATGATGATGTTGTCAAAACGACGGTTTACCTGACGAATATCAGTTTCTTCGGCGCCGTTAATGAAGTATATGCCAAATATTTTCAGAAAACACTGCCTGCCCGTTCCTGCGTTGAAATCGGGCAGCTTCCCAAAGGCGCTTATGTAGAAGTTGAAGTTATTGCGTATTGCGGGAAATAATACGGTATTTTCCGTATATGTAAAAATCCGGTATGCCCTAAGGCATGCCGGATTTTTACTTCCGTAAGTTTTTATAAAAACTTTCCGTAATCCCCCGATCTGGAATTTACAGCCGTCGCGGTTACTTAATATTCCGACGGCATGTTTTTTTTCGTCCGGGGAATAGACAGGGCCGCGCCGGGATTATCGTGATATTTCATCTTTTTTTCAGGGCCCGTGAACCCGCGGCCGACGACTTCGGAGGCGTCGCTGATAATCATGAAGGCGCCCGGGTCGACTTTGTTGACCAGATCTTTGACTTTGGCTACTTCCGTCAGTTTAATGACGGCATAAATAATGCGTTTGTCCTGCATGGTATACGCTCCCTGGCCCTGCAGGTACGTTGCGCCGTGGCCGATATACCGCATGATCAGGTGAGCGATTTCTTCGGCGTGATTGGAAATAATGAATACGGATTTCCGCTGTTTTAAGCCGATTACTACTTTATTTGTAATAAAGGCGGAAATGTATGACGCGGCGAATGTCAGCACTGCCAGTTCCAGCGAAAACATGTAGGCGGCGGCAATGAGAATAATGGAATTGATGCCCATGACGACGTTGCCCATTTCCAGGGAATAATATTTCTTGACGATGGCGCCGACGACGTCAAGGCCGCCGCTGTTGCCGTTATATTTGTACAAGATGCCGAATCCCCAACCGGATACGAGGCCTCCGGCGATGCAGGAAATGATCGGATCCTTGACGATGTTCCAGGATGAAAGAAACGCCGTCGTGTCGGCAAGCACGGCAAAAATGGCCGTGCCGATGATGCTCAGCACAGTGTATTGACGGCCCATATATTTGTAGCAGGCAGCCATGATGGGAATGTTTAAGACGAAAATAGCGGCGCCGACAGGAACGTTCATGGCAAAATAAAGCATAATAGCGACGCCGCCGATGCCGCTGCTGAGCATATGATGAGGAATAAAAAAGGCGTTCATCCCGATAGTGACGATAAGACTGCCGATAAAAGAGGCAAGGTAGGGGACGAGCAGGTCTTTCCAGGTCGTGGTTTGTAATGGTTTCATCAGATCGGACTCCTGTGGATGGCTCAAAATAAACAATTGTAAAATAAAAAAAGAGACGGTATAATAAAATCGGATTACTGTTTTACTGTAGTACAATATGGGCAGCATCGGCCGGCAATACGGCCGACAGGCTACTGTGGTACACATTATAACATAGGAAAAATTTAATTCAATATGGTTTTACAAATTTGCAGGCGAAACGGAGACGCAGGAATGATAAAGGAGAAAGGGTACGGCAAGATTAATTTGGCCTTGGCTGTTACGGAGCGGCGAGAGGACGGATATCACAATATAGATACGGTATTTCAGTCTATTGAATTATGTGATATGATAACGATAGAAGAGTCGGATCATCTGGAGCTGACCTGTTCGGAAAAATCTCTTCCCTGCGATGAGACCAACTTGGCGTATAAAGCTTTTGAAGCGCTGGCGCCGTACTGTCCGGAAAAACGCGGCGCGCGCATTCATGTGGATAAGCATATCCCCATAGCGGCGGGGCTTGCCGGAGGGAGTACGGACTGCGCCGCCGTCCTGCGCGGATTGAACCGGCTGTGGAATCTGAAGCTTACGACAGGGGAATTATGCCGTATCGGAGCCGCCATCGGTGCAGACGTGCCGTTCTGTCTTTGCGGCGGAACCATGCGCGGCCGGGGAATCGGCGATGTACTGGAGCCGCTTCGGCCTTTGCCGCCGTGGAAGGTGATGATTCTTCATCCGCCGGTTCCCGTATATACCGGCAGGGCGTATGCGTTGTTTGACCGATGTCCGCACCATCAGCACGTTCCGGTAGATGAACTGGCAGCGGCTGTGGAAGCGGCTGATTTCGACGGCATCGTCAGCGCCATGGCCAATACGTTTGAAGAATTGGTCATACCCGATGTTCCGCTCATTGACGAATGCCGCCGGCTGCTGCGGAAATACGGTCTGAGACCTCTCATGGCCGGCAGCGGCCCGACGGTATTCGCCCTTGTGCCGCCGGATGCGGATGTACAGGCCGTATATGAAGGCGTCGCTGCAGAAGCGTCGCGCCGCCGCATAGATGTATACCTCAGTTCGTTAATGCAAGGAAAGGACGGGCAGCATGAATAAACCAGCGAGACAATACAAGCTCGAGCCGATTCAGCTGGATGCGTACAGACCGCTGCGCGATGTTGTCAGCGACGTGCTGCGGCAGGCTATTAAGGACGGGGTGCTGAAGCCCGGCGAACGGCTCATGGAAATACACCTGGCCGAAGAGCTGGGCGTAAGCCGCACGCCGATTCGCGAGGCTGTCCGCAAGCTGGAGCAGGAAGGTTTTATCGTCATGGTGCCGCGGCGCGGCACGTATGTCGCAGACATTTCCTTGAAAGATATTGCGCAGGTTTTTGAAATCCGCGGCGCGCTGGAAGAATTGGCGGCAGGGCTGGCGGCAGAAAGGATTACGCCGGAAGAATTGGAAAGCCTGGAACGAATCGTTGTGGAAATCAATGAGTACATGGCCAATGGGGATTTTGAAAAAATTGTCGATGCCGACGTCCGTTTTCACGACATTTTGTATCAGGCCAGCCGCAATCAACGTCTTGTCGATATTCTCCAGAATCTCCGGGAGCAGATGCTGCGGTTTCGGTCTATTTCCATGCATTATCCCGGACGCCTGGCGGCGACTTGGGAAGAACATCGGCAGATGGTGGAAAACATAGCCGGCCATAACAGCGCCATGGCGCGGAAAGTCGCAAAAAGACATATGGAAAATTCGGAAAAAACACTTCTCAAAGGGATACGCCGCGACGAAGAATCGGCCCGGCAGATTCACGAGTTATTTCCTCACGATTAGCAACAACACAAGAAAAGAAGGCGATAGGAAATGTTGCATACCCTTGTCCGGTTTGTCAGCATAGTTAAACATAGGGACCGCCGCGGCGACGACTATGAGTATCTCTTATATGCGATAACTATCGTATTATTTGCCGTCTTGTTTATTCGTACTTTAATTGCCCTGTATATGGGACGGTGGAATCTATTTATGGATTGAATATTGTCTGCAAAGGAGTTGGCCCGATGAAAACATTTTTGCTGCCGTGCGGGAAAAACATGCAAACGATAGCTTTGGATGAACAGCGCGTATTATATGATCTTCACGGTACAGGCGTCCCTGCCGCCGCCGATGAGAAAGAGGCAGTGCGCCGTGCGCTGCGGGAGCCGGTCGGCAGTCTGCCGCTGAAAGATATTGTGAAGCCCGACGATACTGTCGCCATCATCGTCAGTGATATTACCCGCTTGGTTCATACGGATGTAATGCTGCCGGTCATTGTTGAAGAACTGCATGACGCCGGCGTTTCTGACGAACAGATTACCGTTATTATTGCGCAGGGAACGCACCGGCCCCATACGCCCGAAGAAGATGCTGCCGTATGCGGCGAAGAGATGGCCCGAAGGCTGCGCATTGTTCAGCATGACTGCCGGGATGCCGGCAATCTGGTTTATATCGGAACGACAAGTTATGGAAACGATATCTATATTCATGCCGACGCCGCGAAAGCCGATAAAGTTATTTTGACCGGCGCCGTATCTTTTCATCCCATGGCAGGATTCGGCGGCGGCCGCAAGGCCGTGCTTCCGGGAATCGCCGGCTACGAGTCGATCATGCGCAACCATGTCCTGGCGCTGACGGAAGAAGTCGGCGGCGGCTGCAATCCGCTGTGCGAAGCCAGTCTGCTTGAGCACAACCCCTTTCATGATGACATGTGCCAGGCAGCGGACATGCTCAAGCCGGCTTTCTTGGTGAATACCGTATTTACGGCTGACGGCGATTTATACGAAGTCGTAGGCGGTCATTGGTATGATGCGTGGAAAAAAGGATGCGATGACTTGCTGCGCATTGCCAGCGTACCTATTCATGAACTGGCTGATGTCGTCATCGGATCAGCCGGAGGCTATCCCAAAGATATGAATTTATACCAGAGCACGAAGGCGCATATGAATGCCGTCTTTGCGGTGAAGCCGGGCGGCATCATGATTTTGGCTTTGGACTGCCCGGATATTAAAGAACCGGCCATTTTTACGAAATGGTTCTTCCGGGATGATATGGAACGCTTTGAACGGGATTTGCGCGGCGATTTTTCCATTCCGGCTTTTGTTGCCTTTAAAGCGAGAGGGATTATTCAGTCGATGAAGCAAGTATACGTCGTTACGAGACCGGAAAATTTCGAGATTATCCGCCGGAGCGGGCAGATTCCGGCTGCGTCGCTGGAAGAGGCATGGGCCATGGCCAGGCAGGAGTTGACGCAGGAAGGGAAGACGGAGTATACCGTTACCGTTATGAGCCATGCATCGGCAACCTTTCCCGTGCTGCAATGATGGATGAATAAGAGCAGACTTTTGATAGGGATACTAAATTTGTTCGTATAGATAAATAAAAAATACCGGCATTCTGCCGGTATTTTTTTGCGCAAAAACGAGACAAATGAAATAAAGTATAGTATAATAAATGTGCTGCGATATTTTTGTTGCGATAGAAGATATAAGAGTTGCATAATAAAAACAGTGAAAGGGGATGCAGCTATTTTATGAATCGATATAATACGGTTACAGAAGAAGTCATTCAGGCTTTGCGCGATGCCGTTGGAGAAAAATTTGTCAAAACATCGCCGGACATCCTTGATGTATATAAATCAGATGAAAGCATGACGCCGTCCCATTGGCGGACGCCGGAAGTCGTCGTCTGGCCGGGGTGTACGGAAGAAGTGGCGGCTGTTGTCAAAATCGCCAATCAGTACCATGTGCCCGTGACGCCGCGCAGCGCCGGAACCAGCGTCAGCTGCGGCGCCGTTCCCGTTTATCACGGCATTGTGTTGCTTATGGAGCGGATGAACCGTATTTTGGAAATCAGCGAAGACGGGATGTACCTGGTTGCAGAAGCCGGCGTCCGCACCGTTGATATTCAAAATTTGGCCCGTTCGAAGGGACTGCTCTATGCCGGAGATCCGTGCAGCGCTGACAGCTGCCTCATCGGCGGCAATTTGGCGACGAACGCCGGCGGGAATAAAGCTGTCCGTTACGGGACGACGCGCCATCAGGTATATGCCATCGAAGTCGTTTTGCCGAACGGCTCTATTGCCAATTTAGGCGCGCCCCTGAAGAAATGCTCTACCGGTTTCTGTCTGGACCAGCTCATTATCGGTTCAGAAGGAACGTTGGGCATCATTACGAAGGCGACGCTGAAACTGGTTCCGTTATGTCCCTATCGGCTGGATGTACTGGCCGTATTTACTGATTTGGAAAGGGCGACGGCGCTGGTGCCGAAACTTATCAAAGCCGGCCTCAACCCGACGTCCGTTGAATTTATGGACAACAACTTCGTGCGCAGTTCCAGCGACTACAGTGAATTGCGCCTGCCCCATTATGAAGATGGCTACTACGATATCATTTCCATTGAAACCTTTAATGAAGAGGAACTGGATGACAAAATGGAAAAACTGGCGGTTATCTGCGAAGAATGCGGCGCCACCGACGTCGTTGAAGCCGACGACCGCGTCTGGACGCTGCGCCGGAACTGCCTGGAAAGCACGAGAGTTTTTTCAAAAGTCGCCACGTCCGAAGATCTGGTCGTGCCTGTTACAAAAATTGCCGACTGCATTCAAACGTTAGTTGAAGAAAGCAAAAAGTATGATTTCCGCATATTCTGCCTGGCTCATGCCGGAGACGGAAATCTTCACTTCCAGATTTTGCAGTGCGATATGAGTGATGAAGAATGGGAACGGCAGTTGGAGGAATTCCGTGCTGTTGCTTATCGGTACGTATATGACCTGGGCGGCCGCTTGTCCGGCGAACACGGCGTCGGATTTAAACGGCTCCCGTATATGGAAACATATACCGATTCTGCGGAATTGGAATTGATGAAAACGATAAAGCGGGCAGTTGACCCGAACTGGATTTTAAATCCCGGCAAAGTTATCAGCGACGATTAACACGGCATCACAACAAAAAAACACCAGGAGAACTCTCTCTTGGTGTTTTTTTTGTTGTGATGCGAAGAAAGGATCATTTAGTTTCCCGAAAAGAGGGTGTCTGCTTGATGTTATAGGAAGAATACTGTTCGCCGAGGGCTCGGCAAGTATTGCGGAGCTGCTGAAACTGCCGCAATAACCATGCCGATTGAGTAATTTAAATATGAATAATATTCATTTTTCGGATTGTTCGGCAATATTAAATAGTAAAGGACAAACATATATATTATAATATATGATATGTTGTATAATATAATACAAAGATAAACATATTTTTTGCGTAATCAGCCGGTAAAGGCAGGTGAACCGATCATGAGCGCTGATATTAAAAATCTGTTTTCACGTCAGCATATTTTGGAAATAGCCAAGATGCGGGATAAATTTTTTTCAACCGGCAGCACGGAAGGCATTACTGGCGTGAGGGATGAAATATTATATGGCTGGAAAGCGTCGTATGCCCGAGGATATGTAACGCCGAATTTTAAAAAGCCGATAGTGACGGATTTGTCTGCGAGGCAGAAAAAGTCGGAAGCTCTGTTATCCGTTGCGATTCCGTATATGAAAAATCTATATAGTTTTCTCCATGAAAAAAGCTTTTGGATTACGCTGCTGGATAAAGACGGCGTTATCCTGAAACTGGTGGGTTCAAGCGACATGTTGGAAGAATTGTCGGCGACCGGTCTGGTTGAAGGGTCGAATAGGGGAAGCGACGCGCCGTACTGCGGCCTTTTTCATCTTGTATATACGTATAAGCGCCCCTTCCTGCTGGGAGCGACAGAACATGCCAGTCCCATTGACGACAATTTAGCCGGCGGCGCCTGCCCGATTACCGATGTTTACACGAAAGACGTCATGGGTTTTATTGCCGTGTCCGGCCACTGGTGGGATTCTCATCATCATACGTTGGGATTAGCCGTCATTTCCGCGGAAGCCATTTCCAAGCAGGTAGCTCTGGAAAACGCAGCCAAGCACATTACTGCCCTCAACCGATCGGTGCGGAAAGTGAACTATTACTTGCAGACGACGCTGGACAATATCCAAACCGGCATTATCTGCTGCACGGAAGAGGGGCGGATCAAAGTAATCAATCAGAATGCCGTGAATTTATTGGGGATAAAAGGCGACGCTGACAGCGTTATCGGCAGACCGGTATGTCCTTATATGGATGACGTGCTTACGATGGATAAGATCGCCGCCAATACGAAACAAGGCGGGACGTATTATTATGAAATTATCCGTTCCGGCGATTCCTCATTAGTGCGCAGACGGAACTATTTACTGTACAGCGTCATCCGCAGCGTGAAGTTCGGCGATAAAGAAGGGGAATATATCATTACGCTGTCCAAACAGACGGAAACGCATTTGAGTGCGGCAAAAGTCGTTTTTTCCGGACCGTCTTTCTGTTTCGGCGATATTATCGGCTCGTCGGAAGGCATGATGAAGGCG
>CAZDQW010000014.1:0-12160 GCA_964507845.1 uncultured Megasphaera sp.
GTATAATTAATGTTATTAACAATATTAATGGATAACAGAGGATGTATTCATATCGTAATAATTCAGACAATGATGCCTTATCTATGTATCATTATTCGCATCGTTCACATGTTTCTCATTATTCCCATCGTTCCCATACCTCACATTATTCATCGTATAAATGATATCAAAAGAAAGGAAAAAACAAGTTGCATTTTAGGGCTTGTTTTTTATTTAGGTACTACTATGCAGCATTATAAACAAATAGAAAATGGTTATGAGATTATATTGGGAAAAGAATTTTATGAACGGGAAACGATTTTTGCCGTTGCCTATAAATATAATCATCGGTTTTTAATTTCAATTTCACCATGGGAAGATAACAAAGTGCTGTTTGTTATAACAAAGAAAGAGACAGGAGAAGTTCCGGCCCAAAAAGATGTAGAAAAAATTTTATCAGATTTTATTGACAAGCAGCTGCAGATTGACATTCTGAAAAAAACTCAAAATATCAGAGATGCTGTATATAGAAAAGCTTTTTCACCGATAGAAAGGGATTAAGGAATGAATATTCAAGTATATCCATATTATTTTGATCATTACGATGATTGTTTTCTGGTCGTTAATATGGCAGGCGAACATGTTTTTTTATCCTGTCAAGATTTTGAATTTTTAGTTACGGAAAATTATGACCAGTTGTCCCCAAGGGCAAAAGAAAAATTATATACGCATCATATTATCAGTGACGGTAAAGATAAAAAGTTGATAGAAATGTTATTGGCTGTCAAATTACGAAGCAGAAAGAGCTTTTTAGATCATTTTACTTCTTTGCATATGGTAGTGCTTACTTTAAGGTGCAATTGTTTATGTGATTATTGTCATGCTAGTTCTCAGAGTATGGATTCTGCAGAAACGGATATGCCTATGGATGTAGCAAATGATGTGTTGGATATTATTTTGCAATCACCCTCCGAAGATATTAAAATTGAATTTCAGGGAGGAGAGCCGACATTAAATTGGCACGTATTAGAATTTTTTGTATTGGAAGCCGAGAGAAGGTCAAAAAAATTATCGCAAAAGAAAGTATCGTTTGTAGTTTGCACGAACTTAGTGGATTTATCAGATAGGCAAATTGACTTTTTAGATAACCATCATGTAGATATTTCGACATCCTGTGATGGTCCGAGAAATTTGCATGATTTGCATAGAAAAACCAGGAACGGGAAAAGCGCTCATGAGTGTTTTATACAAAATTTAAAAAGAATAAGGGAGGTAATAACAGATAAGGAAGTGAATGCATTATTGACGGTTACAAGAGACAATATAATTAATTTGAAGGAAATTATAGATTACTATATACAGAATCAATTTTCCGGAGTATTTATCAGAGCACTTAATCCGTACGGATATGCCGTAAAAAATAGAAAAAAGTTAGGATATTCGATCGATGAATTTGTAGAAAAATATAGAGAGGCGTTGACATATATTATACAGCTTAATAAAAAAGGCACCTTTTTTATCGAGGCCTATGCGGAATTATTATTTCAACGTATTATGACGCCTTTTTCAACGGGGTTTGTTGATTTACAGTCCCCAGCTGGAGCGGGAATTTCCGGAGCAATTTATTATTTTAACGGGGATGTATATCCTGCAGACGAAGCCAGAATGTTGGCTGCGATGGGAGACACATATTTTAAATTGGGAAATGTGAAGCAGAATACATATTTAGAAATTTTCAAATCAGATAAAATTAAAGAATTAGTAATCAATAGTTGTGTAGAAACTATGCCGGAATGTTATGTATGCGCGTATAGTCCGTATTGCGGGGCAGACCCAGTTAGAAATTATGCAGAATCCGGACATATTTTAGGTAAACGGCCGGGAAGTCAGTTTTGTGAGAAAAATAAAAAAATGATAAAAGTTATTTTAGATATGATAAAGGAAAATGATCCTGCGACGATGGCTGTTTTCTGGTCTTGGGTATTTAGAAAGCCAATGGAGGCATGGCAATGTGGCAGATAAAAGGGTGCAGCAAAAATGTAGAGAAATGTATTATTGCTCCGTTTTTTCGAAAAAAACGTTTTATGGATTTCTTTTATTCCCATGCCATCAGAGAAATAACGGAGGCTAACGAAAAGTTTGTATTTGCCGGTATTTCATCTTTGCCGCATGTAAACGGCTCGTTTCCCATTATTTATAATATTTCTCCGGAAAAAGCGGCTGAGCTTCACGATGGTGATATTTTGAAAATAAATACTGATGGAACTGTTCAACGTTTATTTGAACGAGGTTCGGATCAGAATGTGCTGTTTATGACTGAATACTGTAATTCCAGATGTATGATGTGTCCTCAGCCTCAACTGCCGGAAGATCATTCAGAGGAAGTTATGACAATTTTACAATACATTCCTAAAAAAATGCTGCGAAAAATTTGTTTGACAGGAGGAGAACCTACTTTAAGTAAGCGACTTTTTGACGTGTTGCGGAAACTGAAGACGTATCCATTTGCAGAACCAATAATTCTAACTAACGGAAGAATGTTTTCAGATAAAAATTTTGCAAAAGAATTTGTTAAAAATGCCCCGTTCAATCTGATATATGCGATTTCCTTATACTCGTCGATTCCGGCAATTCATGATCGGATTGTAGGATGTGAAGGGGCATTTCAAGAAACAATAAAGGGAATTTATCATTTAACTCGATTTAGAGTACCGATTGAACTCAGGATAGTACTGATGAAAAAGAATATTTTTAATTTACCTGAATTAGCGGAGTATATTGGCTGGAATTTGCCGATGCTTGTGCATGTTGCATTTATGGGGATAGAAGTTGCTGGGCGTGCAAATGATAATATTCATGATATTTGGATTGAGCCTGCAGATTATATGGAATTTTTGATAAAAGCAGTAAAAATATTGCATTACCGCAATACAAATGTTTCGATTTATAATTTGCCGATGTGCTTGTTGCCGTACGAATTAAGAAAATACAGCAGATTCAGCATATCAACGTGGAAACAAGGGTATATTGCAGAGTGCCAGAAGTGTGCGGTGAAGAATAGCTGCAATGGATTTTTTACAACGTCTTCGATAATACCGAAAGGGATTCATCCTATTGCAGAAATACTTTAATAATTATATATAACGACTAGAGTATATAAACTTTTGGAATTTATGATTGTTGACAAGACAGGATAACCTTGTTAGAATATGTATCAATACAAAAAGCGATGAACGGAAGAAGCTGCGCAGCGTTATGACAGAGAGGTGCCGGAGTGGTGGAAAGGCATTCATAACAAGGGCGGCGCGTCACCCGCGAGCTGGCAGGAGGAAAGGCCTGCCCGGAAGGCAGCCGTTACCTGCATGAGAGAGGCCGCGGCAGCTGCTGCGGCAAATTAGGTGGTACCGCGGAAGGTAAAGGCTCTTTCGTCCTAAGTCAGGACGAAAGAGCCTTTTTTATCATGAGGGAGGAATGTTTGCATGAAATGGGATAAGGAAAATTTGGCTGTGTATTCGCCGAATGACATTGAAATGAAGTGGTATGATTTTTGGGAAAAGAACGGATATTTTCACCAAGACCCGGACTCGTCGAAAGAAGCGTTCAGTATTGTCATGCCGCCGCCGAATGTAACGGGGCAGCTTCACATGGGCCATGCCCTCGATAACACGCTTCAGGATATCCTGGTTCGGTTTAAGCGTATGGAAGGATATAATGTTGCCTGGATTCCAGGAACAGATCACGCCGGTATTGCCACTCAGGTAAAGGTAGAACAGCAGCTGGCCGAGGAAGAAGGCAAGACGCGGTACGATATTGGACGGGAAGAATTTTTAAAGCGCGTGTGGGCATGGAAGGAACAATACGGCAGCCGTATTGAACAGCAAGTTCGCCGCCTGGGCTCGTCCTGCGACTGGAGCCGGAAGCGGTTTACCATGGATGATGTCTGCGCCCGCGCTGTTCGGGAAGTTTTTGTTGATTTATACGAAAAAGGACTGATTTATCAGGGACAGCGTATTACGAACTGGTGCCCTCACTGCCATACGGCATTGAGCGATATTGAAGTGGATCACTCCGACGTGCAGGGACATTTGTGGTATGTCAACTATCCTGTTGTCGGCGAAGATGCGTATATCATGATTGCCACGACGCGGCCGGAAACGATTATGGGCGATACGGCTGTTGCCGTTAATCCTCATGATGAACGGCTGAAAGTATTTATTGGGAAAAAAGTCGTTATTCCGCTTGTCAACCGCGAAGTTGAAGTTATTGCCGATGATTATGTCGATATGAATTTCGGCACGGGAGCTGTCAAAATTACGCCGGCTCATGATCCGAATGACTTTGATATGGGACAGCGCCATCATTTGGAATCCATCATGATTATGAATCTCGACGGCACGATGAATGCGGAAGCCGGTGAAAAATACGACGGCATGACGCGGGAAGAGTGCCGCAAAGCCGTAGTCGCCGATTTGGAAGAATTGGGATTGCTGGATCATGTGGAAGAATTGACCCATGCCGTCGGTCATTGCTCGCGGTGCAAGACGACGATTGAACCGTTTTCGACAAAGCAGTGGTTCGTCAAGATGAAGCCGCTGACCGTTGCGGCGCTGGAAGGTGTTGCCAGCGGCGCAACGAAATTTATCCCGGAACGATTTGCTAAAACATACAACCATTGGCTTGAAGATGTTCACGATTGGTGTATTTCCCGTCAGCTTTGGTGGGGCCATCAGATCCCCGCGTGGTACTGCGATGATTGCGGCAAAACGTCGGTAAGCCGTACCGATTTGACGGAATGCCCCTGCTGCCACAGCAAGCATATTCATCAGGATCCCGATGTTCTCGATACGTGGTTCAGCTCGGCGCTCTGGCCTTTTTCCACGATGGGCTGGCCGGAAACGACGGATGACATTCGCCACTTTTTCCCGACAAGTGTTCTCGTTACGGGCTATGACATCATCTTTTTCTGGGTTGCCCGTATGATGTTTATAACCTGCGAATTCATGAAGGATATTCCCTTCCGGCACGTGTTCATCCACGGTCTCGTCCGGGACAGCCAGGGACGGAAGATGAGCAAGTCTCTGGGCAACGGCATCGATCCGCTGGGAGTATGCGAGCAATACGGCGCCGACGCGCTGCGTTTTACGCTGGTAACAGGCAATACGCCGGGAAATGATATGCGGTTTTACATGGAACGGGTCGAAGCGAACCGCAATTTTGCCAATAAGATTTGGAATGCGGCGAAATTCGTTATCATGAATCTGACAGATTTCGATGAAACGTTTGTGCCTCAAGAAAATGACCTGACGTTAGCTGACCGGTGGATACTGACGTCGTTTAATGATACGGTCCGCAAAGTGACAGCTGATTTTGATAAGTTTGAATTAGGCGATGCCGCCGATTCCGTATATAATTTTATCTGGAATTCGTACTGCGACTGGTATATCGAACTGGCTAAGCATCGGCTCTATAAGTCTGACGATGAACGGAGCAAGCGGACGGTTCAGTATGTGCTGGTTTACGTGCTGACGCATACATTGGAAATGCTCCATCCGTTTATGCCTTTTGTAACGGAACACGTATGGCAGCATCTGCCGCATGAAGGCGAAAGCGTCATGATAGCTCCTTGGCCGCAGGCGCAGCCGAAGTGGGATTTTGCTGCTGATGCCGCGACGATGAATACGCTCATGGAAGCCATTAAGGGAATCCGCAATATGCGGGCTGAGTCGAACGTGCCCATGGGCCGCCGCGCTCCGGTCATCATGGTTCCGGCGACGGAAGAAATGGCGCAAATATTGCGGACATATGAAAGTTATTTCCATACGCTGGCCTTTGCCGACAAGGTGACGGTTTTGGATGCAGGCGGTGCTAAACCGGAAAATGCTGTCGTTGCCGTTGTGCCGGGCATTGAAATATATCTTCAGCTTAAAGACCTCATCGATGTGGAAAAAGAAATGTCCCGTGTCCGGAAAGAACAGGAAAAGATGGGCAAAGAGATTGACAGACTGAATAAAAAGCTGGTCAATCCAGGTTTTCTTGCCAAGGCCCCGGCGGATGTTGTTGAAAAGGAAAAAGCAAAATTAGCTGACTACACGGGAAAAATGGAAGCACTTGCAAAACGCATGGAAGATTTGGCGAAATTGTAAGAGAAGGCGCAGTATGACATACGAAGAAGCAATTTATTATCTGGAACATGCCAGCGTTTTCGGCATTCAGATGGGACTTGGGCGCATCAGGGAACTGCTGATGCGCCTGGGAAATCCGCAGCAGAAATATAAGACGGTACATGTGACGGGAACGAACGGGAAAGGCTCTGTCACGGCGATGGCGGCATCGGCGCTGGCCTGCGCCGGCATCCGGACAGGGCGGTACACGTCGCCGCATCTGGAAGAATACACGGAACGCATCCATGTAGATGGAAAAGATATCAGCCGCCGTGACTTTGCTCAGGCTGTTTCCGTTGTGGCTGACGCCGTGGAATCTATGGTGCGCGCCGGCGCCGAACGGCCGACGGAGTTTGAAATGATTACGGCGGCGGCGTTTTGGCATTTTGCCGGGTGCGGCGTTGAGTATGCTGTCATTGAAGTCGGATTAGGCGGCCTGCTCGATTCGACGAATGTTATCGTTCCTGAAGTATCGATTATTACAAACGTTGCCATGGACCATATGCAATACTGCGGCGGCACGATTGAAGAGATTGCCGCTCAGAAGGCAGGCATTATCAAAGACGGCGTTCCCGTTGTTACGACGGCGGAAGAACCGGCACTGTCCGTTATTGCCCGTGAGGCGTACCGGCGGAAAAGCCGCCTGTATGCGCTGGATCGCAGTTTTTCCGTCATTGGAAACGCCGGTGCGGCTGACGGGAGGAGCCAGCAGGTGACGGTTTGTGAAAAACAAGAACGGTCGATTACGGCGGTGATTCCTCTTGCGGGAAAGCACCAGCGTCTCAACTGTGCAGCCGCCGTCATGGCGCTGCTGCTCATAGCCGCTCATGAAAAGCGGCTGACCCGCACGGCTATTGAAACCGGCCTTGCCGAAGCGCAGTGGCCGGGCCGGTTTCAGGTGCTCCGGGCAGGTAATGTCGACGTTGTCATCGACGGAGCTCATAACCCGGCAGGTATTGAGGCATTCAGCAAGACGTATGCTGACGTTTTCGGTACGAGGCAGCGTGTGTTTTTGTTTTCCGTGCTGGCAGATAAAGATTATGCCCATATGGTAAAGACTTTATTCCGGCAAGATGATTATGCTGTCTGCGCGCCGGCGCCGACGCCGCGGACGGCTGATCCGGAAGCGATGGCGGCGATGCTTCCGTGCCGTGCCGACTGGACCGGCAGCATCGGTGAGGGTCTTGCGAAAGCCTTTGCTGCCGCGCGGTCAGCTGGGGCTGTGTTATGCATCGTCGGCTCTTTGTATATACAAGGAGATGTTCGCAGGTATATGCGAACCGTATATGGATTACTGTAATTTCATAGTTTAACGGGGGAGCATCCTCTAGACCCTGGGCCGTATTTTTAGTATAATACAGGCAAAGGAGCGATAGAATGAATCCCGTGACGAATCAGTATATGACAAGCAGTCCTGCAGAACGGGCACGTCTCCGCGTGGTGTATGCCCTTTTGGGGACTGTCTTTTTTTTGCCGCTGCAGCTCATTGCCATGGAAATATGCCTGATCGGAGCCGTGGCAGCGGCGGCTTATTACGTGCGGAAATATGGGAGCCCGTCTTTATCGGTTCCGCCTATGGCTGTTCCGGCAGCCGGTTTTTTTGCGGCGGCGCTCTTATCTCTTGTCGGCTCGCCGGCCGGTCTTTTGGGACTGGCTTTTTATGTTTTTACGATCGTTCAATATGCCGTTCTGTACGTATTGACCGTGTATTTTCTGCGCGGTTCCCGGGAGCGGCATTTATTCATGATATGTCTGCTGGCCGGCGCTGCCTGCGTCGTCGTATACGGATTGTATCAATACGCCAATATGCTGACGCTCGGAGAAGCTGAGTGGGTAGATAATTCCGCTTTTCCGCAGCTGCGGCGGCGCATGTACTCGACTTTGTACAATCCGAACCTCTTGTCGGCATTTCTGCTCATGGTTATGAGCGCTGCCGCGTCGATGGCCATTTGTACGGAACGTATGCGAAGCCGCATTGGATATGCCGCTTTTTTCTGCGCGGTATCTCTGTGTCTGATATTGACATATTCCCGCGGTGCGTGGCTCAGTGCGGCGGCGCTGCTCTTCTTTTTCGGCGCCGTTTGGGATAAGCGGATTTGGGGATTGTTTTTATCTGTGCCGCTGATTCTTCTTTTTTATCATGGCGGCGTTGCCGACAGGCTGATATCCATTTTTACATACAGTGAAGCCGATACTTCCATAGCCATGCGCATGGCCATGTGGACGGCAGCGTGGGATATGGCGGCAGATCATCCGATTTTCGGCGTAGGCTGGGGCGCTTTTAAATATATTTATCCCGTTTACAATGAATTTATCCAGCAGGCAGGCATTACGATTTATCATGCGCACAATATGTTTTTCAATCTCTTGGCGGAGGTTGGCTGGAGCGGTTTTTTATTCAATATGTGGTTTTTTTTCGGCATGGGCTGGCGGGCACTGCAATGGCAGCATCGTAGCAATATCGTCGCGGCTGACCGGGCCGTGGCCATTACGATGGGCGGGACTGTCGTATCGCAGGCCGTTTGCGGTATCGGAGACTACGATTTATTCAGCACGCAGATTTCCCTTGCTTTTTGGCTTTTGTGCGGTCTTTTTGCCAATATGGTTTTGGAATATCAAAAAAATATGAAAGAACAGTTTGCGAAATAATTCACAATGATATATAATATCTTTGTGGACATGATAAATAATTATAATGGATTATAACTAAAACGAATAAATGGCAGGCGGGAGGATTTTGCTATGAGACAGAAAAAGGCGATATCAGATGCCGTCATCGAAAGATTGCCTTTGTATTACAGAGATTTATTATTGCTGCAGGACGCGGGGATCGATATTATTTCCTCGGAAAAATTAGGTGAACGGCTCGGTATTACGCCGGAACAAATACGCAAGGATTTAACGTGCTTCGGCGCTTTTGGCAAAAAAGGCGTTGGGTATTATGTTACGGAGCTGTGTCAGCAAATCGTGGAAATCATCGGACTGCAGCAGCACTGGAAGATTGGGATTGCCGGAATCGGCCATTTAGGCTGGGCGCTGGCCAATTACAAGACTTTCGGCCGGTTGGGTTTTCGTACGGCAGGGTTGTTTGACGTAGATCACCGCATTATCGGGCAGAATGTAGGCGGTGTTGTCGTCACGCCTATTGCAGACATGCAGGATGTTATCAGAAGCGAAGGCATTCAAATCGGCATTATTACTACGCCGGCCGCTGTGGCGCAGCAGGTAGCCGATCAAATGGTGGAAGCCGGTATTCAGGGGATTTTTTCGTTTGCGCCGCTGCGGCTGACGGTGCCCGACAATATCTTTGTATTCCGGGAAGATCTATCTATCGGGCTGAGCCGTATTTCTTATTATTTAACCAATAAAAAAGAAGAGGAATAATGCGGAAAAGCATTGGACGTTTGAAAAGTAAAGCATTACCGTAAGCAGACAATAAAATAAAACACGTAAACAAACTGCCAAGGATGCTGCATCCTTGGCAGTTTGTTTACGGATCAAGCGGAAGTTCTCTTTGCGGGGTTGTTTTCCAATTACGCTTTCTGAGTCTTAGCGGATTTTGGTATATGACCGTATTTCCTGTATAATGCGTTTGGTGCGGGAGTATTGCTTGCAGTAAAGGGGAGTATCGTGATGCGGTAATATACTCAAGAATGGTTATTCATTGTCTTTGCCGGTTAAATTCAGGCTGTCGCGGTACGCTTCTGTTGCCTGACGCGGTGTAATATATCCTTGCTCGGACATGAGCGCCAGGACGACTTGCTGACGGTTTCGGGCAGCGCCGTAATTTTCCAGGGGATTGTAATACGTCGGCGCCTGCAGCAGTCCGGCCAACATTGCGGCCTGAGACAAGCGCAGGTCCGAAGGATTTACGTTGTAGTAGATGCGGCATGCTTCATAGATTCCCGTGGCGTTTGCGCCAAAGTACGCTGTGTTTAAATATATTTCCAGTATTTCGTCTTTGCTGTAGTAATATTCCAGCAAGAATGCCAGTATTAGTTCCTGCACCTTTCGGCTGAGCGTCCGCTCGTGAGATAAGAATACGTTTTTAACAACCTGCTGACTAATCGTGCTTCCGCCTTCCCGTGTTTCGCCGGAATAAAGATTGACGGCGGCAGCGCGGATAATGCCGATGGGATCGATAGGGCCGTGCTCGTAAAAGCGCCGGTCTTCCGTTGCAATGACAGCTTGACACAGCGATGAAGGAACGAGGCGTATGGAGACGTACATGCCGACGGACGAGAGCTTGCCGTTCATGGCTTCCTGAAAGTGAAGATACGGATAGGCGCGGCTGCGCAGCGGTTCCAGTGGGCCTGCGAAAACGTAATCTTCCCAAGTTGTTTCGGAAACAGCCGGAGCCTGTTTGGATGGATCTGTCAGAGAGAACCAGATGGGGCAGGCGGCGAATGCCAGAATAAAGATGAAAAAAAGTTTTTTCTTCATAATACCTCCATTATTTAATATTATACCATAATTTCGGCAGCAAGAAGAAAAAATGAGTTTGCCTGCTGCTCCAAGATTAGTATTGGCAAGCTATATGAAAATAATGTATAATATATCAGTATGGAAACTTATACAAGTCATCAACGAAGAAAGGAGGGGCATATTTATGTCATATGCGGCGCAAACTACGCTGGCCCGTTCCGTGTCCTACTGCGGCGTCGGACTGCACGCAGCCGAAGAAGTCCATATGGTGCTGTGCCCCGCTCCGGCGAATACAGGCATTGTATTCGTCCGCACGGATTTACCGGGACGTCCGTCCGTTAAAGCACATGTAGCTAATGTGACCAATACGATGAGGGCGACAACGCTGGAAGACGGTGCAGCCAAGGTATTTACGGTAGAGCATGTATTATCGGCTTTGTGTGGACTGCAAATCGATAACTGCATCGTAGAAATGGATTCGGCCGAACCGCCTGTTGCCGACGGAAGCAGCTTGACCTTTGTCAAGCTTATCGAACAGGCAGGAGTTGCGGTGCTGGACGAGCCGCGGCGCGTGCGGGCTGTCAGACGGCAGCATCTCGTGCAGGAAGACGATAAGTTTATAGCTGTCGTTCCGTACGACGGATTCCGTGTTACTTTTACGTCCATAAATCCGCATCCTTTGCTGGGAGTACAGTTTTTGGACGTTGACGTTACGGCAGAGTCGTATGTAAAAGAGATTGCCTTCGCCAGAACGATAGCTTTTACGGATGAACTGGAAATGCTGAAAACGTTAGGGCTTGGCAAAGGCGGTACGCTGGAAAATACTATCGTGTACGACAAAACAAAGTGCTTGTCCTGTGTTCGGGCTGATGATGAGCTCGTGCGTCATAAGGTGCTGGATGTCATCGGCGATCTGGCGCTGGCGGGATTTCCTTTAAAAGGGCACGTTATTGCCGTCAAGTCAAGCCATAAACTCAACAACATGCTGACGAATAAAATTGCTGAAGAATTGGATTAAGGAGGAATTGAAATGATTTTGGAAGTAACGGATATTATGGATATTTTACCGCATCGGTATCCTATGCTGCTTATTGACCGCATCATTGAGCTGGATCCCATGAAATACGCGGTCGGCATCAAAAATGCGACGTTTAACGAATTGTTTTTTCAAGGTCATTTTCCGGGGCGTCCCGTCATGCCCGGCGTTCTTGTCGCCGAAGCTATGGCGCAGGTCGGCGGCGTGACGCTGCTGTATCCCGAGGAAAATCGGGGGCTGATTCCGTATTTTACGGGCATTGATAAACTCCGTTTCCGCCATCCTATTATTCCCGGCGACCAGTTAGTCATGCGGGCTGACATTACAAAAATTAAAGGACGTATGGGGAAGGTAGCTGCACAGTGTCATGTTGGCGATACGCTTTGTGCCGAAGGCGAGTATATGTTCGCACTCATGCCGGGACAAGAGCCCAAATAAAAGCAAAAATTGAAATATCGTTGAATGGTAAAGAAAAAAGATGATATAGAGAGAAAAAAAAAGAAAAACTGTCTTTTTACACGAATTGCGGCAGGTATATTTTTCTTTATTTGCGGCGAAT
>CAZDQW010000014.1:12170-63132 GCA_964507845.1 uncultured Megasphaera sp.
ATACTTTTAAGAAATAGGAATGGAAATTTATCAAGCTTCTGCTGCAGGCGGCAGGAGTGCGAGGAGTGACTTAAATGACCGAGGAAAAAGTCGCTATGCGGCAAAGCATCATACATCCGACGGCAGTGGTGGATCCGGGAGCCCAGATAGGTGCCGGCGTTAAAATCGGGCCGTACGCCGTAATCGGGCCTAACGTCATTATCGGCGACGGCACGGAAATCATGGCGCACGTTACTATTGACGGCTGGACGAAAATCGGCAAAAACTGCCGGTTTTTTCCAAGTGCCTCTATCGGATCGGAACCGCAGGATCTGAAATTTAAAGGTGAAAAAAGCTATCTTATTATCGGCGACCGCTCCGTGTTCCGCGAATACGTGACTGTCAGCCGTGCTACGGGTGAAGAAGAAGAGACCCGCATCGGCAACGACTGCTTATTTCAAGCCTGTACGCATGTTGCACATAACTGCATCATCGGAAACCATGTCATTATGAGCAACTGTGCCGGTCTTGCCGGACATGTAACCGTTGAAGACCGTGTCGTTATCGGCGGCATTGCCGGTGTTCATCAGTTTGTTAAAATCGGACGCAACAGCATGGTCGGCGGATTAGCTAAAGTCGTGCAGGATATTCCGCCTTTCGTCATTGCCGACGGGCAGCCGGCGCGCTGTATCGGATTAAACAGCGTCGGCTTGTCGCGGGCCGGTATACCTGAACACGTGCGGCGGGAATTGAAAAAAGCTTTCCGCCTGCTTTATCGCTCGGGACTGAATTTGAGCCAGGCTATTGCTGAAATGGAGCAGGAATTGGAAAGCTATGAAGAAGTTGAGCATTTCCTGCGGTTTCTCCGCAATGCCGACAGGGGTATTTGCCGGGGTACGAAAGATTGATGATACCAAGGGGGCAGAGAGATTCCTGCCTCCTTTTTCTTGCAATAGGTGCTGCATTACTGACATATGACGCATTTTTTTGTATAATGTAAAATAGATATTCAAATCCTTTTACAGGTGAGGCAAAATGGAAAGAGTCGGATTATTTGCCGGTGTCGGCCGGCTGCCCGTTGAATTTATGCGCGCTGCAAAAATCCAGGGAAACGAGGTTGTGGTGATCGCCGTCGTTGACGGCGTAGCGCCGGAACTGGAGCAGGAAGCAGACGTTTATTACCGCATCAATGTAGCGAAACTGGACAAGCTTATAAAAACGATGAAAAAAGAAGGCGTGACCAACGTTACCATGATTGGCAAGGTGACGAAGGAAATTCTGTTCAAAGGGCTGAAGTTTCCGGATCTGAGAGCGCTGAAGGTACTGGCTAAACTGCACAACCGTAAGGACGATACGATCACGCTGGCTATTGTTGACGAGTTGGAAAAAGAGGGACTTCACGTTGTTGATCAGACCATGTATCTGAAACCGTTTATGCCGGAAGCCGGCGTTTTATCAAGACGCCGGCCCAGTGAAGAAGAAAAGGAAGATATTCGATTCGGTTTTATTGCGGCTAAAGCTATCGGCGGTATGGATATCGGACAGACTGTCGTTGTTAAGCACAAAGCCGTTATGGCTGTTGAAGCTATTGAAGGGACAGATGCCTGCATCCGCCGCGGCGGTGAATTGGGAAGAGGAAAAGCCGTCGTCGTTAAAGTGGCAAAGCCGGATCAGGATGTACGGTTTGACGTGCCTGCCGTCGGAAAGATGACGATTGAATCAATGATTGAAAGCGGCTGCTCCGTACTGGCCATGGAAGCGGGGAAAACGCTGTTTGTCGAGCAGGATGAAGTTTTGGAATTGGCAAATCGGCACGGCCTGTGCATTTGTGCTGTAAATAAGGACTTTTAAGCAGAGGAGTTTTCATGAAGATAATGTTTTGCGCCGGCGAAGCGTCGGGAGATATGCACGGCGCCAGCCTTGCCGGTGCCCTGAAGGTGCTGGATCCGGAGACGGAACTGCTGGGAATGGGCGGCGAGCGCATGAACGCAGCCGGCGTGCGGATCATTTACGATATAGCCAATCTGGGATTTATCGGCGTCGGCGAAATATTGCGGAAAATTCCGTTTTTTTTCCGTCTCCGTGATTTCCTTATCAAGGCCATGATGGAGGAAAAACCTGATTTGCTTGTGTGCATTGATTATCCGGGCTTTAATATGCAGCTTATCAAAAAGGCGAAAGCGGCCGGTATTACGGTTGTGTATTATATTTTGCCGACGATTTGGGCCTGGCATAAGAGCCGCGGCTATACGATTGCCAAATATGCAGATCTGGCCATATCTTTGTTTCCCTTTGAAGCAGACCTATACCGCAGTATGGGAACGAATGTAGTTTATGCCGGACACCCTTTGCTGGACTCGGTACATCCTTCCATGAGCCGAGATGAAGCAGCAGCGTATTTCGGCATTGACGGTTCGCTGCCTGCAGTACTGCTCATGCCGGGAAGCCGCATGCAGGAAGTGCGGGGACTGCTGCCGGTCATGCTGGAAGGTGCTAAATTAATACAAGACGCTGTACCGGGAACGCAGTTTCTCCTGCCTCGGGCATCGACGATAGAGAAATCCGTTTTGGAAGACATTGTCGGCCGTTATGACGTTTCCGTCGTCATCAGGGAAAGCGATAAGGTGTACGATATGATGCAGGTCTGTACTGCCGCTGTCGCTGCGTCCGGAACGGCGACGCTGGAGACGGCGCTTATGCAGGTGCCGACGCTGCTGGTGTACCGCGTTGCGGCGCTGACATACTGGCTGTCCAAAGTGCTGGTTCATATTACAGACATAGGTCTTCCCAACATCATTATGGGTCGGCGCATCATGCCTGAATTATGGCAGGATGCGGTAACGGCTGAAGCTATTGCAGGCATCGTTACGCCTATTCTTCAAGACGAGGCCCACCGCAGCGACATGGTCAAAGCCATGGCCGAGGTAGGCCGCACGATGGGAGAACCCGGTTCGGTTCGCCGTATTGCCCAAACAATATTACAATTTGCTAAGGAGAAACAGCTGCATGAAGCAATATAACAGTTGGCAAAGCTATAAACGATTGCTGCGGTTTATTACGCCGTATAAAAAACGTCTGATCGTTGCCGTCATCTGCATGGCTTTTTCCGGCGCGAGCAACGTTGTCGTACCTTGGCTCATTAAGGACGTCATCGATAAAGTATTGGCCAATAAAGATATTTATACGCTCAATCTGATCGTTGTCAGCATTCTGGTGCTGTTCCTCCTGCGGGGCTTTTTCTATTTCGGCGAACGGTATCTTATGAGTTATATCGGCCAGCATATTGTCAATGACCTCCGGGAAAAATTGTACCGTCATCTGCAGACTTTGTCCCTGTCGTATTATGATCGCCGCAAGACGGGCAATATTATGAGCAACTTGACGAATGACGTTTCGGCGCTGCAGACGGCGATTGCCGGCAACCTTATTTCTTTCGTGCAGGAATCGGTCATCCTTTTTGGTTCGCTCGTGTCCATGCTGGTGCTGAATTGGAAGCTGACGGTTCTGACGTTGGTTATCGTGCCTCTTGTCGTCGTGACGATTAACGTATTCGGCAAACGGCTGCGCCGCGCCGGCCATGAAGTGCAGGGCAAGATGGCGGATATTACTGCACTCTTGGAAGAGGCGATTTCAGGAATACGCATTATTCGGTCTTTCAACCGCGAAGAGTATGAAATAGAACGGTTTATCAAGCAGAACGATAATAATTTCTGGGCGCTCATGAAGACGACGCGCTTGACGGCAATGCTGACGCCGTTTATTCAGTTTTTTGCGGCTATCGCCATTACGGGCATCATCTGGTACGGCGGCATGAGCGTTATTGAAGGCGAAATGACGGCAGGCGAGCTGATTGCCTTTCTTATATATGCTATCAATCTGGCCAATCCGGTCCGGCGTATCAGCGAAATTTACGGCGATATTCAGAGATCGCTGGCGGCGGCTGACCGGGTGTTTGAAACGCTCGATACGGAGTCGGACGTCAGGGAAAAAGACGGCGCTCTTGTCCTGCCGGCGGTGCAGGGGCATATTGAATTCAGCAACGTATCTTTTGCATATGATGCCGATCACCCGGCGCTTATGAATTTTAATCTGCGTATTGATCCCGGGCAGATAGTTGCTCTTGTAGGGCCCAGCGGCGCCGGAAAATCGACGGTAGCCAATTTGCTGCCTCGCTTTTACGATGTGACCGGAGGCAGCATAACGATTGACGGCGTAGACGTCCGCGATGTTACGTTCAACTCCCTGCGCCGGCAAATTGGGCTGGTGCCGCAGGAAACGATGCTGTTCAATGCGACGGTGCGGGAAAATATTTTATACGGCCGCCTCGATGCGGCAGATGAAGAGATCGTAGCGGCGGCGAAAGCGGCAAATGCCCACGATTTTATCATGGAACTTCCCGGCGGCTATGATGCCGTCGTCGGCGACCGGGGCAGCGCCCTTTCAGGCGGCCAACGCCAGCGCATTGCCATTGCTAGGGCGATTTTGAAAAATCCCCGCATCCTTATTCTTGACGAAGCGACGTCGGCACTTGATACGGAAAGCGAAAAAATCGTGCAGGCGGCTCTGGACCGTCTCATGGAAGGACGGACTGCTGTCGTTATCGCTCACCGGCTGAGCACGGTGCGCAGCGCCGACCGCATTATCGTCATCGATCACGGCCGCATTGCGGAAGAGGGGACGCACGCCGAACTCCTGGCGAAAAAAGGGCTGTATGCTAATTTGTATGCCGTGCAATTTAAAGATGCTGCAGAAGGACGTGTTTTATGAAAACCTCGACAACGATAAAATCCCGTTCCATGTATTGGCTGTATAATGCATTGCTGCTGGTGTATTGGGCGACACTGATTCCCATGCTTATATACAGGCTTATCCGTGAAGAAGGGTTTTATCAGCGCATCAAGCAGAGCATAGGCTTTCTGCCGGATGATTTAAAAGAAAAAATATCCAATCGTCATGCCATATGGATTCATGCCGCTTCGGTCGGCGAAATCGTGGCGGCCAGTCCCATTGTAAGGGAAATGCGCAGGACTCATCCGAATGAAGTCATTATCGTATCTGTTGTTACGGCGACGGGGTTCCGCATGGCACACCAAATTATTAAAAATGCCGACGGGATATTATATTTTCCTCTTGACCTTCCCTATTTGACGGACCGCATTCTGACGATTATCAAACCGCGGGTCATCGTACTTGTTGAAACAGAGCTATGGCCGAATTTCCTGCGTATCGCCGCTAAAAAACATATTCCCGTCATGATGATGAACGGACGTATCAGTGCGCGCAGTTCAAGCCGTTACCGGATGGTTACGTTTTTTACGCGCCGCGTGCTGTCGACGATTCATGTTTTCTGTATGCAAAGCAATATTGATGCACAGTACATTATAGCTATCGGCGCCGACCCGAATAAGGTTATCATTACCGGCAATACGAAATACGATCAAACGTACGGCATCGTGACGGATGAGGAAAAGAAACGCTATTTAAACGAATTGGGATTCGGCGAACAGGCCGGTCCCATCATGATTGCCGGCAGCACCCACCGCGGTGAAAACGGTTCCGTGTATAAAACGTTCTGCGCGATACGGACTCATTTTCCCGATGCCAGACTCATTATTGCGCCGCGGTATATTGCTCAGGCCGATCTTATTAAAGACGAAGGCATGCGCTACGGCATATCTATGGTCAAGCGGAGCGATATGCTGGCAGGAAAACCTGTCGGCAAAGAGTACGACGGCGTTATTCTCGATACGATCGGCGAACTCGGCCGTGTGTACAGCTTAGGCGATCTCATTTTTGTAGGAGGCAGCCTGGCCCATGTAGGCGGCCATAATATTCTTGAACCGGCGGCGCACGGAAAACCCATTGTCGTCGGGCCGAACATGTTTAACTTTGTCGAAATTTTTGAACTTCTCAGCCGCCGCGGCGCCTGCGTCATGGTGCGCAACGAGGCGGAATTAGTCAACACTTGTCTGGATATACTTCTTCATCCTGAACGGGCAGAAGCGATGAAACGGCATTGTTTGGAAATTGTTCGGGAAAACCAGGGCGCCACGAAGAAAAATCTTGACGAGTTGCAGCGTCTGCTCGACAAAATATACGGCGCAAGCGAGAAAGAATCTGAAACAGCAGAAAGGTAACGGAGATGAGCACATGGCTTTGCGCACAAAAGCGGCGGCATATTATCAAGCATTGGTAAACGGAACGTCCCATTGCTGGTGCGACGGGCTGATGAGGGCGGTGCTGACGGCGGCGGCAGGTTTATACGGAAAAGGCGTTGAAAAGATGTATCGGTTTTATGCTGTGCAGCCTGGGAGACAGGCGCGTCTGCCGGCCATTATCATCAGCATCGGCAATATTACCGTCGGCGGCACGGGAAAGACGCCGGCAGCCGTCCTGATTTCAGACTGCCTTTACCGGCAGGGATATGACGTGGCCCTGCTGAACCGCGGGTACCGCTCGCAGAAAGAATATGACGTATCTGTCATGTCTGACGGTGAACACGTGCTGCTGACGGCGGCGGAAGGCGGTGATGAAGCTTTTCTTATGGCCCGCAGCCTTCCCGGTATTCCCGTACTTGTCGGGCGAAAACGGAAGGAAAGCGGACAAATGGCTGTCAGCCGGTTCGGGGCGCAGATACTCGTGCTGGATGATGGATTTCAGCACTGGCAGCTGCACCGCGATTTGGATATTGTATTGGTAGACAGCACAAATCCTTTCGGCAACGGGCATCTGATTCCGCGAGGTATTTTGCGCGAGCCGCTGCCGCATTTGGAGCGGGCCGGCTTGTTCATTTTGACAAAGTGCGATCAGGCCCGGCGAGAAAGCGTTGATGCCGTATACGGCGTACTGCGGCAGCATAACCGGACTGCGCCGATTGCTGAATCTGTGCATCGGCCCAAGTGGTGCGTTTCTTTTGCCGACTGGAACCGCCTCGGCGATAAGTCGGCCTGCCGGCCGTTGCCGGAGGGAACTTCTGTCGTAGTAGTATCGGCGCTGGGAAATCCGGCGTCTTTCGAAGAAACGGTTTGTGCGTTCGGGTATACCATAGCAGATGTGCTGCGGTACGATGATCATCATCAATATGAACGCGGCGACATTGCCGTTATAAAGGAAAAATCGGAAACTCTTGGCGCCGCCGTCGTAACGACGGAAAAGGACGCCGTAAAAATAGATCCCTGCTTGATAGAAGAATTTAACGTGCCGTTATATGTCTTAGGCATTTCCCTTGAAATTACCAAAGGCGCCGAAGATGTCGGCAAAGTGCTGCATGATGTAATAGGAGGTTAGGTTATGAAATTTATATGTATTATCCCGTCGCGCTATGCGTCGACGCGCCTGCCGGGAAAGCCCTTGGCTGATATTGCAGGTAAACCGATGGTACAGCGCGTATACGAACAGGCGGCCAAAGCGCAGAAACCGGAACAAGTTGTCGTTGCCGTCGATAATCCGAAAGTATATGATACGATCGCATCTTTCGGCGGACACGCCGTCATGACCAGAGAAGACCATGCCAACGGTACGGACCGGCTGGCCGAAGCTGCCGCTCATTTTCCTGATGCCGACGTCATTGTCAACGTCCAGGGAGACGAGCCGCTTATTGCACCTGATGTTATCGATGATTTATGCGAGGCTTTTGAATGCGACGACTCCCTCGTCATGGCAACGGTTGCGGCGCCTCTTGCGGAAGAGGAATACAGCGATCCGAGCGCCGTCAAAGTTGTCATGAATAAGCGTGATGAAGCTATGTATTTCTCGCGCTCCCTTATTCCTTACCCGCGCAACGCCTTTGATGCGGCGTCCCGGCCGTATAAACATATCGGCGTCTACGCATACCGCCGGCAGTTCCTGATGGAATATGCGGCTATGGAGCAGACGCCGGCTGAAAAAACGGAATCTCTTGAACAGTTGCGGGTTCTTGAAAATGGCTATAAGATAAAAGTGATTAAGACAACTCATCAGTTTATCGGCATCGATACGCCGGAAGACCTGGAACGTATTCGGGCATATTTTGCACAAAAGGGAGAATGATTATGGAACAGGTAAAAAATATTGCCGTAGGAGGCACTGCCGTCGGCGGAGACGGAAAACTTTTCGTCATGGCCGGCCCCTGCGTCATCGAAGATCCCGAACGGGTATTGAATATAGGCCGGGAAATGAAGCGTATCTGTGAAAAGCTGGGAGTGCCGTACATATTTAAAGCATCCTTTGATAAGGCAAATCGTTCGTCTTATTCGTCGTATCGCGGGCCTGGCCTGGAAGAAGGACTGAAGATACTGCAGCACATTAAAGATGAATTGGGCGTGCCTATTGTCAGCGATATTCACGAAACGTCGCAGGCGGAACCGGCGGCGCAGGTTTTGGATGTCCTGCAGATTCCGGCATTTTTGTGCAGGCAGACGGATTTGCTGGAAGCGGCGGCTCGGACGGGCAAGTGCGTCAACGTAAAAAAAGGACAGTTTATGGCACCGGAAGATATGAAAAATGTCGTGGAAAAAATAAAACATGCCGGCAACGACAATATCATGCTGACGGAACGAGGCGTCAGCCTCGGCTATCACAACCTCGTCGTCGATATGCGCAGTTTCCCCATTATGCGCAGTTTCGGCTATCCTGTCGTTTTTGACGCAACGCACAGCGTTCAGCTTCCCGGCGGCGCCGGTACGAAATCGTCGGGACAGCGCCAGTTTGTCGGCAGCTTGGCCCGGGCGGCGGCAGGATCCGGCATTGACGGCGTATTTATGGAAGTGCATGATAATCCTGCTGAAGCTTTAAGCGACGGTCCGAATATGTTATACTTGTCGCAAGTAGAAAACGTGCTGCGCGATATGATCGCGATTCATGATATTGTCCGGCACAGCGTCAGCACGGCTGAAAAATAGACAGAGGTGACAAAATGGATATATTGGAAGAAGCAAGAGACGTACTGCAGCAGGAAGCGAAAGGCATCGAACGGCTGATTCCTACGCTGGATCAAAATTTTGTTAATGCCGTTCACCTGATTTTGGATTCCAAAGGAAGGACTATCGTGACTGGTATGGGCAAATCAGGTCATATTGCCCGGAAAGTTTCGGCGACATTATCAAGTACAGGAACGCCGTCGATTTTTCTGCATCCGGGAGAAGCCATACACGGCGATCTCGGCATGGTAACATCGGACGATGTACTCATCGCCTTTTCCAACAGCGGCGAAACGGTGGAAATCTTGAATATACTGCCGTCCATTAAGCGCATCGGCGCCAAGCTCATTGCCGTCGTCGGCAATCACAATTCGACGCTGGCTAAAACAGCGGATATCATTTTAGATGCGTCGGTAGAAAAGGAAGCGTGCCCTTTAGGGCTGGCGCCGACGACCAGCACGACAGTGGCGCTGGCTCTCGGCGATGCACTGGCCATCGTGCTCCTTTCGTGCCATCATTTTACAAAAAATCAGTTCGCCATCTATCATCCCGGCGGCGCGCTGGGGCGCAAGCTGCTCATGACTGTAGAAAACGTCATGCATAAAGGAAATGACAATCCCGTCGTTTCCGAGGACAGTATTGTTCAGGATGCCTTGTTCATGATGACGGAAAAAGGACTGGGGGCCGTGTCCGTTGTTGACCAGGAAGGACATCTTATCGGCTTGGTGACAGACGGGGACGTGCGCCGCGGTCTTGAAACGGGGTCCAATTTCCTGCAATGGCCCGTAGAGGCGATGATGACTAAAAATCCGCGGCAGGTTACGCAGGATAAATTGGCCGCGGAAGCGCTCCACATTATGGAAAAAAATCAGCCGCGGCCGATTACGGTACTGCCTGTCATTGATAAAGACGGAAAAGCTGTCGGCATGATTCACATTACGGATTTGCTGCGGCAGGGAGTGGTCTGATGGGAAAAGGGACTGCAATTCAATTGCTGGCTTTTGATGTCGACGGCGTCTTGACAAACGGGACGATTTATTATGGCACTGCCGGAGAGGCCCTGAAAGGATTTTCTGCCCGCGACGGCATGGCCATTTCGCTGGCAAGAGCGGCGGGCATGAAGACAGCGATCATTACGGGCCGTCAGTCGCCGATGGTGGAGCGGCGCGCTGCCGATCTGCATATAGATTATGTCATTCAAAATGCCGCAGATAAATTAGCCGTATTTACAACACTTTGCCGTGAATTGGGCATTTCCTGTCAAGAGGCAGCATATATGGGCGATGATCTAAATGATCTGTCCGTTATTGCCGCTGCCGGATGCGGGGCGTCGCCGGCAGACGGATGCGAAGAAGTGCGGCAGATTGCAGATTTTGTTTCAGATTATAACGGCGGCTGCGGTGCGCTGCGTCAATGGATCGAATATATTTTAAAACAGCAGCATCAGTGGGACAGTGTTCTCCGCCGCTATCAAGGCGGTATGGCGGAAGTAGTTCAGTAGCAGAAAGGAGCGTCTGTAGTTGTGTTTAATGATTGGCAGTATCATGCTGCACGGGGATTAGGAAAAATATTATGTCGCCTTCCTTACCCGGTGATCATTTCATTGGGACGCAAATTAGGCCCTCTTGTAGGGAAAATATTAAAAAAGCAATGGAACCGCGGAATCTTTCACGTCATGCGCGGCATGGAATGCAGCAAAGAAGAGGCCGAGAAAATTATGAACGGGTTGTTTCGGAATTTGGGGCAGTCTTTGCTGGAAATATTGTACACGCCGCGGCTGACGAAGGATAATATTTCTGATTTTGTGACGCTCGAACATCCGGAGCGGCTGGAAGCGGCGCTCAGCCAAAATAAAGGCGTCATTGTTCTGACGGGACATATCGGCAATTGGGAATGGATGGGAGCTTCTTTGGCACTGTACGGCTATCCGGCGACGACGATTGTCAAAAATCAGGCGAACAAGCAGGTAACCAGGCTGCTTAATGAAAATCGCGTCATGATGGGGTTGGAAGTGTTTGCCCGCGGCGGAAATGAGATGATCATAGCTGCCCGAGCGCTGAAACGTAAAAAAATACTGGGTTTTCTGGCTGATCAGGACGGCGGCTTTTACGGCGTGCCGCAGCCCTTTTTAGGAAAGATGTCGTCAACGCCTCGGGGGCCTGCGATGTTTGCCCGTAAATTTCGATCGCCCATCGTGCCTGTTTTTGCTATTCATGATGAAAATCACCGCAACCGCGTCTTTATCGGGGAGATCATGTATTACGAAGATACGGGAAATGCAGACGAAGATATAGCCCAGCTGACGCGGAAAATGGCCGTGGTAACTGAAAATTTCATTAAGGAACACCCGACAGAATGGCTGTGGTTCCAGCACCGCTGGAGCACTGAGCCGGAAGACATTATAGCATTGCATCAGGAAGCGGAGGCAGACGGCCGTGTCGATCGAACAGTTGAAAAAGAATAAGGTAAAATTTATAGGACTTGCCGCCGTTGTCGTTTTTGCCGTTTTTTTGTATACTTTTCTTGATGAGCCGGCAAAGCAGGAAGAGGCTAAAATCAATACGGATTATTTGGTGGAATTTGAAGGATCCGAATTAGTGGAAAATAAAAACGGCAAGCTGGTGTGGCGTCTGACTGCTGAAAAAATTATGATTGATCCGGAAACAGAACTGATGTATTTTGAAGAACCCAGAGCACTTTTTGTCGATGAAGACGGCACGGAATTGACAGTTACGTCTTCGCTGGGCATCGTAGACCGGCAGCGCCATACGCTGGAAATCAAGCCTCCCGTCAAGGCGGAAACAAATAGAAACGATACATTGCAGACTGAAGGCAGTGTGTATTATAATATGAATACGCATATGGTAAAAGGCAATAAAGTCGTTATGAACCGTCATGACAATACGAGCCTGCAGGCCGATGCGTTTGAAACGAACACGAGTTTGGACAAGGTAACGCTTACTGGTCATGCGAAAGTGACGAAGGGGGCGCAGTAATGGTAAAAAATGTTTTCAATAAAATAACAGCTGCCGTGCTGCTGGGTCTGATGGCTGTTCCGGCAGCCTGCCTGTGGGCGGCAGACGATAACCAGGCTGTTTCCGTGACGGCGGATAAATTAGTATACGACGGTAAAAACCAGATAGCCACGGCGACGGGCAATGTCGTCATTATTCGCGGCCAATCGACGATAAACGGAGATAAGGCCGTGTATAATTTAAAGACATCCGAGGCCGATATCGAAGGAAATGTCGTTGCGCAGCAGCCGCAGCCGAATATGTATCTGACATCCGACAAGCTGCATTCGGAAAACCAGAATTATATCGTCGCCACCGGCAGTGTCCGCGGTACGTACGAAGATAAAAAAGTAAACGGCGATAAAGTTGAATACTACATAGATAAAAATTACGGCATTGTTACGGGAAACGGTTATTTGGAAGCAGAAGGAGGACGCTTGTGGGGCGACCGCATCGATGCGTGGTTTAAAGAAGTTAAGGCCGTTGGAGAAGGCCGCGTTCATATCGAATTTCCGGCAGATAATCTGACAGCCGATGCGGATAAAGCCGTTTATACGCAGACGCCGGATCAAAATGACGGCGTTGTTCGCCTGACGGGCAATGTCAACGCCGTTCAGGACGGCAATTCCCTGAAGGGAGAGAATGTTTTGATCCGTCTGGAAGACAATTCGGCGCAGACGACGGGCCGGTCGACAATCGTTATCATACCGGATAATCCGTAAACGCTACGAGGGGCGGCATTATCTATGCAGATTCGAACACATAATTTGGTAAAAATGTATAAGGAAAAGCGGGCTGTCGATAATGTCAGCGTCTGCGTGCAGCAAGGGGAAATCGTCGGCCTTCTGGGACCGAACGGCGCCGGAAAGACGACGACCTTTTATATGATTGTCGGCATTGAACGGCCTGACGAAGGCACTATTTCCATCGGCGGAAGAGAAATTACGAAATTGCCCATTCACAAACGGGGCGCTTACGGAATCGGTTATTTACCGCAGGAAGCGTCGATTTTCCGTAAACTGACCGTTGAAGAAAATATGCTGGCTATGCTGGAAACGACGTCGCTGAGCAAAAAGCAGCAGCAGGAAAAAGCAGAAGCGCTGATGGAAGAATTTTCCATTATCAAATTGCGCAAACGGCTGGGGATTCAGCTGTCGGGCGGCGAACGGCGCCGCGTTGAGATTGCCCGATGTCTTGTCATGGATCCGGCGTTCATTCTGCTGGACGAACCGTTTGCCGGCATTGATCCGCTGGCCGTAAACGATATTCAAGGCATTATCGGACATTTAAAGCGCCGCGGCATGGGAGTCCTCATTACGGATCATAATGTAAGGGAAACGTTGAGTATTGTTGATAAGGCGTACATTTTGAGTGAAGGACGGCTTCTTTTGGAAGGAAGCCCTGAAATGATTGCCACCAATCCTATCGCCAAGAAGTTTTATTTGGGTGAAACGTTCAGGATGTAGCAGGCAGGGAGACATGAATGCGAATATTAGATAAGTATATATTAAAAGAATTTATCAGTCCTTTTTTATTCGGTGTCTGCGCTTTTACGGCCGTATTTATCGGTACGGGGACGTTGTACCGCATTGCCAACCTGATTAATCAGTACGGTGCCTCGGCATGGGCTGTATTCCGCATTTTGGTGCTGGCCATGCCGTCGATTATTATTGTGACGTTTCCCATGTCGGTCCTTCTTGGATCGCTTATGGCTTTCGGCCGCTTGTCAAGTTCCAGCGAACTTATTGTCATGCGATCAGGCGGACAAAACTTCGTGAGACTGGCCATGCCGATTTTTATTGCGGCCTTCTTTATTTCCGTCGTGTCCATGGTTTTCAACGAATATGTTGTGCCGCGGGCAAACAACGCCTACAATACGATTATTAACGAAGAAGTTAAGCATAACGTTGCACCGGCTACGCAGGATCATGTCGTTATTAAGAATGTCAGCGGCTCGGACATATCGAGTTTGATGTATGCCAGGCAGTACAATTCGGAAACGAAAAAACTATCGGATATTACAGTGCAGGAATTTGAAAACGATGCGCTGGTACGGGTGGAAAAGGCCAAATGGGCCGATTGGAACGGAACAAAATGGGTCATGCACGACGGGATTATTTATGACCTTTCCGTCGGCGGCAACTCTGAACGGACTATGACGTTTACGCATCAGGCGCTGCCGATCCGCCAGCGGCCCGAACGTATCAGCGCATCGCAGAAAGACGCCGACGAAATGACGATTCGCGAGCTGCGGGAGCAGATCAAGATTCTTGATGAAAACGCTGTCAATACGAATAAGCTGAAGGTAGAAATGTATAACCGCTTTTCCCTGCCCCTGGCAAGTCTTGTCTGCGCTATTGTCGGAGCGCCCCTGGGGATGCAGAAGCAGCGCAGCAGCTCATCTATCGGCTTTGGCATCAGTGTTGTCGTGATTTTCATTTACTATTCGATCATGACGTTGGGCAACGCATTAGGAAACGGCGGCCGCATACCTCCGTATTTTGCGGCGTTCTTGCCTGATATTGTCTGCGGCATTGCAGGAATTTATCTTGTCTACCGTAAATCAATCTAATTGGCTGGCAGGCCGTCAATGGACATATGACTGCGTCTGCCGGCTTTTTCTTGTCCCATAAAAAATAAAAATGACAGAAACCCTATAATGGTATATGATAATAGATAAGGAGGTGCGGCATGGAGTACGGATGGATCATGTTGTTCGTATTGGCTGTCATGGGTGGAATTATAGCCTATTTGGGCGACAAGATCGGTTCCCGCGTAGGGAAGAAAAAAATACGGCTGTTCGATCTTCGGCCTAAATATACGTCTGTGTTGGTAACGATCCTGACCGGTGTCAGTATTGCTGCCGTTACTTTAGGTGTTATGTCCGTATTGTCGGAAAACGTGCGCATCGCCTTATTCGGAATGCGTCAGCTCCGCATGGAAAACGATGCGCTGGAAACGCAGCGGGATCAGCTTTTGCGGCAGGCTGACGATTTAGGCAGCGAACTTGATAAGAAAAACAGTCTTATTGCAGAAAATGAAGAGCTGCTGGAGCTGCAGCAGGAGCAGCTTGACGGCAAAAATGAAGAAATCCGCGTAACGCAGCTGGAACTGCAGCAGGCACAGGCAGCGATGGATGAAGCTGTACGCGATAAAGATGCTGCTGTTTCTGAACGGGATGCGGCGCAGCGGGACTTGGCCGTGCTGGAGGAAACAAGGCAGCACATGATTACTACTATCGATGTGCTCGATAAACGTATTCAGATGCTCAATGAAACGATGACCCATATTCGAGAAGGAACGGTATTGTTCCGGGTCGGAGAAGTCTTGTCCAGCTTTATTCTTCGGAGCGGTCTTGATGAACGGACGACAAGGGAAGATGTGAGCAGGGCCATGCAGCAGACCAATACGATGATCTGCAAGTATTTAGGTATTACGGATGAATCAGCCGTCTTGGTGTACATTGCGCCCGATGAATTTAACGCAGCTATCAGTACGCTGCAGAACGACGGCGTCTCGGGACAGAAATTAGTCCGTCTTACTGCGGCCGGCAATATCATGCTCGGCGAACCAGCTTTGGTGCATATTCAAATATATGACAACAAGCGGATTTATCAAAAAGGCGAGGTCGTGCATGAAACGAGATTATCGGAAGAGGAATTAAATGAAGGCGCGGAGCTGCAGGTTATGCGTTTCCTGCATGAAGTCAATCAGCAGGCTCAGGCCGGCGGCGTTCTTCCCGATCCGCTGAGCGGCAACGTCGGCGCTTTGTCGGCGACAGAAATGTTCGACACGATTTCGCAAATTCAATCTTATAAAGGTAAGGATATCGTGCTGCGGGCCGTCGTATTGAACGATACGTATACGGCAGGTCCTCTGAATATCGACATTATTGTTGAGAGAGCCCATGTTTAAAGGAGGCACTGCATCATGATTTTTGCTATTGATCCGGGATCGGATAAAACGGGGATTGCCGTTGTTAAAGACGACGGGAGTCTTTCGGAAAAAGCCGTTATTCCGACGGAACGATTAGCATCCTGCCTGACAGAAGCGTATGAAAGACATAGGTTTTCCCATATTGTCATGGGAAACGGCACAAATCATAAAGTGTTGCGCCCGTTGGTAGAACAATGGATTACGGCACAACAGAAACCTATTTCTTTTTCCTTAATCGATGAAAAAAATACGACCGTTGAAGGACGAAGGCTGTATTTCCGGCATACGCCGCGGCGGGGCTGGAGACGTATTGTCCCCTTATCGCTGCAGTATCCGCCGGTGCCGGTAGACGACTTTGTAGCCTGGATCATCGGTTTGCGCTATCTTCGGCAGCAGGGAGGATCTACATGAAAACTCATTTGCTTCAGTTTATTCCGTCGCACATATTTCACGCTATTGGTCTTGCCGTCGGCGCGCTTATTTATACGATCGGCTTGGACGTATTTCTGGTGCCGAATAAAGTTATCGACGGCGGCGTCGTCGGCATTGCCATCATGGCAGCCGAACTGACAGATATCAGTTTCAGCATATTTATTGTCATATTGAATCTCCCGTTTTTTATTATCGGTTACCGAAAAATCGGTGCGGCTTTTACGATTTCTTCACTCTTTTCCGTACTCTGTCTTGCCGGGTGGAGCGATTTTGTCTATCATGATCCCGTGACGACGGATCCTTTTTTATCGACGATTTACGGCGGCATTATCATCGGGCTCGGCGTAGGTCTTATTATCCGCTGGGGCGGTTCGCTGGACGGTACGGAAATTTTGGCTATTATCGCTGATAAAAAAACGCCTTTTTCCGTCGGTGAAATTATTATGTTCTTCAACTTGTTTATCTTGGGCAGCTCAGGATTTGTTTTTTCCTGGGACAGCGCGATGTATTCCCTTGTCGCTTACTTTATTGCCTATAAGATGATCGATATCGTCAATAACGGTCTTGACGAAATGAAGGGGTTTCTTATCGTTACGTCTCGCTATGATGAAATGGCGCGATGTCTTACGCAGGATTTGGGCCGCGCCGTCACGTTTATCAGCGGCGAAGGGGCGTATAAGCGGGAAAAAACGAAGATTTTGTATTGCGTCGTGTCGCGTCTTGAAATTACAAAAATACAAGAGGCTGTACATAAGGTCGATCCCCGGTCATTCGTATCGATCTTTGACATTCGTGAAGCCCACGGCGGCTTGTTTAAGAATCGTTCCGGCCATCATTGATTGATCCGTCCATGGATATTTATAGTTATGCAAAGTGATTATAAGATGGAATAAGTCATTGTATGCGAAAGATTGACAGACACGGTATATTTGCTATTATATAAACTGATATTTGTATTTAAGGAAAATAAAAACAGGGCATTTAATTGTCTTTAGGAGGGTATACAATGGCACAATTGAATTTCAACATTGAAGACATTTGCGGAACGCTGTCGGAAAATAAAGATGGCTGGCGCAAAGAGCTGACATATATCAGCTGGAACAACCGCGCGCCGAAATTTGACCTTCGCGCATGGGATCCTGATTATCAGGCAATGACGAAAGGCATTACGATGACGAAGGAAGAGTTGGAAAAGCTGCGGGATATATTGAATGAATTAGATTTTGATAAATATTAAAGGAGTGGGACGTATGCTTTCGACAATTCGGCGTAATAGAAGGTGAAGAAAGCATGCGTTTTGTTTATGCTTGCAAAACAGGATGAAACATTATATAATTTTTAGTTGTATGTACTGTTAGTATGTGGTCATAATTTTAAAGGTGAGAAAATGGTTCGTATAGCAAAAGAGAAGCGGCATGCGCTGCTGCGGCGGCGGATAGAGGAAGATCCTTTTGTCAACGACGAAGAACTGGCCGAATCATTTTCCGTCAGCGTTGCCACGATCCGTTTGGACCGGATGGCGCTGGGTATACCGGAAATGCGCATCCGTATTCGGCAGAAGGCGGAGGCGGCCCGGCCCCGCCAGCAAAATGCCGGCTTTGTCGGCGAACTCGTGGACTGTACTGTCGGACGGCGCGCTATCTCCATCATGACGGCGACGGATGACATGGTTGACGAAGCGCATATTGTGCGTTCCCAGTGGTTATACGCGCAGGCCAATTCTTTAGCGCAGGCAGTATTGCAGCTGCCCGTGGCCATTACGGCTGTTGCTAATTTAAAATATAAGCAGCCTGTTACGGTCGGCGACAAGCTCGTTGCCGTTGCCGAAGTAATTCGCTGCCGTGAACAGAAGCACTATGTATGGGTGAAAATACGGAAGAATGCGAAAGAAGTATTTCGCACGAAATTTATTATAGAATCTTTGGAATAATGGAGCGTAAGTACCTATGAAAATTGCTGTAGACGCTATGGGCGGCGATTACGCACCGGAAGAAGTGGTGTTGGGCTCTATTGAAGCTGTAAAATCTTATGATTTCGACGTCGTCTTAGTAGGTGATAGGAATAAAATAGAAGAGGTATTAAAAAAGTACGGCGCGAAAGAAAATGAACGTCTTTCTATCGCTCACGCCAGTCAGGTCATCGACATGGGTGAACATCCGGCGAAGGCGGTCCGCAAGAAAAAAGATGCGTCCATTGTTGTTGCGGCGAGACTGGTGAAAGAAGGTACATGCAGCGCCGTCGTCGCGCCGGGAAGCACCGGAGCAGCCGTTGCGGCGGCACTTTTTGAATTAGGGCGCATCAAGGGTATTGAGCGGCCCAGCATTGCGACGCCGATTCCGTCTGAAAAGGGAATTACTGTGCTGCTTGACTCAGGCGCTAATTCCAACAGCAAACCGAAGCATTTGGTTGAAGGGGCTATCATGGGTTCGCATTATGCAAAATATATCTTGGGTATTGATACGCCTGTCGTCGGTCTTCTGAATATAGGCGAAGAATCGTCGAAAGGAAATGATTTGTCGCAAGCGACGTATCCGTTGCTGAAAAAACTCAAGACAATTTCCTTTTATGGAAACGTAGAGGGGCGGGACATCCCGAAGGGAACGGTTGACGTTGTTGTCTGCGATGGTTTTGTCGGCAATGTTATGTTGAAATTCGGCGAAGGACTGGCCATGTTTATTATCCGTCTTGTCAAGGATACTATTAAAGACAGCGGCTTTATCGCCCGCTTAGGGGCACTGGCTGTGTATCCGGCGCTTCGTTCGCTGAAAAAAAGGCTGGATTTTACAGAATACGGCGGTGCGCCGCTTCTCGGTGTGAACGGCAGCTTCATTATATGTCACGGCAGCTCGAAGGCGAAAGCCATCAAAAATGCGATCCGTGTGGCCGGAGGCCTGGCAGAGGAAGACGTCGTCGGTAAGATCCGCAAAAGTATAGAAGAAGAAGGGGTAGAACAGTATGATAGTGAAGACTAAACCGGCCGGTATTTTGGGGACAGGGCATTATGTGCCTGAGACAGTTGTTACCAACGCCGATTTGGAAAAAATAGTAGACACGTCGGATGAATGGATACGGACTCGTACAGGCATCAGTCAGCGCCACTTTGCGCCTGACGGCGTCAATACGTCTGACATGTGTACTATCGCCGCCAAACAGGCCATTGAGGCGGCTGGAATTGAGCCGCAGGATCTTGACATGATCATCGTGTGCACCCTGACTCCGGATATGACTATTCCGTCGACAGCCTGCATCGTGCAGAAAAATCTCGGCGCCGTTAATGCTGCCGTATTTGACTTGTACGCTGCCTGCTCGGGATTTGCCTACGGCGTCATTACGGCGTCGCAGTATATAGAAAACGGCACGTTCAAGCATGTCCTGGTTATTGGTGCGGAAATACTCAGCCGTTTTCTCGATATGACGGATCGAAGCACGTGTGTGCTTTTCGGTGACGGCGCCGGTGCGGCTGTCATCGGGCCTGTACCGCAAGGTTACGGTATTTTGGGCGTCGACTTGGGCGCCGACGGAAACGGCGGCAAGTATTTGAATATTCCTTCCAGCGGCGTTGCCATCTTGCCTACAGATGAAGCGCGGGAAAAACATTTGACGTATATTAAAATGGATGGGAAAGAAGTGTATAAATTTGCCGTAAAAACAATGGGACAGACGGCGGAAAAAGCGCTGGAACGAGCCGGTCTGACATATAAAGATATAGACTTACTCATTCCGCATCAAGCGAATATACGAATTATTACGTCGGCAGCAAAACGGCTGCATCTGCCGATGGAAAAAGTATTTGTCAATATTGACAAATACGCGAATACGTCGGGAGCATCAATTCCCATCGCGCTCGATGAAGCCAACCGGCAGGGGCTTATGAAAGACGGTGATACCATCGTTATGGCAGGGTTCGGAGCCGGATTGACATGGGCGGGCTTAGTGATGAAGTGGTACGTCAAGTAAGGACGATGAGGTGATACGTATGAAAAAAGCATTTATTTTCCCGGGCCAGGGCGCGCAGAAGGTCGGTATGGTGAAAGATTTGTATGACGAGTATGCTGTAGTGCGGGAATTGTTTGAAGAAGCTGATGACGCGCTGGGCTTTTCCTTAACGAAGCTTTGCTTTGAAGGCCCTGATGAAGAGCTGATGAAGACATATAATACGCAGCCTGCGATTCTGACGGCCAGTACGGCGTGCTGCCGCGTGCTGGCGCAGGAAGGCGTCGTGCCGGATATTACGGCAGGCCATAGCTTGGGTGAATATTCCGCACTCGTTGCGGCAGGCGCACTGACGTTTGCCGATGCGGTGCGGACGGTGCGCCTGCGCGGTCAGTTCATGCAGGAAGCCGTTCCCTTGGGAGAAGGAAGCATGGCCGCGGTTATGGGTCTTGATGCAGACGCGATCAAAGAAATCTGTGTTGGCGTATCGGCACAAGGCGGCGTCGTTGAAGCTGTCAATTTCAATTGTCCGGGGCAGATTGTCATTGCCGGAAGTACGAAAGCCGTTGAAACGGCGGTAGATGAATTGAAGGCAGCTGGCGCTAAACGGGCAGTTCTGCTCCACGTGAGCGCGCCTTTCCACAGCACGCTGATGAAACCGGCGGCGGAACGGCTGGCTGAAGTGCTCGACAGCATTGCGATTTCCGACGCTGTTATTCCCGTCGTGGCAAACGTAGACGGCAGCATCGAAACGGCGGCGGCTGATATCAAGGCGTCTCTTGTCAAACAGGCGGCAAGCCCTGTTTTGTGGATTGACTGCACGAAAGCGATGCAGGCTTTCGGAGCCGAAGCATTTGTAGAAGTCGGTCCTGGAAAAACTCTGTGCGGGTTCAACCGCAAAATAGATCGGACGATACACAGCGAAAATGTAGAAGATATCCCTTCTTTGCAGAAAACACTTGAATTTTTCCGGGGGGTTAGATAAAATGCTTTTAACAGGAAAAACGGCTGTCGTTACCGGCGGCTCCCGCGGCATTGGCAGAGCCATTGCCGCAGCGCTTGCGGCTGAAGGCGCAAATATTGCCGTTGTTTATGCCGGCAATACGGCAGCAGCAGAAGAAACGGTATCTTTGATTGAAAAACAAGGCGGCACAGCAGTTGCCATGCAATGCGACGTTTCTGACGCTGCTGCTGTCGGGGAAATGGTAGACGCCGTAAAACAGCGATTCGGCGCCGTTGATATTTTAATCAATAATGCAGGCATTACGAAAGATTCACTGCTTATGCGCATGAAAGAGGACGACTGGCAGGCCGTGCTGGATACGAATTTAAGCGGCGTGTTTCACTGCACGAAAGCTGTGGCGAAACTGATGATGAAACAGCGAAGCGGCGTCATCATCAATATCAGTTCCGTCGTCGGTGAAACGGGGAATGCCGGTCAGGCAAATTACGCTGCGGCTAAAGCGGGAATTATCGGCTTTACAAAATCCGTTGCCAAAGAACTGGCATCGCGGGGGATTCGGGTCAATGCCGTTGCGCCGGGATATATTGCTACGGATATGACGGCTGTGCTGAGTGATGCTGTTGTACAGAACATGGTCAGCTCCATCCCGCTGGGCCGCGTTGCGCAGCCGGAGGAAGTGGCAAAAGCCGTCGTGTTCCTTGCTTCCGACAACGCAAGCTATATTACCGGCCAGGTTCTGAATGTAGACGGCGGCATGGTAATGTAATACAATACATTCCATTGAAAGGGGGTGAACCGGCAATGAGTGAAGAAGCTACTTTTGAAAAAGTAAAGAGCATCGTTGTAGATCAGCTCGGCGTTGACGAAAAAGAAGTCAAAATGGACGCTGCTTACATCGATGATTTAGGCGCTGATTCCTTGGATATCGTTGAATTGATCATGGCTTTCGAAGAAGAATTTAACATCGAAATCCCTGATGATGTTGCGGAAAAGATTAAAACTGTCAAAGACACAGTTGAGTACATCGAAAAGGAAAAGAAAGCGTAAGTACGCAATGAGGGCCGGTCGGGGAAGAAAAAACTTCCCCGGACGGTGCCTTGATTGGAGGAAACCAGTGTGAAGCTGCCGGAATTAAAAATAGGTAAGCTTATTGCAAAAGTGCCAATCGTTCAGGGCGGAATGGCTATTCGGCTGTCTACAGCCCGATTGGCCGCAGCCGTAGCGAATGAAGGCGGTATCGGCCTTATTGCGGCTTCTGGCATGCCGTTTGATGAATTAAGACATGAAATCCGGCTGGCCAAGAAGTTGGCTCCTGGCGGCATAATTGGCATAAATATAATGGTTGCGGCCCGGGCATTTCAGGGCATCGTGACGACTGCAATTGAAGAAGGAATCGATCTGGTTGTGGCAGGGGCAGGATTCTCACGGGATATGTTTGCCTGGGGAAAAGAAAGCGGCACGCCTATTGTGCCCATCGTCTCGTCTGCCAAACTAGCTAAAATATCCCAAACCCTGGGTGCGGCTGCCGTCATCGTGGAGGGGGCAGAAGCAGGCGGGCATCTGGGAACGAACCGCTCGAGCCGGAGCATTGTGCCGGAAGTGAGAAAAGTCGTGGACATTCCTGTTATTGGAGCAGGCGGTGTTCTGCATGGTGAAGACATTGCGGAAATGCTGCGCCTGGGCGCAGACGGCGTGCAGATGGGAAGCCGGTTTGCTGCCAGCGTAGAGGCAAATGGAGCCGACGAACTGAAGAAAGTATATTTGCGGGCCAACCGCCCGGAAGATTTTATTTTAGTGCACAGCCCCGTTGGCCTGCCGGGACAGGCTATCAGGACGCCGTTTTCAGAACGAATTCTTCTCGGTACGGCGCCTGCGCCGGATCATTGTGATCACTGCTTGAAAAAATGCAGCCATAAATACTGTATTATCCGGGCGCTGACCCGGGCTCAGCAGGGCGATGTTGAAACAGGACTGGTGTTTTCCGGCAGGAGGATGCAGGAAATACATGACATTCTGCCGGTTAAAGACATATTTGCATATCTTAAACGAGAAATGGATGAAATTCCTGACTAATTCGCAATTCTTATTTTTATAATGAGGTGAATGATTTGGAAAAACGAGTAGTAGTTACAGGTATAGGCGTCGTTTCCCCCGTTGGAATTGGAAAAGATGAATTTTGGAACGCTTTGCTGAGCGGCAAAAACGGAATTGGACCGATTACCCATTTCGACGCGTCAGAATATACGGCACGCATTGCCGGTGAAGTAAAAGATTTCGACCCGGCAGCATACGGCATCGACAAAAAAGAAGCCCGGCACATGGATATATCAACGCAGTATGCGGTGGCAGCGGCCAAATTGGCGCTGGAAGATTCAAAAATTAACCTTGACGAAGAAGACCGTTATCGCATAGGCACGATAGTCGGCACAGGCATCGGCGGAATGGAAACGCTCCACAACCTGTACAAAGGGTTGTTTGCTAAAGGGCCGTCCAGGGTTAATCCTTTTGTCGTTCCCAAGATGATTGCGAATATGGCCTCCGGACAGGTTTCCATTACATTCGGCCTGCATGGTCATTGCGGCGGTGTTGTGACTGCCTGCGCTACAGGGACAAACTCTATCGGCGATGCGTTCCGCATGATTCAGCGCGGCGAACTTGACGCGGCTGTTGCAGGCGGTACGGAAGCAGCTGTTTCTCCCGGAGCTGTAGCGGGATTTGCGGCGATGAAAGCGCTCAGTACGCGTAATGACGATCCAGCTCATGCGTCACGGCCCTTTGACAAAGATCACGACGGTTTTGTCATGGGAGAAGGCGCCGGCATTGTGCTGCTGGAAGAACTGGAACATGCAAAAAAACGGGGCGCTCATATTTATTGCGAAGTCGGCGGATACGGCTGTACTGCCGATGCGTTTCACATTACAGCTCCCGATCCTACGGGCGCGCCGCAGAGCAGGTGCATGCAGATGGCCGTAGAAGACGCAGGTCTTTCCCTTGATGACGTTGATTACGTGAATGCTCACGGCACCTCGACGCACTTGAATGATACGATTGAACCTCGTGCGATCGCCGCGTTATTTGGCGACCATGCGAAAAATATGTATGTCAGCTCGACAAAATCCATGACGGGTCATCTGCTCGGAGCTGCCGGCGCCGTCGAAGCCATTGCCTGTGCCTTGACGATCGATACGGGAAAAGTTCATCCGACGATTAATTTTGTTGAAGCGGATGAAGAAATTAAAGATTTAGGCTTAAATTACGTGCCCAATAAAGCGATTGATGCCGACGTAAAAGTAGCCATTTCCAACTCTTTCGGGTTCGGCGGCCATAATGCAACGCTGCTGTTGCAAAAATACGTTGACTGATAGGGACGAAAAATACAGAAATACGAAGATTGAAGAAGATTTTATAAATGGATACGGATAGAAAAGAACAGTTAGAAAAATTCATTGACGTGTTAGGACTTTCCTCTTTTCATAATCTGTTGATTTTGGATCAGGCGCTGACGCATTCATCTTATGCCAATGAAAACAAGACGAAACACGGGTATTACAATGAAAGACTGGAATTTTTAGGCGATGCTATTTTGGATTTGGTTGTCGGCGAATATCTTTTCCTGCACTATCCTAATATGCCGGAAGGGGAAATGTCGAAAGCCAGAGCCAGCGTCGTCAGCGAAGCGCCTTTGGCGGCTGTATGTGCTAAATTTAATATGGGCGATTATATTCTTCTGGGGAAGGGAGAAATCGTGACGGGCGGACGGAAAAGAGCCAGCATTCTGGCCGATGCTTTTGAAGCCGTCGTCGGTGCGATTTATATTGACACGTCTTATGAAGAGGCACGTAAGTTTATTTTACATCAGCTGAAAGAGTATTTATCATTAGTAGCCAGCGGAAATTACGGCAAAGATTACAAAACGTTGTTTCAGGAATATATCCAGCGTGAGGGCGAACAGAAAATAGTGTATTCCCTCTGCCGCGAAGAAGGTCCGGATCATGACAAAATCTTTTACATGGAAGTTGTCGTCAATGGCACCGTTCTCGGTGAAGGTTCGGGCAAAAGCAAGAAAGATGCGGAACAGCGTGCTGCTCATGAAGCGCTGAAACGGCTGCATGTACTGTAAAAAGGATGGGAAGCCATCCTTTTTTTATATGCGAGGTATCGTCATGAAAACATCGATTATTCCCGTTTTTATTCCCCACATCGGCTGCCGCCATCGCTGCGTTTTCTGCAATCAGTGGAAAATCACGGGCCGTTCTGCTGTGCCGGACGGCGATGCCGTGCGGAGAATGATTGTACAATACGTCGGAAGTGCAAAGAATCCGCGCCGCTGGGAAATTGCTTTTTACGGAGGGAGTTTTACGGCGGTACCGATACCCCTTCAAGAAGAATTGCTCAGACCGGCCTATGAAGCTTTGTCGAAAGGCATCGTACAGGCTGTCCGCTGTTCGACAAGGCCGGACTGCATTGATGTTCCCGCTGTGGAACGGCTGCGCTGTTATGGAATGAATATTGTCGAGCTTGGCGTGCAGTCCATGGATGATGCCGTTCTGACTGCCGCCAAGCGCGGACATAGTGCGGCTCATGTTGCCGATGCGACGGCACTTTTACGGAAATACGGATTTACGGTAGGACATCAGCTCATGCCGGGACTTCCCGGTGAAGGCTGGGATAGTTTTGAAGCGACGACGGAGGCCGTATGCCGTCTTAAGCCGGATATAGCCCGTATATATCCTGTTGTCGTCATTGCCGATACAGAACTGGCGCAGCTTTATGCTTCCGGGAAGTATCGCCCCCTTTCTGTTCATGAAGGCGTACGGCGGGCAGCTTATATGAAGGAAGCCTTTTTACGCCGAGGCATTGCCTGCATCCGGACGGGGCTTCAGGCTACAGTTGATTTAGACGATTCTTCCCAGGTGCTGGCCGGCGCGTATGCTCCGGCTATGGGTGAGATGGTCGATACGCAGCGGTACAGAAAAGGATTGTTTTCCCTTCTTGACGAGGCGATGCCGGAAGGAACCGTGCTGGTGTCGTACAACCGCCGTGATACATCCCGCGTGCGCGGTTACGGAAACAGTACGGTCAAACGGACGGCGCTCCGGTACGGTCGGCGTTTTTCGTGGCACGAAGACAATACTGTTCCTGTCGGGATCATAACCGTTACAGACGGAAAAATCATTTGGCGGATACATGTAGATAAAGGCGAAGTGTCGACGAGGACGGTAAAATGCCGATAAGAGAGAAAACAAATACCGATATGCAGCTGCGGCATATCGGTATTTTGCGGCAAATAGTCGCTCAGATAAATGTTTCCGGTTCGGCTCGGCGGGCGAATTGTTCTTCCAGTTGTTTTTTATGAAATAAATAGGTTTCGTCGTCGTAGTAGCGCGCCCCGACTGGACAGGATTTGACGCAGGCGCAGCATTTGACGCAGAAATTCGTATAACTGCGGCAGTCCGGCGCGATGGAGCCCATGGGACAGACGGTGACGCACAGACCGCAGTTTGTGCAGGAATCGCTGACTTTCGGGAATACTTTTGTAATTGTCTGGCGGGAGCCGTCCGACTTTTGAGGTACCATATACGGCCGGTACGGCACGTTTCCTTTTACGGGAACCGGCGTGCGGAAACGGCCGTTGGAAATAGCGCTGGCCACTATTCCGGCAAACTGACGGGCTTTGTTTAAGTCCTTGGCGTCAGGGCGTCCTTGGCCAAGCGTGCGGGAAAAAGAGTGTTCGCCGATAAATACGCCGGCAGCGACGGTATGGATAAGGTGGTTTTCCATAATATCGCGCAGCTCAATAAGCGCGTCGTCGTAGTTTCGGTTGCCGTAGACGGCGATAGGAATGCCCATAGCTCCGTTTCCTTTTGACTTGGCTAAATAGTTATTGAGAAAATTAGGCACGCGGCCGGCATAGACCGGAATACCGACGATGACCAGAGATCCTTCGGCAAATGTCAGGGCTTCCGCCCGTTCCGACGGCAGCGTGAAGCTGCGGCTTTCCCAAGGAACGGCCAGGGCATGAGCCAGTTCTTCGGCGATCGTTTCGCAAATCGTTTTTGTCGTATGGGTCGGACTGAAATAGGCGGCAATAATGCGGGAGCAAGGTGTCATCATAAACACTCCTTTCGATATAATTTTATGACGCTGCTGTATAAACTTAGTGTAACATAAATACGATGCCGCCGCGATAGGCGAATAAACTTGCAGAAAAAATTTTTCCTGATATTTTTTTCAATATATGGTATAATAAAAAGTAATTGCAATAATAACATGATGCCATAAGTGCTCTGCCGGAAATACCGGCAGGTGCTGCAGGCGACAGTTGCATACATGGAGGATATATTTATGGCAAGAGTGAAAATCACAGAAACGGTATTGCGCGACGGGCACCAGTCCATTGCGGCGACGCGCATGCGTCTGCGCCACATGCAGCCTGTGCTGGAAGCGATGGATGAAATCGGATACAATGCGCTGGAATGCTGGGGCGGAGCCACCTTTGATACGTGTATGCGGTTTCTCGACGAAGATCCGTGGGAACGGCTGCGGACGATTAAAAAATATGTAAAAAAAACGCCGCTGCAAATGTTGTTCCGCGGTCAAAATATTTTGGGATACCGCCATTATGCCGATGACGTTGTCTATGAATTTGTCAATCGCGCCGTCGATAACGGCATTGATATTATCCGCGTTTTCGACGCCCTGAATGATTCGCGCAACATGGAATCAGCCATCAAGGCGGCGAAAGATACGAAGGCCGTGCATGTGCAGGGCGCTATTGTCTATACTATCAGCCCGATTCATACCATGGAATCGTTTACGAAAGGCGCGCTGGAGCTGCAGCGCATGGGAGTGGACTCCTTATGCATTAAGGATATGTCCGGCCTTTTATCTCCTTATGATGCGTATAACCTTGTCCGTATGCTGAAAAAGCATTTGTCTGTGCCGATTGAGCTTCATACGCATTGTACGTGCGGTTTCGGTGAAATGACGTATATGAAAGCCATCGAAGCCGGTGTCGATATCGTCGATACAGCTTTGGCGCCGTTCGGAGAAGTAACGAGCCAGCCGCCGACGGAATCAGTCGTCATGACGCTGAAAAACACAATTTACGACACAGATATAGACGTAGAGCGGCTTTGGCCGCTGACGGAACATTTTAAGCAGGTGCGCAAAGAGCTGGCTGATGAATTTAATCTGACCATGCCCAGTCAGATCAATCCGGCGGTTCGTAAATATCAAATCCCGGGCGGTATGCTGACGAACCTTTATAACCAGCTTAAAGGACAAGGAGCCGAAGACCGCTTTGACGATGTGCTTGCTGAAATGCCCAACGTGCGCCGTGATCTCGGGTATCCGCCTCTCGTTACGCCGACGAGCCAAATTACAGGTTCTGCGGCTGCGCTCAACGTATTATACGGCCGCTATAAAATTGTGACCAATGAAGTCCGCGATATTGTCCGCGGCAAATACGGCCGTGTCCCAGGCACGATTACGGAAGAATTCCGCAAAATGTGCATCGGCGATGAAGCGGTTATCAATCACCGGCCGGCTGACGATCTCGAACCTGAACTGGCTAAAGCAAGACAAGAATTGGCCGATGAAGGATTCCCCGACGCAACGCCTGAAGACGTATTAGGCTATGCCGTTTTTCCGGAAGTGGCGCTTCCTTTTTTCAAAAAAAGAAAAGAGCGTCAGGATCGTGGTGCCGGCGTTTAATTTCAATACCGCATAAAAAGTACGGCTGAAAAAGCTGCACTGCCTTAAGATATAGCATCGATAGGTGCTATATCTTTTTTGTTGGAGTGAAGCAAGACAAGGCAATCGTTTCCGTACTTGGATATTTTGAGAAAAAGCGGTTTGTTCTGTAAAAACGAATCAAGATTCGGATTTCTGTGCCGGTTCGGGGATGATGCGGGCCAGGATAATGTGATATCTGGCGTCGTATTGCTTTAAGGCCTCAGAAAGGGTGCGCCGGATGGCGCGGCACTGCTCTTTTGAATACTCCTGCGGCGGGATGTGCAGGTCGCAGATAATATTCAGGCGGACTTTTCCGGCAGTAATACGAAGGTTGTCCGTATGGTACGGCGGATATTCTTTTTGAATCAGAGTATCCAGTATGCGGCGCGTATGTGCCAGTTTTTCGGGATTGGTGCAGAGCGGGTCCATATGGATGCTGAAATCGATATGAAATTTTTCCTTTATTTCATCTTCCAGCACATCCAACGCAGCATGAACCTCCACCAAGTCTGCCGTGTCGGGAATTTCCGCATGAAGAGAACCGAACATGCGGCCGGGACCGTAATCGTGAATTTTTATGTCGTGAACGCCTACGACATTGTCGCATCGGAGGGACATGTCGGTAATTTGCCGGACGAGCGACGGATCCGGCGCTTTTCCGAGGAGGATGTTGATGATTTCACGGATGATGCCGACGCCGGCATACATGATCATGAGCCCGATAAGCATACCGGCTGCTGCATCGACAGGCAAGTCGGTAAATTGCTGGGCAATGGTGGCGATTAAGACGCCGGCAGTAGCGGCGGCGTCGTTTATGCTGTCGGTTGCCGTCGCTTCGTTGACTCCGGAATTAATTTTTTTTCCGATGTAGCGGTTATAGGTATACATCCAGCCTTTGACGGCAATAGACAGAATCAGGATAATGATGCTCCAGAAAGATATTTCCATCGGTTCCGGCGCAAAGAATTTTGAAACGGAAGCGTCGCACAGCGTGTACCCGACGATAAGGATAATGGTGCCTATCGTAAGGGACGCCAGATATTCAATGCGGCCGTGGCCGAATGGATGATCACGGTCAGGCGGCCTGTTGCTCAGTTTGGCGCTGATAATGGAAATTACCGACGATCCCATGTCGGTCAGATTGTTGAACGCATCGGATAAAATGGCGATGCTGTTGGACATCACGCCGACAGTACATTTTCCGGAAAAGAGAAACAGATTGCAGATGATGCCTAACACGCCGCCGAGGACGCTGTACTGTTCACGGACCTTTTTATCTTCCGTATGTTCGTAATCTTTTATGTAGAGGCGAATGATTTGTTTGATCATGGTCTTCTTCAACCTTTCGTTAGTGATTACGTATCATTGTAGCAGATTTTGATAAACATTCAAGAGTAAATGAGAAGAAAATTGAGAATACAATTTTACTGAAGTTGACTCGCAAAGTCAAGGGATGATACTTGAAATATTAAAATCTTTATATATAATAGAGGATATTCGCGAAAAAGGAGGATGACTGTGGAAAAACTGAAATTATTTATTTTTGATATGGATGGAACACTATTTGATACAGAACCCATTTCGTACCGCATTTGGAATGAAGTGTGCGGCGAATATGGGTATGAACTGCCGAAATCATTATTCTGCAGTATCGTCGGCCTGGATAACCGGCGTATTTCTGATGTATTCTGCGATTATTTCGGCGATCGTTTTCCGTACAGTGAAATCAGGAGCAAAAAAGTGGCGCGGCAGCTGCAATACTATGAAGACAACGATATTCCCGTTAAGCAGGGAGTTCGCGATTTGCTGGCATATGCCGTCAAGGAAGGCATCCTGTGCGCCGTTGCGTCTTCCTCGCCGGCGGCGCAGATCCATATGCTGCTGAACAAGACTTGCCTTAATTCGTATTTTTCCCTGGTTCAGAGCGGTGAAAACGTGCCGTGCGGAAAGCCGGCGCCGGATATTTTTCTGGAAACGTGCCGGAAAGCCGGTGTGCAGCCGCAAGAAGCGCTGGTATTGGAAGATTCCGGCAACGGGATTTTAGCGGCAGCCGCAGCGCATATCCGGGCGGTATTGGTGCCTGATGCAGCGGAAGTTTCGGCTGATATTGCGCGGTTGGCATGGCGGCAGTGCAGCACATTGGCAGAGGTGCCGCAGCTCCTGCAGAACGGCTGTGATGACGGGAGGGACTGCCAATGATTCAGCGAAAACGATTTATGACTTTTCTGACTGTTTTTTTGGGGATGCTGGCGGCAATCGCACCGTTATCGACCGATATGTATTTGCCGGCGCTGCCGTTAATGATGAACGATTTCGCCGTTGTTCCATCTATGATACAGCTGACGCTGACTGCATCCATGGCCGGCATGGCTGCCGGGCAAATTTTTGCGGGACCTGTCAGTGACGATATGGGACGCCGCAAACCGCTGCTCATAGGGATGGTTGTTTTTGTTGCGTCTACCGTTGCATGTATTCTTTCCTCGTCTATTTATCTGTTTTTGGTATTTCGCTTTATTCAGGGATTTGCCGGCGGGGCCGGTATTGTGATTGCCAGGGCCATTGCCCGCGATGTCTGCAAAGGTCCGGCGTTGACACGATTTTTTTCCATGCTCATGCTGGTAAATGGCCTTGCGCCTATTATTGCACCAGTTATTGGCGGACAAATTCTGAGGTTTGCCGATTGGCAGGGCATATTTATTTTGTTGGCCGTCATTGGTGTTATACTTGCTGCAGGTGCCTGCTTGATGGGGGAAACATTGCCGTTCAGGCGGCGCATAAACGGAGGCGTTTTGGCCAGCTTTAAAGGCTTCGACGTCTTGATTCACCAGCCTTATTTTATGGGACACTGCATCATGCAGTGCTTTGCCTTTGCAGCTTTTTTTGCGTATATTTCAGGTTCGCCTTTTGTCTTTCAAAATGTCTACCAGGTATCGCCGCAGCTTTTCAGTATTATTTTTGGGGTAAACGGTATCGGTTTAATGATCAGCGGCGTCTTGGCCGGCCGCCTGGCAGGACATGTTGCAGATTGGAAGACGCTGCGCACGGCACTGTGGATTGCTCTTATCGGCAGCGGTGTATTACTGGGCTGTTTTGCCGGCGCAATGCCGCTTCCTGTCGTTATCGTCGTTTTGTTTTTTACCATATCGACGTTGTCGGCACTGAGTACAAGCAGCTTTTCTCTGGCCATGCAGTCTCAGGGACGAAATGCCGGCAGCGCTTCAGCGCTTATCGGCTTTTTTTCCATGATTTCCGGCGCCGTCATGGCGCCTGTCGTCGGCATTGCCGGAAGTTATACGGCCCTGCCGATGGGGATCGTCATGTTTTTGGGGGAATTAGGCGCGCTCATTTCTTTTTATGTTTTAATTTATCCGGCGCATAAGGAATGAAGAGAGTGTCTTCTCTGAGGGAGTTTTCTGATTTAAGTTTTGCCGATGCGGATATGCGGGATAAAATATCCGTTCTGAAAAATAAAACAGACATGGCCTGCAGTATTCCGGACGAATAATCATGTATAAGATTCCGGAAGGAGACGGCAAACCATGTCTGAAATTTTGTGCGGCTGAAAATTGTTTTTTGCCGGGAAAGATGGAATAGAGCGGCAGAAGAGAGTGTCCCGCTATCAATTTTAACGAAGCGCATCATATAGAGCGCAGAGGTATCTTTCCCAGCGGCAGTTTTTGTGCAGAACGGGATAGTTTTCGCTTCTGACCGTATAGTAAGTGCAGTCATCGTGATGGACGGCAGATAAGCAGCATATATGCTGCATGGCATAGGGTGCGATGAGAACATCAACGGCCTGCCGTTTTCGGAAGCCTGCGGATGGACAGGCCGATGCGGCCGCGTCCGGCATCGACGGAGATGACGACGGCAGCTACCGTATCGCCGGCATGAACGACGTCGGTAGGATGGCGGAACGGATGACTGCAAAGTTCTGAGCGATGAATGAGTCCCGGCGTTTTCAGGCCGAAGTCGATGAAGGCGCCGAAATCAACGACATTGACAATCCGTCCCCGAACGATAGTGCCGATGGGCAAATCGGCCGGGCATACGGCGCTGCGCCGCGTAAGCGGCTGTGGAGCCTGGCAGCGGATATCGCGGCCAGGTCTGCGCAGTTCATCCAAGATGTCGCGGATCGTCGGTTCGCCGGCGTTGAACTTGGCGGCTAACACAGGTGCGTCGGATAGGTGCACTTTGTTTTGCAGTATACGGAGTATATCTGCTTTCTGCAAATCTCGGACAGTTAGCCCGTAATGGCGGATGATTTTTTTCGCCAGCTCGTATGATTCGGGATGAACTGCCGTGTTATCCAGCGGTTCGGAGCCGTCTTTTATGCGGAGAAATCCGGCGCACTGTGTAAATGTTGCCGGCCCCAGGCGCCTGACGGCAAGGAGCTCTTTTCGGCAGCGGAAAGGGCCGTTGGCTGTGCGGTATGCTACGATATTGGCGGCAGTGGCTGCCGTCAGCCCGGAAATATGCTCGAGCAGGGCCGCCGATGCCGTGTTGAGATCGACGCCGACGTAATTGACTGCCGATTCGACGACGGCGTCCAGGGCGGAAGATAAGGCTTTCTGGTTCATGTCATGCTGGTATTGGCCGACGCCGATGGATTTCGGATCTATTTTTACGGTTTCAGCCAGCGGATCCTGGACGCGGCGGGCAATGGAAACGGCGCTGCGGATGGTCACATCCAGATCGGGCAGCTCCTTTACCGCCAAGTCGGAAGCCGAATAAACGGAAGCGCCCGATTCGTCCGCAATGAGATAGCGGCACGGCAGATCATGCTCTGCAATGAGGCGGGACACGAACTGTTCCGTTTCGTAAGAAGCCGTGCCGTTGCCGATGGCAATTAACGTCACGTTATATGTTTCGATGAATCTGCGCAGCCTGCGGGCACTGCTGCGGCGCTGGACGGCAGAGCCGGTCAGGTAGTATACGCCGTGGCCCAGTACATTTCCCGTGGCGTCGATGACGGCGGCTTTACAGCCTGTGCGGTAGCCGGGGTCAAGACCCAGGATAATCTGTCCGGAAAAAGGAGGCTGAAGAAGCAGGCTGCGGAGATTTTCGGAAAATACGGAAATCGCTTGTTTTTCTGCCCTTTCTGTCAGTTTGCTGCGGATTTCCCGTTCCATTTGCGGGAAAATAAGCCGTTTGTAGCTGTCGGCGGCAGCGGCGGTAAGCAGTGCGGCGTAAGGAGACGCCGGGCGGATGACCATACGGCTAAGTGCCTGGATATTTTCATCAGGAGTATCGCGCAGCGTTGCTTTCAGCAGTTTTTGATTTTCTCCCCGGTTGATGGCCAATACTCGGTAACTGGGAAGCGTTTTGATGGGGCTGCTGAAGTTTTTGTATGAAGCCATTGTTTGGGTGTCCTTTTCGCCGCATAAAAGCGTGCATTCCAGTTTTGCCGTATTCCATAATTTGCGGCGGAGAAACCGGCGGTACGGCGCTAACTCGGACATACGTTCCGCTAGAATGGCGGATGCTCCGCATATGGCTTCTGCGGCAGTAGCGGCGGCCGTGCCGGTAAATGGTTTTGCCGCCTCTTCCGGCGTCAATCCCGGCAGTTCTTGCTTCCAAAATATATCGGCCAGAGGTTCCAAGCCGGCCTTTCTGGCCAGAGAGGCTTTTGTCTGCTTTTTCGGCCTGTAGGGAAGATACAGATCTTCGATATCCTGAAGTTTCTGTGCATTTTCCAAACGCGATGCTAGTTTTTCCGTCCACTTTCCCTGTTCGGTAATGGCCTGTCGGACGGCATTGCGGCGGCAGGCAAGAGTTTGTTCGTAATCATATCGTTTTTTGATTTCCCGCAGCTGCACTTCATTTAACAGACCCGTTGCTTCTTTTCGGTAACGGGCGATGAAGGGGATCGTGTTGCCGTCTTGCAAAAGCGTTATGACTGTTCGAATCTGGCGGGACGTAATACCCATGGCCTGGGCTATGCGGTCAATAATTTGCTGGTGCGACATAAAAAACTCCTGTGATGTTCTTTTTGGCAAGACAGGACGGTAAGCTCGGATTCACGCTTTAGTTTGCTGCGGCCGGAGAAAATTTGCGTTAACTGTATTGTGGATTTTTACATTTTCTATATTATGATTGCAAATTTTGTATTCGTCAAATCTAAAAAATATATCTAACTGTATTGATATTTTTCTTGATAACCGTTACAATGTAATAGAAAATACTTTTACGTATTATATTTTTTAGATAGTATTGATAGTGTGTTGAATAAACAAAAGGGGGGAACGATATGAATATTACGGAATTGCTTCGGTCGAATGGGTATAAAGTTACGCCGCAGCGATTGGCTGTGTATAATGCGATAGACCAGAATGTGACGCATCCTAATGCGGAGACGATTTATCAGCAGCTGCAGCCGGAATATCCGTCCATGAGTCTGGCGACGGTTTATAAAACGATGGAAATATTTGCCAAAATCGGCGTCGTAAAAATCCTGCAGTGCGGTGAAGATGCCCATCGCTATGACTATAATACGTCGCAGCATGCCCATATTCGATGCATCAAATGCAATAATGTATTTGACGTGGATATTGATGAAGATAGTTTGGCTAAAGAAGCCGAGGCACAGACCGGATTTGTGGTCAGCGGCGTAAACTTGTCTTTTGTGGGGCATTGCGAACAGTGCCGGCAGGAACAATCATAAGAAAAGATGTGAAAAAGCCGCAGTGCCGTCGGGTTTCCGTAAACTGCGGCTTTTCTGTATAGAGGTGAAGCAGTATGCTGCATATAGGGTGCCATCTGTCAGTGTCTCAGGGTTTTCTGCATATGGGACAGGAAGCCCAGAGGATTGGCGCCGATACATTTCAGTTTTTTACGCGGAATCCCCGCGGCGGCCGTGCGCGCAGGCTGGATATTCCGGATATGGAAGCGCTGAACGAGTTTATGGAAAAACATCGCTTCGCGCCTGTCTTAGCCCATGCGCCGTATACGCTGAACGGCTGTTCCGGGACGGAGCGCACGCGGGAATTTGCTGCTGAAGTTATGAGCGAAGATTTGCGCCGGCTGGAATATCTTGCTGACTGCCGGTATAATTTCCATCCCGGAAGCCATGTCGGCCAAGGTGCGGACAAGGCAGTCGGGCTTATTGCCGATATGATGAACCGATCGATGTTTGCCGGCCAGAAGACAATGGTCCTGTTGGAGACGATGGCAGGAAAAGGTACCGAAGTAGGGAAAACATTTGAAGAAATTGCCGCTGTCATAGATAAAGTGAAGATGAATGACCTGGTAGGCGTTTGCCTTGATACATGCCATGTCTTTGACGGAGGATATGACATTGCCGGCAATCTTGACGGGGTGCTGAACCAGTTTGACCGGATTATCGGTTTGGATCGCTTGAAAGCGGTTCATATCAATGACAGCAAATATCCGCCGGGCAGCAGAAAAGACCGCCATGAACGCATTGGCAAAGGATATATAGGCATGGCGGCTTTTTCCGCAATAATCAATCATCCGGCGCTGCGCCGGCTTCCTTTTTATTTGGAAACACCGAACGATTTAGAAGGATATGCGCAGGAAATTGCTGTGCTGCGGAAAGCATACTGCGAATAAGGAGGAGCGACGATGCGGATTTTGCATACGGCTGACTGGCACTTAGGCAAATTATTTTATGGCGAATATTTGACGGACGACCAGGCTTTTGTGCTGTTTGAACAATTACTGCCGATGATACGGGAAGAACATATCGATGCCGTGGTCTTGGCCGGCGACGTATATGACCGAAGCCTGCCGCCGGCAGAAGCGGTGGAATTGTTTGATGAGGTCGCCATAAAAATTACGGCCGAAATGGGCGTTCCTTTTTTCGTCATCAGCGGCAATCATGACAGTGCGACACGGTTGTCTTTTGCAAGCCGACTCCTGGAAAAACAAGGTCTGTATATTGCCGGAGAACTGGGAAAACTGATGCCGCCGGTTATATTGGAAGACGCCGCCGGACCGGTGGCTTTCGTTTTGCTGCCTTTTATCGAACCTGCCGCCGGCCGTCAGTTTTTCGGCGGCGATGAAATACATACGCATGAAGATGCGCTGGCAAGATTGATGCAGCGGCAGGGAACGGGCGGCGCAGGCCGCACTGTCTGCATTGCCCATACATTCGTTGTCGGAAGCACGGCGTCCGATTCGGAACGGCCTTTATCCGTAGGCGGAACCGACGCTGTAAGCGCCGCTGTTTTTTCGCCGTATACGTATACGGCTTTAGGCCACCTGCACGGCCCGCAGCAGGCCGGAAGTCCGGCCGTGCGGTATGCCGGCAGTTTGCTGAAATATTCTTTCGGCGAAGCCAGGCAGAAAAAAGGAGCGGTCGTTGCCGATATAGACGGGAACGGTACGGTGCAGACCGCCTTTCTGCCGTTTTCGCCGCGCCGCGATGTACGCGTTGTCGAAGGGAATTTTAACGAGATTATGGCCCGAAACGGGTGCAGTGATTTTCTCCTTTTCCGCCTGACGGACAGGGAACCGATTTTAGACGGCATGGCGAAGCTCCGTCAAAAATATCCGAACGCAATGGCGCTGGAAATGCCGAACCGGCAGCGCCGGGGCGATGCGGAGAGATCCTTTGATATGCGCAAGGCAACGGAACGGCAGCTGTTTGAAAGCTTCGCGGCGGCTATGGCGCCGGATGGGAGATTATCGGAAGCGGAGCGCCGGTGCATGAACGAATTGTGGGAAGCCTTGATCAAACGGGAAGGAGAAAGCCTGATATGAGACCGATTTATCTGGAAATGAGCGCTTTCGGACCCTATGCCGGCCGTCAGATCGTCGATTTCAGGCAGCTGGGCGAACGGAATTTATTTTTGATTTACGGGCCTACCGGCGCCGGCAAGACGACGGTTTTGGATGCCATGTGTTATGCCCTGTATGGCGAAACCAGCGGCAACGAGCGGACAGGCGCGCACATGCGCAGCGAATATGCGCTTCCAGGAGAGGAAACGTATGTCTTCTTTTCCTTTTCCGTCGGAGAAAAACAGTACCGCGTGGAACGAAAACCGGAGCAGGAGACAGCGAAAAAACGCGGTAGCGGTCTGAGGAAATCCCCCGCTTCGGCAAGGCTCTATGAATTAAAAGACGGGACTGCGGAAGAGGTTATTGCAACGAAAAATGTGCGTGAAGAAGTGGAACGGATATTAGGATTTAAAGCAGAGCAATTCCGGCAGGTCGTCCTGCTGCCGCAAGGGGATTTCCGCAAACTGCTTCTGGCCAATTCCGGCGAGCGGCAGCAAATTATGCAAACCTTATTTCATACGCGGCGTTACGCCCTGCTTCAGGAACTGGCGAAAGAAAAACACGATGCCGTGCGGCAGCAGTACCTTGAACTTGGCGACCGTATCGGCCAATGGCTGCAGCAGCTGGGAGCCGGGTCAGCTGAAGAGCTGGGCAGCATGAGACGGGAACTTGAGTCCGAACTGACTGTGCAGCGTAAGGAGTGGGAGCGTGCGGAGGCAGAGCGCAGCGCATACCAGCAGATCGTACAGGACGCGCAGGTGTTGCACAGCCATTGGCAGAGTTTGAAGGAAGCCCGCGCCGAGGAAGAACGTTTAGCGAAGCAGAAGAACGTTTTTGATGAAAAGAGAAAGCACGTTGACGCCCTGCGGCGGGCCCAGCTTCTCGTCGAGCCGTGCCGGCAGCTGAAGCAGCTTCTGAGCCAGGGAACCGAAGCGGGTAAAGCTGCCCGGCATGCGGCAGATCAGGCTGAGAAAAAACGCCGCAGCCTGCAAGAGGTGCAGAACAAGATGGAATTGCTGACACAGCAGGCCGAAGCCATGCAGGGAAAAAAGGCCAGTCTGGTACTGCTGGAGGCTATGATTGACAAGGCAGATCGGTACGGCAGTATATGTCAGAAAGCCGAACAGATGGCGGAAAATTGCGCGGCCGCCCGGAAAAACGCCGAAAAGGCGAGGGAAAAACGGGAACAGCTGCGCCGGGATATAGACAGCCGGCGGAAGCTGCTGGAAAAGCAGCAGGAAATGGCTGCGGCGGCGGAACAGATACAAAACCGGCTGACCTTGGCCGAAGAACGATGGAAACAGGAACAGGCGGCAGAGTCGCTGGCAGGCCGTATTGCAGATGCGGAAGCTGCGTGCCGGCAATTGGCAGATACATGGAAACATCGTGTCGAGAAATCTCGGCAGGATCGTACAGATTACGAAAGTGTGCAGGCCGTATTTTTAAAAGGGCAGGCGGCTTTGCTGGCAGAAGGACTGATAGACGGAGCGCCTTGTCCCGTATGCGGCGCCACCGATCATCCCAATGCGGCGCCGCCGCTGGAAAATATGCCGACAAAAGGCGATGTGGACAGGAGAAAAAGGCAGGCTGAAAAAAGCGATGCCGGCCGGCAGGAAGCAGAAGTGGCGATGAAGCGTGCCGAGGCGGAGCGGCAGGCATACCGGCGGCAATATGAACACATGCGGGAGCAATATCCTTTTGAACAGACAAGCCGGCAATGGCAGGAGAACGTCATTGCGCTGGAAAATCAGGCTGCCGCGGTCCGGAAAGTGGCCGATCAGGCTGAACAAACACGGCGGGCGGTGGCGCAGCTGGAACGGCAGCATGAAATGGCGGCGGCTGCAGAAGAAAAGGCAAGGGAGCATGCCGAACAATGCCGGCTGGAAGAAGCAAAATGCCGGACGGAGAAAACGCAGGCCGAGGCAGACGTACCGCCGCAGTACCGCCAAGCTGAGAAACTACGATATGATATAGAAACGCTGCGCCGGGATATCCGCGGATATGAAACGCAGATGGAACAATGCCGGAAAAATCTGGTTGAAGCAGAGAAAGAATGCGCTGACTGGACCAGTCAGGAAAGAGCGAAACAAGAGCAGGTGCAGGAGCTGCGGAAGGAATATGGACGGTTGTCGGCAGACGTGACGGCCAGAGCGCGCCGGGAAGGATTTTCCAGCCTGGATGAATGCCGGGCTGTACAGGCAGAATTGCCGGTGCTGGAAGACGAAGTGCAAGCTGTCAGTGAATATGACAACAGGGTTCAGCAGATTCAGGGGCGCATCAGCCAGGAAGAAAAACGGGTAGGCTCCGCACCGGAGCCGCAGATGGATGAGTACAATCGCAGCCTGCAGGAGAAAACTAGGCGGAGTCAATCTTTATTGGAACAGTGTACGGCAACGGATCTGCGCCTTAAAAACTTGCAGAAGGGAGAAGAAGAAATCCGAAGCTGGCAAAAGGAGCAGTCTTTGCTTACGGAGCAGTATAAAAGTGTTGGAGCCGTATATGAATTGTTGTCCGGTCAGAACACGGGCATCAACTTCGAGCGATACGTTTTGGGGGCTCTTCTCGATGAAGTATTGAGCGCCGCCAACGCCCGGCTCGACCAGATGAGCCGCCACCGCTACGAGCTGCAGCGTTCCCGGTCGTGGGACGATAAACGGGTCCGCCGCATCGGCCTTGATATTGACGTGTTCGATAATTATACCGGGGATGCCCGCCCGGCAAACACCTTGTCCGGCGGAGAAACCTTTCTGGCGTCTCTGTCGCTGGCGCTTGGTCTTGCCGATGTCGTGCAGGCGTATTCCGGCGGCATCCATTTAGATACGATATTTATTGACGAAGGATTCGGCACGCTGGACGGAGAAACCTTGGATTATGCCTTGAAAACACTTATCGAGCTGAAGCATGGCGGCCGCCTGGTAGGTATTATTTCCCACGTTGCGGAACTGAAGGAACGAATTGACGCGCGCTTAGCCGTGCGCAAGACAGAACGGGGCAGCATGGCGGCTTTTGAATTGGCGTAGTTTGAAAAATCTAGTTGCCCCGCCATGAAAAAGAGCATATAATGAGACTAATATGCTGATTCATGGAGGAATGTGCCATATGTCTATTCAGAAAGTAAGAAATTATTTTGCTCAATGGGGCATGGAAGACCGGGTTCTGGAGCTGGAACAATCCAGTGCGACTGTCGATGAAGCGGCGGCGGCGCTGCATACGGAAGGAAAACGGATTGCCAAGTCCATGTCGTTTTTGCTTGACGAAGGTCCGGCGCTGGTTATTTTTGCCGGCGATGCCCGGGTAGATAACCGCAAGTTCAAAGAACGCTTCCATAAAAAGGCAACCATGATCAAACACGACGACGTAGAACGTCTTATCGGACATCCCGTCGGCGGCGTATGTCCTTTTGCCGTCAATCCCGGCGTTACCGTTTATCTGGATGAATCGCTGAAGCGGTTTGCCACGGTGTTTCCGGCCTGCGGAAGCGGCAACAGCGCCATTGAGCTGACGCTGCCCGAATTGGAAACCTATTCCCGTTCGTCAGGATGGGTCGACGTGTCCAAGGGATGGCAGGAAGCATAGAGGCATAAAAAGGAGGAATGTATTATGCAGTTTACCTTTAAGCATACAAATTTCAACGTGCTGAATCTTGAACGCAGCATGGCTTTTTATAAAGACGCCCTGGGGCTTACGGAAGTGCGCCGTATTGAAAAGCCTGATTTTACGATAGTCTACCTTGGCGACGGCGTCTCTGATTTTCAGCTGGAACTGACGTGGCTGAAAGACAGGAAGGAACCGTACAACCTGGGTGAAAATGAATTTCACACGGCCTTTTCCGTCGCTGATATGGAAGCGGCGCTGGAAAAACACAAACAGATGGGCTGCGTAGCATATGAAAATCCTGCCATGGGGATTTATTTCATCGTCGATCCCGACGGCTATTGGCTGGAAGTCGTTCCCGAATGCAGAAAATGAACGCTGAATGTGCCGGACGGACGGCGCTCCTGATCGGCTGGGATAACGTGGCCGCCCTGTCTGAGAAAAAAGTCGTAATTTTCGGCGTCGGCGGCGTCGGTTCCTTTGCGGCCGAAGCGCTGTGCCGCGCCGGCATCGGCCATATGGTTCTCGTCGACGGCGATGTCTTTGAACTGTCTAATATTAACCGGCAGCTCGGCGCGACGATGGAAACGATAGGACGCGCCAAGGTCGATGTCATGAAAGAACGGCTGTTGGCCATTAATCCCGAGCTGGATATAGAAACACGCCGGCTGTTTTATCTTCCCGGCGAGATGCCCGGGTTTGCGGCCTCTTTCGGCGGCGATTACATCATAGATGCCGTCGATACCGTGGCGGCGAAACTCGGCGTCATCTGCGAAGCGTATGACGCCGGCATTCCGGTTATTTCCGCCATGGGAGCAGGAAATAAACTGCATCCGGAATATTTCGAGGTGGCGGAAATCGAAAAGACGTCTGTCGATCCGCTGGCAAAAATTTTGCGGCGTGAATTGAAAAAACGAAACATCTGCGGCATTAAAGTTGTATATTCTAAGGAAACTCCTCTGCGTCCGGCCGATTTGAACGGCGAGCCGAGGGCTGTAGGCAGCATTTCTTTCGTTCCTTCGGCGGCAGGACTGATATTGGCCGGCGCCGTTATCCGAGACCTTCTGCAGCTGCCGTAAAAAAATTTTTAAAGTTATATATAGGCGGAGACCTGTTGAAACATAGCCGTATCAATGGGTCGCCGCCTTTTTGATAACCGTTGGCAGACCATTATGAAGTGCATAAGGATTGACAATACATACTAGATATAGTATTATTAAAGCCGCGAAATAACAAGGTGAAATAGCATATAGAGTATGTTTCTATAAAAATCATAAGCAATGAATACTACATGATGTAGAAGAAGGAGGATGCGGGATGCTGGAAGTCATTAAACGGAACGGGGAAAAAGTACCCTTTGACCGGAATAAAATCGTCGTTGCCATTGAAAAGGCCATGAACAGCAGCAGCGGTATTTATGAAGAAGGACAGGCGGCGCAAATTGCCGGCGAAATCGAAGAATATGCGGCGACGATGCATAAAGACATGACGATTTATGCTATTGAAGATCAGGTGTATTACCGTCTCATTAAATACAACAATCCGGCGACGGCCCGCGCTTATGAAAACTATAAAGCCATTCAGGCTTTCAAGCGGCAGATCAACACGACGGATACGGATGTTTTCGGCCTGTTGAACAACACGAACCTTGACGTACTGAATGAAAATTCCAATAAGAACGGCCATGTCGTATCGACGCAGCGCGATTTAATCGCCGGTGAAGTCTCGAAAGATATTGCCCGCCGCAAGCTCATTCCGGCCGACATTGTACAGGCTCACGACAGCGGTGCTATACATTTTCATGATATGGACTATATTATCCAGCCGATGTTCAATTGCTGTCTTATCAACTTGGAAGATATGCTGGCCAACGGCACTGTTATCAACGGAAAAAAAATCGACACGCCGAAATCATTTCAAGTGGCATGTACCGTAACGACGCAGATTATTGCGCAAGTAGCCAGCGGACAATACGGCGGCCAGTCTATTAACGGCATTGACCGCATTTTGGCGCCGTATGTGCGCAAATCTTTCCGGAAATATATGGACGCCGTCGTAGAAGAACAAAAAGACGTGTACGGTATTGAGCCGGATATGGAGAAGGCAGAAGAAATTGCCTGGAAACGGACGAAAAAAGAAATTAAAGACGGCATTCAGACGATTCAATATCAAATTAACACGCTCATGACGACGAACGGCCAGGCGCCGTTTGTGACGCTGTTCATGTACTTTAAGCCCGATTATGAGTACGCGAAAGAAGCGGCCCTCATTGACGAGGAATTGCTGCGGCAGCGGATCCAGGGGATCAAAAACGAGGCAAATGTTTATGTAACTCCTGCGTTTCCGAAGCTCATATATGTCCTGGACGAACATAATATCCGCAGGGAAAGCCCGTATTTTTACTTGACGGAACTTGCCGCCGAATGTACGGCTAAACGGATGTATCCCGACTATATTTCGGCGAAAAAAATGCGCGAAACCTATGAAGGCAATGTGTTCAGCCCTATGGGATGCCGTTCTTTTCTCAGCCCATGGAAAGACGAAAACGGCCGGTATAAATTTGACGGGCGCTTTAATATGGGCGTCGTATCGATTAATTTGCCGCAAATCGCCATCCTTGCCGACGGCAGCGAAGAAAAGTTTTTTCAAATTCTCCGCAAACGGCTGGAATTATGTAAAAAAGCGCTGCTGCTGCGCGTCAATCTTCTTAAAAAGATTACGTCCGACGTTTCGCCCGTTCATTGGCAGTATGGCGCTATTGCACGGCTGAAGCCGGGCGAATCGATTGAAAAGTTCATGTACGGCGGGTATGCAACCTTGTCGCTGGGATATATCGGCATATACGAAGCAACGCTGCTGACGAAAGGATGCTCGCATACGGCGCCGGAAGGGAAGCAGTTTGCTCACCGCATTATGGATGAATTCAACGACCATATCAAACAGTGGAGAAAAGAAACGAATATCGGTTTTGCCCTGTACGGTACGCCGGCTGAAAATTTGACCAACCGGTTCTGCAAGATAGATACGGCCCGTTTCGGGATTATAAAAGACGTGACGGACAAGGGATATTATACGAACAGCTACCATGTGGACGTCAGGGAACCCATCAACGTGTTTGATAAATTCTCCTTTGAAGCGGAGTTTGAAGATAAATCGACGGGAGGCTGCATCAGCTATGCCGAAATTCCCAACATGAGCCATAATATTCCGGCCGTTCTGACGATGATACAGTTTATTTACGACCATATTACATATGCTGAATTCAATACGAAACTGGATTACTGCCATGAATGCGGTTTTGACGGGGAAATTGTCGTCAACAGCAGCAGCGAATGGGAGTGCCCGCGCTGTCATAATAAGGATCGGGCAAAGCTGACGGTTATCCGCAGGACCTGCGGATACTTGGGTGAAAATTTCTGGAACGAAGGGCGGACGCTGGAGATCAAAGACCGCGTTCTCCATATTTAGGAGGTTTCTATGCGGTACAGACAAATCAGGCAGTACGATGTGGCTAACGGGCCGGGCATCAGGACGACGGTCTTTGTTTCCGGCTGCAGCCGCCGGTGCTTCAACTGTTTTAATGAAGCGTATCAGGATTTTCAAGCCGGAGAAGAATGGTCTGATGAGGAAACGGCGCGGATTATCGGCTGGCTTCAGGCTGGGACAAACAGCGGACTGACTCTCTTAGGCGGCGAGCCGATGGAAAGCGCCGCCGACTTGCAGCAGATTCTCCGCATCGTGCGTGGCGCCGTGCCGAAAGTCAATGTGTGGGTTTATTCCGGCTACGTATACGAGGAAATACAGGAGCGGCCGGTAATGAAAGCATTGCTTGATTTGTGCGACGTACTTGTTGACGGGCCGTTTGTTGATGAGCTGAAAGATCCGGGATTGTATTTCCGCGGTTCATCCAATCAGCGGATTATTGACATTGCCGAAAGCAGGAAAGCCGGGAAAGCCGTACTCCTTTGGCCGGACGGACGATAATTTTGTATATTTTATTTCTTGCATTTCAAGGGGCACTATGCTATACTATCTTAGCGTAGGTTTGGTAAGATGGATAAGAAAGAGGTGTGATTCAGTGAAAGAAGGCATTCATCCGAAGTACGGCAAAGCCGTAGTTACGTGTGCTTGCGGCAACACGTTCGAAACCGGTTCGACGAAATCCGAACTGCGTGTTGAAATTTGCTCTAAATGCCATCCGTTCTTTACGGGTCAGCAGCGCGCTCAGCAAGCTCGCGGCCGTATCGAACAGTTCAATAGACGTTATGGTAAAAAAGCTAAATAAGCAGTACAGAACGGCAGCAGAGCAGAGATGCTCTGCTCTCTTTGTATGCAGTGAAATACACGAGGGAGAGAGGCTGTGAAACAGACGAAACCATATATAGGCGGACAGGCCGTCATTGAAGGAGTCATGATGCGCGGTCCCAGGTATATCGCGACGGCCGTGCGCACGCCGTCAGGGGAAATTACGGTGAAAAAAGACGTTGTTCATTCCCTATCGGAAAAATATCCCCTGCTGAAGAAGCCTTTTTTGCGCGGAACCGTCGCGCTGGGCGAGTCATTAGTATACGGAATGAAGAGTTTGTCCTATTCGGCGCAAGCCGCCGGTGAAGAAGACGAGCAGCTCTCGAATACGGAAATGGCCTTGACGATGGCGGCGTCTATTGGACTGGCTATCGTTTTTTTTCTGTTCATCCCGACGTATGCTGTCAAATTCATTCCCGGCATAGGGCACAGCGCCGTGTGGATGAATATTGCAGAGGGCATACTGCGGCTGGCTGTTTTTCTGTTGTATATCTGGGGCATATCCCTGACAAAGGATATCCGGCGCGTTTTTGAATACCACGGCGCGGAACACAAAACCATATGGACGTATGAATCGGGGCAGGAACTGACAGTGGAAAATGTACGGCGCCACAGCCGCCTCCATCCGCGGTGCGGCACGAATTTTCTGCTTATCGTCATGGTCGTATCCATTTTCGTCTTTGCTTTTTTAGGCTGGCCGAATCTGCTGGAACGGGTCGTATCGCGCATCGTTCTCATGCCCGTTGTCGCCGGAATCAGCTACGAAATGATCAGGCTGGCGAGCCGGACGGAAAATCCGCTGCTGCTCACCCTTTTTAAGCCGGGACTGTGGCTGCAGTATTTGACGACGCGGGAACCTCATGACGACCAGATAGAAGTGGCAATCAAAGCGTTAAAGGCGGCCGGGCCGGAAGAGTCCGGCGGGGAAGGCCGGCAGGACGATATCTAATCGAGATAGGAGAGATACAGCGTGTTTATTGATAAAGTACAGGCCGTCGAGAATAAATTTATGGATTTGGAGCAGCGCATCAGCGATCCTGCCGTCATTGCCCGTCAGAACGAATGGCAGAAGCTGACAAAGGAACATGCGTCTCTCCTGCCTATTGTGGAGGCATTCCGGCGATATAAGGAACTGAACGCGACGATTGAAGGAGACAAGGAACTTCTTGACGATCCCGACAGTGCCGGAGAACTTGCGGCGATGGCGAAAGAAGAGCTAAACGAGGCGGAAAAAGAACTGGAAAAAGTGGAGCAGGAGCTTCACGTGCTGATGCTGCCCAAAGACCCGCGGGATGATAAAAACGTGATCATGGAAATCCGTGCCGGCGCCGGCGGAGACGAAGCGGCGTTATTTGCCGGCGACTTGTTCAGGATGTATATGAAATACATAGAAAAGCAGCCGGGATGGAAGGCCGGTATTATCAGCGCCAATGAACCCGAATTAGGCGGATATAAGGAAGTCGTTTTTTCCGTGGAAGGGGCCGGCGTGTTCGGCAGGCTGAAATACGAGTCAGGCGTTCACCGCGTGCAGCGCGTTCCCGTGACGGAAGCCGGCGGACGGATTCACACGTCGACGGCAACGGTAGCCGTGCTTCCGGAAGCAGAAGACGTAGAAGTCGAGCTGAACATGGATGACGTCCGCGTCGATTATTTCCGGGCCAGCGGTGCCGGAGGCCAGCACGTTAATAAGACGAGTTCCGCCGTCCGCATGACCCATATCCCGACGGGGATGGTTGTTGAGTGCCAGGATGAACGGTCCCAGCTGGAAAACCGCGCCAAGGCGATGCGCGTCCTGAAAGCAAGGCTTCTCGACCAGGCGCAGCAGGCGGCTGACGCTGAAATTACGGAAGCCCGCCGCAGCCAGGTCGGAACGGGAGACAGGAGCGAACGGATCAGGACGTATAATTTCCCGCAGGGACGGGTGACGGATCACCGCATCAATATGACGTTGTATAAATTGGAGAACATTCTGAACGGTGATATCGACGACTTTATTCAGGCTATGGCGGAAACGCGCCAGGCGGAACTGATGAAAGAAGAAAACCATGGATAAGTTGTGGACAATCGGCTCGCTGCTTCAGTGGACGCAGGACTACTTTGCCCGGCACGGCATTGATACGCCGCGTCTCGATGCGGAAATACTGTTGGCTCATGTGCTGAAAAAGGACCGCATTTATCTGTATGCCCATTACGATCAGCCCATGAACCATGACGAACTGGCGCAGTACCGCGGCATGGTAAAGAAAAGGGCGGGACGATTGTCTGTCGCGCATATTTTGGGTACGAAGCCTTTCATGGGCCTTGATTTTCGCGTGACGGAAGACGTTTTGGTTCCTAGGCCGGAAACGGAAATGCTGGTAGAGACGGTGCTGGCGCTGGATAAGGAAAAAACGCGGCTGGCCGTTGCCGATATTGGCACGGGGAGCGGGGCCATTATTCTGAGCATCCTTCATTACGCGCCGCAGGCAGTCGGCACCGGAATTGACATATCGCCGCAGGCACTGGGCATTGCCAGGGAAAACGGCGAAAAACTCGGATTAAACGAGCGGGTGACATGGGTGGAAAGCGATATTTTTTCCGCCGTGCCGAGGCAGCAATTTGACTGGATTGTATCTAATCCTCCTTATTTGACGCAGATGGATATGGAACATCTTGAGCCGGAAGTGCGGCATGACCCGGAGACAGCGCTGTTCGGAGGTGCTGACGGGCTGGATGTATACCGGCGTATTGCCGCCCAGAGTCCCGGATATCTTGCGCCAGGAGGCTGCTGCGCCCTTGAAGTCGGCAGCGGCCAGGCCGCTGCCGTCACGGATATATTTTGTTCTGCCGGCGCGTATTGCCATATCAAGACAGTAAAAGATTACGGCGGCATTGAACGGGTAGTTCTATTCAGACGAAAAGAGCAGATATGAATGAAAAAAACAAAGTTAGTTCGTATTACGGATGTAGAAAAAGATAAGGCGGCGCTGCAAGAAGCGGGACATATTATTCGCCAAGGCGGCCTCGTCGTGTTTCCGACGGAAACGGTATACGGCATCGGCGCCAACGGATTGGATGCCGACGCTTGCCGCGGCATTTACGCCGCAAAAGGCCGCCCCAGTGATAATCCGCTGATACTGACAGTTCCCGATCAGGACGGCGCGGCGAAAGCGGCGGCGGAGATTACGCCGACGGCGAAAAAACTCATGGATCGGTTTTGGCCCGGCCCGCTGACGATTATTTTCCCGCGGCAGCCTCATATTCCCGACGCGGCTACAGGCGGCCTTGACACAGTGGCTCTTCGGTGTCCGGATCACGATATATGCCGGGCATTTCTGCGGTACGCTGCCGTTCCTGTCGCCGGCCCGAGCGCTAATCTTTCGACGCGGCCCAGCCCGACGACGGCACAAGAAGTGATGCACGACATGGATGGCCGCGTCGATATGGTCATTGACGGTGGTCCCTGCCAGATCGGCGTTGAATCGACGATTATCGAATGCACAGGCAGCAATGCCGTTACGATTCTCCGGCCCGGCGGCGTGACGGCAGATATGCTCAAGGAAGTCGTTGCCGGCGTGCGTATGGACGCGAGTTTACTTACCGGTCAGGGCGTGCCGAAAGCGCCGGGCATGAAATACCGCCATTATGCCCCGTCGGCGCCGATGACGGTCATCGTCGGCACTGCTGACGGCGTTGTCGCTAAGATGGGGGAATTATATGCGCAGGCTTCCGGTGAAGGAAAAAAAGTCGGCTTTTTGGTCAGCGAGGAAGTCGGCTGCCGTTTTCCGCAGCGTCATATGCATATATGGGGCCGGCACGGCGATAAAGAAGCGTTGGCCAATCAGCTTTATACGGGACTGCTGTCCTTTGATGAAGATAAAGTAGATCTTATCTTGGCAGAAGGAGTCGACGATGAAGGACTGGGCATGGCTATTATGAACCGCATGAAAAAAGCGGCCGGCGGCAGCATCATAGAAGTGTGATTTTACAAATCATCTGTTCATCCCGATTTTTGCGGCGTATAATTATTTATATAATAAGGAAAACAGATGATGTAAGGAGGAATAACGATGAAACTAGTACTGGGTTCCGACCATGGCGGATTTGATTTGAAAGAAAATATTAAGCAGTACTTGAATGACCAGGGCATTGAATTTACGGATTACGGCACGTTGACGGGAGAACGGTGCGATTATCCGGAGATTGCGAAAAAAACGGCGGAAGCCGTCGCGGACGGCGTCTTTGACCGGGGCATATTGTTCTGCGGCACCGGCGTCGGCATCGGAATTGCCGCCAATAAAGTGCACGGCATTCGGGCGGCGTTATGTCATGATACGTTTTCCGCAGAATACTGCCGCCGTCATAACGACGCGAACATACTGACGATGGGCGGCCGCGTTATCGGTCCGGGCCTTGCCAGGGAAATTGTCCGTATATTTTTGACGACGGAATTTGATGGCGGCCGTCATGCCGAACGGGTGGCCATGATTGCGGAAATGGATATGTAACGGCGGAAAAGGGGATATGAATATGCAGGTACAAGTCATGAATCATCCGCTCATTCAGCATAAGGTGACGATGATGCGGAAAAAAGAAACTGGTTCCACGGATTTCCGCAAGCTGCTGGAAGAAATAACCATGCTCATGGGGTATGAAATCACTCGTGACCTGGCTCTGGAAGATGTAGAAATAGAAACGCCGGTAGCGGCCATGACGGGAAAACAAATCAGCGGCAAGAAGCTGGGCATCGTTCCGGTACTTCGCGCCGGTCTCGGCATGGTGCAGGGAATGCTGAATCTGATTCCCATGGCGCGCGTCGGTCATATCGGACTGTATAGAGATCCGGAAACATTGGAACCGGTTGAATATTACTGCAAACTCCCCGACGTCGCCGACAGGGATTTTATCATCGTCGATCCCATGCTGGCTACGGGAGGAAGCGCGTCGGCGGCTATAACGCTGCTGAAGGAAAAAGGCGTGCAGAACATCAAGCTGATGTGCCTTGTAGCGGCGCCGCAGGGCGTACAGCGCGTAAATAAAGACCATCCCGACGTGCGCATTTTTGTAGCCGCCTTAGACGATACGCTGAACGAGCACGGTTACATTGTGCCCGGTCTCGGCGATGCAGGAGACCGCATATTCGGCACGAAATAAGCAGTCGCAGCGGCCGCATTGTATTGCGGCGAGTAATACTATACGGTCATAAAAACAGTTCTCCGGCTTTTGTTCGGAGAGCTGTTTTGGCAGTATTTCGGAAGTTCATGAAATGCTGTCTCAGGAGGAAAATGGATTGATTCCTGCGCTTATGCCGGCAGTATAATGCTGGTTTTTCAGCAGACGCAGAATTTTCCGATATGGATATCTTCCAGTTGGTACGGCGTTTCCTGATATACGATGGTCAGCCAGTTGTGGTAAAAAAGATGAGCGTAGCTGCACCATGCAAAGACCGGCGT
>CAZDQW010000015.1:0-44296 GCA_964507845.1 uncultured Megasphaera sp.
CTCGCGGCGACTTGTTTATTCTACCAGACTTCTCCCCTTCCTGTCAATACCTTTTTCCTCCCTTTTTGGCGGTTTTTTATAAGTTTTGCAGATTTGTCATTTATATATCGATTATATACTGACTTCAGGCGCAAAGGTACGCCTGTGGAGTTATGCGAGCAGCGCCGCAAACATCCTATACATCTGATAAAACCCCCCTCCCGGCTAATGGTTCCGCAAGGAGGGGATTCAATATGTTTCTTCGCTTTTAACGGATAAACTTATTCGACAGTAACGCTTTTCGCTAAATTTCTCGGTTTATCTACATCATTGCCTCTGCTCACAGCAATATAATACGCTAGTAGCTGCAGAGGAATAATTGCTAAAACAGGTACGACAAAATCATCTGCCTGCGGAACAGTAATCACCGTATCGACCGTCTTGCCGACTTCCGCATCGCCTTCCTGCACAATTCCGATAACATAGGCATCGCGGGCTTTGACTTCTTTAATGTTGCTGATCATTTTCTCTTCTACATCTTTTTGCGTAGCCAACGCAATGACCGGCACTCCATCTTCAATGAGCGACAACGTCCCGTGTTTCAATTCTCCGCCGGCATAGGATTCAGCATGTATGTAAGAAATTTCTTTTAATTTCAGGGCTCCTTCCATCGCCAAGCCATAATCCATGGAGCGGCCAATAAAGAATACATCTTCTTTATCTTTGAAGGACAGTCCCACGGTTTGAATGAATTCAGCCTGAGACAGAATTTTTTTGCACAGTTCCGGTACGTCAGTCAAATCTGCCAGAATTTTTTCTTCATCTTTTTCCGACAACTTTCCGTTGAGCCGGCCCATGTACAGCGCCAACATAAGGAGCGTCACCAACTGTGTCGTATATGCTTTTGTTGAAGCAACGGCAATTTCCGGTCCGGCCCATGTATACGCAACTTGATCGGCTTCCCGTGAAATGGATGAGCCGACAACATTCGTCACGGCCAGCGACCGGGCGCCGAGCCGTTTCGCTTCTTTTAACGCCGCCAGCGTGTCAATCGTTTCTCCCGACTGGCTGATAACAATGCACAGTGTTTTGCTGTCCGTCAGCGGGTTGCGATAGCGGTACTCGGATGCAATATCGACTTCAACGGGAATACGGGCCAATTTTTCGATAAAATATTTTGCCAACAAGCCTGCATGATAGGCCGTGCCGCATGCCGTAATCATAATCTTACCGATAGAAGTAACATCTTCGGGCGTCCAGTTTAATTCGCTGAACTGAACGTGAGCTCCGTCTTCTGTAATGCGGCTCCCCATCGTATCTTTGATTGCCTTGGGCTGTTCAAAAATTTCTTTGAGCATAAAATGCTCGTAGCCGCCTTTTTCCGCCGCTTCAGCATCCCAGTTGACTTCAAATACTTTTTTGGAAATAGGCGTTCCCTGCAAATCCGTGACCCAGACAGTATCCTTTTTTACAATAGCTATTTCTCCGTCATTCATAATATAGGTTTTGCGGGTATAACTCAAAATAGCCGGAATGTCTGAGGCAATATAATTTTCTCCCTTGCCGAGACCGACAATCAACGGATTGTCTTTTTTGCTGCAAATGATTTTATCCGGTTCTCTGCGGCACATGAACACCAAAGAGTAAGAACCGCGCAGGCGCGCCAATACGCGGCGAACCGTGTCGGTAAAATCGCCGTTGTACATATCGGCGCATAAATGAGCGATGACTTCCGTATCTGTTTCTGATCTGAACCGGTAGCCTTTCTCCAGCAGTTCCTCTTTCAGTTCCATGTAGTTTTCAATAATGCCGTTATGAACAATCGCAAAACCGCCGTTTTCATCCGTATGCGGATGGGCGTTTCCGTCAGACGGCCCTCCGTGCGTTGCCCATCGCGTATGTCCGATACCGACCGTACCGGTAATAGGATGGGCCTTTACTTCCTCGGCCAAATTAAAAAGACGGCCTTTCTTTTTCCGGACGGAAATACCCTCGCCGGCATATACGGCTATGCCCGCCGAGTCGTATCCCCTGTATTCCAGCTTGGCCAATCCGTCCATAAGAAAATCAGCTGCTTCTCTGTCTCCAATATATCCTACGATTCCGCACATAATGTCAACCTCCTGGTAGTATAATTACTTCCCACGACGAACTTGTCCACCCCGTTACCGCAATGTTTTTCCGTCATGTAACGACCGAAGCTGCCGAGAGGCATCCGCTGACATTTTCGATACTCCTCTACCTCGTCCGCCTGAAACACACTTCAGGCACTAGCGCTATCCATTTTACGAAGGATTTCCAAACGCCTGTAAAAAAACAGGAATGAAGCCGCTGTTCTGCTTCATTCCCACATTTTAATATATTTCATTCACGGGGTCAATACCTGCCGTCATCTCGACGGCCCCATTTCGTGCTCGATAACACCGGCTATGTCATCGACAATTCGCTGCAGCTGATCTATATCCGGTCCTTCAGCCATAATACGGATCAGCGGTTCCGTTCCGGAAGGACGCACAAGAATACGGCCTTCCTCGCCAAGTTCTGCTTCACCGCCGGCTATCGCCGCCATGATCAGGTTATTGTCTTCCCAGCCGGATTTTGTCTGCACCGCCACATTTTTCAGTATCTGCGGATACTTCGTCATGAGCGCCGCCAATTCCGACAGCGGTTTCTGCCGCTCTTTCATGATGCTCAGGAGCTGTACCGCCGTCAGCAAACCGTCCCCGGTCGTATTGTAATCGAGAAAGATAATATGGCCCGATTGCTCGCCGCCCAGACTATAGCCGTCCCTGCGCATTCGTTCCAGCACGTACCGGTCTCCGACCGCCGTAATTTCCGTACGGCATCCCCGTTCATTCAAGGCTTTATGAAAACCTATATTGCTCATTACCGTACCGACGACCGTATCTTTTTTCAGCCGTCCTTCATCTTTCAGTTTCAAGGCACACAGCAGCATGAGCTGATCGCCGTCCAGTTCCCTGCCTTTTTCGTCAACGGCAAGGCAGCGATCGGCATCGCCGTCGTTGGCAATGCCGACATCGGCGCCGTATGCAAGCACCGCCTCCTGAAGGCTTTTCAGATTGGTGGAACCGCAGTTTTTATTAATATTAATCCCATTTGGCTCCTGATGAATAGAAATTACCTCCGCGCCAAGACGGCTCAGAATTTCCGGCCCCAGCAGAAACGCCGCGCCGTTTGCGCCGTCATATACGACTTTAATTCCCGACAAATCCGTCGCCGTAGATTTGCAGATAAAATCGGCATATTCTTTTTTTAAATCAGACTGCAGGGAAATCGTGCCGATACCTGCTCCGACAGGACGGCTCTGCAGCCCGGCCCGTTCGTCGCGGAGCATGAATTCTTCTATTTTATCTTCCATATCATCAGGCAGTTTATAGCCATAGGCATCAAAAAATTTGATGCCGTTATATTCAAACGGATTATGGGACGCGGAAATCATAATCCCGGCATCCATATGATGCGTCCGTGTCAGATACGCGACGGCCGGAGTCGGAATAACGCCGGTCAGATAACACTCGCCGCCGGCAGAAGCAATGCCTGCCGCCAAAATGCTTTCCAGCATCGTCCCGGAACGGCGCGTGTCCCGTCCGATAAGAAACGTAGGGTGTTCTTTATTTTCCCCGAAAATATATGCCGCAGCCCGGCCCAAATGATACGCCAGTTCCGGCGTCAGCGAATCGTTCGCTATGCCCCTCACGCCGTCAGTACCAAATAATCTAGCCATGTATCCTTACCTCCAAAGGTTGATAGTGTTGAATAATCGCGTTCGCCGTTTCCCATCCATCTAAAAACGCGCTCATGATGCCGCCGGCATACCCGGCTCCTTCACCGACAGGATACAGTCCTGCCGTCCCGGAAGCCATGCGGTCATCGCCGCGGACAATCCGTACCGGCGCGCTTGTTCTCATTTCCACGCCCGTCATGACCACGTCGTCGCCGTCAAAGCCCTGGACGCGGCGGCCGAAATACGGCAGCGCCTGCGCCAGCGTTGCCGACACAAAGTCCGGCAGCACGTCGTGCAGATCTGTCCACGTGACGCCCGGTTTATACGTATGCACCGTTCCTGCTGCCGGAGCGCCGGGACGCCGCAGAAAATTTCCTACCGTCTGCGCCGGCGCACAATAGGTGCCTCCGCCGGCCGAATAGGCCAGCGATTCATACCGCCGCTGAAACTCAATGCCCGCCAGAGGCCCTTCGCCCACGTCGTCGGCCGTCACGTTGACGACTAACGCGCTGTTTGCCACACCGCTGTCGCGGCGGTAGAGGCTCATGCCGTTCGTCACGACTTTCCCTTCTTCCGATGCGGCCGCCACTACCGTTCCGCCGGGACACATGCAGAAAGAATAGCACGCCCGTCCTTCCGGGCTGTGGTACACCAACGCATAATCGGCCGCATCAAGCCCCAATTCGGCAGCATCGCAGCCGTATTGCGCACAGTCGATAACATGCTGGGTATGCTCAATGCGCACGCCGGCGGCAAAGGGTTTTTTTTCCAGCACAATGCCGGCATCGTGCAGCATGTAATAGGTGTCTCTGGCGCTGTGCCCGATGCCCAGTACGACAACTTCCGCCGGATATTCCTCTTTCCCGTTGACAACGACGGCACATACACGGCCGGCTTCATCACGGCGTATACCGGTAACGCAGCTTTGAAAACGAACTGTTCCCCCTGCAGATTCTATCATACGGCGCAGTTTTTTCACCACTATCCGCAGCTTATCTGTTCCTACATGCGGATTGTAGGCATAAAGGATTTCCGGCGGCGCACCGGCTTCTACGAGAATCTGCAATATATGTCCTATCAGCGGATGATTGACCCGAGTCGTCAATTTCCCGTCGGAAAACGTCCCTGCCCCGCCCTCGCCAAACTGCACGTTCGACTCAGGGCGGAATACTCCGCCGCGCCAGAATTCTTCCACATGAGCAGTACGCGTATCAACGTCGCAGCCCCGCTCAAACACAAGCGGTTTATATCCCTGCCTTGCCAGCGCCAGCGCGGCCGCCAGCCCCGACGGACCTGTTCCGACAACAACGGGACGGCCGTGCAGGACAGCGCTTCCCGTTTCCGGCGGTATATATGCCGTTTCGACGACGCGGCGCACCTCTTTCTGTTCCCGGCAGCGCCGCCATATTTTTTCTTCCCCGCGGCAGGAAACATCCACAGTAAATACAGCATAAATCCGCGGCTTGCGGCGTGCATCGACGGAACGGCGGACAATGCGGAGCGTCTTGATGTCCGATGAACTGCACCGCAGTTTTTTGGCCGTCAAATGTTCCAGCGTTTCTTCCATCGGCACGGCTGTCCTGATATTTGAAACTCTCAGCACGCAAGTCTCTCCTTTGCTACTCTATCTCGACAAGCACATCAATCGTATCGGGTTCAAAAATAACGCCGTTGAGCGGAGACATGACCAATCTCCACGTCTTATTCTGCGCCAGCCCCGTTACGTCAACTGGCGGCAGGTCTATCCTGGTCAAATTGCCGACAATGGCCCCGTCGCCTTTGACAACGACGCTGTCCGGCACGGCCTCCACGTTTTTCAGCGTTGCCGACGGCGCCACGTCTCCTTCTATTGTCACATAAACAGGTATATTTTTAATCTCGGCATTACGTCCTATGGCAACGCGCACGTTGCTTTGCCACGGCGTCATATCCAATCCTTCTACCGGCGATCCGTCGGCGGCATACAGCCGAATCGGCGCCATAAGCGAGAAATCTTCCGTCCTGCCGTCAGCCGGTATTTCGACAACGGCTTGCTGCACCTGTCTTACAAGACGGCGGGCGCCGCTGATGGCAACTTTCTCCGGAACTACTTTTAAGCTGCTGACGAACGCATCATCTTTCAGTTCTCCCTGCAGATGCGGCGTCAGGACAATTTCCCTCACCGTATATACGTCAACCGTTATCTCCGCCGTTGCCAGGCTCTGCCTTACCAGTTCCGTGCCGGAAGGAAATTCAATATGGACGGGAAGTTCCATTTCGCCTTCCTGCGCCGCCGACAGATCTATATATGCTTTAATATCGGAAGGGCTGATATTGATAATAGTATTTCTCGGGCCGGACAGCCGCACGTATACGGCTTTCGGCACATTGGACGCAATATACAGGGAATCAAGATTTTCCACGACAACTGGCACCGTATACGTGCCTTCGCTCACCGGGTTCTGCTCATTAATGATGAAAAACCACAGTACAATCGCCATGAGCAGGCAAATAATCCGCAGCTGCCATTTTTGACCTAATTTATTCATCATCTATTCGGCCTCCATTTTAAAATATTGGCCAGCCCCTGCGGCGTTTTTACTAAAAACGACTTCAATACGCCCCGCAGAGCATTGCTGTCTAAATGACGGTAAATATGACCGCCGTAAGCATAGGAAATAAACCCTGTTTCCTCACTGACAACAATGACGACGGCATCGGCCAGTTCGCTGATGCCGATGGCCGCCCGGTGACGCGTCCCCAATTCGGTAGACAAAGAACGGTCCGACGTAAGCGGAAGCAGGCAGCCGGCGGCCATAATGCGGTTTTCCCGTATAATGACAGCCCCGTCATGAAGCGGTGTATTGGGAATAAATATATTTCCCAGCAATTCCTTCGATACGACGCCGTCAATGGCCACGCCCGTATCAATGTAGTCGTTTAATCCTACTTCCCGTTCGAATACAATCAGCACTCCCGTGCGTTTTTTTGACATCGACTCGGCAACCGCCACGATTTCGTTGATAAGCCGCTCTAACTCTTTTGCGTTGATGCCGTTGCTGGACTGCAGAAATTTGCCGCGGCCGATCTGTTCCAACGCCCGGCGCAGCTCCGGCTGAAATACAACCGGCAAGGCAACAAGAATAACGGTCATGCCCTGCTGCAGCATCCAGTTGACAACATGCAGATCAAGACCCCTGCTCACTACCGTAACGGCGCCGAGTACCAGAAGGCCTTTGATGAGCGCAACGGCACGCGTATCGCGGATAAGCATAAATAACTTATACAGCACAAAGGCAACAAGTAAAATATCTACTATGTCAAGCAAACGAAAACTACTGATAAATCCCTGAATAGATAAGCCCATAATCAATTCTCCGCCTGTGATAACAGCATACTAAATAACAGATACGTTTATTGTACAATAAATTAATCATAAAATAAAGTCATGCTGCGTTTCTCCTTATGCGAAATCGCCACATCTTCCTCCTGCGCCAGGCACGGCCGCCTCAAAATACCGCCGCGCCGCGCAGTGTTTCCTCATCTCCTGCCAGATACAGCCGCAGAAAAACCGCCGAACGCACCGTCCGGCGGCTTTTCCTACCCGTTCTGCACATACGGCAGATCTGCTTTTTCGGTTTCGATTTTAGCCGTTTTTAACGCTTTCTCCTGACGAGCCAGTTCCGCAAAATGGATAGCTTTTAATTTTGCTGCCAAATCACGCTGAATATCCGTAAATGCCGCATAAATAGAACACATGCCGCTGCAGCCGCGCGAACACGAACCAATATCCTGAAGGCAGCGCTGCAGTTCCGTCTGTCCTTCAACGGCTTCAATCACATCAAACAAGGAAATTTCCTCAGGACGGCGCTGCAAAGCAAATCCGCCGTCGACGCCCCGATAAGACTTCATAATGCCGGCAGCCGTCAAATTTCTCATAATCTTGAGCAAAAACCGTTCCGGTATATTCTGCTTCTCCGCCAGAGCCGCGCCGGTGATTTTCGTTCCTTCCGGAAGCAGCGATAAATATAATACCATCCGGAACGCATAGTCCGTGGCCTGATTCAGTCTCATTGCACATATCCCTCCTAACTTGACTTTATTATACAATAAGTCACTAAAAAAGTATAGTTTCAGCGCAAAAAAATACGATCCCCACGATGCAGCACAGCATCACGGGACTCGTATCCTCCTGTCACAAGAATTTAATTAACAAATAAATAAGCGCCGACATAACCGCGCTGACAGGAATCGTCACACACCAGGCAATGACCATGCTACGGGCCACGCCCCAATGGACAGCGCGCACCCGTTCGGCCGAACCGACGCCCATGATGGAGCCGGACACGACATGGGTCGTGCTGACCGGCAAATGAAGAAACGTCGCGGAAAATATAACGAGAGACGAATTCAGATCAGCAGCAAATCCGTTAATCGATTCCATTTTAAAGATCTTCGTCCCCATGGTGGAGATAATGCGCCATCCGCCTGCCGATGTGCCCAAGGCCATCGAGGTGGCGCAGGCCAGTTTTACCCACATCGGAATTTCCATCGTGTCAATATACCCGCCGCTCAGCAGCGCCAAGGCGATAATGCCCATTGCTTTCTGCGCGTCGTTGGAGCCATGGGAAAAGGCCATAAGGCTGGCCGACAAAAGCTGCATCTTCCGGAACTGCCGGTTCAGCGCAATGGGCGAATATTTCCGGACAATCCACAGCAGGGCGATCATGACAAAATAGCCTGTCGCCAGGGCAATGACCGGCGACAGCACAAGAGAAAGAACGATCTTTTCAATCCCCCCCGCATCAAGCGCCGACGGACCGACGCTGATACATACGGCGCCGATGACGCCGCCGATCAGAGAATGGGACGAACTGCTAGGAATGCGGTAATACCATGTCGTAATATTCCAGATAATAGCCCCTATCAATGCCGCAACGATGACTTCCAGGCTGATTTCCGCCGGATTCAGAACCAAATCGCCGCCAATCGTTTTGGCAACGCCTGTGCTGATCATGGCGCCGGCGAAATTCAGCACGGCCGCCATCATAATGGCGCGGCGCGGCGTAATGGCTCTCGTCGATACACTCGTGGCAATAGCATTGGCCGTGTCATGAAACCCATTAATATAATCGAACAATACTGCCAACAATACGATAGCCCATATCAACCAATGCTCAGGCATACTTTAAGACAACCTTTCTGAACGTAATAACCAAGTCTTCGCAGTCATCCGTAATATCTTCCAACGACTGAAGAACTTCCTTCCACTTAATAATCTCAATGGGATCTTTGCATTCGGAAAACAACTTGGCCATTTCCTGGTGATACAAGTCGTCGCAGTCTTGCTCCAATTTCAAGACTTTATTGCTGCGCGCTTCCACTTTAAGATAGTTTTTCTTTAAATCCTTCATATATCCGATGGACTTGCAGATTTCCTTCATCGCTTTGGCAGTAATGACCGTCATCTGTTTGGCCCCTTCCGTAGCCTGGCCGACCCGGTATATGCACATTTTATCCATAATATCGCTGATATTGTCGATAACGGCGTCCAGCTCGTCAATGAGCTGCTGAATATCTTCGCGGTCCATGGGCGTAATAAAGGTCTTCTGCAGCCGCTTCATCGTTTCTATGACAAGCGCGTCGGCACTATCGGCCAACGAATCGATTTTTTTCAATGCCTCTTCTTTCGGAATTTCATCGTTCATAGCCTGCTTCAGCAACTCCGCTGCCTGGTAGCTTAACGTAGCATGCTGATCCAGCAGCGCGAAAAATTTTTCTTCTTTGGGTTTTAAATGAAATGCCATTATCAACCATTCTCCTTACGCAGATGCGTTTCTTTACCAACTTTTTATAGGCCGTTTACCCGTTCTTTATATCGGGTGTCCTTATGCATTATATCATATAAGAATTTATTATTCTATAAGCGACGTTGCCAATCTGGCATATTGACCATGAAAAAACAGCCGCCTCCAAGCGGCGCAGCGCGAAAAAACCGAAAACACGGATATATCCCGCCCAGGCGGAACCGGCAGGCGCTTTTTTTCTCAGCGACGCTCCTCGAACCACGCGACGGCACGAACCGGCGAACCGTCGCACTCCGGTAATTTCAGCGGAAAACAGCTGAACCAGAACAAATCGTTTCCGCATAAATGAAGGTTCTTCAGGTTTTCAATATTCACTATATCGGTCGATTCAAACAATTTTTTATGCCGCGTCAGATTTTCATCTGCAATCGGATCAAGGCCGATAACGTCGAAGCCGATGCCTTTATAAGAGCTGCGGATAATATACGATAATACGTCGTCATCCAGGCAGGGATAGTCGCCGAAGTACCGGCTTGTCCCCCAAAAAGCATCCCAGCCGAGATTGAACAGCAAAAAATCGGCCTCATCCGCCTTGGAGCCGTACGGGCGAAGGCATTCCATGGTAACGGCTTCGCCTTCCTGCAGGTGACGGCAGTTAATGACTAACGCGCGGCCGATAAACTGCGACGGCGGAAATTGATCCAGCGTCGTCCGATGGGCGTACAAATGAGCCGGCGGATCCATGTGCGTTCCCGTATGGGAAAACAGGGAAATCTTCGTTTCTTTAAATCCGTCTTTCTCGTAAGAACTGGCCGGCGCCAAAACGGGCGGTTCCGTTCCGGGATATACGGGCATCCCTTCCCGTATCGTATGGGTCAAGTCGATGACTCGCACGGCAGCATCCTCTCCTTTCGGCATCCCATCCTGTATTATATCATTTTGTTTCTGCTTCCAGCAACCGCAGGGCCGGCTTTATCTGACTGCGTCAGTCCGTATGCACGGCCAAGATTCCGCAGTTTACAAAACCGCCGGAAACGTCCAAACCGTACCGTGCCGCAGAAACTTTCCGTCTCCTGCACTGCTGTTTAGTCCGCTTCCGGCGGTCCTTTTGTCATGCCAATGTGTTCCTCATCCGTTACTTGACGACGGCGTTGCTGATAATATCCATAAAATCGTCAACTTTCAGGCTGGCTCCGCCTACGAGGCCGCCGTCGATATCCGGCGAACCCGTTAATTCAGCAATATTGCCGCCTTTAACGCTGCCCCCATAGAGGATAGACACGCCGTCTGCCGTATCGGCGCTGTACAGCGCCGCAATTTTCCGGCGGATAATGGCGCATACTTCCTCGGCTTGTTCGGCTGTCGCCGTCTTGCCCGTGCCGATAGCCCAAATCGGTTCATACGCAATGACGACTTTTTCCATATCGCCGCTTTCAATGCCAGCAAGCGCTTTTTCTATCTGTTCTTCAATCCACGGCTGCATGATGCCGGCTTCCCGCTGTTCCAGCGTTTCGCCGCAGCAGACAATGGGCGTCAGGCCGTGGGCCAAAGCGGCTTTTACTTTCGCATTGACCGTTTCGTCCGTTTCATTGAAATACGTGCGCCGTTCCGAATGGCCGATAATGACGTGCGTAACGCCGATATCAGCCAGCATAGCCGGCGATACTTCCCCGGTATAAGCGCCGCTGTCTTTCCAATGCATATTCTGCGCCGCAACATGCACGGGCGTACCGTTCGTCAGTTCAACGGCCAGGAGCAAATAGGGAAATACCGGCGCAATGACAACTTCCGGTTTGACATCCTGAGGCACCAGGGATACGAGCCCTTCTATCGTTTTCCTGGCATCCGCGCCAGTATGATTCATTTTCCAGTTTCCGGCAATAATGGTTTTTCTCATAACAATCTATCTCCTCTGCATTCGATAAATACCGGCTTATTTGTCGCTTAACGATTCAACGCCGGGAAGTTTCTTTCCTTCCAGATATTCCAGGGATGCGCCGCCGCCGGTAGAAATATGGCTGATCTGCGACGCCAGTCCTGTCTTATTGACTGCGGAAACAGAGTCGCCGCCGCCGACGATGGATACGGCGCCGGATCCTGCCACGGCTTTTGCGACAGCTTCCGTGCCTTTGGCATAGTTTTCCATTTCAAAAACGCCCATCGGTCCGTTCCAGACGATCAATTTCATCGAAGCCAGTTCTTCGGCAAAGAGCGCCTGCGTTTTGGTTCCTACGTCGAGAATCATCCAATCTTCCGGCACGTCGGCCACATCGACGACTTTATGTTCAGCGTCATTGTCAAAAGCGGCGGCAACGACGACGTCAACAGGCAGAAGCAGCTTCGTATGGTGTTCTTCCGCCTGGGCGATCAGGCTTTTCGCCAGATCAATTTTGTCTGTTTCGACGAGGGACTTGCCGATTCCGCGGCCTTGCGCCGCAAGGAACGTATTGGCCATGCCGCCGCCGATGATCATAAGATCGACTTTCGGCAGCAAGTTTGAAATAACTTCAATCTTATCGGATACTTTCGCGCCGCCGATAATAGCCGCAAAGGGATGATCCGGATTATCCACAGCGCCGCCGATAAAGCGAATTTCTTTTTCAAGCAGGAATCCCGCTGCCATCGGCAAATAGGCCGTAATGCCGGCAACGGACGCATGAGCGCGGTGGCAGCAGCCGAAAGCGTCGTTGACGCCGATTTCCGCCAGTTCCGCAAGCTGCCGGGAAAATTCAGGATCATTCTTTTCTTCTTCTTTATGGTAGCGGAGGTTTTCCAGCAGCAGCACTTCGCCGGGTTTCAGCCCATCGGCCATGGCCTTTGTTTCTGCGCCGACGCAGTCGGGCGCAAATTTTACGTCAATCCCCAGAAGCTGGGAGAGCCGTTCGGCGACAGGCCTGAGAGAATATTTGGGAACAGTTTCCCCCTTGGGCCGGCCGAGATGGCTTGCCAAAATAACTGCCGCATGATGTTCCAGCAGGTACTGTATCGTCGGCAGCGTCTTCTGAATGCGCGTATCGTCCGTAATGCAGCAGTTTGCATCAAGGGGCACGTTGAAGTCGGCCCGGACAAACACTTTTTTATTATCTACGGCAATATCTGTAATCATCTGTTTCATGAATATTCCTCCCTTTCAATCTGTCCGCATAGAGCGCGGAAACGGCGCTGCGGCACAGGAGCAACCACGGCTCCGCCTGCCCTGCGTTGTTAAAGCCACTTCATCATCTGTTCTGCCGCGCCTTCATCCGTGACCAGAATACCTGTCCGGCACGTCCGCATAACGGACAGAATGGCTTCGGCTTTGCCGGCGCCGCCGGCGACGGCGATGACATGCCGGTGATGTTTAACATCTTTCAAAGAAATGCCGATATTATTATTTCCGTATAATATGCGCCCGTCAAGACTGCAGTAGCACCCCAGCGATTCCCCGCGGGCTCCCAGCGTTTTCAACGTCTGCCGCTGATGCCCCGTCATACCGCGCTGCTTTGCCATTTTATCAGCCCGGCCGATGCCGAATACGACAACCTGCGCCCGCGCCGTCATGGCGACGTTTTCCCTCGCCTGGGCGTCAGATTCGAACATAATCCGCAGCACCGACTCGCTGACGCCTTCCGGCAGATGGATCATCCGGTACGAACTGTGCGTCTTGGCGGCGACAGCTGCGGCAATATAGTTAGCCTGCAGCTCTACATGGTTTCCCATGCTGCCGCGTGCCGGAAGGACCGTTATGCCGGCGCGGCTTTCCGGCAGCATGCGGGCCACTTCAGCCATGGTAGATCCTCCGCTTATGGCGACAATGTCTACGCTGCCCAGCAGATCGTTCAGCAGCAGCGCCCCCTGCCGGCCCAGTTCTTCCCGCGCCGTCTTGTCCGAATCGCTGTCTCCGGGAACAATGTACACTTCCTTGAGGCAGAGGGCCTGACGTATCTGCCTCTGCATATCGTCCAGATTATTCAAATGCAGGAAGCATTCGCGCAGATCGGGCATCAGTGCTTTCCCCTCCGGCTCCATCGATATGCCCATTGTCGTAAACTTGACAATGCCGCTGCGCCGGAACACATCAACATGCGAACGGACAACACGTTCCGACAGCCCCGACAATCCCGCCAGCGTGCGCCGTCCCACAGGCTCGGCATCGGCAATATGCCGCAGCAGCAAATACCTTTCTTTAATCGTTCCCATCAGATCAGGAGCAATTTTCTGAAAGATCCGGAGCGTATCTTGTTCCATCGTTACCTCCCTTTCCTATTCTGCCGCACTGCGCCGCCTTATGCATCGATCAGGCTTTTTCCCGTCATGTCGGCAGGAATATCCATGCCGGCCAGTGTCAGCAGCGTCGGCGCCACATCGGCCAAAATGCCGTCATGCAGTGCGGCGTGTCTGTATTTTTCGCTGACCAGGATGCACGGCACATGGTTCGTCGTATGCGCCGTGTACGGCGAACCTGTTTCCGGATCGGCCATTTGTTCTGCATTTCCGTGATCGGCAATAATAAGCAGCTGCCCGTCTGCCTCCCGCAGGGCGGCGGCAATGCGGCCTACGCAGGCATCGACTGTTTCCACCGCTTTGACGGCCGCTTCAAACACGCCCGTATGGCCGACCATGTCCGGATTGGCGAAATTCAGGATAATCATGTCGTATTCGCCGCTTTCTATCCGTTCGACAACCTTGTCCGTTACAACAGGCGCGTTCATTTCCGGCTGCAGATCATAAGTCGCTACTTTCGGAGACGGTACGAGAATGCGGTCTTCGCCTTCATTAGGCGTTTCTTCCCCGCCGTTGAAAAAGTACGTTACGTGGGCATATTTTTCCGTTTCCGCAATGCGCAGCTGTTTTTTGCCGGCCCGTGCCAGCACTTCGCCGAGCGTATTGGCAATCGTTTCTTTGTCGTATACGACATGAGCCGGCAAATCATCTTCATACCGCGTCATGGTAGCAAAATACACATCCAGCTTTTCGGGACGGTAAAATCCGTCGAAATCTTCGCACACAAAGGCCGTCGTCAATTGGCGCGCCCGGTCGGGACGGAAATTGAAAAATACGATACTGTCGCCGTTTTCCACAGGATGACGGCGAATAACCGTCGGCACGACAAATTCGTCGGAAACATCGCCGGCATACGATTCGGCCAAACATGTCGCCGCATCGGGAGCCGTCCGGCCTTTTCCGCAGGCAACGGCATCATAGGCCTTTTCAACCCGTTCCCACCGTTTATCACGGTCCATGGCGTAATATCTGCCGCTGATCGTCGCAATCTCCCCTGTGCCGAGTTCGGCGCACTTTTCTTCCAATTCCCGCAGATATTCGCCGGCGCTGCAGGGAAGTACGTCGCGTCCGTCGAGAAACGCATGGATATAAACCCGTTCCAGGCCGTACCGCTTAGCCATTTCCAGCAGGCCGTACAAATGCTGTTCGCTGCTGTGGACGCCGCCGGGCGACACCAGCCCCATCAAATGAAGAGCCGAGCCTTTCTTCCGCACATTTTCCATCGCTTCCATAAGAACAGGCTTTGTAAAAAAGACGCCTTCTTTAATATCCTTGGTGATTTTCGTCAGCGCCTGGTAAACGATACGGCCGGCGCCGATATTCAAATGTCCTACTTCCGAATTGCCGATCTGCCCGTCAGGAAGTCCTACATCTTCACCGGAAGCGCCTAAATACGAATGCGGATAGTCTTTCCAAAGCGCCGGAAGTACGTGTAAATCAGCTTGGGCGACAGCGTTGTTCTCTTTGACGGCGCTGCAGCCGAATCCATCCATGATAACCAGCATTACCGGTTTCTTTTTCGTCATATACCCATTGTCTCCTTTATGCATTCCGGCAGGCAGAAAAGAAAAAGCAGGGAAATCGCAGTCCCTGCCTTTTCAACATCGTACTATGTCGCTACACCTTTGTAACGGGCAGCAGCTTACCCGCCGGGAAATGCGTCGCTACAAATTAGTGGTTGCTGTTGTATGTATTCATGACGGCGATTAAATCGAGCACTTTATTGGAGTAGCCGATTTCATTGTCGTACCAAGCAACAACTTTGACGAACGTATCCGTTAAAGCAATACCTGCTTTCGCATCGAAAACGGACGTAAGCGGGCAGCCGAGGAAGTCGGACGATACGACATCGTCTTCCGTATAGCCGAGTACGCCTTTCAATTCACCTTCCGACGCTTTTTTCATGGCGTCGCAAATTTCCGCATACGTAGCCGGTTTTGCCAGGTTGACCGTCAAGTCGACAACGGAAACGTCAAGGGTCGGCACGCGCATGGACATCCCCGTCAATTTGCCGTTCAGCGAAGGAATGACTTTGCCTACGGCTTTAGCGGCGCCCGTCGAGGACGGAATAATATTGCCGGCTGCAGCACGGCCGCCGCGCCAGTCTTTCAAGGACGGGCCGTCAACGACTTTCTGCGTAGCCGTCGTGGAATGAACCGTCGTCATGAGGCCGTCCGTAATGCCGAATGCATCATGGAGGACTTTGGCGATCGGTGCGAGGCAGTTCGTCGTGCACGAAGCATTGGAGACGATCTTCTGGCCATGATACGTATCCGTATTGACGCCGCAGACGAACATATCAGCCTGGCGGCCGTCTGCACCTTGTTTGGAAGGAGCCGACAAGACAACGTATTTGGCGCCGGCCTGCAAATGTTTTTCCGCTAAATCCATAGTCAGGAAACGGCCCGTCGATTCAACGACGTATTCGGCGCCGACTTCGTCCCATTTGAGGTTTGCCGGGTCCATTTCGGCGGTAATGCGGATGGCTTTGCCGTTAACGATAAGACGGCTGTTTTCTACATCAGCTTCGATGGTGCCGTTGAACTGGCCGTGCATCGTATCATATTTAAGCATATACGCCATGTAGTCTACAGGGCACAGGTCATTAATGCCCACGATTTCGATATCGTCACGAGTCATGGCAGCGCGGAATACAAAACGGCCGATACGGCCAAAGCCATTAATACCAACTTTAATCATTGTCACTACACTCCTTTTTCGAAACCAACTGATTCGTCATCATGAACTACTCATATCTTACATACTTAGTATGCCACATCGGGCACGTTTTTGCAATGGTCGGGACAAAATTAGCCCCGTTTTTTTTTTTTAACTGTTTTGGTCACGGCCAGCCGGCAGCTGCTGCGGCAAGAGCTGCATACTCTTTTATGGCCAGGCACGAATCCGCTAACGTATCGGCTTGGGGAATGAATGAATACGGCGTCAGATCCGCCGTGCCGCCAGTGCGGTAATCGCAGGGATAGGGAATGACCTCCATCCCCTCCCGGGTAAAGTACTGCACGGCCCGGGGCATATGAAAAGCGCTGGTAACGACAATAAGACGGCGCCAACTGCGGCTCCGGCATATTTCCGAAGAAAAAGCGGCATTTTCCGCTGTATTCCGGCTTTTCCCATCGACGAAAATCATTGCTTCATCGACGCCGAGAGCCGTCATGATCCGTCTGTAAACGGCACTCTCGTCAGCGCTTCCGGTCAGTACGGGGCCGCCGGACAGCAGTACCGGCAGCTGCAGGGAACGCTGCAGTCTTACGGCCGTCAGCAGGCGATTGGCCGAAGAACCGCCGAGCTGCCCGTCTCCGTCGACGTCGCGCACGCCGGCCGCGGCGCCGCCGCCGAGCAAAACGATAACATCGCCGCTTACTTCTCCTGCCGCAGGCTGCGCATACATAGTCTCCAAAGGCTCCATCAGCAGGACGGCCGCCGGTTTGACCGACAAGGCATACAATACGGCCAGCACGATGAGCAGTCCGTATCGTCCGGCGCTGCGGCGCCGGAACTGATAAGTCAGCACAAAGACCAGCAAGACGACAATGCCGCCTAAAGGTAATATCCATAAATATATCCATTTGATGAAATACAACATGAACTCACCTCGCCATACGGGCTGTTGATATTATACCACACCTTTGCAGTGTAAATTAATAAAAAAAGAGCAGCTTGCCATGAAACATTTCTATTTCCTGATTCGCGGCCCGTCATGCCGACTGTGTCTGTATGTTCCGTTTCTTTAAACACGGCAGCAGCAGCACGCCGCAGGAAGCAAAAATCCGCATGGAACAAAACGGCCGCATCGTCATTTTGGGCGTCCGCAGCAGCCGCGCGTCCGACGAGCCGGCAGTACCGGGCTGCACAGACGTTTACGACACAGGCGGCATCGCCGATTGGCCGTACGGAACAAGCGGCTGACCGCGTCCGGAAAATCCGGAAAACCTGCCGCCCGGTCCATGCTTATGCCTTTTCCCGGCAACGTATTTCAACGTTAAACGCCGCCCGATTCTCACCGGGCGGCGGTATTTCTCATTCCTAGCCGTCTGCCGTTATCTTTCAGCCATTTCTTTATAAATTTTGTATTTCTTATCCGCAAATTCTTCGGCCTTGGCAAAAAGTTCATCGGCAATGTCAGGGAAGGTTCTCACCAGGGCGGCATACCGTGTTTCACCCATCAGGTACTCACGGAACGACGCCTTCGGTTCTTTCGAATCGAGGATAAACGGATTTTTCCCTTCCTTGGCCCGCATCGGATTATACCGGTACAAATGCCAGTAGCCGCAGTCAACGGCGCGCTTCATTTCTGCCTGCGCGTTGCCCATGCCGCCGCGGATGCCGTGATTGATGCACGGCGAATACGCAATAATGACTGCCGGCCCGTTGTAGGCTTCTGCTTCTTTCACAGCCTTGAGCAGCTGGTTCGGATCTGCGCCGAGAGCAACCTGCGCGACATAAATGTGGCCGTACGTCATAAGCAGCCGCCCCAAATCTTTTTTATTGAATTTCCGTCCCGACGCGGCAAACTGGGCAACGGCGCCGACAGGCGTTGCTTTCGACGATTGGCCGCCGGTGTTGGAGTATACTTCCGTATCGACGAGCATGACGTTTACGTTCGCATTCATGGACATGACATGGTCGAGGCCGCCGTAGCCGATGTCGTAGGCCCAGCCGTCGCCGCCGTACATCCATATCGTCTTTTTGATAATATGTTCTTTATGAGCCAGGATATACTGCCTCAGCGCTTCTCCTTCACCGGATAATTCCGCTTCTTCCAGCGCCTTAATGTAAGCTCGGCTGATTCCTTCCGTTACTTCGCCCTCATTTTCCGTACCGATGGAGTCAAGCCATTCCTGCGCGGCCTTCTGCAGCGTGCCGCCTGCCAGCGGCACCAGCCGCTTCGTTTTCAGGCATATATCTCCCCGCTGCTGATCCATGGACAAGGACATGCCCAAGGCAAATTCAGCATTATCTTCAAAAACCGAATTGGACCATGCCGGCCCGAATCCTTCGCAGTTCGTCGTATACGGAATGCTCGGCAGGGCCGCTCCCCACGCCTGCGTGCAGCCCGTAGCGTTGGCAACGAGCATCCGCGGGCCGAAAAGCTGAGTCAGTATTTTCATGTACGCCGTTTCCGCACAGCCTGCGCAGGCGCCGGAAAACTCCAGCAAGGGCTGATTGAACTGGCTTCCTTTTACGGAAAACTTATCCAGCCCCGTATTTTTCGGAACAATCGTCTGGGCATAATCCCAATTCTCTCTTTCAGAGAGCTGCGTTTCCAGCGGTTTCATGACCAGCGCCTTTTCCTTGGCCGGGCAGACGTTGACGCACGTCCCGCAGCTGTAGCAGTCAAGCGGCGACACCTGGATGCGGAATTCGTACCCTTCCAGCCCTTTGCCGACGGCTTTCTTCGTTGCAAACGACAGAGGCGCGCTTTCCTTTTCCGCAGCGGTCACCAAATACGGCCTGATCGCTGCATGCGGACAAACGAGCGAACAGCGGCTGCATTGGATGCAGTTTCCGGCAATCCATTCGGGAACGGTAGAGGCAATGCCCCGTTTTTCGTATTTTGTCGTCCCTAATGGATAAGACCCGTCGGCATAGGGGAGAAATTCACTGACAGGGATGCTGTCGCCCAGCTGCGCGTTGGACCGTTCGGCAATACGCGTAATAAAATCCGGCGCAGAACGGCGTTGAACCGGTTCATCGTCGGGCAGGTCCTTCCACTGCGGCGGTACGGCAATCGCCTTCAGTTCGGAAATGCCCCTGTCTACGGCAGCCTGATTCATGGCAATGACCGCTTCTCCCTTTGCCCGATATGTCTTGGCAATAGCGTCTTTCATATACGTGACGACCTCTTCCATAGGCAGAATGTTCGTCAGTTTAAAAAACGCCGCCTGAAGGACCGTATTGATCCGGTTGCTGCCAAGGCCAAGCTCTTCGGCGATCTTCGCCGCATCGATCGTATAGAAATGCAGTTCCTTTTCCGCAATCTGCCGCTTGACAGCATTGCTCAGATGCGTTTCCAGCTCCTCTGCCGTCCAGCTGCAGTTCAGCAGGAACGTACCGCCGGCTTTAACTTCGCCGATAATATCATACGAGTTCATGTACGCCTGCTTGTGACAGGCCAGAAAATCGGCTTCCTTGACGTAATAGGTGGAACGAATGGGCTGCGTGCCGAAGCGGAGATGTGATTTCGTCACGCCGCCTGATTTTTTGGTATCATACTCAAAATAAGCCTGGACGTACTTATCCGTATGATCGCCGATAATTTTGATGGAATTTTTATTCGCACCGACAGTGCCGTCTGAGCCGAATCCCCAGAACTTGCAGTTTACCGTTCCCTTCGTATCGACGGCAATCGGTACGTCCGGCAGTGATAGATGCGTCACATCGTCAGTAATGCCGATAGTCATATACTTCTTCGGATCCGGCGATTCCATGTTGCGGAACACGGCGTGAATAGACGGCGGCGGCACATCTTTCGACGACAATCCGTACCGGCAGGCAAGAACGGAAACTTGGCGGCCGGCCCGGACAACGGCGGCGCACACATCTTCAAATAAAGGTTCGCCCAGCGCGCCCGGTTCTTTCGTCCGGTCCATGACGGTAATGCAGCGCGCCGTTTCCGGCAGCGCCCGGCAAAAATGCTCCAGGGAAAACGGCCGGTACAGGTGAACTTGCAGGTACCCGACTTTCTTTCCCGCAGCATTCAGCACGTCGACGACTTCCTGAGCCGCTCCCGTAACGGACCCCATAGCGACAATGACATGTTCGGCGTCAGAAGCGCCGTAATAATCAAACAAGTGATAGGTCCGGCCCGTAAGCTCGCCCAGCGCGTCCATATACCCCTGCACAATATCGGGAAGACGGTCGTACCACCGGTTGCTGGCTTCCCGCGACTGGAAGAACATATCCGGATTGGTAACGGTGCTGCGGATGACCGGATGTTCCGGATTCAATCCCGTATGCTTAAATGCATACAATGCGTCTTTGTCGATAAGTTTTCCCAATTCTTCTTCCGGCACCATGCTGATTTTCTGTATTTCGTGAGACGTCCGAAATCCGTCAAAGAAATGCATAAACGGCACACGGCCTTTAATGGCCGACAAATGCGCGACCGCCGCCAGATCGGCACATTCCTGCACGCTGGCGCTGCACAGCATGGCCCATCCCGTATTCCGGCAGCCCATAACATCGGAATGATCGCCGAAAATAGACATCGTATGCGTCCCCACTGTACGGGCGGCAATATGGAGCACTACGGGCTTCAGTTCGCCGGCTAAGCGGTGCATGACGGGAATCATCAGCATAAGCCCCTGCGACGCCGTAAAAGACGAACACAGGCTGCCTGTTTCCGACGCGCCGTGCACGGCGCCGATAGCTCCGGCTTCCGACTGCATCTCTACCAGCTTAACAGGCTGGCCGAATAAATTCTTCCTGCCGTTGGCCGCCCATACATCGACGTGCTCTGCCATCGGCGACGACGGCGTAATCGGATAAATCGTCGCGACTTCCGTAAACGCATATGCTACATGAGCCGTAGCTTCATTTCCGTCTACAGTTTTTACGATCTGCTTTATCATGACATTCACTCCTTTGCACTGCTTTGACTATCCATCATTATTTTTCATTTTAATAGTACAACGTTTAACTCTATTATACGTCTTCTCGTTATAATTGTCAATCATATAGCAGATGCCTTTATGTCATAATAAAGCAAAAAAACAACGCGCTTCTTTCTTCAGAAGAAGCGCGTCGGGTTCCATTGATGCCGTTATCATAATTAATACCACCGCGTCATCGGCAAATCATTATTCGTCCCTTTCGTCATGAGTACCTGATGTAAGTCGATGTTTCCGATGTAAAACGACACGGCGCAGCCGCAAAGGTACAAATCCCACATGCGAACAAATTCTTCGCCTCGTTCGGCCATAACTTTATCGCGCACACGCTGAAAATTATTGTACCAGCACATGAGCGTCCTGTAATAGTGGCGGCGCAGGCTTTCCACATCAATCACTTGGAAATCGTAATCATAAGCCAGGCTGATGATTTCCCGCAGAGACGGCAGCGTGCCGCCGGGGAAAATATACTTGCGCATCCACGGGTTCGCTACGTCTTCGTCATGACCGCTGATGTAATGCAGCAGGAACAGGCCGCCGTCGTTAAGCAGGTGATGAGCCGTTTCCATGTACACGGGGTAATTGGACCGGCCGACGTGTTCCATCATGCCGACGCTGACGATGCGGTCGTACGTATGTCCTTTACTGACTAAGTCGCGGTAGTCGACAAGGTCAATCTGCACTTGCCCTTCCAGGCTGAGATTGGCGATCCGTTCCTGCCCCTTCCGCCATTGTTCCCGGCTCAGCGTGCATCCATATCCTTTTACGCCGTATTTCTGCGCCGCTTCAATAATCAGATACCCCCAGCCGCAGCCAATATCCAGCAGCGTCATACCTTTTTCAAGATGAAGTTTTTCCAAAATATAGTGAACTTTATTGTGCTGTGCCTGTTCCAGCGTATCTGTATCGTTTTTAAAATATGCGCAGGAATAACTCATCGACGGATCGAGCCACAACTGATAAAAATCATTCCCCAAATCGTAGTGCGACGAAACTTGTTCCTTCTGCGCCGACTTAGATTCAGACATATACAGAATACGTTTCAGAACGCTCTTATCAAGAGAAAATTGGCCGGTCTGACTTAGCAAGCAACGAAGCGCTGTAAATAAATCTCCCTCGATTTCCAAATCTTTGCGCATGTAGGCTTCTCCCAGCGCCAGCGACGTCGAGGCCAGCAGCTCCCGCTTCGGAACATCCTGATGAAACACAAGATGAAACAGCGGCTCTCCCGTGCCGATCGTATAGGTTTTTCCATGAAGGGCGACGGTAAAGCAATATTTATCAAAACGATGTAAATAATGAATTAAAAAAGTATCCAAAATATGCATTTTTCCACCCCGCTTCCTATTCCCATTGCCGCGCTGCACTGCGCACGACATTTTCCAGCATCATCGCCGTCGTAACGGCACCGACGCCGCCGGGTACGGGCGTAATCGCCGAAGCCAGAGGCGCGACTTCATCAAAATTTACGTCGCCGGCAGTCCTGCCGGCGACACGGTTAATGCCGACGTCGATGACGACGGCGCCTTTTTTTATCATGCCTTTTCGGATAAGCCCTGCCTTTCCGGCAGCGGCAACAACGACGTCGCCCCGTCTTGTCACTGCCGCCAAATCCGCCGTGCCTGTATGGCATATCGTAACGGTAGCGTTCCGGTTCAGGCACAGCTGCGCCAGCGGCTTTCCGACGACATTGCTCCTGCCGACAATGACCACTTCCCGTCCCGCCAGATCAAGTCCGTAATAATCAGCAATGGCCATGACGGCTTTAGGCGTGCACGGCGCCATGGCAGGACGGCCGGAAAACAATCGGGCAATACTTGCGTCTGTCAGTCCGTCCGCGTCTTTTTCCGGGCAAATGGCGTTGATAACGCGCCGTTCATCCAGATGCGGCGGCAGCGGCATCATCGGCAGGATGCCGAAAACACGGCCGTCGGTATTGAGCATGCTGATGAGCTCCGTCAGCGCCTCCTCCGTCACCGCCGCAGGCTCGCGGCACAGGAAAACATCAAGTCCGATGGAACGAGCCGCTTTTTCGATAGACGCGGCATACATAGCCGACGGTTTATCGTCTCCGGCCAGCACAACGGCCATGGCAGGACGGACGCGGCGCTGCTTCAGTATTTCCACCTTTTCCGACAGCCGTTTCATATGAAAGGCCGCCACTTCTTTTCCGTCCAACAAATTCACATACATCCCTCCTCTATCGCATAAACGTCACGGAAACCGTGCCGTCCGGCGGAACGCAGGCCCCCTCTTCGGGAGTCTGCGCCACGGCAAATCCTGTCCCATCCGGCACAAAGCCAAGTCCGGCGCCGGACAGCCAGTCATTAACCTGCCGGCTGTCCCAGCCGATAAAAGACGGAAGCACTACGCCGTCGGCAGTACGCTGCACCGGCGGCATCTGCCGCGGCGGCTCGTTATCTGCTGTTCCTTCCGGCATCCATACCGCCGGCTGAGACGGTATGATTTTCTTGATGCGCACAATATCCGTCATCATTTCCTGAAATACCGGCGCCGCGACTTCAGCGCCGTAGTACAGCCCCTGCGGATTATCAACAACGATAAGAACGACGTACTGGGGATCTTCCAGCGGTCCGAACCCGATAAAGGAACCGATATACTCTCCTTCCGCGTATCCGCCGTGCTCCTGGTCGATGCGCTGGGCCGTACCGGTTTTGCCGCAGAACCGGTACCCCTCGATTTTAGCTGTCTGCCCGCCGCCGGCTGATACTTCTTCGGCCAAAATACGGCTGATTAATGCTGCCGTTTTTTCACTAATGGGCCGTCCTGCTTCGCGGGACGGCGTCTTCTGAAAAACCGTTCCGTCCGGATTGTCTATCTCCTTGACAAGAAACGGCTTCATCATTCGGCCGCCGTTGGCAAAAGCGCTGAACGCCTGCACCATCTGCAGCGGCGTTACGGCAATACCCTGACCGATGGCCATCGTCGCCTCATCGACAGGACTCATGGACGAAGCGTCAAATAAAATGCCGGCGCCTTCTCCTGCCAGCTCGATACCCGTAATTTTGCCGAAACCGAAACGTCCGGCATAGTCCAGCATCGTCCGGCTTCCTGTTGCAAGCCCCATGGCAACCATGCCCGTATTGATGGAAAACTTCAGAATATCTTCCACCGTTACGTCTCCCCATCCTTCTTTGTCCCAGTTATGGATCGTCCGGTCCGCAACCTGGATGTAACCAATATCATGATAGACCCGGCGGACATCCCACTTTCCCGACTCAATCGCGGCCGCCGCCATGATGGGCTTAAACGTAGATCCCGGCTCGTACACGTTCACGACGGCGCGGTTGCGGTACTGTTCCGCACTGCCCCTGCCGAACTCGTTAAGATTAAATCCGGGCCGGTTGGCCATAGCCAGGATTTCTCCCGTCTTCGGATCCATGACGATAATAGCGGCCCCCGCAGGCTTGCTCCGCTCCATAACGCCGTCCAGCTCTTTTTCCGCCAAAAACTGAATCGTACTGTCAATGGTCAAATGAACGGACCGTTCTTTATCCGGAAGAATTTTTTCCAGCGCCGAATCGAAAATAGGAATATTATTCTTATCCGTCGTCAGCCGGAATTTCTGGACGCTGCCGCGAATCGTATCGTCGAGAATCATTTCAAGACCATCAAGGCCTTTATCGTTTTCACCGACGAAACCGATAACCTGCGCTGCCAGTCCGTTATTCGGATAATACCGGTGATTTTCGTCGATAAACCGCAGCCCTTCCAGCCTCTGCTCCTTAATAATCTGCGCCGCCGCTTCATACCGTTCGCGCTCCATCGTGCGCTCCAGCCATACAAAGGCCGTGTCCCATTCCAGCCGGTCTTTTATATCCTCTTCGGAAAGCTTTAAATACGGCGCCAAAATGCGCGCCGTATCTGCCGGAGACTTGTTGAGCATCTTCGGATCGGCGTACAAAGATTTAGCCATTTCGCTGATAGCCAGCACTTTGCCGTTGCGGTCATAGATTGTCCCTCGCGGCGACTGCAGTTCCCGACCTCCTTCAGCCTGCCTGTCCGCCATGGCGGACAGCTCGCTTTGCTGCACAACCTGCAGATAAACGAGACGGACGCTGATGACGGCGCAGACTATCATGAGCGCCCACACACAGCCACTTATACGCTTCCGGATTTTCTTATCCCGCCTAATTTCTTTCCCGTCAGTCATATTAACTGTTCTCCATCCGCTTCATGCCGCTTCATCCATTTTTGCGCAGCTGCCGCCAGTTCGTCCGGTTCATTAGGCAATTCTTTATTCTGCACTCGCTTGAGAAGAGTCCGCAGGCATTCGCCCGTCCGCTTTCCGCAGACCTGCGGCAGACGCGGATCATAGTGCAGATCTTTCGTACTGACCGGCATCTGCCGGGCCAGCATCTCCATGTACTCGCCGAAGGACGCTGTGCCTTCCGTATCGGCGCCGGCGCGGCCGCAGCCCAGAACATCGCCGCACGCCACGGCTGTCGCCTGCCGTACTGCCTCGGCCAGCTCGTCTGTCCGGCGGAACGGCCCTTCCAAGGCTTCGCGGCGCAGCCACTTATCGACGTCGCCTTGTCCGGTGTTGGCAAAATAATGAAACTTCATATGCGTCTTTACCAGCCAAGCTACCCGTCTGGCAAAATCAAGAGGCTTGCGCCAGCGCAGCAAAATATTCTCCGCCATCTCGGCTCCTTTGGCGTCGTGCCCGTAGTCGGTATACCGTCCGTTATGAACGCCGCGGATGCCGGGAAGCCCTTTGGCAATATCATGGAAAAGCGCGGCATACCGCACCGCCGCCTCCGGCGGCGTATGCGCGACGACGGCCAGTGTATGAAACCATGCATCAAAAGCATGGAACGGCCGTGATTGCGGCGTATCCGGCAAATGGCTGCATTCCGGCAGGATCGGCACTTCCTCGTATACGCCGTGGTCCCGGCGCCGGCAGCTGCAGCTGCACAGGCCCGAACGCACCAGCACATCCAGCCCCTTGTACGCCGCATCAGCCACCATGAGCTTATCGATTTCGCCGATAACCCGTTCAACGGACAAGCCGGAAACTCGGTGAAACGCCGACGGCATGGCCCGCACCAGCGATGTGTCCGCCATGAAATCAAGCTGGCCGGTAAACCGGCAGGCCCTGAACAGGCGCAGCGCATCTTCCTGAAAGCGCCGCTTCGGATCGCCTACGGCAACCAGCTTCTTCCTGCGCAGATCTTTCTGCCCGCCTACATAATCATAGATCCGGCCGTCCTTGTCCATCGCCAGCGCATTGACGGTAAAATCGCGGCGCATGACGTCTTCCCGCAGCGTATCGGCATACCATACCGCTGCCGGCCGGTGAGCGTCTTCGCCGTAAGCCTCGCCGCGGAACGATGCCGTTTCTATTGCCATGCCGCCGGCTGCGATGACGACGATGCCGAACCGCTCGCTTTGAATATCCGCCGCATGCCAGCCTTGCTGCGCCGCAATATGCCGTACTTCCTCAGGCCGCGCCGACGTCGTCACGTCGTAATCGTGAGGCGTCCGTCCCATAAGCAAGTCCCTGACGGCGCCGCCTACAACATACGCCTCATGTCCGCCATCGTTCAGAGCCGTCAGTACGCTGCGCACGACAGGTTCCACGACTGCCACTCCTTTCCATTCTTATTAGTTTATGTATTATACCACGATTACGCCCCTATGAGTAGGCCGCAGTCAGCCCTTTTCCCCTACGGCTTCTTGTCCCAAATCTTCTGATTATCAATAATCCGGCGGAACGTCTCGATAAATTGCCGCCTTTCCTCTTCGCCGATGCCCTTCCATCCCTGGGCGTCTACATCCGCCATGACGGAACAAACCCATTCCGCCTTTTCTCTGCCGGCGTCAGTCAGAAAAATACGGGCGCACCGCAGGTCTCCGCGGTGAAAATCCTTGCGGATCAGCCCGTTCCGTTCCATCCGCTTCAGCAGACTGGTCACTGTTGACTTATCCAGCACGCACCCTGCTCCGATTTCCTTTTGGCTGCATCCGTCGTTATCCCGAAGAAACTCCAGCACTTTAGGCTGTCCCGGCATGAGTCCGCCGCTCGTCGTCATCTTGACAATCTCCCTGTTGGAACGGTAAAACCCGCGCATCAACAATACGTGCAATTCATTTTCGTTCATACAGCCTCCTTGACAGTTTTAATTAAGACATTATAAAATCCTTTTCCCCCTTTGTCAAAAATAATGGTATCAAAAATTTTTAGTAAATTGGTTTATAAATTCTGCGCTGAATGAAGTCCCCCAGCAAGAACATCCTAAGTCAAGTTCGTGGCCTCAGCCTCTAGCATCCGTTAAAGATTTCCTCTACGCTGCCTCGAATCAGCTTCTTTTGCTGTCCCCTGCTTACTTCCTCGCTTTACTGTACAATTTTCTCAGACAGGGTCTGCAAAATTTATTGTACCTTACCTCAATATGTATTGTATTCCTATATTTATAAAACCAGATGCATAATAAAAAGCCCATAGTATCCTTTTTGTTCACAACAGTATTAACTAAACAGCTATTCTGTTGCAAAAAAAGTATACTATGGGCTTCTTTGGCAAGAGCTGATCCGATTTTTACATTCCTGGTCTACAATCAATCAAATATACACCCGGGATTTAAAATATTATTTGGATCAAAGGCTAATTTAATCTGCTTCATAATTCGCATTATTTCTGCAGAATACTGCAACTGCATATATGGTTTTCTGGTTTTACCTGTTCCATGTTCTGCCGTAATTGTCCCTCCATATTTTAATGCGGCTTTATAAAATTCTTCTCTTAAAGCGTCAGCCCATTCCGGTATATTGCCTTCTTCATCTCGAAGGATAAAGTTATGAAAATTTCCGTCGGCAACATGTCCGCACCGCGGAGTTGTTGTCCCATATGAATGAGCAATTTCATCGAAATCACGCAGCAAGTCATTCACATGACAAACAGGCACCGCCGTATCCAATGAATCGACAAAATAAGGTTTAAACACTTCATACATTGCCGACCGTACATCCAAAATAGCTTTTTGGTCTTTTTTGTTCTCTGCAATGACACAGTTTATCGCATGTTTTTCCGTAGAAATAGCATCAATTTTTTCTGCCATATTATAAATTTCATCTTCCGATTTTCCTTCCAGCATATAAATAATATCGACAGTTCCCTCATCATGTAAAGGCCACGACTTGCCCGTTTCCTCTGCTGTTTTTAAGGCAATGCTTCTATCCATATATTCGACAGCTAACGGAATAATTCCTGAAACTTGTACTGCCGATACGCAATCAATGGCATCTTTTGTATTTGCAAATGACATGACCATAGTTCCTGTATGCTCTAATCGGGGATGAAGCTTAAATGTGACTTCCAGTATAACACATAACGTGCCTTCAGAACCTACAATTAAATGCATTAAATCATATCCCATGTTATTTTTTAAAAGTTTTCCCCCTAATTGGGTAATTTCACCAGACGGCAGACATACTTTTAACCCTTTCACATAACTCCGCATAATTCCATGCTTCACAGCTCTGACGCCGCCGGCATTTTCTACAGCCAAACCGCCGAGATGGGCCCCTTCGTCACCAGGATGACACGGGAAATATAATTCATGGACCTCTTTATCCAGATATTCATTTAATTGGTACAAAGTGACGCCTGCTTGAGCCGTTACCATCATTCCTAACTGATCCACTTCCAAAATTTTATTAAATCGTTCCATGGACATAATCACGCTGGGTTCCGTAGGAATAACAGCGCCGCAAGCTCCCGTCCCTCCGCCGCGCGGAATAACCGGAAAGTGCAGTTCATTGGCTAATTGCAGTATTCGGGAAACTTCTTCATTGCATCCGGGACGAACGACAATACAGTCTGATTCTGCCTGTGGACGGACAAGTTCTTCTGTTTCATCATACAAATATTTTTGAATATCGTCATGCTCAAAAAAAACGTATTTTTCACCACAAATTTCCGTAAGCCGATCAATTATTTTTCGTTCCATTTGTTTCTCCTCCTTTGTTTGTGAACTACATCGCCATGTTTTTTCTTCCGATTTGATGTTTCCGTTTATAAATCTGAATAATAATGGAATTCAGCACGCCAATCGCCATGACAACGGCCGCAAATAGAAATATCCGATCAAATCCGGCATTTCCGTATGTATCAAGCCAATATCCATATAAGACAAAAATAAACAGATCCGGACAATATCCGATGCAACAAACTATTCCCGATGTAGAACCGGCATATTTGCGCGGTATTTCAAGTTCCGACGGCACGGCAAACATCGCTCCCCGCGCCATATAGGTAAATATGCCTGTAATAATAGTCATGACTATCAACAACGTCGCATTTGTCCCAGGCGGCAGCATCTTGAAAACAACTACCAAAACGATGGCTCCAAATAACGCTACGCCGACAACAGCAGATAAAGAACGGAATTTATCTCCCAGCCAGCCGCCTAAAGGAGCTCCTAGAAAACGCGTGCCATAAATTCGTACAATAGCCAATCCGCCGGAAAATACGACGGATGCTCCGAGAACATTGCTGAAATAGGGTGTATAGTACGATAAAGTACAATACATAGTATACGTTGCAAATACAGCGATCCCTGACATCCACGTACGCGGATTTGTGACAACATGTACCCAGTCGGCAATAGTCATTTTATCCTCTTCACCCTCGCCTGTACCAGACTTGCTCTCCGTTTTGGGATTGGGAATTAAAAAATATAAACAAATCAACGTAAAGATGCCGATAACCGCATAGCAGATTATCGCCGCTTTCAGCCCATTAACACCATACGCATCTGTTGCAAATTTGGTAAAAAAATACAATGCAATAAAATTGACAATAACATTGCCGACGCCGCAGAAAGCTTCAACAAAACCAAATATGGTTCCTTGCTGGCGCTCATGACCTACTAACCGGCATAATTTAATATGAGCCGGAAAATATAAAAACAATCCGGAAAAGGCAAACCCCGCCCACACCACTAAGGCAAAAGTATAATTCATATTAAAAGCAAATAAAAAATTCAGCATACAAATTATACCTACGCTAATCATGTAAATATTTTTCGTATTAAATCGATCGCTCAGCATCCCTCCAAAAGCCGCCAAAATATTACCGATCCCAAAAATAGTAATCAAATATCCTAATTCTTGCTGCGAACACCCCAAGGCAGAAACCAATGAATCATAAAAGACATATTGAATAAATGGCGTGGCATATACCACTGTATATCCCAGACCCAAAAAGAAAATGATAAGAAGCTGCTTAAATGTTAATCTAATTTTTTCCTGTCCGTTAGTCATCTCTTCCCCCTCCTTCTTGTTCTGTCACGAAGAACAAAGTTCTGTTTTTGTTGTTGACTTTATTTTATAATAAAAATTACTTTTTCGCAAGACGTTATTCCTTGTCATGTATAATAAATTTGCATATGTAATTTAATGATTTATGCATATGTATATTAAAATTTTAAAGAAAATTAATTGTTGATTTGATTTGAATAATTTATAATCAAATTTGCAAAAGAAGATAAGATTTAAAATATCATCAGTACCCCTGTCCCATGAATAGTGCCGGACATTCAAAAAACATAAAGGATATCCCAATAGCTCAAAGAAAGGATACCTCGAATTTAACGCAATTACTGTTGAATGGTATGGCACAGCAAAATCCTGTGCTGAACTTGTTGGAATGTCTGTACGACCAACTGCTGAAAACAGAGATCGGCCAACAGGTAAGCGCAAAAAAACCGACCGCCTAGAGACGGTCACAGCTCATATCGCTGTACCTATCAACTACAGCGTCTGCATACATGGGCAAGAAGTATGTATCTCACAGTGCCCAAGGTTCGCTGAGCAACTGCATTCCGTTCTGCAGAAAACCTTTTGGCAAACCTCTCTTACCATGTAATATTGATTTTGATCTGCAAGAATATCTTTGCATATTTCTTACTGAGTCATAATTCATTAATAGGGAATGCTCCGTTCGTGCAAACTGCTTTCAAAAAACAATTGCTTTTTATAACTTATGTTCCATTCAAATCAAAATCCGTCCCACTCCAATAGACGGAGAAGCCAGCTTTTATAAAAAGTCTCCAGGCTCCGATGCAGATACATTCATCAGCAACAACACTGCGTCAAAGGAAGCTGCCTAAGTACGTAATATTCCCGTATTTCTTATGGCTCCGCTTAATTTCGAGCACATCCCCCGGAGAACAACATCGTCGTCTCAATACCTGGTGTAATTTGATTATATAAAAACCTTCTCTGTAAACGACAAATAAGCCTGGGTCTTCTACGACACTTTCTCGGTATCATAGATAACCTAGACTTATTTTTATGACTGAAATAAAGAATACAATATATAAGGTTTGTTATGACTGCCGTCTCGTGATTCTTTTACGTCAGGTTCGGCAACACAGCCATCATCATGCGGACAAGCAAAGGCAATGTATCCAATTCAATAGATTCATCAACACTATGCAGCGCATGCACGGTCGCTCCAATGGACACGATATCTAATCGCGGATTTTTATCATAAATATAACCAGTTTCTAATCCTAAATGCAAAGCCTCAATCACCAGTTCCCGGCCAGTTTCCTTTTTATACGCCTGAGAAAATAACGACACAAGACGACCTTCGATATTTCCTTTCCATGCGGGAAATGGTTCTTGTATATTTACTGAGCACCCTGTAACCTCTCCGATAATAGTTAATGTCTGCATAAATTCCTGCAGCCGTTCATTCGATGAGGATCTAGGCAAATATCGAACAGCAACGCCTTCATCATCTGTCCGCACTATGCCGATATTGGCAGATAAATCAGGAAGTTGAGTCCAAGTCTGATTCATCGCAAAAACACCGCAATGCAGCAAGAGCAGCAAAGAAACAAGGGCATTACTATCTTCACAAGAAAACACTCGGTCTGGCAGAGGCTGTCTCTCCGTCATAAAAACAGCCTGTCGTTCAGCAGCTCCGTAAATAGAGTCAAACTGGGATTTTTCTTTATCAACCAATGCGCAGACAGACGCTGCATCCTCTTTATGTACAACTACAACAGCTTCAGCAGTCGATGGAATAGCATTGGCAGCGTCTCCGCCGGCGATTGATGATAATTCATAAAAAATATGCTCGTTTGTCAGACGGCGCAATACCCGTGCCAGGGCCTGGATAGCATTTCCTTTTTCCTCATGAATCGTTTGTCCGGAATGCCCGCCGGCTAAATTTTTCACCGTAATAGCAATGGCGCAATCTTTCACAGGTTTGCGCCACGTAATCTTGCGGTGATAATCGGCATATACACTGCTTGCTGAGCTAACGCCTAACGAGTCCACGCAATCATGATCAAGGTTAATGACATATTTGGCATCCTGTACGTATTTCGGGTCTAAACGGCGTACGCCAGTCATATCTACTTCTTCATCAACAGTAAAAATCAAACGAAGCGGTCCATGGGCCATCTCCTGCTGTATCAGAAATAAAGCAACAGCAACCGCAACTCCGTCATCACCGCCAAGGCTTGTTCCGTCAGCACGAAGAACATTCCCTTCGCGAACGAGACGAATGGCATGGGTTAAAGGATCATAGGCAACGTCCGGTTTGGCGACGCAAACCATATCCATATGCCCTTGAATAATTGTTACCGGCATAGCCTCGCATCCTGGCGTCGGAGGTACATCAGCAATAACGTTATACAGTTCATCTTGTACAACATGAGTAATTCCTAATTCTTCCAGCCGGCAAACAATATAATCACTGACAATTTTTTCATGTCCCGAAGGTCTTGGACAGTGAGCCAATCCTTCAAATTCCTTTACAATATCATCAATGATTTTCTGATCCTCCATAATAAACTCCCCCTAAACATAATAGTTGCGACAGATATAAACCGCTCTTATCCTAAATCCCCAGTCCTGCAATGACTAGATCGTATAATATCCCAGAACGATTGAAAATACGATGTATTCAAGACATGCCCTCATACATGAAAATCTCCCAAAACAGAGATTTTTCAGCGCCCATTTCATCCCCAAAAAACAATCTCCATATTTTTAAATACCTATTTCTTCTTTTTATCCAATGATTGGTATTCCTCTTTTTTCAGCGCAATATTCCCGCCGGCTTCACTTAAATCCATGCCTCTTGTTTCCGGAGCCAGCCAAACGGTCACGGCCAATCCGAAACCTAATATCGCAACAATCGTCCATATAGTAATCTGAAGGCCGTAAGTTTCAAGAAAAAACGGCAAGCCAAAGGTCCCCGCAATGGGCCCTAATCGGCTAATGGCCGTTACCATGCCGACACCTGCGGCCCGAACTTCTGTAGGAAACAGTTCGTTTGGATATAACCAATCCAGTACGTTCGGCGGGCCTGACGACAGCGCATAAATGGTAAATCCTGCAGCAACAAGCCAAAACGGCGGTTCTTTTACAATGGCCAGCAGCATTAATCCTGCCGCCATGCCGACAAAACTCCATATGAGAAGAGGCCGCCTGCCGAATTTTTCAATAATAGCAATGCTGAGCAAAACGCCGATAATAAATAGCATCCCTATTACGGCATTCCCTAAAAGCGCGCTTTTTCCGTCTCCCTGCTGGATATCCTGCAGAAGGACGGCTCCGAAGATATACACGACAAACATCGGCAAAACAGATGTGGCCCAAAACATGCTGGCAAAAAATATCCGTTTTATATAAAAAGGTCTAAGCAATGTTGCGTACGACGCATTCGATACCGGTGCCTCCAATAGGATTGTCGTTTCTTTTCCGTAAAATTTCTGCAGAATAGTTTCGGCCTCTGAAATCCGGCCTTTTGCAGCAAGCCATCGCGGCGACTCAAAACACGTTCTTCTCACAAAAGCCAAGGGTAAGGCCAAAACAGCCGGGACTCCCAGTAAAATCTTCCAAGCAAAAGGCAAATCATATACAAGATATCCGGCAATTTCTCCTAATGTCATTCCGAAACTCAACATCAAAATCAATATGCCTATCATCATACCCCGGCGGTTCTGAGGAGAATACTCTGCTAAATAAGACGTAGTACTAGGATAATCAGCTCCGATAAGAATTCCTGACAAGAAACGTATAACAAAAAGTTCTGCGGGAGTTTTCACAAACATGGCCATAATGGATAATACAGCCATGGCCGCCGGAATAAAGACAAACGGTATCTTGCGGCCTATTTTGTCAGACAAGTATCCAAAAACGGGCCCTCCCAGCAGAACCCCCATTAATGCTGCTGAGCCAATAGCGCCAGTCCAAATGACATCCAACCCCAAGATCGGCCTAAGATATATAAGAGCGGGGCCAATGGCCGTTAAAATATATCCATCAAGCAACGATGTTCCCCCGCAATATATCGTTAGCCTGCGCAGTAAGGATTCAGTACGTTTGTCTATTTCCACAAAAATCCCCCTTCCCTTTTTTCATCGCTCAGCTGTGCATACGCCCATATCATGATAAACAAATATTGGGCGTTTTTCTTTTCCCCTGTACTACTGTGCAGCATTCACGTGTAGATCCGTTATATGACAAACAGTCTGAATATCTTCAATTCAATCCCCTCAGACACATTTAACTATTCTTCATAATTTTTACTTTCTTCAGCAAGTTACGAAAATGAATAGCCAATTTTCATTGCTTCTGTATTTAATGCTTCAAATTTTTCTTTACCTTTACGGCGGAACGTTTCATTCATTCCCTCAATGGCTTCCTGCAGCGTAAAGTCTCCAGTATGTTTGATAATGACGCCGCTCATGATGATGTTGGCTCCTTTGGAATGATGTATCTGTTCAGCTAAATTCAAGCACGGCACGGAAATAACTTGTACATCATCTCTGAAATCTTCCGGAAGTGTGACCATATCGGAATTAATGATGACAATTCCCTTCGGTTTTATGATTGACGCAAATTTCGTCAAGGTCTCTTCATTCATAGCCAGTAAAATATCTGGTTCTTCCTTTTCCGGACTGTAAATTCGTCCTTCTCCAAACTTCACAACGCAGCTTGCCGTACCGCCGCGCATCGCCGAGCCGTATTCCGGACTCCACGTTGCCTGATATCCTTTATAAATCGCCATCTCCGCAATCAGCGTACCTGCAGTTAAAACACCCTGACCGCCAAGACCGCCCAACAGTATCTCCTTCATTATGATTCACTCCTTTGCATTCATAATATTTCCGCATCATTCTTTTTCGTCCGGCAGCTTAAATTCCCCAATAGGGAAATAATTCTTTACGACATCTTCAATATGCTTCATCGCTTGAATTGGCGTCATATGCCAGTTTGTCGGACAGGGCGACAGAATTTCTACGAAAGAATACCCTTCTCCGGTTAATTGAACTTCTATCGCTTTTTTAATAAATCGTTTAGCCTGCACAATGTCCTTTACACTGGCTACACTGCCACGGGCAACGTAGGACGGATGAAAATTATGAGCAATCATTTCGGGGAATCGCATAGGCATGCCAGTTAATTCACAATCACGGCCGGCAACTGTTGTACTGGTCTTCTGCCCGGGCAGCGTCGTCTGGCTCATCTGCCCGCCTGTCATGCCGTAGTTCGTATTATTAATGACAATTGTCGTAAACCGTTCGTTGCGATAAGCGGCGCTGGTGCTTTCGCCGATGCCAATGCTATAGGCATCGCCGTCGCCCTGATACGCAATAATAATATTATCGGGATTGACTCGCTTCATTCCGGTGCATACCGCTCCGGCACGGCCGTGAGGGCAATGCTGACGATCACAATTCAAGCCGCCTCCCAGCAGGCTGGAGCAGCCTACGCCAATGCCGAAAATAACGTTTTTATCCTGGCCTAATTCTTCCAGTGCCTCCGTAATAAGGCGGATAACGATGCCATGACCACATCCGGGCCAAAATCCCATGGGCCTGATAGCAATATACGGTATTTTTCTTGCTACAGCCATATCAATAGACCTCCTTTAACTGCCCGTTTATTACTTTTTGGTAATCCTGGATAATCATTTTGCGGGACGGAATTCCCCAAATATGAGGATTCGTAAAAACAGGTACATGGCCGTTTTTCTGTCGTTTTAATGTGAGTGCAACATCATCAATCAGCTGGCCTGTCGCGTTCGCTTCAACAGTCAATATACCTTTTACCTTCGGATTGATTTTTTCAAAAGCTTTTTCAGGAAATGGCCAAACCGTAATCGGGCGGATAAATCCTACTTTTTCTCCTTCTGCGCGTAGCTTATCCACAGCGCCTATCACGCTGCGTCCTGTCAGGCCGTATGCAACAAATACATAATCAGCATCTTCCAAATAGCCATCTTCCCACCGTTGTTCATTTGCTTTTACCTTTGCAAATTTTTCGACCATCCATTCCTTGGCTTCTTTCACGCTATCCCGATCAAAAATACCGATGCGCGGCCGCGTATAATGGCCATCCATTCCCCATTCATAGCGATGCGGTTCCTGCATTGCCGGCAATTCGCAGTCTTCCATTAAATGGCTCAACGCGGCTTCGGTCATGAGCACGCAAATCATGCGATATTTTTCCGCCAGATCAAATCCTAATACAACCAAATCTGCCGCTTCCTGAACACTGGCAGGACATAGCACTAACTGACGGTAATCGCCGTTTCCGCCGCCGCGCGTATCGCGAAGATAATCACACTGCGACGATACTAGCGTGCCGATGCCGTTGCCGTATCGGACTGAGTTGACAATAAGCGCCGGCAGCTGTTCATCAGCTAATACCGACATGCCTTCCTGCTTCAAACTCAGCCCCGGGCCGCTGGAAGCCGTAATAGCGCGGACGCCGCAAGTCGCCGCGCCTACTACCATGTGGATACTTGCAATTTCTGATTCTGCCTGGACAAACACCCCGCCAACTTCAGGCATCCGCCAAGATAAATATTCCAGAATTTCAGTCGTCGGCGTAATAGGATATCCGGCAAACATCCTGGCTCCGGCACGCACTGCCGCTTCCGCAATCGCTTCATTTCCCTGTATAAATTGTTTCATGACGCCACCTCCTATTACCCTAATACTTCATATACTCCGTCGGGACAAACAATATAGCACGTCCCGCAGCCGATGCACCGGCTATCGTCGATGACCGTAAAATGATATCCCGCCTTATTCATTTCCTCGCTGAAGGAAATACATGTTTTAGGGCAATTCACTATGCATAATTCACATTGCTTACATCGCTCCGAACTTGTTAAAATTTTCTTATTAAGCTCATTCATGCTGGCTCCCTCCTTACTGCAATTATCATTACATTATATTTTTTTATGGCTTCTGCGCCAAATTTTCATCTTTTCGGCTTCTTTAATCAATGCCTCCCGATAATCAGGGTGCGCTATGGATATCAATAATTCAGCTCGTTCCCACGTAGATTTTCCTTTCAGCTGTACTGCGCCATATTCCGTAACAACGTAGTTGGTAATTGTCCGCGGCGTAGTAACAATCGTGCAGGGATCAAAACAATGGCGAATCCGGCTGACCACTGTCCCATCTTTTTTCGTATACGTTGACGGCAGGCAAATGAATCCTTTACCGCCTTTCGAACGATATGACCCCATCATAAAATCAACTTGTCCTCCCGTTCCGGAAATCTGATAAATTCCAGAACTTTCAGCTGATACTTGTCCATACAAATCGACTTCTACTGCGCCATTAATAGCCATGAAATAATCATGCTGCGCAATGACGAACGGATCATTTACATAACTAACCGGAAACGCCGCACATGATGAATTATGATTGACAAAGTCATAACAGCTTTGTCTTCCCATGGCAAAGGTAAATACGTGCTTTCCCGGATTAATGGTCTTTTTTCGTCCATTCACTCGACCGGATTGAACCATATCTACCATAGAATCAGTAAACATTTCCGTATGAATTCCCAGATCTTTCAAATCAGATTGAGAAATCATGGCCCCGATCGCATTAGGAATCCCGCCGATACCCAACTGGATCGTAGCGCCATCACACAATTCTTTCATCACATTCCCGGCAATTTTTTTATCAGTCTCCGTCGGCTCGATGGGAATCACTTCAACCAAAGGATGAGACGTTTCTACAATTAAATCTACTTCGGAAATATGAACGGTTTCATAATAACCGCCGTAACAAATAGGCATTTGCTGATTTACTTCAACAATAACCTTGTCGGCAAGTTCTATCATTTCCTTATTATGAGAAACTTGCGGGCCTAAATAAAAGTTACCGTTTTCATCCATCGGAGATACAGGAACCATGGCAACATTACTGTGCAAAGTTTTCTTGAAATACGAAGGAAGTTCGTGATACAACATCGGCACATAGTAGCATAGCCCCTTTTTCATGAGGCTACGTTCTATCCCGCTAAGATGGAAACTATGATAGGTAAAGGTTTCTCCCTCAGGGTCTGCCTCTACTACGGCCGGCATAATAGGATCAAAATCAGTCCGAATTTTAACATCATGCAGTTCATTTTTTCTAGCTGCCAGCGCTTTATCCAGCACAGTTAACGGACTGCCAAAGGATCCATACTCAACCCAATCTCCGCTTTGAATAATTTGCACCGCTTTCTCCGGAGTCGTTAGTTTTTTCTTATACTCTTCTGTAAAATTCATATGATCACTCCTTTTGCAGAAATTTTCATGGCTCGCTAAAAACAAGCTGCCACCAAAAAATATGCCATTACACTATCGCAGCAAACGCAAAAATCTTTGCCACGATAGCGTACCAAAAAAGACGACGATATTATTTCCTCACCAGCAGTGCTTTAGGGTTATTCATCAATTGCTCGCATTTCCTTTGTCAACGAAGAAATACGCTGGGCGCAAGCTTTTAAAAGTTCCACTTTTTCATTGAAATTATCATCGAATACCCTTGCCTTGGGGCCGGAGATGGAAATGGCTGCAATAGCCTTGCCTCTTTTATTAAATATAGGGGCGCCTACGCAAAATAATCCTATTTCTCTCTCTTCATTGTCCAGCGCATATCCTTGTTCACGTACTTTTTCCAACTCCGCCTTTAGTACTTCAATGTCAGTCAGTGTATTTTTAGTAAATGCACAGAATGCAGTCTGCTGAACAATTTGCCAATCAATATTATTAAACGCCAGCATGGCTTTTCCGACAGATGAAGCATAGGCTTCCATACTGGATCCGATTTCCGGATTCATCCCTAAAAGCGGAAGCGGACCGCGCGCTTTGTAAATTGCTACGCATTTATATCCGTTAATGGCATCCACATGCAGAACAGATACATTGACAATATCTCTCACCTTCACATATAACGCATCAGCTTCCGGCGCTACAATATCCACTAATGAATAATTGTGCGCCACCATCATACCAATGGCATATAAGCTGGTACCTAAGCTGTATTTTTCTGTCACCTCATTTTGGCGGACAAAATGCCTGGACTGCAATGTACTTAGCGTCCGATGCACCGTGCTTTTATAGACACCCAGCTTTCTGGCAATTTCCGAAACTCCCATTTCTTTTTGTTCGCCATATAAAAGCAGCAGAATATCCAATGCACGTTCTACAGATGAAATATTATTTCTATACATAAATATATAGCTCTCCTTTATAATTTAGTTGTTTACTAAATTATATCACTTACCCATTTCTTCCATCTATAGAAAGAGCATCCATTTTACATTTCAAGTACAGAAATGCCAAGCATTCCCTTCCGGATTATGAATCTCACTATGTCTATCCGTTTTGCTTCTGCTTGGGGGCGTATTCTGACGGCAAATCTTATCTGCTCGTAAGAATACGCCTTTATACTATTCCTCAACTGCGCGCAGCGGTTTTGCTTGCTTATTTATTTTTAAAATATTTACAGCTGCAAATGCTCCGAGAAGCAATACTGCCGTCTGGTAAATAAACATATACGTATATGCATCGTTTCCATAAGTATCCAGCCAATAACCAAATAATGTAAACTGGAACAAATCAGGCGAAAAGCCGATAGCAGCAGCAATACCAATCGTAGATGCAGTTAATTCTCTAGGAATACCGGCTTCTGTAATTGTTGCATAATAAGCACCGCGTCCAACATACACTGCTGCCGACAAAATCAGCGTCAAGGCAATTAAAACCGGAGCCGTAATAGAATCAACTGTCAATATAAAGATAAAACCAAGTATGCCTACTGTTTGAACACCTAACAACACTTTTGACGGAGACTTAAAATAATCCGAGAGAATACCGCCTATAGGCGCTCCCAACAATGTCATTCCATATTGCCGCAGAATAGCTATTCCGCCGGTAAATACAACGGTAACGCCAAGAACGTCCGTAAAATAAGGAGTAAAATATGACAACGTTGTCAAGAAAGAATAAATGGAAAAGACAATAATTGCTACCATCCATGTTGCTTTTTTTCGGCCGACTAATAAAAAGTCCTGAATAATATTAGTTTTATTCTCTGTTTTTATCATCTTTTTCGGTTTTTCAAGTATAAAAAAGACGATGATGCCCAAAACGACGGAGAGGGCAGCAACCCCCATCATCGCCGCCGTAAGGCCTCCGACACCTTCCATAAATTTCACATAAATAGCCATCATCATTACGTTGATAATGATATTCCAAACCCCGATAAAGGTTTCATTGAAACCGAAAATCTTTCCTTGATTCTCATCGGTCGTTAAACTTCTGATAATCTTAATATGAGCAGGATAATTCATAAATAAGCTGGCAAAAGCAAATCCTACCCAAATAAAAACGGCAAACGTATATGTCGGATTAAGGATAAACGCAATCGTAAATATCCCGTTCAAAATAACCGAGCCGGCGTAAATGTACTTATAATTAAATCGATCAGCAAACCATCCGCCCAGCGGAGCACCCCAGATATTCCCCAATCCGTATATCGTAATGAGAAAACCCATTTCCATATTCGTTCCGTTAATAAACTGCTTAAACGGCTCATACCATACATATTGAATAAATGGAATGATATATACAATAGACCAGCAAGCTCCCAATATAAACATGGTAAATATCAATTTTACACTTATTTTATTTGTCATTATAAATACTCCTCATATGGGTTTATATATATTGTCCCGCTTCTTAACAAACGCTTTTTATTGCTTGTCCCAGCAAATGAATGCCTTCAATGATTTTCTCTTTAGACACGGTTGTAAAGTTCAAACGCATCGTATTTTTAAGGCCATCATTGGCATAGAAAAATTCTCCCGGAATATACGCAACTCCGAATTCCAGCGCTGTATCTAAGAATACATTGGCATCAATATGAGTCGGTAATACTGCCCAAATAAACATACCTCCTTCTGGTCTCGTAAATGTCACATCAGCAGGAAATTCTTTTTCCATTTCTGCAAGCATGAGCTCGCATTTTTCTTTGTATGCTTGCTGAATTCTGCAAATATGTTCTTCAAGATCATAGTTTTTCATAAATTCTACGGCCTGCACTTGTACGAACTGATTGCACTGCAAATCCCAGCCTTCTTTAATCAACTCAGCCTGATTAATAATCTCCGGGCTGGCGCACATCCATGCCAGTCGAAGTCCCGGCGCCAGAATTTTTGAAAAAGACCCCAGATAGATAATTTTCCCTTGTGTATCCATAGATTTCAAAGTCGGCACAAATTCCCCTTTAAATCGAATTTCACCGTAAGGATTATCTTCAACTACCATGACATCATATTTATTAATAACATTCATAAATTCTTTCCGCCGTTCCAAGGTCCAAGCTTTCCCAGTCGGATTTTGGAAATTAGGAATGACATATAACATCTTGACACGATCATTTGCACTCAATACCTGATCTAATTGCTTCGTATCAATACCATCTTCATCCGTGTCTACCCCTATAAATTTGGCTCCATAAGGACGGCAGGCATTAATTCCGCCTAAGTAACTGGGATTTTCAGCCACCACAATATCTCCTTCTTCTAAAAGCATCATGGCAGCTAAGGCCAATCCTTGCTGCGATCCCGTAGTCATAATAATATTATCTGCTGAAGCATATATATTTTCTTTACGCGCCATTCGTTCCAAAATTTTTTCCAACATCGGCCCGTACCCTTTAGTCAAGCCATATTGAAATGCTTCCTTCCCTTTTTCGCGAATCATTTTTTCAGTACACACTGCTAACGCATCCAAAGGGAACAAGTCCGGATCCGGCAAACCTGCCGCAAAGGAAATAACGCCTGATTTCTTAGCTATTTTCTTTTGTACATCTCGAATTGCTGATGGTTGAATTCTTGACATTCTGTCCGAAAACTGCATACATACCACGCCCTTTCTTTTTTTGTTCTATTCATCAGAACATCGTTCTTTAATTTTATGATATCACAATGTATTAATATATGCAAGTTTTTTTCTATTTATATTTTACTTTATTTTAAATTCATAAGCATTTTTCATATTTTTTTATCTTTAAAGCAGCAATTGCTAATATGCCAAATGTATATGCGCTGCATTTATTTCTGCAAAGTACGTTACTTTCGCTGCATCCTGTACGCGATGAACACACTCTTTAATCTGCTGAAAAACCACGTTTTTGCAGGTTTGTCAAGCATATGGAACAACGAACTCATTCAGAGAAAGCCAGCAAAGGGGCCTCATGGGTAAGTTGTTGGAGCGGCGGTTATGAACAGCAAGTTGCTTTGCGAAGTCTTCCAGAGAAAAAAACGGTATACCACATGACTAGTTTGTTCAGGAAATCGACAGAAGAAAAGGCGGACTGTTCCGGATAAGCCGCCAGAAAACGCAGACGGGTGAACTCATCAATAGCCGTGTACTGATACAGACGCAGCCGCAGGTCTGCGATACAGCAGCAAGGGATGACCATCACATCTGCCTGAACTCGTTGTCCCGGATAAGTCATCGGCCGATAGGAGGATGGCTTATATGTATGTTTCTTTTTGCATGAGGAAACATGCCTGGTTTCCTCATGACTCGGAATAGGCTTGCCGGACGGCGGGACAGAGGAATGGATGTTAATTCCATCATGCGGGACATGACGTCCATTATTCTGAAAGACATCTTGGATCAGGAGAGGGACGAAAAATTAGGCTATTCCCAATACGATTATCGTAACAAGAAAACAGAAATGAGTATTCTCAGAAAACTATGCATACCAGCTATAGCGATAGGAAAATCGATATTCCCGGGGACAGAAAGGATAAGTTTGAACCACAAATCGTCAAGAAATACCAGAATACCGTTTCACAGGACATGGAAGAAAACATCATTTCCATGTATGCCAAAGAATGTACTCGGTATATACGTCGGACAGAATGAACGTGCTAAATTCTGTCGCTTTCTTCTGAATGGCTTAAAGAATCACGACGTGCGGAAGATATCCTGATTGCATGTGTGGACGGGCTGACCGGCTTCCCTCTGACCGAAATCCAGCAATGCGTCATCCATCAGATCCAGAACATAACAAAGTTTATTTCCTGCAAGAAACTTAAATCGCTGATGGCTGATCCGAAACGGGTATATGCGGCTTCAACAGAAGAAATCACATTAGCGGAACTAGACAAGCTTGGATGAAAACGGAACGGAAAATACCCGAAAATAACGAAATCCTGAAAAGACACCTGAACGAATCTTTCGACGTATTTCAAGTATGCGGAAGCGGTCCAGCGTCTCATATACAAAACCAAATAGCATGGAGGTATTTAACTATCAGCTTCGAAAAGTCACAAACGGTGTTTCCTTCCGATGGCAAGCTCCTGAAAATGCTGTATCTGACTATGATAGATATGCCGAAGAAATGGACAGGCCGCCGCCAGGACCGAGGTCGGATCCATTCACAGTTGAAGATGTTTTTTGAAGAAAAGCTGTCCGGATTATAAGCAGCGGCCGGGCTGACAAGGATGGATACTGCATTATAATACAATGAAAGGCAGAGCCTCAAAAAAAACGGCTCTGCCCAAAGTAACTAATGACATATCTTATATCA
>CAZDQW010000015.1:44306-49411 GCA_964507845.1 uncultured Megasphaera sp.
ACAAAACTTGAAACGTTCTCTAAAGAATCAGGAAATTCCGAATGATTATATAGCCCGCTGCTTCGTTCTCTTCGTCTACTGCAAAGGAGATTACTTGAAAAGAAAACCGTTTGAAAATCATAGAATAACGTGCTGCCATAATAGATTTCATGGCTGTTTCAAAAAAGCATGCTGCCCATTCTTTGAATTTAACCTTTAATCGTGATATCGAATTTCAGCTTCCCTGTCACTTGCGGCAATTCTGCCGGCGTTTTTATACAGCTTGCCTAAAACAGGCTAATCCCGTTGGGGCAGCCTGTTTTTATCATCTGCGGCATAAAGACGTTTTAAAACATAATATGCCGAGCAAGCAAAAATAACCGCTGTAAGCAAATCTATGATACTCCAAAATCCTTTTGAAAAATGAAGCATAAAAAAAGGATTGAATATAAGACCAATAATGGTATACATATATTTTACGAAAGAGTCTAAATAACAAGTAGTATATATCATCATAGCACAATAAACAAAAACGCATACCCTTAACAACATATACATGTCATACGCAGAAAATCCAATACACGCAGTAATAACCAAGTATAAAACAACAATTATTGTTGCCAACAGGATTCGAAAATAACAGGATTTAACAGAACGGGGAATCCTTTCTTCCCATTCCACTAATCCCGACATATTGGTTGAACTTATTTCTTCAATTTCCATAGGCTGGTCTGTTTCAGATATACGTGGAGATTTTACTTTATGTAATGTCCGTAAATATTCTTTGCATCGTGTATATAGACGCATAGGCGGCGGAACATCTCCGTACTTATTCGCAGCAGCATTCCCGGGAATTAATAATATGACAAGATTGACAATTATTGATATTATTTCCATAAACGGATATGGTTCTGACATAATCTCTATAGCAAACACAGGCAGGTAAAAAAGTCCGCTTACTCCAATATCATGAAGCCGTCTCCACATAATTACAATAAATCGAAGGTTATTAAGAATTAATATAACCCCCAATATGACTACCAAAAAAGTAAAGTCCTCATCAATAACTAAAGTACCTAAATAAGTACATAAAATTTCAATAACAACAGTAATCCTACTATGAATAAAAGCATCTAGCCGACCCATTCTTCCCTTAAAAGATAAAATACCGCCCTCTTTAAAAACAGCGCTAAAAACGCCCACTATTATTACTATCAGAAACATTAATGCAGGCAAACCAAACTGAAGAAAAACGCCAAGGTACATTAAACCTTTGAACATATCCCATAAAAACTCCATATTAAAATCCCCGCCTTTATGATACAAGTAATTTTAAACATCCACTTAGTCTGTTACATACAGGATAAAAAGTAAAATGGCCACAAGAACAATTAGTTTCAGATGTCTTACATACCATGGAACAGATCTCGGAACAGACTCAGAATCAATCTTCTTAAAGGCTTCATCCAGCATATCAGCTTCCGCTTTCCCTAAATCAAAACTTTTATAGGAAAACTCTGCTAATTCTTCCATTGGAACATCAACAGAAACATTATATTTTTTTCTAAATGCTGCAATTGTCACAGTTTCTTCACTGTCTTCAGGACTATACTTCAACATGGCATGATATAACCCATTTTTATAATTAAGTGTCAAAGATTCATCCTCTAACAATAACGCAGCTCCAAGTAACTCAGTAATTCGGTAATCATATGTGCGTTCATATGTAAATTCATTATCAGAAATTTGTATTTCATCCAATACACATTTATGCAAGCCAAGAGCATATTTGCAGCACTGTATACAGCGTTCCGTATCGCCAGCGCAAAAATATATTTTTCCCAGCAATTCGTATAAAATTAAAAAATACTCTGTTTTTATTTTAGCAGAAATAAAGACAGGCAAAAGCATCTTAACAGCGCTATCGTACCGCCCTTCTCGTTGTAATGTTTCCACCGAATCTACCAGTTCCATAAGATTTTTCTTATCTTCGTCGTACTCATTATCAAAGTCATCATCGTATTCATCATCTGCATCGTCAATTGTCTGCATATTTCCTAGGGAACAACGAAAACTATGGCATGCATTCAGTAAATTCTTCAACGCGTCACAAATTTCTGCAGTTTCATTCGGCAGTAAATTTTCCAAATTTCTATACTTACTCAATACATTTACTATTGAAAATATACAGTCAAATAACCGATCACAGTATTTAATACGAATTTCCGTTTTTTGTTTTTTACCCGCCGCATCTATTTCTTCATATTGTTTCTTTTCTTCGTATATTGTTTCTATATCATCTAAATTGCAAAAAAAATAATCACACTCATTCATTAAGCACTCCAAAGGGTAACCAATTTCTTCTATTTCATCCTGTGATAAATTTCTCAGATTTTTATATTTACTCAACACATTCATTATTGAAGATATACAATCAAATAACCGGTATCGGCTCTCAATACACATTTCTATTTTAATTTCTTTGCACATCGCATCCATTTCTTCATATTGTTTCTTAAACATTTCAATTTCTTCATCTGTATAATTCATAGTATAAAAATCTCCTCTCTGCATACATCAACGAATTATCATTCAGGAAGCATGGCATTCTTATTATTAATTCACACATCATTTATTTATAATTAATGATAAGTAAAGTCTGATTTACGATAAACGGATAATCAAATTTCATCGGCACTTATTTGCCGCATACGGGTATTGCCATTCCGTACTTTATACAATGTCAAAGTTATCTGGTCATAATACACTCCGTTATTACGTTTTTCTTCAGATAATATAAATGGTTTGGATTTAGCTCCTGTACGGGCGACTTCATTTTCATATAAATATTTATAACGCACTTCATAGGTACCTGGCGCTATATTCTGAACTGTAAATGTACTGTTACCTGCTATGGTAAAACTTCTTATTGGTATGGGATTCGCATTTTCTGCCGTCCATAAACGAACATAAACAGGTAAATCGTTTCGTGAATTATCAATTGTCAGTACAGAATATCCATTGGTATTAAGAACAGGTTCATTCGGGACATATTGTGAAGTTATCCCTTGCTTAGGTATACCTAAACCCGACATCATTTTTTCCTGCATTGAGGTCTGTTCTTGTGAAACACTTGGTTTTGATTTAGATTTTGTTGCAGATGGCGAAAAAATCACATCTGCAACAAAAAGACATGCAATGACAATACCAATGGCGACAATATTTCTGAGAATATTTCTGAGAATATTTCTGAAAATATTACCAACACTATCACTAATATTTTTATTTTTTAACAATTCTTGCTTTTTTTGTTGTTTTTGAAGAAATTCTACGTTTGATATAATCTGGCAGACACTTTCATAATATTGGCCATTTGTAGATACAAATGGTAATGATTGTTTTAAAATTTTCATTGATTTATTTAAATCATTAGTCCAAGTATAAGCTGCTCCAAATTGATAATAAATAAGAAATATTGGAGTAAGCAATTTAAAATCATTCTTTAATAAAGGATATAATTTACTAATTAATGGTTCTGCTGTTTGGACAAATAAATTGTATAAGTTATCACATATCTGTTCATTAGATAGTTCATATCCATCCTGGTAAACTACTTCTTTTTTTAGCCTGTTTAAAATGTCTTCACATATTTTCAGTAATTGAATATACATTTTAATAAAATCTTTTCTTGAATTTTCATCTGTGTTTTTTTGCCTATTTAGATATGTATCATACTCTTTTCTCTTTATCGGGTCAGATAATACTTCATACGCTTTATTCAACAATATCATTTTTTGCAAGGACTCCTCTTTCGGGAGTATGGTAGAATCCGGATGATATTTTTTAGCTAGAGAAAAGTAAGCTTTTTTTATTATCTCAGAAGAAGCATTTTGGCTTACTTCCAATATCTCATAATAGTTTTTATGTTGTTGATCCATTCAAATACAACTCCTTAGTAACTATCTGGTTGATTTTCAATTCCAATTGCCCATCCGTATGCATCGACATTATTCACTATATTGTTGTAAATATTGTTTTATCATTAATAGTTAAAAAATCTATCAAAGGCAATGAAAAAATACATATTGCCTCTCGCTTTGTCTCTAGGTTCTGTATAAACACTATCACCGTATTCTTCATGCAAAACATTTCCTTTATCATCGCAAGTAACGGTATGAATCGTTTTTACTTTCATTTCATGCATCTGTTCATTAAAAAAGTAGCTGCTCGTAATATGCGTATGCTGATGCACATACCCGTATTGACCTATTTTGCAGTCAACCCATTCCCCATATATCACATAAAAAGGCGGCTCGTTTCGTAATATACGAACTATACTTTTGATTATATATTTATTACTACTAAAGAAATCTGGATGGTATATCCCTGAATCATCTATGCTGATGAAAGATTTATTCTTGATTCTGTAATTAATTTTTTTTTAAGATTAACGATACAACCAACCAAGATAGGTATAGAAACAAGCATCAATAAAAATGTTAAATTCCCCAAAAAATCTAAATCAACACCAAAATCAAACAGCAAATGGCCAAATACAGCCAATATACCGATAACCGGTGGTATTACACCGTAAAGGTAGTAGAGTATCAGGTCTGGAGGATTGTTCCGCCATTCCCATGCCAGTCGTTTGTCTTTGTGCTTACGCTTAAGAAACTGAATATGCCAATGCAGAACAAGTGCAACAAAACTAAACAAGAGAAGTACTCTTCTTTCATCATTTACCAACGCCATTGCACTGATATACAATAACGTACACACTAGCATATACAACATAATACTTGTACCGATATGGTTCTCAACCCACTTAACAATAACATGACGCAGCATATATCATTACCCCCTTCTTATTTTCGTAAAAAAACAGCCAGCCTATGCCAACTTTTCTCGTCCGTATATGCCCCAAAATCAAATTTTCCATCGAAGTACGGAAAGTCATTTACACGACAAATGCGATCGAATCGCTGAATTCCACCTATCGAAAGCCGAACCGTCAGAGGATCTATTTCTCAGTAATACGGCCTTGTTAAAAGCACTGTATCCGACAACATTTAAAGCCACTAAACGATGGACCATGCCCATCCTGAACTGTGGGCAGTGGTATAGGG
>CAZDQW010000015.1:49421-53930 GCA_964507845.1 uncultured Megasphaera sp.
TATGTACGAAGGCAGGATGCCAGATCAAATAATCGTTGGCAGAACCGGGCGGTAATCTCAGCCAAACTTGGCATGTTCAGCATATACTATTAGATATAGACCAAGGGCTGAAAGTTTTCAGATTAACTTTCAGCCCGACACTTATCACAGAAGATCTGTCAAAGTTTTTTCACAGACTCGTACCCTAATATTTGACAAAATACCTAAAAAGGTGCACTTCGTCTAACCATAAAAAGATCTCTGAAGTAATGTAAATCGTTTTGCGGATGTATAATAATCGTCAAGATAAAATCTGACTAAACTTTCGTCTTTTTTAATAAATTTTTTAAATTCATCTGGATACTTAGCCTTAAAATTCAGTATACATCGTTTTATATTTTGTTCATCAGAAGGAGTTCCCCAATAAGCATTATTTTTCCCTAATATAAATATTGAGCATATAAATATTATTATAAAATAATATACTCCGTAAACAAAAGAAACAATTAATAAAATAATAGAAATAGCTATAAAAATACTATTAAGTGCAGAAATATAGAGAAACATTTTAACTACTGGATCTTTCTGTGACCACAATAAACAAAATACCCATATTCCGGGATTGGCAAGATAAAATTTACAAAAAATATCATCATTTTTGTAAGATTCCGGAAAAAATTTTAAAGTTGAATTTACTATGTTTTTGGCCTTCCTTTGAAAGATAAAATTAAATAAGATAAATACATATGTAAGTACTATCGCCACTATTGCTATTACATACAAAATTAAGCCCCCCTTTTCAATTATCAATGGAAGTAATATATTATACTTAGTGTAAAAAATGCTGTTCGTTTTTCGCTGCAATAGTTGTAAGATAATGTATTATTGGAAATGTTTTTCATAATTATTTCTTATGCCATTATGTACCAAAATATTTTTCTTGCCCAAAAATTAATATATAGACATATTGTGTATGTTATTATCGATGATATTAGAAAAGAAATAGCAAATTTAAACTTTAATCGAATCAACGCCAATACTGTTATCAAACAGCCTCCAATAATCAATATTGTATTGATATAAACCAGAAAATCAGATACTCCGGTAAATATTGAAGCAAAAAAATAATTATATACTGCTACTAATAGCATAAGGACGGCATAAAATACTCCAACTATAAAACCATCTTTCCATGATAAATGGTGTTCTTTATCCCAAATATTACGTAAAGTTACAACACTTCCTCCTATAATCAAGGGTATAAAAACCTTAATAATGTCCTTTACAAAGAAAATTGTAACACCGACAATAATAGCACCTTTTATAATGCCCCATGTGCTAATACAGTAAAAAGCAAAAGAAATGGCAAGAACACCCATAATAATATTTATGATCATAACAACTTCCTCCTATTTAACGTGCCCAGCATACTAGATAAACACATTGCCGCACTAACCCGATAAAAACACCTTTTCCCGTTTTACGGCAAAGTTGCATAATAAGGATTTCCCGAATAATATGAATACGGCTGGTATAAATGAACAGAATCAAAAGAAAGACTTTGGATGCGGGAGTCTAATTCTGATAATTCCGATTCCATCAAATCGATTGACATTTCAGCAGTAAAAAGTCTGCTGTCCAAATCATCAACATCCAATCGCAAGTGAGAAACCTCTTGATTTAACTTCGCAGACAACATATTGATTCGCTGTTGCTGATATACGATAGTAAACAGCAATACAGTAATAATAATCATAATACCTGTTTTTTGTTTTTCACTCATACAAAACCTCCTCCTCATCTCGTATACATCATAACGCAACTTTACTCCATTGAAATCCCCCCCGGTATGAATTTGAATGTCAATAGGTGATTTATAAAATATTGTTGCTAATACTGCTACTATATATTGCGGAAATCCCTATTTGCCGTTGTCCCAGACTTTTCTGCAAAGAAAAAAAGCGCTCTTTACAGAGCGCTTTCCGCGTGTTAATCCATGTATCAATCTTTTACAATGACGGAAACGCCGTCGGGAATAACGGTAATTTTAGGTTCAGTTATGCCCTTTTCCGCCAAAATGTCTTTGGCCATCGTCAACGCATCGTCAATCGTATCGGCATACCTCATATGCATATTTTCAACCATTTCTCTCGGCGCTTTGGTCACCATGATAATCTCAAATTTCAGCAGCATCCGCAGCAGAATTTGTGATTCCCACTGGTCAAAAACAGTTTCATTTCGTCCGCGGGCCAAGATTTCATCCATCGCTTTCTGGATATCCGACGCATCTTTCAGCGTCTGGTAGAAATCTTCGCCGCCGTGCCCATCGGTGCACGCTGATACATCGATAATAACGCCGCCGTCTTTACATGTCGCTTCAGCTGCCGTCATGCCCTTCACGGACTGGTAAATATTTTGATCCAGCGGATATCCGCCGTTTGTCGTAATGACAATGTCTGCCAAAGCAGGCTTTACGCCGGCCAATTTCATTTCAAAATCGACGCCGGCATAATGGGCCTGTTCACGGTCTCCGGCAAACGCAGCAATAACTTTCTTATCGGCATCAATGACAACGTTGCAGATAAACGCCAAATTGGCGGCTTTTGCCGCATACAGCATGTCCTGGTGAATAGGATTTCCTTCCAAAATGCCGGTACGCGCATAGGGGCTTGCAATAAATTCGGAGCAATGATTCGCCAAAACGGTGATTTTGCTGGCAATACCCGGAAGGACAGACTTGCGCCCGCCCGACATGCCGGCAAAGAAATGGGGTTCAATAAACCCTTCGGCAACCAGCAAATCCGTTTCCATCGCAATCTTATTGATCAGGCATCCGCCTCCTGACGGCAGCGTGCCGATGCTTACCATGTCTTCGTCTCTGCGGCTGTCATGGATGACAAATTTTTCACGAGCGGCAATTTCTTCCCCGTATTTAGCAGCTATTTCTTCATGCGTCGTCGGGCGGTGCATCCCCGTTGCGATCAAAATAGTAATATCTATATCCGGATTTCCCTTACGAAGTTCCGACAGCAGCTGCGGCATAATGACATGGCTCGGCACAGGCCGCGTATGGTCGCTTGAAATAATCGTGCATGTCTTTTTTCCTGCCGCCAGTTCGCTTAATTTCGGACTGCCAATAGGATGAGCCAACGCATCGGCAACCAGTTCAGCTTCCGATTTCGGCGCCGTGTATTCATGGGCATGAGAAAGCAGTACGCCGGCAATTTGTTCTTCCGGAAGCGAAAAATCAACCGTTTCCTTGCCAAACGGAACAGAAAAGTGTTTCATGTAATCAGACCTTCCTTTCTTCAGATGCGATATCTTTTCTTATAGTTAATAATACGCATTATCAATAGTTATTTCAAAAAAAATTATTAAACCGATTTTAATGTTGCAAAAGGTAAAACCACTAGGGCTTTACCTTTTGCAACATTTTATATGCTTACTTTTTACGCTTCTACAGGTACTTCATCATTAATGCTGACAACTTTACCCGGATTCATGATGTTCTTCGGATCAAGGGCTTTCTTAATGTCTTTCATCAGTTTTAATTCGACGGGATTGGTATATTTAGCCATCAGCGCCGCACGTTTATAACCGATTCCGTGTTCGCCCGAAAGACGTCCTTCCAAGCTGTATACCAATTCGTAAATTTCGTTCTGAATCTTCGGCAGCATTTCTTCCCATTCTTCCTGCGTACGATCGTCTTTCAAAATATCGATATGAACGTTGCCGTCGCCGCAGTGGCCTGCGCAATGCATTGCAACATCGTATTTCGCAGCCAAGCGGGAAATCTGCTGTACGGCCTGCGGGATATCCGTCATCGGAACAACGATATCTTCCATGGAGAATACTAAGCTGCGGGCGCGGTCGGCTTCCAGATACGCTTTACGGGATTTCCAGATAATAGCCGGATTAGCAACCAATACGTCAAGGGCTTTATTTTCACGAGCCAATTCGTCGATCTTTTCGCACTGTTCATCGAGAATATCTTCGCTGTCGCCGGCAATCTGGACAATAATATAGTTGCCGATATCCGAATGCTGCAGTTTTTCATTGAGGAAAATTTCAACCTGCTTAATGGAAGCATTATCCATGAATTCTACGCAAACCGGCGTAATGCCTGCATTCATGATCTTCGGCGTCAAAGCGATCGCATCGTCGAGATTGTCGAATACTGCCAAAAGGTCCATCTGGTACTTCGGCAGCGCCACTAATTTAAGATAAATCTTCGTAATAATACCCAAGGTGCCTTCCGAACCGATGTAAAGATGCATCAGCATATAGCCTGTCGCATTTTTACGGAATTTGCCGCCGAGGGTAACGACTTCGCCGCTCGGAGTAACCACTTCAATGCCCATGACCTGATCGCGGGTTACGCCGTATTTAACGGCGCGGTTGCCGCCGGCATTCGTCGCAACGTTGCCGCCGATGAAGCAGGAATCACCGCTGCAGGGGTCGCCGCCGTAGAAAAGGCCTTCTGCTTTAACAGCCTCCTGCAGAACTGTCGTCGTAACGCCCGGTTCGGTG
>CAZDQW010000016.1:0-1055 GCA_964507845.1 uncultured Megasphaera sp.
GAAGTAATTTCAGCTGATCCGTAGGAACATATAATATATCTTTATCCGCATAATGTATTTCCAAATAATCTTTATGAACCCCATCCATTTCAATCGTCTTTATGCCTGTATACCGCCCGATGCCGTGAGATTCATGAACAACATAATCGCCAGGTTTTAAATCAGTAAATACATTGATTTCCTGCCCTTTTGCCCCATGATGCCGAAGACGCCGCTTTTGCATCCCATAAATGTCCCGTTCCGACAATACGACTAATTTGGCATAAGGCAATTCAAAGCCATTACAAATCTCGCCTTCTGCCGTATAAATCCTGTTTTGTGCTGCCGTATTTTTCTTATAAACCTGCGGCTCATAATCCTGCTGGCGCAGCCATGCTGTCAGAGATGCCGTCCGTTCTCTGCTGCCTAATACAAATACAACAGTATTGCCGTTTTTCTGCCAATGAGCTAATTCATCCTTTAACAGGGAAAATTGTTTTTGAAAACTAGCCATCATTTTAGCCGCAAAACTTGATATGGAATCTATTACCATATCCGGAACAGACTGAGCCATAAGAGATAAGATAATCTGCGTTGACTTACGGCGGGCAGCTGCTGCCTTTGCCCAAGGACACAGCAGACTGGCATAATCTTCTGACTCTTTCAGAAAACTTTTTACACTTTGACGAATGCGGTTTGGTTCATCCCATATAATAATTCCATCATCTGCATAATCGAAAAGCGTATATACGTTGTCTTCCTGAACTTGTTCCAAGGAAATCGGCAGAATACGTACTTGGGAAACGGACGTTTTTGATTTTTGATTTATGGCGTCAAAAAAACGAAGATTATCGATTTCATCTCCGAAAAACTCAATGCGCAGCGGCTCTTCCTGATTGACGGCAAAAATATCGACAATATCGCCGCGAACAGAAAAATGACCGCGCCGTTCAACGAGATCAACCCGTTCGTACCCTCCGCCGACCAGCCGATTCAAGAGCATTGTTCGATCATACTCTTTCTCTGTTTCCAAATCGACAGCTCCATCATCAATACGCTGAGGCGCTAAGACGTAC
>CAZDQW010000016.1:1065-51110 GCA_964507845.1 uncultured Megasphaera sp.
GTCAATACTTTTTGCCGTTGTCGAAAATACCGCCTTGTCCACAAGAGGAAAATCTAATACGGGAATTTCCGGAAGCCAAAACCGCAGATCAGTCTGCCATGCCGTTGCCTGCTCTTTTCCCGGCACGACAAGAATAGCCGCTTTTCCCCTTTCCGCCAGCGCCTTACTGACAAAAGCACTTTTGGCCGATCCGGCGATTCCGTAAATACAATGACATCCAGGCTGTCCGAACATACTAACAGCCCGCTTAATATTTTCATCTTCATTCATCCATTGAAATAATTCGTCCATTCTTTATTATAACCTCATACAAAATGGGGCTTTAGCCATACTAAAGCCCTATTTCCATCTTTTTTTACTTTGTCATATTTTCCACACGCCATATTATATCATAATTTTTCCGAAAAACACAAAATATCATACAGACTTTCTCTGTCGATTCAGTAAAAAAAGCGAAAATATTTCTCTCCGCCCCAACGCACCGAACTGATTCCGCTGCCGTTTCAACGTTTTTAGAAATATTTTCGCTTAATCCATTCTTTTTGGCGGAGCGGGTGGGATTCGAACCCACGAGACCTTTCGGCCTAACTGATTTCGAGTCAGCCCCGTTATGACCACTTCGATACCGCTCCTTACAAATACTTTATTATAATATCACGTGAACGGTTATTCGTCAACCCTTTTTTCTGACGCCATCTAATCATTTTTTACCGACACCGCTATAGCAAACTCTACCGGTTTATTGTTGGTTTGACAGGAACTTTGATACTTTGTCCTGGATATATATTTTCATTATTTTGCAAGTGATTTATCTTGACAATATCCTGTACGATCATACGAATATCCGTTTCCGCATCATCTACCTGCGAAGCCAAGCTCCATATCGTATCGCCTTCTTGTACGCAAACTGCAATGTAGTCTGTATTTTCCTGAGATCTCCAGCCTAATTGCATACTTGCCAAAAAAAGTATTAGACCTAATATTATATATCTTGAAAATTGAAATTTATATTTTTTCCCCTGTTTTTTCATAGATACACACCCCTTGTGTCTAACATTATTTCTGCAAACATTTGTTTGTTGATATTTATATTGTATCGTCAAACAAATGTTCTGTCAATAACATGTAAACAATCATTTTGATAACACTGTTGTTATGTTAATCAATTGCATCGTGTCTATCTCGAAAAACAATATGTCATGACCACTTTTATGCTATTTCATCGACACAATGGAAAACAAAAAAGTACCTGCATACGATTCGTCATTTCGTATGCAGGTACTTTTTGCGTGTATGAGTTTAAAAGGGAGATTATATTCTCCCCTTACGGGGAGCTTTTTTATTTTGTAATGGCAATAACTGCAGCAACTGCAGCTACACCCAAAGCCCAATTGGCTTTTTTGTTGGCGCTATCCACTTCTTCTTTAGGATCTTTATGGTCATCTCGATACCGGTCATGATCCGGACCTCTATCTCTGCCGCCATGATCTCGTTCTTCTATTCTTGGGTGGCCGCCGTCTTTTGGTCCTCCCGGACCAGCAGCCTGTACAGCGACAGCACCGCTCAGTGTTGTCAGCAACAATGCCGTTACTAATGTCAATTTAAAAATATTTTTTATGCGCTTCATCATATATACCCACTCCTTTAGCTGCCTTTCTGCTGTTATAAATAGTATACGACATCCATGTTACAATTTTGTGACAATTCCCTTTCAACATATACACAAGTTGGGAAATATGAATTACACTCGTTCAGCTACTAATAAAAATTTCGACATTATCAGAAAAATTCCTGCCTTCCTACAACAAACGAACGATCTGCCCGGCAATCTATTTTGATAACTAGACTCCAATATAAATTGCTGAAAATATCGTTGCTGCCGCAGTGATGTAAAACGCTTTTTTCAATAAATCTTTAGAAGTCAAATCATATCATACGCTTTCACGGCGTCTGCTATAGCCGCAGCATCTTCACCTTCCGTACAATACAAGCCTTGTTCCTTTTGATAAATATAAACAAATGTTCGCTTATTTGCCGTAAACATCTCATGCTACCGCTGATTGATCGGCTTGAACACGCAGATGGCTCAGTTCAAACTGAACAGCTAATACTCGTCCGTTTTCCGGCCAAATGAAAGAAATAATTACAGACCTGCTGATACTTCCAAATTGCAGGATCAAAAAAATTGCCGCACGAAAACCATGCGGCAATCCCTGCTATTGCTTTTTAAATAAAATTATTCTTCTGCAGCCTCTTCTTCTGCAAATAATTCTTCAAATTTCATCCGGGCCGCTTCAAACTCTTCTTCTGTCGGTTCCTCATAAATCGGTTCTTCATCAACGAAGGAAACACGGGCAATAACCCAATCCGCATCCTCTTCATTATCACAAATTTCCATCAGAAGGGAAAAAAGCTTACCGTCAATTACTACTTCATCTACTTCCTGATAATCTTTTTCTTCCCCATCGGGACTGGTAAGGGTAACAACCATTACTTCTTCTAATTCTTCCGCCATATTATCCTCCCTGGGCATCTAAATAATTTTGCAATATCAAAACAGCTGCCATTTTATCAATGAACTGTTTTCGCTTTTCCCTTCGAACATTGCCTTCCATCAACACGTGTTCCGCCATGACAGTTGTCAGGCGTTCGTCCCAATACACAAACTCTGTTTCCGGCAAAACTCGTTTTAATTCATCTACAAAACGTTCAATTTTTTCCATATTGCAGCTGTAATCGCCATTCATATGACGCGGCCGGCCGATAACAATGCGATGTACATCCTTTTCTTTTACCAACTCTTTCAGGCGCTGAAAATCTTTTTTTTGAGAAACACGCCGTATCGTTTCCACGCCCTGGGCCGTAATCAGCAGGGCGTCGCTGCAGGCTACGCCGATTGTTTTAGAACCGATATCTAATCCTAAAATCCTCATATTACCTTATAACCCGCGTTCTTTAACATAAGATCGAACTAATTCTTCAATCAATTCATCCCGTTCAATGCGGCGTATATTGCTGCGGGCATTATTATGGCTCGTAATATACGTCGGATCTCCGGAAAGCAGATAACCCACAATTTGATTTATGGGGTTATATCCTTTCTCTTCCAATGCCTGATATACATCCTCAAAAATCATGGAAGCAACCGTCTGTTCTTCGTTTTTGTTTTTCACAATCATCGTTTCATCGCTGATTGCCATAATACCACATCCTTATATGATCCTTATCTGTATACAGAACTATGCCATTATTTCAGCAACAGCGCGTCTTCCCGCTGCTAATGCAGCCTGTATATGTTCAGGTTCTTTCCCGCCGGCTTGCGCCATATCCGGTCTGCCGCCGCCGTTTCCACCTGCAGCCTGAGCCGCTTCCTTGATAATTTTTCCGGCATGCAATCCTTTTTTCGTGTCGTTTTTCGCCACTTTGCATACGAAATTCACTTTTCCTTCGTAAACAGCTCCAAGAAGGACAACGCCGCTTCCCGACTTATCCATTATCGTATCTGCTAATTGACGAAGTCCATCCATAGAATCTGCTTGTGTTTCAGCAACAATGACGGAAACACCGCAGATTTCTTCTTTTGCCGCCAAAATTTTATCAATACCCGATAAAACCGCTTCTTTCTTCAGTTGCTGCACTTCTTTTTCTGCTTGTTTTAGCTGCTCCATTATTCGCACCAATTTCTCCGCAACAGTTTCAACTTTTGTTTTCAGCATCTGCGCCAACCGGGCTAACTCTTCGGCATCACGCTGTGCTTTTTCAAGAGCCGCCACGCCGGTTACAGCTTCAATACGCCGCACACCGGTTCCGATCCCAGACTCGGATAAAATACGGAATGTGCCGATAACCGCCGTCGATACTACATGAGAACCGCCGCATAGTTCGCAGCTAAAATCATCTATTGATACTACACGGACCATATCGCCGTATTTTTCACCAAAAAGAGCTATGGCTCCTTTTTTCTTTGCATCAGCAATCGGCATTTCTTCTATGGACACAGGAATATTTTTTAAAATTTCTTTATTTACCAGCCGTTCGACTTCGCCCAGTTCTTCTGCCGTTACCGGTGAAAAATGGGTAAAATCAAAACGCAGACGGTCCGGAGAAACAAGGGAACCTGCCTGGTTGACATGATTGCCCAAAACACTGCGCAGCGCCGCGTGCAGCAGATGCGTCGCCGTATGATTACGAGCCATCGCCAGATTCCGTTCCCGGTCGACCGTAATTTCCACCGAGTCGCCTGTACGAAGCACGCCTTCCGTAACGGATGCCAGTAAATATACTAACCCATTAGGCAAAGCTTTCGCATCAGTAACACACGCTTTCCCTTCTGTACCGGCCAGTAATCCCGTATCGCCGAGCTGACCGCCACCTTCCGGATGAAACGGATTGGCATCCAAAATGACTGTCACTTCATCGCCATCATAAGCTTCCGCAATTTCTACCTCGCCTTTACCTAACATAACAACCATTGCTTTGCCGGCAGCCGGATCATTGACTAAACTCCCTTGATCCAGCTTTGTCGTATCCGGCGTCGCAACTTTGGCCGACACTTCTTCACGGGCAGCTCTGGCTCGTTCCTGCTGCGCTTTCATCGCTTCATCAAAACCAGCCTGATCTACAGACAATCCATTTTCCGCTGCAATTTCTTCCGTCAGCTCCACCGGAAATCCATAGGTATCATATAATTTAAACACATCGGCGCCGTTCAGTTCTTTTGCCGGTCCGACAGCGGCAATAAGCTGATCCAGCAGTTCCATTCCTTGATTCAGCGTCGTACTGAACTGCTTTTCTTCCGTATCAATAACTTTTTTGACCAGTTCTTCATGTTCCTTTAATTCAGGATATTCTTCGCCGAGGATGGAAATTACCGTATCGACAAGACTGCTCAAGAAAAGTTCCGTAATACCGAGAAGCCGTCCGAAACGGACAGCGCGGCGCAGAATACGGCGCAAAACGTAACCGCGGCCTTCATTAGAAGGCAAAATACCGTCGCTAATCATAATCGTAATGGCGCGAATATGATCGGCAATAACCTTCATTGCCACTTTTTGATGAGAATCATTGTAATCCCCATGACTGAGATCAATAACCTTCTCAATAATAGGATAAATCAAGTCCGTTTCAAAATTCGATTCCTTTTGCTGGATAACCGATGCCAGCCGTTCCAAACCGGCGCCGGTATCAATATTTTTCTTTGCCAGAGGAATATATTCTCCGTCTTTTGTCCGATCAAACTGGGTAAATACCAGATTCCAAATTTCCAAATAACGATCGCAGTCACATCCTACGGTACACGTCGGATTTCCGCAGCCGCGTTCAGGCCCTAAATCATAAAAAATTTCACTGTCGGGACCGCACGGACCTTCTCCGATTTCCCAGAAATTATCTTCGAACTTAAAGATGCGTGCATCATCAAGACCGATCATATCGTGCCAATAGCCGTATGCTTCATCATCATCCGGATAAATCGTGACATATAATTTATCTTTATCTAATTCAAGAACTTCCGTCAAAAATTCCCATGCCCAGGAAATCGCCTCTTTTTTGAAATAATTTCCGAAAGAAAAGTTTCCCATCATTTCAAAGAAAGTATGATGGCGCGCTGTCCGGCCGACGTTGTCAATATCGCCGGTACGAATACATTTTTGACTGGTTGCCACGCGATACGAAGGCGGCACCAGCTTTCCTGTAAAATATGGTTTCAACGGAGCCATACCGGCGCCAATGAGCAGCAAGCTCGGGTCATTTTCCGGAATCAAGGGAAAACTATGAAGAATTAAATGCTCTTTACTCTTAAAAAAGTCCAAATAAGCTTTGCGTATTTCATTACCTGTCATGTATTTCATTCACAACACTCCCTTGTACTATCCTATCACTTCATATGGAAAAATTATACGCTCATTTACCTCTGCGAGGCAACCTTTTTTGCCATATTTTCCATTATTTTCAAAAATTCAGTATAATGAATGACTAGCAAGAAACACCCGGCCTCCCATACCGACTGACTGTTCCTTGCTAGTGTCCGTTCTTTTATTTTGTTATCTGATTCGTTTCGCACCGACATACCTGGACGCCCAATACCCGTTTTTCAGGCTGTCGACACGAATACCGCCGCTGGTTGTCGCGCTGATAAAATTATCATCACCGACATAAATTCCCGTATGGGACACGCCTGGGGCATACGTCGTGAAAAACACTAAATCTCCGGGAAGCAGTTCGTCACGCTTGACTTTATAGCCCATGCGGTATTGTTCGTCTGCCATACGAGGCAGTTTAATGCCATTGTGTAAAAAAACATACCTTGTAAAACCGGAGCAGTCAAATCCAGCCGGCGTATTTCCTCCAAAAACATACGGCGTGCCAATATATTTATAGGCAGAATGTACGAGCTCACGGCCAATCCGGTCACTGCCCCTTAGATCCGGCAATTTCGTATATTTTACCTTGGAACTGTTTTCTTTTCCCTTCTTTTTAGAAGTCTTTACGTCTTTCTTCTTTTTTTCCTTAGCCGCTGACTTCGTCGGCGGGGTCTGTGCATCTTTCGGCAGCATGGTTCGTTTGCCTGTCAGCAAATAATACGTCCATCCGCCGACTTTGCCGCTCACCTGTATTTTCTGCTTTTTTTGAAACAGAGATACGGCCTTCGCCATATCCTCGGAAAAAACTCCGTCAGTCTTGACATCATACCCCTGTTTCCGCAATTGTTTTTGAATGAGAAGTATTTCATCGCCTGTATCGCCAACACTATAGTAATCTGCCGCGGCGACAGAAATGATTGCACAAAAAGCCATCAGCGCTGCCGTACAGCCGATTCTACATACTTTTTTCCACATGCCTTCTCCTTCCTTCTTCCCGCACTTAACTGATGCTTAAAACCATCATTTCCGGACACCATTCTTCTATGGGTTGTCTTTCCTCTCCGGCTGTCCCAACTCTGCTTTCAGCCAATATAAGGGCCGTTTTTTTACTTCTTCAAAAATACGTCCGATATATTCGCCGGCTATTCCAATAAACATAAGCTGCAGCCCGCCAAGTAAACAGAGTACAACAACAACAGTCGTCCATCCCGGCGAAGCTTCTCCAACAATATGACAATATACTGCATGCATGATCATAAATATGCTTAACAACCCGCTTATCATACCTGCATAAAAAGAGATACGCAACGGTATTTTGGAATATGCCATAATTCCGTCCAGCGCAAAATGCAGCATTTTGCGAACAGAAAATTTTGACTCTCCAGCATACCGCTTTGGTGCAACAAACGTGATTGTCTTTTGCCGGTATCCAATATCGCCAATCATTCCGCGAATAAAACGATCATGTTCGCGAAATAACTTAAACGTCTCCAATACTCGTTTATCCAATAATCGAAAATCAGATCCGCCCGGAGTAATATGCACCGGTGAAACGGTATTTAAAATCTTATAGTACCATTTTGACGTTTGCCGTTTAAAAAAACTAACGCCATCTGTCGTTTGCCGCACAGTCTGGACTACATCATAGCCTTCCCGCCAAAAATTAACCAAATCAGGAATCATGGACGGCGGATGCTGCAGATCACCATCCATAGTGATAACTGCGTCACCGCGCGCATGATCCATACCGCAGGTAATCGCCAGTTGATGCCCAAAATTACGAGCAAGGATAAGCGCCCGAACATGGCGATCCGCCTGCACCAAATGGTTTAATACGATAGGAGTCGTATCTCTTGATCCGTCATCTACAAAGATAATTTCATAATCCATGTCGATTGCCTGGACGGCTTTAGTTGTTTCTGTATAAAACTTTTCAATATTAGGTTGTTCATTATATACAGGCACAACAATAGATAAAAGTTTTTTGCCTGCTTCCGCAGAACTGTTCATTATTTCATTATACCATCCCTATATTTTTACTGTCAAAGCACACTGTCCAATCGCCAACGCATCTCTTATACCTAACTTCAATCATTTATTTGGATATCATTTATCGCCGAATGTATTGTCACAATACCAAATTATTCATTTCCAAATCTAACTCAGAAATATGCAACTTATTATAACAAAAATATCTCTTGTTTTCCAGTAATTCCACCCTGTTGTTTAGCCATTTAAAATGTAGGTTTGCAACCATCTTGGACAGCCAACTCAAAGGATAATACAATTATAACAGCAAAAAACTGCCGCCAGATTAAAATCTGATGGCAGTTTTTTGTATTTGTTAATTTGGCGAATCGTGCGCCAATTCTATATCTATTCTATTTCATATATTATTGTTTTTTTCAAGACGATCCATCATATGGCAGAAAAATTCTGCTCTTCCCTCATTTTCTAATGCAGAATAGGCAACTGCTTTATATTCCGCCGGAAATAACTTATCCAGCATCGCCAGATTTTTCCGTTTTTCGTTATTTGTTAATTTATCTGCTTTCGTTCCGATAATTTGCAGCGGCGTATTATTTTCCTTTAACCACTGATAAGCCTGCTTATCGACGGCAAGACCGGGATGTCGTAAGTCCACAAGCAGACACAGTAAAACCAAATGGGAAGATTCTATCACATATTCATTAATAAAATCACTCCATGCCTGCCTTTTTTTTCCACCCGTACGGGCAAAACCATATCCCGGCAAGTCAACCAGGAAAAACGGAATCCGCCGTACCGCATCCTCTTCTTTTTCCTGCAGGATAGCGCTAAAATAATTAATTGTCTGCGTTTTTCCCGGCGTACCGCTGACACGAGCCAATCCTCGATAATTGCACAGGGAGTTAATAAGACTCGACTTGCCGACATTCGATCTGCCCAAAAACGCAATTTCAGGCAGACCTTCCTCGGGATATTGTGATTTGCGAACTGCCGACGCTACATATTTCGGCTGAATGATATGTATCTGTTTTGCCATTACGTATTCACCAAAGCTTGTTCGAGCACTTCATCCATATGGTGCACAAAAACAAAAGTAACGTCTTTTTTTACCGATAAAGGTACGTCGTCCATGTCTCTCTTGTTTTGTTCCGGCAAAAGGATCTTCTTGATGCCTGCACGATGGGCAGCAATAACTTTTTCTTTGATACCGCCTACAGGCAGAACCGTACCGCGCAATGTAATTTCACCAGTCATCGCCACGTCATGACGGACTGCTTTTCCTGTCAGCGCAGAAGCCATAGCGGTAGCCATCGTAATCCCGGCAGAAGGACCGTCTTTCGGAATCGCCCCTTCCGGCAAATGGATATGAAAATCCAAATGAGAATAAAAATCATCTGGCAGCCCTAAAACATCAGCACGCCGGCGGATATAAGTCATACCGGCTTCGGCAGACTCTTTCATGACATCGCCAAGTTGTCCGGTCAATAGCAAGCATCCTTTTCCCTTAACAGCAACAGCTTCAGTTTCCAGTACTTCCCCGCCTACTTGCGTCCATGCCATACCAGTAACAATCCCCACTGCATCTGCTTTATTAATTTTCGTCGGCAAATATTTTACAGGTCCTAAAATGGCCGGCAAGTTCTTTACCGAGACCGTAAGAGGCTTTTCTTCTTCCAGCAAAATAGACTTACCTACTTTACGGCATACAGCGCCGATCGTTTTTTCCAGCGTACGTACGCCTGATTCACGAGTATACCCCTGAATAATGGCACGCAGGACCGCTTCGGAAAAACGAGCCTGCCCTGACCGAAGACCGTTTTCCCCCATTTGTTTCGGCACCAGATACTGCTTGGCAATTTGAACTTTTTCTTCTTCCGTATAGCTTGTAAATTCGATGATTTCCATGCGGTCCAACAACGGCCGCGGAATATCGCTGACAACATTAGCCGTCGTAATCCAAAAAACTTTCGATAAGTCAAAGGGTATCTCTATATAGTGGTCGCTGAAAGAATTATTTTGTTCCGGATCTAAAACTTCAAGCAGTGCCGACGACGGATCTCCCCTCATATCTGTCGTCATTTTATCAATTTCATCCAGCAGAAAAACCGGATTCTTCACCCCTGCTTGTTTTAATCCCGAAATAATGCGTCCCGGCAACGCGCCAATATACGTGCGTCTATGGCCCCTGATTTCTGCTTCATCTCGAACGCCGCCCAAAGAAACGCGCACATATTTACGGTTCATCGCTCTGGCAATCGAACGGGCAATACTCGTCTTTCCCGTTCCCGGAGGACCTACAAAGCAAAGAATAGGTCCCTTTAAGCTGTGCGTCAGCTGCTTTACCGCTAAATATTCAATAATGCGATCTTTAACTTTTTTCAGTCCGTAATGGTCTTCATCCAATACGACTTGAGCCTCCTTCAGATCAAGCCGGTCTTTCGTTTCCTTCTTCCACGGCAGAGATAGTGCCCAATCAAGATACGTACGGATAATCGCCGATTCAGCCATCATAGGCGGCATGGAATCAAGACGATCAACTTCTTTCAGCAACGGTTCTTCAACGCGTTTAGCTAATTTCATCTTACGGATTTTTTCCCGCAGTTCTTGAGTTTCCGTATCTTTATCGACTTTATCTCCCAATTCCCGATGAATAGCTTTTATCTTTTCGCGCAGATAATATTCTTTCTGCTGCTGTTCCATCTTACTGCGTACTTCCAAATTCAGCGATGATTCCAGATTTGCTATTTCCACTTCTGTATCAAGCAAAGCCATGCTCCGACGCATACGAGCCTTTACATCGGTCTGTTCCAAAATCTGCTGACGGGCCAAAAGACGCAGAGGCAACTGAGATACAATAAAATCGGCCATAACTCCCGGTTCTTCAATGTCTTTCGCCTTTTCCCGAACGTCGTCTCCGTTCCGTACATTCTCCAGCCATTCGCCGAATCGTTTAAATATCACGCGGCGCAAAGCTTCTGCCTCTATGTCATCATCATTTACATCATTTAACTTCACAGCTGCAACTTCCATATAATTCCGCCGTTCAGAAAATCCTTGGAGCTGCACCCGGCTGACGCCTTCAACAAGTAAACGCACCAAACCGCCGGGAAGCCGGAGCAGCTGTTGTATCCTGATCAATGTCCCGCACTGGTACACATCATCAAATCCGGGGTTTTCTACATCTTCATCAATCTGCGCAGAGACGATAAGCATTCTATCATGTTCCATAGCGTAATCGACAGCTGCCAAAGAACGTTCTCGGCCAATATCAATATGACTTAATAGTTTTGGATATACGACTAATCCTCGCAATGGCACAAACGGCATTGTTAAAATTGAAATTTCATCCATCATCTTTCACCTTCTTTATTCTAAAAATAAAACTCATTTCTTTCAATAGAAATGAGTTTTATCCTTATTTATTATATCATTTAGCCTGATTTAATACAAGTTCCGGTTCCAGGCCTTTCGTAACGCACTCTTCCGTTACGATGCACTTTTCCACATCTTTTCGGCTGGGTGCGTCAAACATAACATCCAACATAATCCGCTCGATAATGGAACGCAATCCGCGCGCTCCCGTATTGCGACGCAATGCTTCTTTAGCAATAGCCCGAAGCGCTTCCTGCGTAAATTCCAACTGCACATTATCCATATCAAGCATTTTTTGGTACTGCTTGACAAGAGCATTTTTCGGCTCCGTCAAAATATGAACCATTGCGTCTTCATCCAACGGATTCAGTGTCACCAAAACGGGCAGACGTCCGATCAATTCCGGAATTAAGCCGAATTTCTGCAAATCTGTTGGAATAATTTCTTTTAAGAGGGCTTCTACAGACTGTTCCGTCTTAGAGTGAATATCCGCGCCAAACCCAAGATTTTTATCTGCCGTCCGATTTAAAATCGTCTTATCAATGCCGTCAAAAGCACCGCCGCAGATAAACAAGATATTGGTCGTATCAATTTGCAGCATTTCCTGATGCGGATGCTTACGTCCTCCCTGAGGCGGTACGCCGGCAACGGTTCCTTCCAAAATCTTCAGCAGCGCCTGCTGCACACCTTCTCCGGACACGTCTCGCGTAATCGAAGGATTTTCTGATTTTCTGGCAATCTTATCGATTTCATCAATATAAATAATGCCTCGTTCCGCTTTGGCAATATCATAATCTGCCGCCTGTATCAGTTTCAGCAAGCAATTTTCCACATCTTCGCCTACGTACCCGGCTTCCGTCAAACTCGTCGCATCAGCAATGGCAAAGGGCACATCCAAAAGCCGTGCCAATGTCTGAGCCAGCAGCGTTTTACCGCAGCCGGTCGGTCCAACCATGATAATATTGGACTTCTGTAATTCAACGTCTTCCACAACGCTGTTTGTCTGCAGCCGCTTATAATGATTGTACACAGCAACGGACAAGGTCTTTTTCGCAGCCTCCTGTCCGATTACGTACTCATCCAGCGTTTGCTTGATCTGATGCGGCGTCGGCAAATCTTTCAACTGGAACTCTGACTGAACTTCCTGCTTTTCTTCTTCTAAAATATGCTGCGCTACGGCAATACATTCATCACAAATGTATACGCCGGGACCGGCAATCAATTTCTGTACTTCATTCTGCGCACGGCCGCAGAAGCTGCATCTTGGCTCGTCACTTCTTTTGCTCACAACGTCTCCTCCTGTTACTGGCCGTCATTCCATTTCGCTGCGCGGACGGGCGAGGATTTCGTCAATAATGCCGTAGGCTTTTGCATCTTCCGCCGTCATGAAATTATCTCTATCCGTATCTTTTTGGATGACGTCAATAGGCTGTCCCGTATGGTAAGACAACAAGCTGTTCAACTCTCTGCGCATCCGCAGAATTTCACGGGCATGGATTTCAATTTCCGTAGCCTGTCCTTGTACGCCGCCCAAGGGCTGATGAATCATGACCTGTGAATGCGGCAGGGCAAACCGTTTTCCCTTAGCTCCTGCCGCCAGCAAAACGGATGCCATGCTGGCAGCCGCCCCGACGCAAATAGTTGATACGTCAGGCTTAATATACTGCATCGTATCATAAATAGCCATACCGGCAGTGACAACACCGCCGGGGCTGTTGATGTACAAGTGAATATCCTTATCCGGATTATCCGCTTCTAAAAATAACAGCTGCGCAATAATGCTGTTGGCTGTTCCGTCGTCAATAGGCCCGCCTAAGAACACGATGCGGTCTTTAAGCAGACGGGAATAAATATCATAGCTCCGTTCGCCCTGTGCCGTCTGTTCGACGACAATGGGAACGTACATACTCATATCCAAACACCTCCGGAACTTACGCTTCCGGTTTTTCTTCAGTCGTTACCTGTTCAACTTCCGCAACAGGTTCACTCTCGTTAACTGCTGCGTTTGTATCAACAGCATTTCTCAAAATAAAGCTAGCTGCCTTTTTGCGGCCGACAGACTGAACAAGCATCGGAACGCGACGTTCTTTTACAATAATCTTATATACTTCCTTCGGATCAGCGCCGAAATTCTGCGCCATCGTTATAATTTCAGCTTGAAGATCAATATCCTTTACTTCAATGCCTTCCGCTTTCGCAATCGCTTCGAGCACAAGATCCATCTTAACATTTTCTTTTGCCGGTTCTGCATACTGTTCTTTCAGCTTATCGATATCCTGTCCCATATATTTCAGATAGTCATCAAGATTCATGCGCTGCGTTTCCAGTTTCATGGATAATTCTTCAATCATCTGATCAATCTTGCTGTCAATCATAACTTGGGGAATATCTACTGCAGCATTATTAACGGCTGTTTTCAATACTTCAGAATTGAATTTTTCCAATACCTGCAACGATGCCCTCGATTCGAGGCGTTTGCGGATATCCGCTTTTAATTCATCCAGCGTATCAAATTTCCCTGCTTCTTTGGCAAATTCATCATCAATCGCTGGGAGTTCGCTGCGCTTTACATCATTGATTTTTACGGCAAAAACAGCTTCCTTTCCAGCCAGCGATTTTTCAAAATAATCATCCGGGAACGTAACGGTTACATCTTTTTCATCACCGGCTCTGCAGCCTATCAGCTGATCTTCAAAGCCGGGAATAAAGCTTCCCGAACCGATCTGAAGGGGATATGCTTTTCCTTCGCCGCCTTCAAAAGCTTCTCCGGCAATAGTCCCTTTAAAGTCAATAACAGCAAAATCATCTTTCGCGATTTCCGAGCCTTCAGGAGCAACAACCAGTTTTGAATGCTGTTTCTGTAAATTACCCAACTCTTTGGCCACATCTTCATCCGTTACGGAAATGCTGTCTTTAGCAATTTTAATACCTTTATATTCGCCTAATGCCACTTCCGGCTTTTTCGTAATCGTTGCTTCAAAAACAACATCCTGACCCTTTTCATCACAAATTACCTTAATATCCGGATCGCTTACGGGGACGATGTCCTTTTCCTTCAAGGCATCGCTATATGCTTTATTAGCAACAGCTTCAAAAATTTCCTGTTTTACAGCATCTTTGCCCAAGAAGCTTTCCAACACCATACGCGGCGCTTTACCTCTGCGGAAACCGGGAATGTTCACACGGTTCGACAAATTTTTGCAGGCCGCAGCTGCCGTTTTGGAAGCGTCTTTTGCAGGCACTTCAATATGCAGTATTACTTTGTGCTGGTCTACTTCGTTAACTGTTACGATCATACTAACTATGTCCTCCTCATGAGCCTATTGCTCTAATCTATCTTTAATATACCATACTACGTTGTACATCATACCACAACTTTACTTTTTTTACAACAAAGAAAACAGGGCGACATGACTAAGGAAAAGCTCTGCCGCCCATCCTGCAGTTTTACCGCAATTGGCACCCAAACGACTCTTTCAAATCAGAAATAATTGCGTCGATAGGTTCCTGAATATCCTCATCGGTCAACGTCCCTTTTTCCGAACGGAATACGAGAGAATATGCTAAACTCTTATATCCTTTCGGAACTTGCTTGCCCGTGTACAAATCAAAAAGATGTACAGCCTCAAGGTACGGACCGCCATTTTTCCTTATGACGGAGATAACATCTGCATTCAATGTATTAAGAGGGGCCAGAAACGCCAAATCTCTTTTTGATGACGGGAATTTAGCCACTTTATGATAATCAGGGATGAGATTAATATAAGGCAGCACATTCTTTAATGACATTTCAAAAACATAAACCGGTCCGGCAATATCATAATTATCGATAACCTTAGGATGCAGTTCGCCGAAGCGGCACAACACATACCCGTCTTTGACATACTGAGCAGCCTTGCCCGGATGAAGCGGCGCAAAATCAGACACTTCCAGATCGGCATGAATTCCGAGATTAGTCAATACCGTTTCTACAACACCCTTTATGTCATAAAAATCATATGGTTCTTCGCTGTGCGGCCATGTACCGATCACTCGTTTGCCATATAAAAGACCAGCTGCATACATTTCTTCATCAGGCAATTCCGTAATCGGCAAAGATTTCGGCTTATATACCGGCGCTATTTCAAAAATACCGACAGAATCATTTTTCACAGCCTGATTGCGGACAAGAACATCCATGAGCGACGGAAGCAATGTCGTACGCATCCAGGGAAATTCTTCCGTAATGGGGTTTAGAATCGGAACAGCACGATACACATCGGCATTTTCCGGGAAAAGCATTTTTTTCAGCGACTCCGGATGGAGAAAACTGAAGGTAACCGTTTCATGAAGACCGCAAGCACATAATGCCGCCGAAACTTTTTCACTGATTTGATGATGATACCCTTCTTCTCCTTTGGTAATGTTTGACCAAGGCCGCGTGGACGGTATATTTTCATAGCCGAAAATCCTAGCTACTTCTTCAGCAATATCGGGCATTTCCTTGCAGTCTCCGCGATAAGACGGAACTGCGGCCGTTAAGTGATCGCCATTTTTCTCAATGACAAACTGAAGCGTTTCCAGAATATGGATCATCTGTTCTTCCGAAATGTCTGTGCCTAAAAACGCATTTACTTGGGCAGCCGTAAAAGAAATTTTTACCGTTTGCTGCGGACGAGGATATACATCGACAATACCTTGCGCTACATCGCAGGCGCCCATTTGCTGCAAAAGCTGAGCGCACCGATCCAGAGAATGAATGCATCCTTCTGCATCAAGTCCCCGTTCAAAACGGGCCGATGCTTCAGAACGCAGGCCTAAAGCCCGCCCTGTATGGCGGATATTCGAGCCTTTAAAAGAAGCACATTCAAGAATAACTGTTTTTGTATCAGCCGTTACTTCCGAATTATAACCGCCCATAACGCCGGCAATGCCGCACGGCTTAGCCTCATCGGCAATAACCAGCATACTGCTGTTAAGCCTGCGGTTAATGCCGTCCAATGTTTTCATTTCTTCTCCTTCTCTTGCTCTGCGGGCAATGAGATGATGTCCTTCAACATAATCGTAATCATAGGCATGAAGCGGTATCCCCAACTCTATCATGACATAGTTCGTTACGTCTACAACATTATTGATAGGACGGACGCCGGATTTACGCAGCCGCTGCTGCATCCATATCGGCGACTTGCCGACCTTAACATTGACCAGCATCCGGGCCGCATACCGGCTGCATAAATCTTCATCTTCTATCGAAACTTTTACCTTGCCGGCAATGGATTCTTCGCATTCATCTACCGTAATATCGGGATAAACTGCCTTCTTATTGCTGAGCACAGCAAATTCCCGGCTCAGGCCAACCATAGAAAAACAATCAGCCCGGTTCGGCGTCAATTCATATTCATATACCACATCATGCAAATCAAGAAATTCTGCCGCATCCACGCCGACCGGCGTATTTTCCGGCAAAATCCAAATCCCGTTTCGTTCCTCCGGAAGCAAAACACTGTCATCAAAGCCCAATTCATGAGCAGAGCACAGCATACCGTTTGATTCGATGCCCCGTAATTTAGAGCGTTTAATCTTAACGCCTCCCGGCAAATGGGCACCATGTACAGCGACTGGAATAATCTGCCCCTCTTTGACATTCGGCGCTCCCGTTACGATCTGAAGCATATCGCTTCCTATATCAATCTGGCATACGACCAACTTATCCGCACCGGGATGTTTATCTATTTTAACAATTTTTCCTGTGACGATATGTTTAATTTCATCGCCCCAATGTTCCACCCGCTCAACAGGAATACCGGAAATCGTAAGCGTATCGGCAAACTCCTGCGGATCTTTCGTCATATCGACTTCAACATAATCCTGCATCCATTTTAAAGAACTTTTCATCGTCTCGTACCTCCTAGAACTGGTTCAAGAACCGCATGTCGTTTTCATAAAACAACCGTAAATCATCGATACCGTATTTCAACATGGCAATGCGTTCGACTCCCATTCCGAATGCAAAGGCCGTAACCTGTTCCGGATCATAGCCATTCATGCGCAGAACGCTGAAATTCGTCATGCCGCAGCCCAGTATTTCCAGCCATCCCGTATGGGAGCACACGCGGCATCCTGTACCGCCGCACATTACGCAGGAAATGTCTACTTCCGCACTGGGTTCCGTGAAAGGGAAATAGCTGGCACGGAAACGGACTTTTGTCTGCGGCCCGAATATATCTCTCAGAAAATCTTCCAGCATGCCTTTTAAATCGGAGAAACGAATGCCTTTATCCACAATCATTCCTTCCATCTGATGGAAAACAGGCGAATGAGTCGCATCGTAATCGCAGCGGTATACCTTGCCGGGAGCAATGATTTTAAACGGTTCATTCGGTTTATGGGCCTGCAAAGTCCGCGCTTCCAACGGCGACGTATGGGTACGGAGCAAAATGCTGTCGGTTACGTACATCGAATCCTGCATATCCCGAGCCGGATGGTCCTCCGGCAAATTCAAACTTTGGAAGTTATAGTAATCCGATTCTATATCCGGCCCTTCTACAATCGAAAAGCCCATATTCAAAAAAGACTGTTCCATCAACCGCCGCGTCAGATGAAGAGGGTGTTCATGCCCCATGAGCGGTTTTCTCCCCGGCAAAGTAATATCTATTTTTTCCGATTGAATCCGCTTTTCCAAAGCTTTTTTCTTCAGCTCTTCCATCCGTTCTTTCAAATGTTCTTCAATAATATTTCTGGCTGTATTGACCAATTGCCCTACCAGGGGACGTTCTTCTTCAGAAAGATTTTTCAGGTCTTTCATGATCGATGTCAATTCCCCTTTTTTGCCCAAATATTTTACGCGAATAGTTTGGACATCCTGCAACGCTTCACTTTTAGCAATCTGTTCATCTACAGCCGACTTAATTGCTTCAATTTTGTCGCTAAACATTGTCATGAATTACTCCTCCTCTTATACAAATAAAAGACTTCCGCCCCTCCAGGGGCGAAAGTCTTCATTCCGCGGTACCACCCTAATAACTACTCATATGCTCGCTAACGGAAGCTGCCGTCCTGCCTACTCCGTTCAGCAGGAAGCTCAAAAGTGAACGCATGCGGCATCCGGCAGAGAAGCTCTCAATCTACGACTCCTTTTCCTGTAACCGGCATCATCCCTGCATACTCTCTTTGTCATCGCTATAATATCTTGCCTATAGTTTTTTCAACCCTTTATATTTTATCAATATAACGTCTTATTTGCAATAACCAAGCGTTGAATTTGATTCGTTCCTTCGTAAATCTGCATGATTTTTGCATCTCGCATATATTTTTCTACAGGATATTCTTTAATATACCCGTACCCGCCCATAATCTGAACAGCGTCCGTCGTAACGCGCATCGCAACATCTGATGCATTGCATTTGGCAATTGCCGCTTCACGGCTGAATTCCATGCCTTGATCTTTCATCCAGCAGGCTCGGTGAACCAAGAGGCGCGCCCCTTCAATCTGCATAGCCATGTCGGCAATCATGCTCTGAATCATCTGAAACGATGCAATCGGTTTGTCAAACTGCACGCGAACTTTCGCGTATTCACAGCAAGTCCGGAAAGCCGCTTCGGCAATACCGACAGAAACAGCGCCGACAAACGGCCGTGCCGCATCAAGCGTACTCATGGCAATGCGGAAACCCTGTCCTTCCCGGCCAAGACGGTCTTCCATAGGAACGAAACAATCCTGGAAAATAAGTTCCGTCGTGTTGGAAGCGCGGATACCCATTTTATTTTCTTCTTTACCTACCGTAAAGCCGGGAGTCCCTTTGCGGACGATAAAGGCAGTCAGGCCGCGAACGCCTCCTGTTTTGCGCGTATTTGCAAAAACGACGAACACTTCGGCAAGAGCGCCGTTTGTGATAAAACACTTCGTGCCATTGAGAATATATCCTTTTCCGTCTTCCGTTTTAACGGCCCGCGTTGATACGGAACCGGCATCAGAACCTGTTCCCGGTTCCGTCAATGCAAATGCAGCCAGATGATCTTCATTGATAATATCAAAATACCGCTTTTTCTGATCATCGTTTCCGGCAATAATGACGGGATATGACGCTAGCGCATTTGCCGCAACCGTCGTAGCCACGCCGGCACATCCTTTTCCGAGTTCTTCATAAAGGGCCGCAATCGTAATGGCGTCCAAACCGGCTCCGCCGAATTCTTCCGGGATGGCCACGCTCAGCAGTCCCTGCGCCGCCAACTTAGATAATAATCCTTCACGCAGCTTGCCTGTTTCATCCATTTCAGAAGCATAGGGAGTGATTTCTTTTTCCACTAATTCCCGGACAACCCGGATCAGTTCGCGCTGTTCGTCGTTATAAGCAAAATCCATTGTATTAACCAACCTTCCTTATGATGCATAACTTAAATGTCGCCTATGATATAAAAAGAAGACCGCCCTTTGACGACAACGGCTCCCTGTTCATCGAAACACTCGCACTCGACAACAATTGTCTTGCCGCCATGGTGTACTACTTGCCCGACACCAGTAATAGTTTGTCCTCTTTCCACACGCCGTATATAATTCATATTGATTTCCATCGTTGTAACTTTGTATCCCAACGTGCGGCTCGCCATCCCCATCAGGGTATCGCAAAAAGCAGCCAACACGCCGCCGGCAGCGATTCCCCGATAATTACACAAATTAGGCGTAATATCAAATTTCAGGCGAGCCCATCCTTCAGCAAAATCATCAATCTTGCAGGGGAGATTCTTAAAGTAATGTTTCGGGTTTTGTATATCGCTGCAAATTTTCGCAAGCCGCTGCTGTAAATCCGTACTAACTTCCATATCCATCGTTCTGTCGACAGGCACGTCAGTTTTCACCTCCCAACTCATATGGTCCGGTTACAAAAAAAGTACCTTTTCCATGAGCCAGATACCGCTGGTTGTTGTCATATAAATCACACAGCGCAACAACAGTCGTATGTCCATTATGAATAATTTTCGCTTCTGCACGAATAATCGTATCAGAAAAAGCCGGACGGAGAAAATTCATGGACAAATCAAGCGTCAGTACGGCTTTGCCGCACACAGAACAAGCTGTTTCCATTGCCGACGCAGCCATAGAATACAACACGCCGCCATATAACGTACCATTGGGATTATCCCACGACGTCCCTTGATTGGCAAAGACGAGAACAGTACGGCTTTCATCCGCTTCTGTTACATGAAAATTCATGAATCGGTCATAGGGATTTTTCTGTAATTCAGCATCCACAGCTTGTATATCCGCCTTCATTCACTCCATCAACTCCTTTTTCATTGGATACAAACACTTTTATATTTTACTATATCCCTATCAAAACGTCAAACGGAAGATATCGATTTGTTTTTTACTCCTTGCAAAAAAGCTGTGCAGATGCACAGCTTTGCAACATGCCTGACCTGGTCTTTACCCCCACACTCGCCTGCTGGAAGGTTCGCTCATAGATAACCATCCCCCACTACTACTTCTCTCGCATATACGGCAGGTCTTACATCTAGGCCGCACTATGATCAGAACTTCATTGAGTTCCTTACGTGGATCGTTTTGCCTGCGGCTGGCATCGACTTTCAACCACAGCACATGTTGTAATATATTATACGGAATGAGTCATTTGATTGTCAATGATAAACCTGTGAAATACTTTGGCAAACGAAAAATACGGCAAAGACACCGCAATGCATTACACGGCGCCTTTGCCGATACATTTAAAACTTATACCCCATCCCAACTTGCCATCCATCTATATCATCGTCATAGTTATCAACATCAATGCTGCTGCTCCGATATTTTATGTGAGCATCCCAGTTAGGCGTAATATCATAGCCTACGCCGATTTCATACGTATTGACATCATCACCGATGCCGATAGATGCAAACCCCTGCCAACGGGAAGCAATGGGAATTTGTCCTCTCAAACCGACTTGAACGCCATAGGAATGCCTGGAATTCCACGTTTCTGTTTTTACATAGGTTCCTCCGCCGTAAATAGACAAATACGGCGCTAAGCGATAGTTGCCTACCAAGTAATGTTCATTGATTTTATTTCTGTAGTCGCCTTTTGTATAATTGTTGATATATTGAATATCCCAGCGATCATTAATCACATATGTAACATCTCCGCCGACAAAACGACTTTCGGCACTGCGGTCTCCTTCTTCCTGATCAAAGCCAAAATTAATGTTAGCTTTAAAATCACCGGCTTGCGGATTGCGTATGGGAGCTGCAAAACTTACCGCGCTGACTGCGGTTAATACAGCCAACACACTTGCCGATACTATTTTTTTCACGAGAATCACCTCCACGATAATCCAATTCATATGCTTTATTATATCTTAATTTTTAAAAAAAGGCAAAATACTGTTCCTATCCATAGTAGCTAACATTTTCTGCCATATTTTTTCAGCAATTCCTCACCGGCTTGAATAACCTGCGCCGCTGGTATAACCGATATGCCTTGATATTTTCCTTCTTTAATGATCTTCTTCATGCTCTTTCCTGTTTCGTATTGTCTTGTCGATTCCAACACGATGGCCTTATCCGTATACGGCCCGTAAAACTTCGGATTGCTTGGCCCGTAAAGTGCCACCAGGGGAACGTCTTGGCTCACGGCAATATGCATAGGACCGCTGTCATTGGTAATGAATAAAGAACAACGGCGAATCGCGGCGGCAAGCTCACCGATGGAAAATTTCCCCGTCGCCACGATAGGCGCGCTTTTCATATTCCCTACAGCTTCCCGTACCATTTGTTCATCCATCGTGCCGCCGAAAAAAACGCATTTGCAGCCTTCTTCGGCAAAATAGTCGGCAACAGCCGCAAACCGTTCCGGCGGCCAGCGCTTTTGCGGCACGGCACTGCCGATATTAAAGCCGACAAGTCTGTCGCCGTCTGTCACCCCATTTGATGCATAAAACGATTCCGATTTTTCCTCCCAATCCCGGCATGTCACCAACTGGAGTCCGTCATTTCGATAATCGTCGATTCCCAGTTGAGCCAATACATCAATATACATATTAGCGGCATGGAGATTGCGGCGATCCAATCGCGTATACCGATCCATAAACGGACGAAAGAGAAAATGACTCATGCCTACAAATTCTTTGGCGTGAATGACTGTCGCCAAGAATGACGTTCGTTCGTTCGGATGAAGGTTAATGAGCAAGTCATACTGCTGGCGATGCAAGGCGCGGCCAATGCGCCATAATGCACCGACGGAATTATCTTTTCCCTTTTTGTCGATTGCCACAACGTGATCAACATTAGGATTGCAGCGAACCACGTCGGCTACCTTTTCATCGACAACAATCGTAATGTCCGAACCATGGGCATGCCGCCGCAGGACCTGCAGAAACGGCGTAATCAACACGAGGTCGCCCAAATGCATCAAAAAAGTGACAATAATCCGTTTTTGGCGCAAATTAATCATGAGACACCTCTTTCATACATTGCTTATATTTGTCCCATACAGCATCTACCGTTATCTGGCTCATACATTGCGGATCGTTTACAAGCGGATGTTCCAACGTTGCTTTTGCCGTCGGTGAAATAACCAGATGAATATATGGGCTGTTCTTTCCTCCGTACGGTCCCGTCCGATCGGGACATGTCGGTCCGAACAGCGCAATCAAATTTTTCTTTAAGGCATTCGCAATGTGGAGCGGACCCGTATCGGCGCTGACGTACAGCCGCGCCATAGAAATAACGGCCATAAGCTCCCGCAGCGTCGTTTTTTGCGTATAATCAAACAAATGGGGCGACGCCACTTTTTCCGCAATCGCCTTTCCTTTGAGCGCATCATCGGCACTTCCCAGCAAAACGACATTCATTCCTTCGCCGGTTACTCTGCCCAAAAATTCCTGCCAATATGCAATCGGCCATTCTTTGACATCCCAGCGGGCTCCCGGAACGACAGCTATGTAATCGCCGATTAGCCCGTCGCGGCGTAACCGGCGGCGGAGACTTTCTTTTTCGGCCTCAACGGACGGCAGCGGAAATTCAACTGTATCGACAATACCGCCCAAAAGGCGAACCGTATCCAGATACCGCTCGCTGACATGGTCATATTGATGCTTTCCCGTCAATCCCCTGCTGATCAGAAAGCTTCCTTCCCGCATTTCCCAGTATCCATACTTTTCTTTTGCGCCGCTGCACCATGCGACGACGGCACTTTTAGCCAATCCCTGCAAATCAAGGCATAAATCAAAATGCCAGGCATGAAATTTGCGGCGAAGTTCCATGATATATCCTAACGATTTCAGCCTCTTTTTATCAATATACACGACATCATCAATGTACGGCTTACCCGGCAGCACCGAAGAAAACTGTTCGTGAACAGCCCACACAATACGCGCCTCCGGACAGTTTTTCCGCAATGCATGCAGTGTAGGCAGTGCATGAAGCACATCGCCGAGAGAACTCATTTTAATGATAAGTATATTTTTATATGCTTTCATGGCTTTCCTTTTCTTCAATAACCTTGCTTACAAAATCAAGCAGCGAACCGCCCGAGAACAAATACGACGAAACGCCGGCCCGTTCGCCGCATTCGACGTCGCGAGGCATGTCGCCGATCATGACAGAAAGAGACAAATCAATCTCCAAGTCTTTGGCCGCCTGCCATATCATTCCCGGCGCCGGCTTGCGCCAATCGCTTTTTTTATCATACTCCCGCACCGGTGCTCCCTCTAAATAGGGACAGTAATATACTGCCGTAATATGTCCTCCTGCCGCCTCTATTTGCCTGCACATCCAATCATGGAGACGGCGCACGTCATCTTCCGTATAGTATCCGCGGGCAATACCGCTTTGATTGGTAACAACCACTACAGCATATCCACGTTCCGTCAGCATGGCAATCGCTTCCCGCGCTCCATCAACCCATTCAAATTCGTCAATGCAGCCCAAATATCCTTTATCCACATTGATGACGCCGTCTCGGTCAAAAAACACGGCCTTTCTCATTCGTAATACCCGCCGCTCTTTTCAAGAATCCGGCAATATTCTTTTACGGCTTCCCGAAGTATCGTAAATCCGCGGTCATATCCGGCTTTCATTAATTTATCCGTATCAGCTTGTGTATAACTTTGATATTTTCCTTTTAAGATCTCCGGAAAAGGAATATATTCAATATGTCCCCTGCCGCAGTAATCTATAATTCCCTGAACAAATTCGTTGAACGTATGCCCTACGCCGGTACCGCAGTTGTAAATCCCCGAGAGTTCAGGATGTTCCCAGAAATAAAACACAACGTTGACTACGTCTTTGACGTAAATAAAGTCTCGAACCTGTCCTCCGTCAGCATAGCCTCCCGTACCGGCAAACAACGTTATCTTTCCCGTCTTCTGCAGTTCATAATATTTCTGGAAAATAAGAGACGCCATGCGGTCCTTATGATTTTCCTGAGGGCCAAAAACATTGAAATACCGGAAACCGACTATCTGATTCTTGGACAGAGGTATCATGCGGCGAACGTACCGGTCAAACTGTAATTTGGAATAGGCGTACGGATTTAATGCCTGTTCGCACTGCGGTTCTTCGCGGAATCCGTTTTTACCGCTGCCATAAGTAGATGCTGAAGAAGCATACAAAAACGGAATTTTTCGCTGCATGCAGTAACGAAGCAGATTTTTACTGCCTTCATAATTATTCTTCATCATGTACCGGCCGTCATAATTCATCGTATCCGAGCACGCGCCTTCATGGAATACGACATCAATATACCCACAGTCAAATGTATCATCCGCCATTTGTTCGTCAAAATCGACGCAATCCATATAATCATAAAATGATAACCCTTGTAAATTGCGGCATTTACGGCCGTCGGTCAAATCATCAACAATAAGGATATCGTCAATTCCCCGGTCATTGAGTTGTCTGACAATATTACTGCCGATAAAACCGGCGCCGCCTGTTACAATTTTCATATTTTCCCCTCCCTTGCCAATCCGGCAATTTTTTCTACTAATCCTGTTGTCGAATAGCCATCTTCAAAAGAAATGATTTCTACTCTCTTTACTGATTCGCGGCCAATGACTTCATCTGCCTTATAATCGCCGCCTTTAACGAGAATATCGGGACGTAAAACACGCAGCAATTCTGCCGGCGTATCTTCCGTAAAAATAACAACTTCATCGACGCACCGAAGCGCACTCAGAAGCACCGCCCGGTCGTTTTGTTTTACCAACGGCCGCGTTTCGCCTTTCAGCCGCCGCACGGATTCATCAGAATTCAATCCGACAACAAGATGCTGCCCCAGCATGGCCGCCTGCTGTAAATACAAAACATGGCCTCTGTGCAGTATGTCAAAACACCCGTTGGTAAAAACAACGGTATCGCCGTCTTTTTGCCATTGCCTTATTTTACCGGCTGCTTCTTCCCAGCTCAGCGGCTTGTACGGCGACCAGCGGCCTGGCTGCCATTCGCTCCAAAGCTTGATCAATTCGCTGCGATGGATCGGATACGTCCCGACTTTGGCAACAACAATACCGGCGGCCGCATTGGCAACCTGCAGACTCATGCGAATAGACAAACGGCTGGCCACAGCCGCCAAAAAGGCCGCGGCTACGGTATCGCCGGCTCCTGATACGTCAAATACTTCCTGCGCCGTTGCCGGGTTATTCCACACCTTTCCGTCTTTACGAATAACCGTAATGCCTTTTTCAGACCGTGTTACCATGATATGCGCAAAGTCGTACTGCCCGTGCAGCGCCTTTGCTGCTGCAACGACGGCTTGCCCTTCATTGGCAACTTTTTCACCATAACAATCGCCTAACTCTTTGATGTTCGGCGTAACAAAGTCAGCGCCGTTATATTTTGTCCAGTCGCTGCCTTTCGGATCAACAAGTATCGGTATGCCGGCCTTTCGTGCTGCGGCAATAACAAGGCTTGCCGCACCTTTCGTCAGCACGCCTTTATTATAATCGGAGAGAATAATGCCGTCCAACCCGCAATGTATCCGCCGGTCAAGCCATTGGGCCAGCAAAATTTCTTCCTCATTGCATAAAGGCGATACCTCTTCAAAATCAAGCCTTACCATTTGCTGGCGTGCGCCGAGAACACGCATCTTTGCCGTCGTCACATGGCCGGAACGAACGATAAGGCCGGAACCGTCAATGCCGGATTCCTCCAGAAGGCGGGATAATAATCCGGCATTTTCATCGTCTCCCACTAATCCGGCTACATAAACACGGCAGTCCAAATTTGCTAAATTAGCTGCAACATTTGCCGCTCCGCCCAAAACTGATGAAATATGGTCAACTTTATTGACCGGCACTGGAGCTTCCGGCGATATGCGTTCTACGCTGCCGAACACATATCGATCCAGCATGATGTCTCCGATAACGGCAATGCGAAGCTGCGGCAACGCCGTATTCAAAAAATGATCAATATAACCTTCATTCATGTATATTCCTCTATTCCGCCGTATTCTCTCCGTTCTTTTCTTTTTTCGTGCCTATTAAATGCTGAAGTTCAGCCATAAAACTGTCCAGATCAGCAAATTTCCGATATACTGACGCAAAACGAATATAAGCTACTTCATCTACGTTTTTTAATTCGCAGAGCACCATTTCGCCAATTTTTTCACTTGTTACCTCCTGCATCAGCGTATTGCGGATATTTCTCTCTACTCGGGAAACTATATCTTCCAGCTGCTGCCGCGTTATCATGCGCTTATTCGTAGCACGCAGCAATCCGTTCAAAACTTTGCTACGGTCAAACAATTCTCTGCCGCCGTCTCGTTTAATGACGATAAGCGGCGCCTCTTCCACCATTTCGTACGTTGTAAACCGTCTTCCGCAGCTTTGGCACTCTCTGCGTCTTCGAATAGCCCGTCCGTCGTCAGTCGCGCGGGAATCCGTTACTTTCGTATCAGCATGTTTACAAAAGGGACATCTCATAGCAATTCCTCCTGCCGCACAGTAATACGGAATATTTGAAAAAAAAGCGGATCCCCGGGGACCCGCTCTTCTGCTGTACTGTGGTGTTATCTTACATCCATTTAGGAAGTTCTATGCCGCCGGAAGAACTTCCGACTCCGGAACTTCCCGACTGTCCGAAAGCAGGAATAGAAGCCGGTTCTTTATCAAATCCCGTCGCAACGACGGTGATGCGGATCGAATCTTCCATATCCGGATCGATAACGGAGCCAAAAATAATGTTAGCGTCAGGATCAACAGCTTCGGCAACTTTTTCAGCCGCCTCATTAATTTCATACAAACTAATATCCGGACCGCCCGTAACGTTGAGCAAAATACTCTGCGCTCCATCAATCCCCATTTCCAGCAAAGGACTGTGAATTGCGCTGTCGACGGCTTCCATCGCCCGATTTTCTCCGGAACCTACGCCAATACCCATAATCGCTTCGCCCTGATCAGACATAATCGTCTTTACATCTGCAAAATCAAGGTTAATCAATCCCGTCGTCGTAATCAGGTCGGAAATTCCCTGCACGCCTTGGCGGAGCACGTCGTCAGCAACGAGGAAAGCATCTTTAAGCGGCGTTTTCTTGTCGATGATTTGAAGTAATTTGTCATTTGGAATCGTAATAATCGTATCTACTTTTTCCTTTAAGTATGCCGCGCCTTTTTCAGCCTGTTCCTTGCGGCGTTTGCCTTCAAAAGCAAATGGTTTCGTCACGACAGCAACCGTCAGCGCTCCCATTTCTTTAGCACATTCGGCTACAATGGGAGCCGCGCCCGTCCCGGTTCCTCCGCCCATGCCGGCCGTAATGAACACCATATCGGCGCCCTGAAGCACTTTGATAATTTCTTCCTTGCTTTCCAGCGCAGCTTGTTCACCAATCTGAGGATTTGCACCGGCACCGAGTCCGCGCGTCAGCTTTTCGCCGATCTGAAGCTTAACGTCTGCTTTTGAAACTTCCAATACCTGATCTTCCGTATTTATGGAAATAAACTGCACGCCCTGAAGACCGCTTTCTATCATACGGTTGACTGCATTATTTCCGCCGCCGCCAACACCAATTACTTTTATATTTGCAAACTCTGCCATACTTTTGTTTCCTCCTTCAAATCATCAGCATTGCTATGGATTTGGATTTTCTATATTATTTTACACTATCTGGAAAAAATTATCTACATTTTTTTTATTCTTTTCAGTCTTTAAACGTGATGCCGACTGCATTCTCCGTCATTTCTGCTTTAGCGAGGGAGCGCTGATATTCGTATCAATATATTGCACAGATAAATGGCTGTTCTTTATTTCTTCCAGTAATTCACCAGTAATAACAGCACGTTCTCCCGGATGATCACCTTTTCCTAAATAAATGGCGATCGAATCACTCGTGTACGCAATGATATTATTCGGATTGCCGACGTTTATTTCCGCTATCCTGCGCAGTACATCAGGATGGAGGCTTTGTAAATATGCCAGCCCGGCACGAAGCAGTTCATCAGCCACTTCGTCCCCCAACAGCAGCGTATCTACTTTTTTGCCCGTCATGAGTGGAACCGATACGCCTTTGATCTGCGGCTGCAGGTCTATAACCGTTCCTTCTTTGTCAACATAAGCAAAGCCATACATCGTCGTAACAATAGCCGCCGGTTTTCGTTCAGCCATCGTAATGCGGATTGTCGCCGGAAATTCACGTTCAACCGAGACGCTGCCGATGCGCAGATCATGCTGCAGCTGTGCCTGCATTTCCTGCGGGGACAACTGAACAACATTAACATATCCAGGCACTCTGCCGGCACGATATACCTCTTCCGTACTCATCGAGTCATTTCCTTCAACGATAAGACTTCCAAAAGGAACAGCAGCCAGCCGTAAAAACAGCCAGATCAATAAAATTGCTGCCGCCGTTATAACAGCTATCCGGCGGGCCCGCCGACTCTTTTTCTTTTTCCGCCGATTTGCATCGCGCTTGGATTTCCGTGCTTTTGCTTTCCGAACTACTTGCCGTTCCGAAAGATTGCCCCGTTCCGGCGCATCATCAAGGGGATCATGAGCAAGATGCGGCGGAATGAAAACGTCGCCGGTACGGCGAGCAACAGAAATCGCTCTGCCGTCTTTGTATGAAGTTGTTTCCCGTATACTTTGATCCATGTACAAGTTATTCCGCATCGTCTATTCTGGTGCCGCACTCCTGTTAAAATTTTCCGACGGCTGCTTCCAATAAAATTTCTTCACACAATGTTTCAAATGACATTCCCATGGCTGCCGCTGCATCTGGCACCAGACTTGTTGCCGTCATGCCGGGCATGGTATTAATTTCCAAAACAAAAGGATTTCCCTTTTTATCGGTCATAATATCAACACGAGCAATCCCCCGGCATTGGCATAAATGAAATACCTTCAGCGCCAAGGCCTGCATTTGCTCCGTCAAATCCCTCGAAATCGGCGCCGGGCAAAGATGCGCTGACGCTCCCGGCGTATACTTCGCATAATAATCGTATCTTCCTGTATTAGATACGATCTGGATAACAGGAAAAACCGTTTCATCCATGACGGCCACCGTAAACTCATCGCCGTCAATAAACGCTTCTGCAATGATCGCATCGCCGTATCGAAACGCTTCTTCCAGCGCCGCTTGTAACTCCGCCTGCGATTTGACAATGATCGTTCCGATAGTCGATCCTTGTTCCGATGACTTAATGACAACGGGGAAAGAAAAACGGCGGCAAATATCTTCCGCAATACAATCCATACCATGCTGTCGGAAATAATAGGCAAAAGGCGCTGTTGGAATGCCGGCTCCCTGAAAAGCGCACTTGCTGATAACTTTGCTCATTCCTACCGCGCTGGCCGTTACGCCGGAACCGGTGTACGGAATTTTCATCATTTCACACATGCCCTGCAAAACGCCGTCTTCACCGTATTTTCCGTGAAGAGCGTTAAAAATGACGTTAATTTTCTTTTCTTTCAGCATATCCGCAAACTGCTGCGGAACCAATTCGATCAATTCAACGTCGTATCCGCGCGCCTGCAGGGCTTTGGCGACAGCTGCACCCGTATTTCTCGATACTTCGGCCTCCGCCGACGGCCCGCCGACAACAACACCTATTTTTTGTCCTTTCATCTCTTCTTTTGCATATTTCATAACGCTATCCCTGTCCTTTGACTGCCATTAAATATCGTTCGCCGGCTATATATATATCCCCTGCGCCCATCGTAATGACAAGGTCAAGAGGACGGGCATTTTTCTGCAAATAAGTCACTATATCGTCAATTTCAGGAATATACAGCACTTCCTGCCCCGTCATTTGCCGCACTTTTTCGGCAATGAGGCCTCCGGACACGCCAGGTATCGGATCTTCGCCGGCACTGTATACATCCGTAACAATAAGCAGATCGGCTTTTGTAAAAGCTGTCCCGTATTCATCAAGAAGCAGCTGCGTCCGCGTATAGCGATGGGGTTGGAATAAACAAATCACCCTATGTGTCCCCATATCCCTGGCAGCCGTAAGCGTTGCGTTAATCTCCGTCGGATGATGAGCATAATCGTCAACAATCCAAACGCCGCCTGCAACGCCTTTTGTTTGAAACCGCCGTTTTGCTCCGTGAAACCGGGATAAGGCGCCGGTTATCCGGGAAAATGAAAGGCCGCAATGAAGCGATACGGCTATGGCAGCTAATGCATTAAGGGCATTGTGACGTCCGGGAACATTCAGCACAGCTTCACCAAGGCGGCAGTGCTTATGCCATACGTCAAAACGTAGTTTCCCGCCGTCATAATGAAGGTTCTTCGCCTGATAATCTGCCGCTTGGTCAATGCCGTAAGTCATGAACCGGCGCTGTAAATAAGGGATGATGCGGCGGATATTTTCGTTTTCAGCACACAAAACGGCCAATCCCGTTTCCGGATTTAATTTATGAATAAACTCTTTAAACGCCTCCATTACGTGTTCCATCGAACCGTAATGATCCATGTGATCCGCATCAATATTTGTCACAACGGCAATATCCGGGCGCTGTTTTAGAAAAGTACCGTCGCTTTCATCTGCTTCAGCAATGACATACGGTCCCGTTCCCAAAACAGAATTGCTGTGCAGGTAATCTACTTCCCCACCGATAACCAGCGTCGGTTTCATGCCGCATTCTTGAAAAACTTGCCCCAGCATGGACGTCGTCGTCGTTTTTCCATGCGCGCCGGCAACGGAAATGCCTTTGCCCCAGGACATAATATGAACTAACGCATCTGAACGGTGGATAACGGGAATATGACGGCGCCGGGCTTCTACGACCTCAACGTTGGATTCACGAATAGCCGATGAAATGACGACTACTTCGGCGTCTTCCAAATTTTCCGAGCGCTGGCCAATGCAGATACGCACCCCTTGCCGAATAAATTTATCGGTCACAGCAGAAGCTTTAATATCAGATCCCGATACAATATATCCTTTTTCCACAAAAATATTGGCAATTGCTCTCATGCCGGCTCCGGCAATACCAATAAAATGTATTTTCCGCGCCTTATCAAGATCAACCATCGTCTTATACACATCCCTTCGTATCCGCCATCTCAGCTGCGCCGGCGCGCAATCGACAGCGCCAGTTTTGCTATATCCCGCGCAGCCTGCGGCCTGCCTAATGCCTTGCTGGCGCCGGCCATAGCAGCCAATGCCTCCGGATCTTCTTTCAGGTGGAGAATTTCCTCCAGTAAATCTTGGCCGGTCAGCAATTTATCCAAAATCATTTTTGCGGCGCCGCACATAACCAACGCCTGCGCATTGTACCGCTGATGATCTTCTGCCGCATAAGGATAGGGGATTAAAATGGAAGGAATACCTCGTACAGCCAGTTCCGCAAGTCCTACGGCGCCGGCTCGATATACCGCCAAATCAGCCGCCGCCAAGGCATCGGGCATTTGATGCAGGTAAGGAACAATGCGGCTCCCTTCACCGTAGCGGCCTTTTCCGTCAATTCCGTCAAGCTGCCTGATCACACGGTCATATTCATGATCGCCGGTAACATGAAGTATCTGAATATCTTTTACATCACGGAAATAGCGATGTACTTCAATCATTGCCGTATTAATACTGCGGGCTCCCCTGCTTCCTCCGGCAGCAAGAAGCGTAAATTTTTTCGGATCCAACCCCAATATTTTCTTTCCTTCTTCTCTGCTCACCGTCAATATATCTTTCCGGACAGGATTTCCGGTATAGACGAGATTTTCTTTTTTCTTAAATCGTCCGGCAGCTTCCCGGTACCCTAGGGCAACTCGGTTAGCAAATTTACTTAAAATCATGTTGGTCACGCCGGGAATAACATTTTGTTCCTGAACCAGCGTAGGTATGCCGCTTAAACTAGCTGCCAGCAACACAGGGCCGCACACAAATCCGCCGGTGCCAATAACAACTTCCGGTTTAAAGCGCCGGATAATTCTCTCCGCTTTAAATATACTTCCGGCAGTTTTTCCTAGTGTAATCACGTTGCGGACAGAAATTTTTCGTTCCAGCCCCCGCACATCTATGGTTACAAAAGGAAGCCCTTCCTTGGGGATTAATGTATTTTCTAATCCGATTTTAGAACCAACGTAAAGGAATTCTGTCGGCTCAATTTCCGCGATTGCCCGGGCAATAGTAATTGCCGGATAAATATGGCCGCCGGTTCCGCCTCCTGAAATAATGACTCGACGCATTGCTCAGCCCCCTGCTGCAATCAAATATATGCTATATTGCGTTGACGATTCCTTTAAAAATACGTCCGCGCTGTTCGTAATTATCATACATGTCATAACTGGAGCAAGCCGGAGATAACAGGACAGACTGAGGGGTCTTTGCTATGTCTCTGGCCATCATGACAGCTCGTTCCATACTATAACCGGCCCGGCGAATATCAGAAACGCCGGCTTTCCGCGCTGCCGCTTCAAACCGTTCGGCCGCATCGCCGATAAGAATCAGCGTGTCGACTTTTTGCGCCGCCAGCGTCATGAATTCGTCTAACGGCGTCATTTTGTCATATCCCCCGGCAATAAGTATCAGGTGTCCGGAAAAGGCTTCCAGCGCTTTTATGGAGGCGTCGGTATTGGTTCCTTTGGAATCATTGTAATAAGCAACGCCATGAATAGTCCGCACTTTCTCCAAGCGGTGTTCTACCCCTTTAAACGTTTTAAGCACTTGGGAAATTACAGAAACAGATACACCGGCAGCATAAGCCATAAGCGCCGCGGCCAGACAATTTTGTATATTATGCCTGCCGAAAAGATGAAGCTCATTTTCACGGCATAATACGGTATCGCACCCATCCATGCGCAGGACGAGACTGCCGTCTGCATAAAACGCCCCGGCCGGAACTTCTCCCTGCGTCGAAAACCAAACAATGCGACCCTTTATATCGCCGGCCATATTCCTCACTCGTTCGTCATCATGGTTCAGTACTGCCGTATCATGTTGATCTTGATTGCGGAAAATACGTTTTTTTGCTTCGGCATAAGCTTCCATCGTATGATGACGGTCCAAATGATCGGGAGTGATATTCAAAATTACTGCTGCTTTCGCTTTCATCGTCTGCGTAAACTCCAACTGAAAGCTGGATAATTCTGCAACAACAACAGCATGTTCCGGCAAGTCCGCCGCCTGCTCGGACAGGCCGATGCCGATATTGCCTCCGACGGCAGTCTGCCGGCCTGATGTCTTCATAATCTCACCAAGCAGCGTCGTTGTCGTCGTCTTGCCGTTAGTTCCTGTTACTCCTAAAATGTCAGCATCAGTCGTGCGGCAGGCTACTTCTACTTCGCTCCAAATCGGAATATGCCGGCGGACAGCTTCCTGCATAATAGGAATTTCCGGTGAAATAACCGGTGAAGGAACAACAATATCTATCCCCTCTAAAAGACTGCTGTCCTGCCGCCCAAATACGAATTCCACCCCTTCAGCCCGGATAGACGGCCACGGATCTTCCGTCACATCTATGGGACGCATATCATTAAGAACAACACATCCGCCGTGCCGTACCAGCGTCAATGCGGCAGCACGACCGCTGATGCCTGCACCGATAATCAATATATGTTTCCCGGAAAAATCCAGTATACTCACTGTCAACACCTGCTTTATTTTTCTAACATGCTATTTATACGACAAGACAACAAGGATCGATACTATGGCCATGACGGCAGAAAAACTCCAAAACACGGCGACTACCTTGACTTCACTCCAGCCAGATAGTTCAAAATGATGATGAATCGGACTCATCTTAAAGACCCGGACTCCTCTTGTTTTGAAAGAAACTACCTGAATAATAACGGACAAGGCTTCGATTACATATAATCCTCCTGCTAAAATAAGCAGCAATTCCGTTTTCGTCAATATGGCCATTGCCGCCAATGCGCCGCCTAAAGCTAATGAACCTGTATCACCCATAAACATTTTGGCCGGATGCTGGTTGTAAAATAAAAAGCCTAAACAGGCCCCGGTCAAGGCTGCGCTGAATACGGCAAACTGAGCATACCCTAAGGCGACGGCAATGGCTACATATGCTACCGATGTAATAGCGCAAGAACCTGCCGCCAGTCCGTCAAGGCCATCCGTTAAATTCACTGCATTGCTCGTACCTACGATCATGATAAAGACAAAGGCATAGTATGCTGCGCCTAAGTCAACGACAATAGAAGTAAAAGGAATCCACAGCGTTGTCGGAAACTGGAGAAATTCCTCTAAAATGAAGCAAAACACTGCGGCAATAATAAACTGTCCCAATAATTTTTGTTTCGCCGTCAAACCTAAATTACGATGTTTGACCGCTTTAATACTATCGTCAAGAAATCCAATAAGGCCGTGGCCAAAGACCAGAAACAAAGCAAGTCCCTTGCTCAAATCCATGGGATTAAACGCCATGCAGGATACGATGAGGGCTATTAAAATCAGAATGCCTCCCATCGTAGGCGTGCCGGCTTTATACTTATGGCTTTCAGGCCCTTCTTCTCTCTCCGCTTGGCGGGCATGGAATTTTTTAAGCTGACTGATAACCGGTTTTCCCAGTATTAAGGCAACGGCTAAACTAACGGCAAATCCCCATATGAGCGTATTCAGCATGCTACGACTCCCTTTCAAAATACGACAATATTTTCTCCACAGCAAGTCCGCGGGAGCCCTTCAGAAGAACCGTGTCTCCCGGCTTAAGCAGTGCTTTTAAATATCGAGCGCCTTCTTCGTGAGTCGATACGTTAAATACCGCTTCCATACCGCATTGTTTTGCCGCTTGTGCAATATATGCCGCCGGTTCGCCCAGCGTAATCAGCATATCGATATTCTCCGCGGCAATATATTTCCCGAGCGTTTCGTGTTCACTCCGGGTCCATTCTCCCAGTTCCAGCATGCCGCCGAGAACGGCAATTTTCCGCCCCTTTACCAAGGATGACAAGGACCAAACAGCTTCACGCATGGACGCCGGGTTTGCATTATACGCATCGTTGATAAACGTATATGGTCCAATACGGACCAGTTCTTCCCTCATGGGAACTCCTGCATACGCGGCTAACCCTTTTCGGATCTCTTCACTGTGCAAGCCCGCGCAGTACCCTGCTGCTGCGGCGGCTAGTCCATTATACACATGATGCCGCCCCAGCGCCGGAATATATGCGCAAAACTGCTCTTCGCCCATGTGGCATGTAAATGTCACGCCGGTTTCACTGGCATTTATTTCTTCGGCACGCACGAAGGAATAATTTTTTATGCCGTACGTTACAACGCGGCCGCAGCATAATTCTGCCATTTTCGCCGCATATTCATCATCTTGATTCAGTATTGCCGTCCCACTACGATCTAGCTTTTCGATAAGCTCGGCCTTGGCTTTGGCAATATTTTCCTGTGAGCCAAGAAGTTCTATATGACACTTCCCTACGTTGGTAACAACGCCTACAGTCGGTTCAGCAATGGCCGCAAGTTCTGCAATCTGCCCCCGTCCTCTCATGCCCATCTCCACTACGCAGGCTTCATGATGAGGCGCAAGCTGCAGCAACGTGTACGGCAGGCCAATTTCATTGTTAAAATTTTTTTCTGTCTGCAGGACGCAAAATCTTTGTGAAAGAACTGAAGCAATCATCGTTCTTGTCGAAGTTTTTCCGACAGAACCGGTCACGGCTACGACGGGAATCGCAAAGCGGCGGCGGTGAAAATTCGCCAGATCCTGATACGCTTTCAGTGTATCAGGGACGAGAAAAATTGCAGCGCCGCACGACTTATACTCCTCTCGCATCTGCGAAACCATAACTCCGGCCGCGCCCTGCCGTACAGCCTGAAGAACAAAATCATGCCCGTCAAAGCGTTCGCCTTTCAGTGCAACGAACAAATCCCCTTCTCCGACAACGCGCGTATCTGTCTTTACGTCGGCAAAACAGCCTCCCGGTACCGAAATAACAGGCTGGGCGCCGGCTGCCTTCTGTATTTCTTCGTTCGTAAAAGACGCCATGATTATTTCCTCGCTGTATTCAAGACTGCCTTACGAGCTTCTTCGCGGTCATCAAAATGAATGGTCCCGTCTTTTAATATCTGATACGTTTCATGTCCTTTTCCTGCAATCACAATAATATCGCCGGATTGAGCCAATTCAACAGCTTTGCAGATAGCCGCCCGCCGGTCAACAATCACTTCATAATGCTGTCCCGGCTTTAATCCTTGTTTAACACCGGCCGCTACTTCTGCTACGATGGCATCAGGGTCTTCCGACCGCGGGTTGTCCGAAGTCACGATAGGTATGTCCGCATATTCCGCGGCGATTCTCCCCATAAGAGGGCGCTTCGTCCTGTCGCGGTCGCCGCCGCATCCGAATACGGCCAAAATATGGTTCGGATGCATGGCCCGCGCCGTCGTCAGCGCTTTTTCCAAACTATCCGGCGTATGAGAATAATCGACAACGATTGCAAAATCCTGCCCGGCTTCAACAAGTTCAAACCGTCCGGGAACAGAATGGAACTGCTGAATCGCTGCATCAATCGTTTCCGTATCAACACCTTCAGCATGAGCCGCGCCGATCGCCGCTAACGTATTATACACATTGAACAGACCGGTAATATTCATATGCAGGCGAGCGCTGCCGAAAGGTCCCGTTACATCGAAGGAGGATTTTTTCAGTTCGACCTGCAGTTTTGATCCCTGTAAATCGGCTTTTTGCTCTACACCATATGTCAAAACACTGCACTGGCAGGCTTTGAGGATTTCTTTGGACCAAGGGTCATCCACATTAACGATAGCCGTTTTATTATCTTTCGCATGTTCTCGGAGCGAAAGGCTCTTAAACAATTCGGCTTTAGCCGCAACGTATTCTTCCATCGTTTTATGAAAATCAAGATGGTCTTGCGTCAAATTCGTAAACACGGCTGTATCAAACTCAATCCCGGCAACACGGTTGAGGGCCAGCGCATGGCTGGACACTTCCATAACGACATGGGTCATGCCTTTTTCATACATCAGCGACAAAAAGCGCTGTAATTCTACAACATCCGGCGTCGTATTATGAATAGGAAGCTCTTCGTCGTCTATAAGCGCATGAATCGTGCCGAGCACGCCGACATGATGTCCGGCTGCGCGCAAAATATGCGCAATAATATGACTCGTTGTCGTCTTCCCGTTTGTCCCGGTAACGCCGATCATCCGCATTTTCTGACCAGGGTAGTCATAAAAATAGGGCACCATATCCTCCACGGCATGGTGAATATGCGGGACACGAATCTGCACGGTTCCCTTCGGCAAATCCAAATGCCGCGTCGTCAATACCGCGACAGCCCCTTTTTCTACGGCCTGGACAGCAAATGAAGCTCCGTCAACATGGGCGCCGGAAACGCACACAAATAAATCTCCCTCCTTAATATCACGGGAATCGGCGGAAATACCTGTAATCCGAGTTTCTTCATTGCCTTCCACATTATATATGCCCTTAATCTGCTTGCAAAGTTCATTTACTGTTTTCATTTTTCATCATCCTCCCCGCTGCATGGAATTATCCATATATCTGCTGCATAAAATAAATGACAATAGCAGCCTTAAATAAGGCTGCTGTCCGCTCCATCGTCTCATCGGCCTGCCGGTATTTTGTCTGAAGATGTCTTCAGGTGCCTGCCGTACAGTACGTACTCCGGAGTAATCATTCCCATTTCCTGCGTTGCTATCGTATATATACGTTCCGGAGCTTCGAGTTTGGCAATATCAATGCGCAGATTATCATTTTCCCGCTGCAGCCGCTGAACCTGCCTTTTTTCATTCATTAACGCATAGCTGTAATCCGTTTTAGCTGCCGATAATGCTATATATGCCAGCAAAAAAAAGCTTACTAATCCTACAATAGATAAGGTGCGCGCGATGAGAATGCTGAACTTACGATCCGCATCGCTGCGTTCGCTGCCCCTATACCGCATGTATCCAGCGTTCCTAGACAACATATTATATCACATCCATTCAGGAAATTACTACCTGTAATCAGCGTTGCTATTTATTTTCGAATGCCGACGCGCAGTTTTGCGCTTCTGGCCCGCGGATTCAGCTCCACTTCGTCCGGCAAAGGAAAAATCGCTTCGCTCTTTGCCTGCAAAATCGCCTTATGATGACATACGCACACTGGTATGTCGGGCGGGCATATGCAATCGGTAGCCAGCGTTCTTAAGGTCTGTTTGACAATGCGGTCTTCTAAAGAGTGAAAGGTTATGACACATAAGCGGCCGCCAGGTTTAAGCCGTTCTGCCGCACACTCCAGCGCACGGCGGAGTATGCCCAGTTCATCGTTCACTTCAATGCGAATAGCCTGAAAAGTTCGTTTTGCCGGATGCGGTCCGTTTTTGCGCGCTCCCGCCGGTATGGCCTGCTTTATAATAGATACAAGTTCACCTGTTCGTTCAATAGCTTTCTTCCTGCGCGCCGCCACAATAAATGAGGCAATGCGCCGCGCCCACCGTTCTTCGCCGTACTCCTTAATGATGCGGGCCAATTCCTCTTGGCTATATGAATTAACGACATCATAAGCAGATCTATGACAGCCTCTATCCATGCGCATATCCAAGGGGCCGTCATGCATATAGGAAAATCCTCGTTCCGGCGTATCCAGCTGATAACTCGATACGCCTAAATCAAACATGATGCCGTCAACGGCAGCAATTCCCAATTCATCAAGAACAATTCCTAATTGGCTGAAATTCCGCTGCACGAAAATATGACGGCACGGTATCGCATTCAGCCGTTTCGACGCCGCCTCAATGGCATCGGCATCTTGATCCACTCCGACAAGCAAAGCCTCCTTATCCAATTGTATTGCTAAAGCAAGGGAATGGCCGCCTCCGCCAAGAGTACAGTCCACGTATATGCCGCCAGGATCTCCTATGAGATTATTTATCGTTTCGTTGCAAAGAACGCTGACATGTGAAAATTCCATAAATGCCCCCTAAAATTCGAGATCCAGCGAGTCATCCAAGCTTTCTGCAATTTCTTCCATGTCGGGAACAATTTTGGCTGCATAGGCTTCATATGCGTCTTGATCCCATATTTCAATCTTATCTCCCGTTCCTAAAATGGTCACATCTTTTTTTAAACGGGCATAATCGCGAAGCGGTCCCGGAATCAATATTCTCCCTTGACGGTCAAACTCCACTTCCGCAGCACTGCCGAAAAGAAAGCGTCTGAAAGCGCGGACATTTTCTTTCGATGCTTTCAGTTTTTTCATGCTGTTGGCAAGATTCAGCCACGCTTCCATCGTATAAACAGATAAGCATCCTTCCAATCCTCGAGTGACGACAAAAGACCGGCCTAGTTCATCTCGGAATTTAGCCGGCAAAATAACACGGCCTTTCGCATCAATTGCATGCGAATATTCACCCATGAACATGTGTCGTCAGCTCCTCCCGTTTCTTTCACTTTTCACCACATTTTACCACATTTCCACACCATATGACAACAAATATAATCCAAATAAACCAGCCTATATAAAAAAATAATGCAGCCAGTTATGTATTTTGCTAATGCCGCAAAAAAATACTGCCCGCAACGGCAGAACATGTTCTCTTTATTTGAATTATAGTCCGTCTTTATATTTTTATCCGCATCTGTATGTCATGGCATGAACAGTATGCGGAAACGAAAAAGGAGTACAGCATGCTGTACTCCTTTTTATCGATTTACAAATATGCAAACGTTTCTATTGCTTCCCTGATATCGTCATCAACGATAATATCCTCATGATGCAGTGCCGACAGTTGGCACCGGCACAGCAATTCGTCCGGACCGTATCGCCCCGGCTCACGAATAAGCCCGCCTTTATACGCCAAATATGACAAAATGCTGCTCCGATCCAGGCCGGCATCGCGCAGCTGCCGCACGGTAATGCCGTGCTGCCGTTTCGATAACCGTCTGCCTTCGCCGTCAATAAGCATTGGTATATGCGTATATTCAGGCTCTTTATATCCCAAAAAGCGGATCAGCCAGATTTGCTGCGCCGTCGAGGACACTAAATCACGTCCCCGCAGAACGTGAGTAATACCCATTTCCCCGTCATCGACGGACACGGCCAATTGATATGCATACAGCCCATCTGCCCGTCGAACGATAAAATCACCGCAGGATTCCGGCAGGTATTCTTCAAATCTTCCATATATTCCATCGCTGAAAGAAATTACCTCATCCGGAACATGAACACGCCATGACGGCGTTTTGTTTATTTGCCGCCGTTCTTCTTCCGTCAGGACGAAACAATGTCCGTCATATACAGTCCGTTCTCCTGCATGAGGCGCCCCGATAGCCTGCAGGCGGGCCCGGCTGCAAAAACAAGGGTACAGCAAGCCTTTCCGGCCGAGCAGCGCCAACGCCGCATCATATTTTCCGTATCGGTCTTGCTGGACATACGGACCTGCCGGACCGCCCTTATCAGGGCCTTCATCCCACGTAAGTCCCAGCCATTTCATGTCAGCCATGAGCGCATCGGCAAATTCCTTTTTAGAACGCTGTTCATCAATATCTTCTATCCGCAGCACCAGCGTCCCGCCGGCCTGGCGGATTTGAAGCCAGCATAAAAAGGCCGACCATATATTTCCCAAATGCATATATCCTGTCGGGCTTGGCGCAAACCTTCCTCTTACGGGCGCCATTAATCCGGAAGCGGTATGAGCCGCCGGAACAGTCCTGCTTCTTCCCGTATTTTTGTTTCGCTTCCCATAACGCATATATTTCCTTCACTGATCACGGCGCGAATCAACGGCGCCAATGCCCGGATATCGCCGGCCGTCGTCGCCAGCAGCTGGTCGCGCCGCTGCTGCACGGCTTCAAGCGTCGTTCCGGTAAAGAAACGGTTCATGGCTTTATCTCCCCGCAGAGACGGCGTCAACGGCATATCAATACGGCTCAGCGTACCAATGACATACTTCGTCATTTCCCGATCGGAGACGTTAAACGTTTCCAAATAATCCGCCAGCGCATCATAGGCATCTACCGTGCTGCCTAAATTCGGGTCGCGATAGGAACAAAATACCATGTCGCCATTATCATAAAAACGGGTAAAAGCGCCGTAAGCACCGCCCTGCACGCGGATTTTTGTCCATAAATAACCGTACTGCAAAATGGTATCCAATACCATAAGCGATCCCGTATAGGCGTATCCATGATCGCGGAAATTACCGCCCTTTGCAACATACTGCACTTTTCCGCTGGTCATAATGCCTTCGTTTTTCTGCTGCAGCGGAAAAACAAATACGTTCTTCCCTGCCTCGCCTTCCGGCAATGCATTGGTCCACTGCGGCAAAAGAATTTTTACATCATTTTTTTCCGCCTCGCTCGCCGTCACGGCAACTGTCATGCCGGCGCGGGTAAACACTTTCCGCATCACCGCCGCCAGCTTTTCCGCCGCATTGCCGCAAGTTTCCCGAATGGAAGATTCCAAGCCGTTAATAAATTCATAATAGGAAAATTCCCCGGCATCGCAAAAAGCTTCTACCGGCGATACGTACGATAATACGCGGTGCATGACAATGATATGACCTCGCCGGAAGGCATCGACATCCCATCCGGCCTTCGTTTCCTCGATCAGTTCGATAAGGCGCTCCGTATTCGTAAATACCGTAGCCGTCGTAATTTCTCTCAGCAGCTCTATCAGTTTATCCAGATTCTGGCTGAGAACTTTTGCCTTGATTTTAAACACGGGCATATATTCTTTATTATTTTCGCGATCCGAATACGCCGAAACCGAATAGTCGATGCCTCCCGTATGCAAATCGATGAGAGAAGCCAATTCCCCGTACGAATGCTGCGCCGTATCCACGTCGCCCAAAATGTCACTGAGCAAATAGACATACGGCAGTTCTTCCGCCGTCAGTCCCCGCAAATCAAAGTATGCGCTGACATACGTAATTCCGTTTGTAGAATCGGGAATATGGCAGACACGAACATTTCCGTCCCATTCTTCATGCATCGTAATAGCTTCCGCTTTTTGTTCCAAATCGCTTCGCGAAAGGGTGGGAATAGTCATCAATGCTTCCGGCGAATCCGGCGTTGCTTGCTTTTTCTTTAGTTCCTGCGATGCCGCAATGATGCTTTCGATCTCTTCCTTTGACAGCGACGCCTTATACGCCGCCAACTTATCGGCAATTTCCTTATCATGCCGTTCCGCCAGGCCCGGTTCCGGTTTCAGCGAAATAAGAGCGTAATATGAATTATCAAGAATATATTTTTGTAAAATATGTTCATAATAGCCATTATTTATGCCGTCGCGCAAAATTTTCAGCGATTTTTCATAACATAACGGTTCTAAGGGATCTCCATCGTAAAGCCATGTATCCATGCACCGGATACCGTATATCAAGCCTTTAGGCCTTCCGGCAAAATCGGCTTCGCGCAGCGTAAATTCGATGCGGTTCAGTGCCCCTTCCAGCAGCGTCTTATCTATTCCCTTCGCCGTCATTTCCTTTAGGACACGCTGAACGACGGGAACAATTTCTCCCTGTTTATCTATATCGGAGCCATTAATGGAAATTCCCCACAATGGCTGAAGCAGCCCGTCCTGAAAATCGCCGGAAATATCTTTTCCCAAACCGGCATCAATCAAAGCCTTTTTCAGCGGCGCCGCCGGCGACAGCAAAAGGACATACGTTAATACTTTAAATGCCAGTCCCAGCGTCGGATCCAATGCATCGTCAACAACATAGGTCAAGCTGTGCAGCGTTTTATGCTCCGTTTTCTCTTCCTGAGCGACACCGTACGGATACGTCTTGACAACACTGCCGACAGGCGGCTGGCGCAAAATGGCAGAATCAACATCCTGCCTGGTAAACCGGCATAAATATTCCCTGTCCAGAAATTCCAGCGTCGCATCAATATCCATATCGCCGTACAAGAATATGTAGCTGTTGGCCGGATGATAATATTTCGCATGAAACGCCGCAAAAGCCTCCTGCGTTAAATTGGGGATGCAGTCGGGGTCACCGCCCGACTCGACGCCGTATGTCGTATCAGGAAATAAATTTTCCATTACGTGCCGCTCAAGCTGCGCATCCGGCGACGAAAATACGCCTTTCATTTCGTTATAGACGACGCCTCGGTACGTCAGCGGCGCCTCCGGTGTTTCCATCTCATAATGCCAGCCTTCCTGCATGAGGATTTGCTCATCCTGCAGCATATTGGGGAAAAACACGGCGTCAAGATATACGTCCATCAGATTTTTAAAATCAACGGCGTTCCGGCTGGCCACAGGATACATTGTCTTATCGGGAAAGGTCATGGCGTTCAGAAATGTATTCAGCGACCCTTTGACCAGTTCAACAAACGGTTCTTTCAACGGGAATTTCCGCGAGCCGCACAATGTCGAATGTTCGCAAATATGCGGCACGCCCGTGCTGTCCGACGGCGTCGTGCGGAAAGAAATAGAAAATACTTTATTGTCATCTTCATTCTGAATATACAGCACACGGGCGCCCGACTGCGTATGTGTCAATTCGTAAGCCTGGCTTCCCAGCTCCTTGACCATAACAGATCGGGTTATATAAAATCCATGCATCGTCCTGCCTTCTTGCAAGGTCATCTTATTACCTCTTTTCTTTTTAGTATTTCACCATTATTGTAAAAGGATTTTTTCCAAATCCGCTACTGTCGGCGCAAAAAAATCCGGCGGCACTTCCTGCCGTTCTGCTTCGTTTCCGTACCCGTACCCGACGGCAATGACCGGCAGTCCCGTTTCACGCGCCCCGGCCACATCGTACCGCCTGTCGCCTACCATAACGGCTTCGCCGGGCTTAAAAGAACCGATATGCGCCAAAATTCTACGGATAATATCGGCTTTGGTATCGTCTCCGCCGACGACCGGGCCGGCAATTTCTTCCACATACGGAGCAATGCCGAACGTTTCGCAAATTATCACGGCATGAACCTGCGGCTTCGACGTAGCCACAAAAGAACGAACTCCTCGGTCATGTAGTTTTTTCAATAAAGGGATAATCCCATCAAACGCTTTATTTTCAAATTTTCCTATCGTGCTGTACCGTTCCTGAAAATACTCATATGTCTTTTGAGCTTTCTCCGCAGAAAACCCGAATACGTCGCAAAAGGTCGTTATCAGCGGCGGCCCGACAATCGTCTCCTGCTCCAATCTCCCCTCAGTCGTTTCTCCCATTCGAACCAGCGCATACTCCACCGACTTGATAATGCCTTCTTTTGAATCCGTCAGCGTGCCGTCCAAATCAAACAATACATACTTATACATATCCGGCCTCCTTCATATAATCAACCAATATATACTATACCATGTTTATTACTTCCATGCCATAACAAGTTATCAACTGGCGGCGGCAGTCTTTTTCAGTTGCATCCCTGTATAAAATGACGTACTATAGATATAAAACCGGGACGAGGCAAGCGCTCTATGACGGAAGAATAAAAAATTTTTTCTAATTTAATCTCGTCGTCATGGACGATGCCTGCATTTACATCGGGAATAACGTCTGGCTGGTCTGCAATATCATTGTCTTTGGCGGGGTACATATCGGCAACAATGTCGTCATCTGTACCGGCAGGGTTGTCACAAAAGATATTCTCCAATTACCTGGCCTACGGCAATCCCTGCCGCCCCATACGAAAAATTACGGAACAAGGCAGTCTGCTATGCCGTATGCGGCCTGAAGACCGGGAATTTTTCAAATAAATTCCAAAATACGCTCTGACCACACATATCTTTATACATAGGAGGAATTAATTATGTTAAAACTAATGATCGCATCAGACATACACGGATCTGCACATTACTGCCGGCAGCTAATCGAAGCCTTCCGCCGTGAACAAGCTGAAAAACTTGTTTTGCTCGGCGATCTCTTATACCACGGGCCGCGCAACGCACTGCCGAAAGAATATAGTCCCAAAGATGTTGCCGCCATGCTGAATGAGGAAAAATCCCGTCTGCTGTGCGTACAGGGAAACTGCGATTCTGCCGTAGACCAAATGGTTCTCGATGTTCCCATCATGGCCCGCTATGCCGTCTTATACACAGGATACCGCGTCATATTCGCCACACACGGCGATATCTTCAATACAGATTCGCTGCCTCCCATGAACTCCGGCGATATATTGCTCCACGGGCATACGCACGTACCTGCCTGGGAACCGTTCGGCACAGATAACCTCTACCTGAATCCCGGTTCCGTCTCCCTGCCGAAAGAAAATTCCGTCTGCGGATATATGACGATAACCGAAAAGGACTGCCAATGGAAGGAAATGGACGGCACGGCATATCACAAACTTACGTTATAAAATCACGTTAAGAAATAAAAAACCGGACTGACAGAACAGCCGACACGGCTTTTACGTCAGTCCGGTTTTTATTCTTTTATCGGCTTGTAGATCTATGTCTGCAATAAATCACCAGCAGCGGTCACAGTATCATCCACGACGGTGCCGGCTGTCTCGGCGGTCAATATCACGCTTGAGAATACGTCCTGTCTCGGCATCAATCGTCAGTTCGCCGTCCCAAATGTCGGCTGTCTGAAATTCTATTTCATATACTCTGCGTCCGCGCTCATAATCCCGGTCGATTTGATGTATGACCGCGCCGGGATATTCCCTTTTTACAATTTGTTCAGCCTCTTTCTCACTAATAGCAAAAGCAGGCATAATGCCGATACAAGTCACGGCTGCCGCGGCCAGCATCATTTTTATGTTCTTTTTCATCTCATTTCTCCTGTATACGCTAAGCAATTAATATTTTTCTTTGCGCTCCAGAATCCGCCCTGTATCCGCATCAATAGTAAGCTCTCCGTCCCAGATCGCATCCGTGCGGAAATCGACTTCATACACTCTGCGGCCGCCGTCATAGTCACGTTCTACTTTATGAATTTTAGCGCCGGGATATTCCTTTAACACAATTCGTTTCGCATCTTGGGTGCTTATACTGGCCAAGGCCGTCGGCATAACAATCATTGTGGTTACAGCTAAGATCCCTAAGATGCCGCATATTTTTTTCTTCATGGTTCTAAGTCCTCCTAGTGTTTTTAGTTGTAATCATTTCTCTATAATAAAATTATTGCATAAAACCTATAGTTTGTCAATATTTTTAATAATCATTATTTGTTAAAAATATATTTAGACAGCTTTTAGATTATTTAGATTATGTTTAGCTTTAGCTGTACACAGCAATATCAAAAAGCAGCCTTGCGGATACATTTCCGAAGGCTGCTTTATCATTATATGTGTCTTATGATTGAGCTTTGCGCATCGCTTTTTTCCGGTCATGCTTGTCCAAAATGGCTTTGCGGATGCGAATACTCTTTGGCGTTACCTCGACAAGTTCATCGTCATTAATCCATTCAAGGGCTTTTTCCAGATTCATAATGCGCGGCGGCGTAAGGCGCAGCGCTTCATCAGACGACGAGGACCGTGTATTCGTCAGATGCTTCTTCTTGCACGGATTAACATCAATATCGACGTCGCGGTTACTTTCGCCGACTACCTGCCCAAGATAGATTTCTTCAGCCGGTGAAATGAACATATCGCCGCGGTCCTGCAAATTGAAAATTCCGTATCCGGTCGTTGTGCCCGATTCAAACGCCACCAAGCTGCCGCGCGTCCGGCCGGGAATATCGCCCTTCCACGGCGCATATCCATGGAATACATGATACATGATGCCGTTTCCTTTTGTCGCTGTTAAAAATTCACTGCGGAAACCGATAAGGCCGCGGGCAGGAATGATAAATTCCAGCCGCGTATATCCGGCAATGTCGACCATATTGACCATTTCGGCTTTGCGCGTACCCAGTTTTTCCATAACGGCGCCCATGAATTCCTGAGGCACATCAATCGTAAGGGCTTCCAGGGGCTCGCACTTCTGCCCGTTGATTTCTTTCGTGATAACATTGGGCTTGCCGATCTGCAGTTCATACCCTTCACGGCGCATTTCTTCAATCAAGACGGCAATGTGCAGTTCACCGCGTCCCGACACTTTAAATGCATCGGCACTGTCCGTTTCTTCCACACGCAGCGATACATTGGTCTGCACTTCCCGGAACAAACGATCCCGCAAATGGCGGCTTGTAACATATTCTCCTTCTTGTCCGGCAAAGGGACTGTCATTGACATAAAAAATCATCGACAACGTCGGTTCATCAATATTAATCTTCGGAAGCGCTTCCGGATTCTGCGGATCGGCCACCGTTTCCCCGATTTTAAGATCAGGAATCCCGATAATGCAGGCAATATCACCCATAGAGGCTTCTTCCGTTTCAGTCCGCTTCAAACCTTCATACGTATACACCCGCCCGATTTTAGCACGGCGCTGCCGTTCCCCATCAGTAATGACGACCTGCTGGTTGGGTCGCAGCCGGCCGCGAACGATGCGGCCAATAGCAATTTTCCCGACATAATCATCATAATCCAATGTCGTAACCATAAACTGCAGCGGGCCGTCAATATCGCCTTTCGGGCATGGGCAGGAATCGATAATCGTCTTAAAAAGCGGTTCCAAGTCTTCGCTGTCGTCGTCCATCGAATATTTGGCAATGCCGTCGCGGCCGTTGGCATAAATGACCGGAAAATCAAGCTGATCATCGTTTGCTTCCAATTCCATGAACAGCTCCAACACTTCATCTTCCACGTCAGCAACGCGCGCTTCCGGCTTATCTATTTTGTTAATAACAACAATAGGCTTCAGTTTCTGTTCCAGCGCTTTCCGCAGTACGTATTTTGTCTGCGGCATCGGACCTTCAAATGCATCGACAAGAAGCAGCACGCCGTCGACCATATTCAGCACCCGTTCCACTTCGCCGCCGAAATCGGCATGGCCCGGCGTATCGACAATGTTTATTTTAACACCGTCATGCATAACCGACGTATTCTTAGACAAAATAGTAATTCCCCGTTCCCGTTCAATATCTCCGGAGTCCATAATACGTTCGGCAACCTTCTCATTCGTGCGGAAAACATGGCTCTGCTTAAGCATCGCATCTACCAACGTTGTTTTGCCGTGGTCAACATGCGCGATAATAGCTATATTACGAATATCTTGACGTTCCATTACTGCTCTCTCCCATAGTAAAATATAAAAACTACATTCATTGGCAACTTAATGAGTATATCACAAAAAAAACGGTCTGACTATATGTTTTTGCGCGTTTACTACAAAAATAGTTGTAGGTTTTGTCAAATATATTGGACAGTAAACCTGCAAGGAGAAAAGCAATCTCTCTCAGACTTTCCCGCTGTGCATTTTCTCTGTAATCTAAATTTTACTGCCATAACGTGCTTTTCAATGTAGTTTCGTACTGGAGATTTATAAAAAAACTGTGGATCGTTTCTTTTATTTAGATAATTTATTTTTCAATTTAAACAACGTTCTTCTAACAGTATATGTAAATCCATTGTCCTTATAACATTGAATTCCTCCTCTTATTTTTTTCCTTATCCAATGCCGGGTAGGAGAGTTTATACCCCTGCTTTTTTCTATTTCTTCAATTCCCTTTAAGCATTTTCTGATAATACAATTCAGTAACAGAAAATGTTGTCCTTCCAAAATGAAAATGATCAGACTGGAAGCAGAAGGAGAAGAATCCTTTTTCTCCTTGAATCAGTGAGAGTAGTTCTTACATTTTCAGTGTTCAGGGCCAGTGGGCTGCAGTTTCTTATTTCATAATGCAACTTGAACATCTAATTATTTTCAGCCTGACAGCCTGAAACCTTGAACTGTACACTAAGTCAGCTGAAGCATGGTGAACAGCAGTATTGCCAACTTATCAACAAATCAAGTGTGAAGTGTCCTCCATGCAAAGAACTTGTTGCTGTGACAGCTGAAACTGCTGAATTAACTTTATACTGTTGCAACCATATTATACTGAAACATTTTATGAACTGGAAATACATTCAGTTTCTCAAAATTTAATTTGCAATGTAGTCGTGGCTTAGTAAATTTTGCAATTTAAAAAAAAAAAATCCCACCTACTATGAAAGCAGTAAAATTTTCAGGCACAAGAAAGCACTGGGAGAAATGTGTATGCTGGATATATAGCAGGTCTTAATGACTTAACTACTTAATTCATCTTGGGATCAACACGTCTTTAGTTCACGACATTAATGAAGTCAGATTGATTTGGATTATAACATGCAATGCAAAATTAATCCTACAGTAACTACTGAGGCCGTACTACTATTTCAAATGTACAGATTGCATTTTGGTAGATTGATTTTATTAATCAGACTTATGGACACATTTTGTAGCAGATATTTTGCAGATATCTGTAGATAAATTACAGGCAAGAAAATGTTACCTTCATAAGGAATTTGTACTTCATCTTTCTCTACAGAACTCAATTCGGTCTACTACGTGACCATCAGGAGACAAGTCAGGAAATAATATAATGTAATCAATAAATGTCCATGTTCATATTTCTCTTTTTTTGTGAAGGAAAACAGAAGTCAGTACTGGGTTTTGGTATA
>CAZDQW010000016.1:51120-52038 GCA_964507845.1 uncultured Megasphaera sp.
TACAAATATGGGAGGTGCAGCTTATGAACCTGTTTATAAAGCTTTTCCATTTTGTTACAATATATATATATTTACAGTCATTATCAGTTTTTTATCTATGTTTATAAAACAAATTTTAAATAATTAAGAATACAGTAACGTTTTTACCATGCCACTGTAGTCATTTATACAATCTTCATGTTGACTTAGTAAGTTAGACGAGAAACTCTTTAACATGATAATATGGAAACTAGATTTGTTACAGTAAGTGCAAGACTTTCTAAAGTGAATTATGCAGTCAAGTAATGTAGTGCAGAAAGTCATTCGAGAGATGGAGATCATGACTGAAAGCAGAAATATGAAACTTAAGTTTACATGTTAAAATATTTTTGTCCTCAAACTGATAGAAGAATCATATACTTCTACAATAAATCTTAGAATCTGAGAATGTCCTGGGTTGAGAAGGACCACAGTGATCACCTAGTTTCAATCCCCTGCTATGCGCAGGGTCGCCAACCACCAGACCAGGCTGCCCCGAGCCACATCCAGCCTGGCCTTGAATCCCTCCAGGGATGGGGCATCCACAACTTCCTCGGGCAACCAGTTCCAGTGCATCACCACCCTCCCTCTCTGTGAAAAACTTCCTCCTAATATCTAACTTAAACCTCCCCTGCCTAAGTTTAAAACCGCTCCTCTTTGTCCTATCCATATCCACCTTCATAAACAGCCATTCCTGCTTCTGTTTTTATGCTACTTTCAAGTATTGGAAGGCCACAATGAGGTTTCCTAGAGCCTTCTCTTTTCCAGTTCCCTCAACCTTTCCCCACAGGAGAGGTGCTCCAGCCCTCTGATCATTTTAGTGGCCCTCCTCTGGACCTGCTCCAAGACTCTACATCCTTCCTGAACTGGGGGCCCCAGGCCTGGCCGCAGTACCCCAGA